>NZ_OZ026449.1:0-822087 GCF_964019505.1 Spiroplasma endosymbiont of Othius punctulatus
TGAACAAAACATCTATTTTAGCTGAGTTAAAAAGTTGATTAAAAGAGTCAGATCTTGTCGACCCAGAACTATACAATACTCATTTAAAAAAAATAAGTATTGGAGAAATTAATAATACAATTTATATTTGTGGTAGAAGTAAATTTGAACTTTTAGAACTATCAAAAATTAAAAAAGATATTGTGGCCTTCTTAAATAAATTATTAAACAAAGAAAACGAAGTTGTTTTTGCATCAGTTGAAGAATTTCAAAAAATTGAAGAAAGTAGTAAAAAGACAAAAAAAATTAAGTTGAATATTAAAAAGTTGAATGAGAAAACTTTTGAAAACTTTGTTGTTGGTAAATGTAATGAGCAAGCATTCAGAGCTTCAATTAACATTATCAATGAACCTGGTACAAAATATAATCCTTTATTTATTTACGGCCCGTCTGGTTTAGGAAAAACACATTTACTTGAATCAATAAAATTAAAATATGAAGCCCAATATGAAGGTATTGATGTACGATATTTTACTGTTAATCAAATAAAAGAACGTGTAAAAAATATATTCCACGGAACTCAGAAAAAAGAATCAGTTGAAGATTTTAAAAATGAACTTAAAGATTTAGATGTTTTATTAATTGACGATATTCAACTACTTAAAGGTGGAGAAAAAACTAGTGAAATATTTTTTGATGTATTTAATGACTTGATCACAAATGGCAAACAAATTGTTATAACTTCAGACAATGCTCCAACACAACTATTAGGGCTTGACCGAAGAATTGTTTCAAGGTTCACAAGTGGATTGATTATTAAAATTGATAACCTTGATATAGAAACAACAAAAAAACTGATTAATGTGTATGCAAAGAAATATAATATAAATACGTTAAGCCCAAACATGTTAACAAAAATTTCAAATTCAATTAAAAACGATGTTAGAGAAATCAATGGTTTGTTTATGAAATTAGAATTTTGAAATCAAAATGTTACTGAAGAAACAATTGAAGAATTGATAACTCAAAGCGGAATTAAAATTTTTGGTGAAACAACTCAAAATAAAATTATTGAGATTGTCGCAAAACATTATGATTTAACTTCAGCCATTTTAAAAAGTAATAATAGAACTCAAAAAGTTGTTCAATCGAGAAATGTTTGCATCTATTTAATTAAAGACGTTTTAGGTAAATCAACAACAGATATTGAAATATTTTTTAAAAAAAATAGAACTACAATCAGTGCATCTATAAACACTGTAATTGCAAAAATGAGTGAATCAAAAGAATTTAAGCGTGAAATAACAGTGTTAAAAAAGAAAATTAAAGAGTCTGAATAATTACACACTTACACATCACTGTAATAACAATCTAATAAGTTAATAAAAGAATAAGAGGTTTAAAATGAATTTTAAAATTAATAGAAAAAAACTTATTGAAAGTTTAGAAAGAGTTACTAGAATAATTGATCATAAAAGTTATATTCCAAGCTTACATGGATTAGTTATTCAAGTTAATGTTGACAACATATTTTTAGTAGCTTCAAATGAAAATGTATCAATAAAAGATACTATCGAAAATAATCAATTTGATTTAAATATTAAAGAAGTAGGAAATATATTAATCAAAGGAAAATTTGTTTTAGATATCTTAAAAAAGATGGATGATGAAATTGTTAAGTTTTCCAACTTTGAAAAAAATTCAGTTTTTATTACTGGTAAAAATAATGAATTTACATTAAACATTTTAGATTATGATGATTACCCTTTGATTGGATTTAACAGAAAAGGAGTTGAGATTATTGTTAACTCAAATGATCTTAAAAAAGCAATTAATAAAACTATTATTTCAGTTAATGAATATAACCAAAAAATTGTATTACGTGGGATAAACTTGAAATTAGAACAAGATAAGTTATTTTTATTTGGAACTGATAACTATCGAGTTTCTAGAAACATCATAGATTTAAATGAAAATTCAGATTCTTCACTACAAGCTAATATTCCATTCAAAAGTGCATTAGAGGTTGTTAAATTAATAAATGACTTTGATGAAATAAAAATTGTTTTCAATGAGAGTACTGTATCATTTGTAACTAAATCAACTATTTTTCAAACTACTTTATTGGAGGGAAAATTTCCAAATGTAAATGCTGCTTTTCCAAAAGATTTTGACACAACAATTTTTGCAAAAACAAAAGATATACTACATGTTATTCACAGAGCTGACATTCCAAATGATGAAGGAAAAATTACAGTTGTTAATTTTGTTATTGATGAAAAAATAATAACAATAAAATCAAGCATTAAAGAAATTGGTAATTTCTCAGAAAAATTTACAGCTTTTGAAATTCGTGGATTAGATCAACAAAATATTTCATTTAATTCAAAATTCTTATTAGACGCAATTCGTGCATTTGAAACAAATCAAATAGAAATTAATCTAACAGACTTTAGAAGACCTATAGTTATTAGTTCAATAGAAGACCCAAATCTGCACCAAATTGTACTACCACTATCAACTAATTAAATTGTTTAAAAACAAGTGACTTATGGCACTTGTTTTTTTATCGTATATATTACACATGCCCAATATATACGTGTATATATTGTGGTAGAATTAACTTGCTAGACGAGGTTAAAATATGTCAAAAGAAATAAAAAAAATTGAAGGTGCCGATGGTTACGACTCTAGTCAGATTCAAGTTCTTGAAGGATTAGAAGCAGTACGTAAACGTCCCGGTATGTATATTGGAAATACAAACATAAATGGTTTACACCATTTAGTTTGAGAAGTACTTGACAACTCAGTTGATGAAGCATTAGCTAACTATTGTGATGAAATTAATATTTTTATTACAAATGAAAATGAAATCATTATTAAAGATAATGGACGTGGTATTCCAATTGATATTCACCCCAAAACAGGAAAGACTACTTTAGAAACTATTTTCACAGTTTTACATGCAGGTGGTAAATTTGATGAAAGTGCTTATAAAGTTTCAGGAGGACTACATGGTGTTGGTGCATCAGTAGTTAATGCATTGTCATTATATGTTGATGCTATCATTAGTAGAAATGGAAAAATGTATCACCAACGTTTTCACGATGGTGGAACAAAAGCTACGCCTATTAAAGAAATGGGATTTTCAGATGTTAATGGATCTGTAATTAGATTCAAACCAGACCCTTCTATTTTTAGAGAAACAATTGATTGAGACTTTAAAATAATTCAAAACAAAATCAAGCAAATTGCTTTTTTAACAAAAGGATTATTTATTGACTTATATGATCAAAGAAATGATAAATATATCAAATACCAATTTGCTGATGGAATTAAAGATTACATTAAAGAAATTAACTCAGGTAAAGAAAAAGTAACTGATTCAATTTTTTATTGTGAAGATGATTATGAATCAAAAGATGGTGATAAAAAAACTACAGTTGAAGTTGAAGTTGCTATGCAATATAACCAAATGTATGACGACAATGTTTTTTCATTTTGTAATAACATTTCAACAGTTGAAGGTGGTTCACATGTTGAAGGATTTAAACAAGCATTAGTTCGTATCATTAATCAATACACTACAACACTTAAAAACTTTAAGCCAACTAAATTTAGTTGAGATGATTTAAAAGAAGGAATCAATGTTGTTATTTCAATTAAACACGTTGACCCAATTTATGAAGGTCAAACAAAAGGTAAATTAGCAAATAGAGATGCTAAAGAAGCCGTTAATGATGTTGTTGGAAATAAATTCACAGAGTTCTTACAATTGAACCCTGGTGAAGCTAAAAAGATTGTAGACAAAATCTTATTAACTCAAAAATCAAGAAAAGCCGCTTTACGTGCTAAAGAAGATACTCGTAGAAAAAATGCCATGGATACATTCTCTCTACCGGGTAAATTAGCTGACTGTGAATCAAAAGATGTTTCAAGAACTGAACTTTACTTAGTCGAGGGAGATTCTGCTGGAGGTTCTGCAAAAACAGGACGTAACAGAAAATACCAAGCAATCCTATCACTTCGTGGTAAGGTACTTAACGTTGAAAAAGTTAAGCAAGCAAGAGCTTTTGAAAATAAAGAAATTCAATCAATTATTGCAGCTGTTGGTATTGGAACAAAAGATGGTATTAACTTAGAAAAATTAAGATATAACAAAATCATTATTATGACCGATGCTGATGTTGATGGTGCGCATATTAGAGTTTTATTATTAACATTCTTCTACCGTTACATGAAAGACCTAATTTTAGGCGGACACGTGTATATTGCTCAACCACCTTTATACAAAATTGAAGCTGGTAAAACAAAATTCGATTATGCATATACAGATAATGAATTAGAAACATTTAAGAAAACTAAATATGCAAACGCAAGATTCCAAATCCAACGTTATAAAGGACTTGGAGAAATGGATGCAATCCAACTTTGAGAAACAACAATGGATCCAGAAACAAGAACAATGATTAAAGTAAACGCAGATGATGCATTCCTTGCTAATGAAGTGTTTTCAAGATTAATGGGTGAAAGTGTTGAAGCTAGAAAAGAATTTATAACAGAGAATGCGCAATTTGCTGAAAATATTGATATTTAATAAGGAGTATTAGAGATGAAAAAAAATGATGAAAATAAATTTATTGATAATACTAGAATTGTTGAGATTGATATTAAAGATGAAGTAGAAAAAGACTTTCTTGAATATGCTATGTCTGTTATTGTGTCACGTGCACTTCCAGATTTACGTGACGGTTTAAAACCAGTACATAGACGTATAGTTTATGCTATGAATAATTTAAAAATTACTGCAGAAAGTCAACATAAAAAATCAGCACGTATTGTTGGTGAGGTTATTGGTAAGTATCACCCACATGGTGATTCATCAGTATATGATGCAATGGTTCGTATGGCCCAAGACTTTTCATATCGTTATCCTTTAGTTGACGGTCATGGTAACTTTGGTTCAATCGATGGTGATGGTGCCGCTGCTATGCGTTATACAGAAGCTAGACTAACAAAAATTTCTGCAATGTTATTAAAAGACATTGATATGAATACTGTTAAGTATGTAGAAAACTATGATGCAACTGAAATTGAACCTGAATATCTAACAAGTTATTTCCCTAACATCCTAGTAAATGGTGCTACAGGTATTGCTGTTGGTATGGCTACAAACATTCCTCCTCATAACTTGAGAGAAGTGAATGCAGCTATTATCGAATATATTAAAGATAACAACGTTACAATCACAGATCTTTTAAAACATATTAAAGGACCTGACTTCCCTACTGGAGCGCTAATGACTAGCGGTCCACGTACTGAAACTGCGTACTTAACTGGACATGGTTCAATCACTGTTAGAGCAAAAATTGATGTTGAAACAAATGATAAAGAAAAAGATAGAATTGTTATAACTGAAATACCTTATCAAACAAACAAAACAAAATTGATTGAAAGAATTGTTGAACTATACAGAGACAAACAAATTCAAGGTATTACAGATATTCGTGATGAATCTAACTACAAAGGTATAAGAGTAGTATTAGAGTTAGCAAAACACACTAACACTCAACTTATAATTACAAAACTATACAAATTCACAAACCTACAATCAAACTTTTCAATCAACATGTTGGCTTTAAATAAAGGTATTCCAGTTGTTTTAAATTTAAAACAAATTATTAACTTTTATGTAAAACACCAAGTTGAGATGATTATTAGACGTTCAAAATTTGAACAAGAAAAATTAGCAACTAGATCACATATTTTAGTTGCCGTAAGTGTTGCTTTAGATGATATCGATAACATTGTAGAAATCATTAAAAAATCTAAAACAAACGAAGAAGTATTTGCTAAATTTGAAGCTAAATATAAATTCGATGCTAAACAATCAAGAGCTATTGTAGACATGCGTCTAGGTAGATTAGTTGGTTTAGAAAGAACAAAAATTGAAGAAGAAATCAAACAAATCAAAACAAGACTTGATGAATTAGAAAAACTACTTGCTTCAAAAGATTTACAAAACAAAACATTGATTGATCAATTACAAGACATATCTGATAAATTTGGAGATGATCGTCGTACAAAAATAATTGATGAATCAATTATTGAAATTGCAGATGAAGAATTAATTGCAGATACTCAAATCATGGTTACCCTATCAAAAAACAACTACATTCGTCGTTTATCACTTGAAGACTTTAGAAGTCAAAAACGTGGTGGTAAAGGAGTTATTATTAACTCATCAGCTGAAGATCACATTGTTATGTCGCGTGTAGGTAGAATGAAAGATGAAATTTTATTTTTCACTGACAAAGGTCGTGTGTTTAGAGAAAAGGCATATAACATTACACAATTCACACGTACTTCACGTGGGTTGCCAGTTGTTAACTTTATTGAAATTCAAAAAGGTGAAAGAGTTACTTCTATAGTTCCAATTAAGACACAAAGTACTAAGTTTGAGTTCTTATTCATGTTAACTAAAAATGGTATCGGAAAACGTGTTAAAACAAGCGATTTCGCTAGAATTAATAAAGTTGGTAAGATAGCAATTACATTAGATGAAGGTGATGAATTAATTTCAGTAGTACCAGTAACTGGAAAAGATAATGTTCTTATCGGTTCTAAAAATGGTCGTATTGTTAAAGTTGGTCAAGAAAACTTTAGATCACTTTCTCGTAAATCACGTGGTGTTAAGGCTATTAACCTAGTTACAGATGATATCGTTATTGGAGCTTGTTCTGATTACAAGAATGAATACATCCTTACAATATCTGAACGTGGAATCATGAAGAAAACACTTATCACTGAATACTCTAAAATTGGTAGAGGTTCTAAAGGTGTTGCCGGAATGAAAATAAACGACAAAACTGGATTGTTTTCAACAATGATGCCCGTTCGTGAAAGTGATGAATTAATCATGATCTCAAATATTGGTAAAATTGTAAAAATTGGACTTGATGAAATTAATGTTCAATCAAGAAATACAAGTGGTGTTAAAGGTATTAGTTTAGAAAAAGATGAAATAATCACTTCTACAACCATTGTTTGAAATAAAGCAGTAAAAGAAGGAATTATGGAGTCATTAATTGAAGATGAAGTTGTAGATGATACAATCGAAATCTCAATTGGAGACGAAGAAATTTCAGATGAAGATTCAAATATTGAATCAGATACTGAAGAATAATAGTAAATATACGTGTTAGTCACGTATTTTTTATTACTATTTATTTAAACGTTTATAATAGTAAAAGAACAAAATATATGTATAACACTTATAAGTGTAGTGAGGTTTTTATGATTGATATAAAATTTTTAGAGGAAAATAAGGAATATTCAATTGCACAATTGAATAAACGTAACTTTGATTTTTCAAAAGTTATCAACGATGTACTAAAAGATAACACTGACCGTAAAAAAATTATTAGTGAACTTGAAACTCTAAAGTCTGATAAAAACAAATTAACTAAAAGCATTTCGGAACTTATGAGAAACAATAATAAATCCGAAGCCGCTAAGGTTAAATTAGAAATTGATAAAAGTTCTAAAAAGATCATTTCATTAGAAGAGTCTTTAAAAAATATTGAATTGAAATTAAATGAAAAATTAATTTCAATTCCGAATATACCCAACAAAGACATACCAGTTGGTGTTGATGAAGAACAAAATGTTGAGATCAGAAGATATAACGAAAAAGGAAATGTTTCACGTGAAACACCACATTGAGATATCGCAACTAAACTTGGATTAGTAGATTTTGGAATTGGACCTAAACTTAGTGGATCTAGATTTCTTGTATATACGGGTAAAGGTTCAAAAATGGTTAGAGCACTTGCAGATATTTTATTAACTCACCACACAAACAATGGTTACAAAGAGATGTTTGTTCCTGTAATTGTGAATTCTGAGGCAATGTATGGAACTGGTCAGTTACCTAAATTTGGTGAAGACGCGTATAAATTAGAAAATGGTCAATATTTAATTCCAACAAGTGAAGTCCCACTTTCTAATATCTATGCAAATGAAATTGTTGAAGAAAAACAACTTCCAATCAAATTAACAGCATTTACACAATGTTTTAGAAAAGAATCAGGTAGTGCCGGTAGAGATACTAAAGGAATGATCAGGTTACATCAATTCAACAAGGTTGAGTTAGTTAAATTTTCAAAACCTGAAAATTCAATGGACGAACTTGAATTGATGGTTAATGATGCAGAATCAATCTTAAAACTATTTGAACTACCATATCGTGTTGTAGAACTATGTTCTGGAGACATTGGGTTCAGTTCAGTTAAAACATACGATTTAGAAGTTTGATTCCCAGAGCAAAACAAATATCGTGAGATATCTTCATGTTCAAACTGCGGGGATTTCCAAGCAATCAATATGAAAACAAGATTTAGAAATTCAGCTGGTAAAGCCCAGTATGTTCACACATTAAATGGGTCAGGTGTAGCAATCGATAGATTGTTCGCAGCAATACTGGAAAACTACTTTGATGGCGAAAAACTAGCACTTCCAAAGGTTTTACAACCATATTTTAATAATGATAAGTTTATAAAATAATAAAATGTTTCCCGTGAAACATTTTTTATTTCAAAATTTAATATGTTAAAATCATTATGTCATTGTAGGGGTAACAGCTGAATTAGGTCAGGATCGGAAGATAGCAGCCTTAAGGAAACGTGCCTTGTACTTTGACTTTTTATTTGAAGGAAAACATGAACTATTTTAAAGAACTTTATGCCATTTTAGATAAATGTGACGAATCATCAGATGTACCAGTATCTGCGCTATTGGTAGATAAAAATGGTTTGATCATTTCAAAGTCATACAACACAAGAAAACGAAACAAAAATATATCTGAGCATGCTGAGATAAATGTAATCAATAATGTATTAAATACATTAGAATATCAAAATTTAAGTGAATATTCGCTATATGTAACACTAAAACCATGCACTATGTGTACTGGTGCTATAGAACAAGTAAAAATTAAGAAAGTATTTTATTATGCTGAAAACAAGTTTAATAACTATGAAAGCCCTAGAATTGAATATATTCATATTACCAATGAAGAAAATGTTGATTTGTATATTGAAAAGTTGCAAAAATGTTTCAAGAAACTAAGATAATAATCACACCTTTAAAGTAAAATATAACTATCTAGAAGAGGTATTTATGTATAAAAGAAATTCATTATATAGATTTTATAGACCAAGCACATTCAATGATGTGGCTGGACATAAAAACGTTAAAAAGATATTGATTGAGCAAATAAAATCAGACAAATTTTCACACGCGTTAATATTTTCAGGACAAAGAGGTACAGGTAAGACATCTGTAGCTAAAATATTTGCCAAAGTGATCAACTGTTTGAATGCAAAAAATGCTATTTCATGTGAAACATGTGACAGTTGTATTCAAGCAAACAATAACTCTCACCCCGATATATTTGAATTAGATGCAGCATCAAACAATGGTGTGGACGAAATGAGAAACATTCGTTCGAATGTATCTACATTACCTGTACTTTCAAAATACAAGGTTTATATAATAGATGAGTTCCATATGCTAACAAAATCAGCTTACAACTCACTCTTAAAGACACTTGAAGAACCACCACAACATATTCAATTCATATTAGCTACTACAGAACTACACAAGATACCACTTACAATAATCTCTAGATGTCAGAACTTTAACTTCGCAAGGATTTCAAAGGGAGACTTAAAAGATAAAGTTAGTGAAATTGCAGCAAAAGAAAATATAACTATTGATGATAATGCATTAAATGAAATATTTTATATGTCTGAAGGATCATTAAGAGATGCAATAAACACATTAGAACAAGCCGGTTCTTATTCTACTAATGTTAATGACACTGTATTAAAAGAAGTCTTTTCTATAGCAACTAAAGAAGAAAAGATTGAATTAATCAATAATGTACTTAATAAAGATGCTAAGTTTGTTATTGATTTCTTTGCAAACGCAGAGCAACAAGGTATTAACTTTCAATCACTGTCACTAGATATAATAAATTTAATCAAAGAAATAGTTGAATTTAAAATGATTGGTGAAATTAAGAAGAACTATAACATAACACTTGATGAGGTTAATAAATTTAATAATGTAAGCATTAACTTATTGTTTGATCTATCAGAAGAAATAATTAAAGCTTACGAATCAACTAGAGGTTCATCAATAGATAGTCAGTTACTACTTATAGCTTTATTAAAGGCAATTAGTAAAACAACACTTATAAGTGGAGTTGGTAAATCAGTTGAACCTATTTTTATTGCGAAAACAGAATTAGTAAAACAGGATGTCATCATTGAAGAAAAACCATCAAATGTGGTCGTAAAACCTAGTGTATTAGGCAATGTGGATAATACTGTTGATATTGAAGAAAACACAATTGAAGAAAAAAAAGTTGTAGAAGATGTTGGTACCTACATATTGGGTGAAGGTATATTAGAAAATATAAACCCCTCAATTGAAATAACTGATTTAAATATTGCAGATGGTTCAACAGTTGAAGAATTATTAGCTGATCAAACAATTGATAAAATTCTTGAAGAAGAAACTGGTGTTTTGGACACTATGACATTAGAAGAAAAAACTATTATTGAAGAACCAAAAGTTGTTTACGATCTATCATATTTTGAGAATTTAAAACAACAAGGACCACTTGATAAAAAATATCAAGAAATTTCTTCAATTTGAATTGAAGACTCAGAGCTTGTCGCAACTCTATTACACGCAGACAAAGTTAAACGTTTACAATATCAAACAGTTATAAATCAAATTTTTGATATTAGTTCTCCTCAATTCAATCCTCAATTAGCAAAAGAACTTTCACCACTGTTTGGTGCCAAAGTATTAGCGGGAAGTGATAGTTCAATAGTCTTAGTTATGGACACACCGATACTAAGTAACTACTTACAATTCAAAATTAGTGACTTAGATTTTAGAAGAAAAATATTTGAAAAATTTGACACTGAATTAATCATTTATGGAATAAGTAAAGAAAAAACAAAAACACTTAAAGATGAGTATGTACTTGCAGTTAAAAATCCTGATGCTTATGTAATCCCAATGGTTGATGATTTTTATATAGGTTTACAATCTCAAATTTTAGACATGAGCGAATCTGATTTAGCAAAAGAATCTAAGGATCTATTTTTAGATGATGACTATACGGTGGTTAAATAATGATTAATGAAATAGTACAAGATTTAAAAAAAATAAATGGAATAAGTACTAAGACTGCTGAAAAGATTTTGTTTGATTTAGTAAGCAACAATAAGATAGATGACCTATTAGAAGTAATTGCAAAAATCAATAACGACATCTCAATTTGTAAAAAATGCTTTTATATTATGGAACAAAACACATGTGATTTTTGTGACAATGAAGAAAGAAATAAGGTTAAATTATGTGTGGTAGCCACAATAACTGATGCATATAGAATTGCAAACAGTAAATTTGATGGCATGATTCATGTGCTTGGTGGTGAGATTGATTTAAGAAAAAACATTCTACCTGACTCATTAGATTTTCAAGCATTGATTGACAGATCTGATTCATTTAAAGAAATAATACTTGCATTTAATTACACAATTGAAGGTGAGGTAACATCAAATTACATTATCAAGAAGTTATCAACAAAAAAAATAAAAATTACAAAATTAGCAAAAGGAATGCCTGTTGGTAATGTGTTAGATTATGTAGACGACAACACATTAAATGATGCGTTCACAAATAGAAAATAGGAGATATATGTTTTTTACTTTAGAAGGAATAGATGGTAGTGGCAAAACAACTGCCTCAAAAATAGTTGTAGAAAGATTAAAAAAAGAAGGTCACGATATTATTTTAACTAGAGAACCTGGTGGAGATCATATAGCTGAACAATTAAGAAAATTCATTCTTTCAACTGACAATTCTGACATTAGACCATGAACAGAAACTATGTTATATATTGCCGCTAGAAAGCAACATGTAGACACAATGATTTCACCTGCAATAAAGTCTGGAAAAATCGTTATTTGCGATAGATTCATGGATTCCACCACATCGTATCAAGGTTATGGTAGAAAATTGGATGTTGATAAAATTGACAAAATTCAAGAATTATTACTTGAAGATAATATGCCAACTAAGACTTTCTTTTTTGATATAGCTCCCGATAAGGTTGTGTCTCGAGTTAATAACAGAGGTGAACTAGATAGACTTGAACAAGAGGGATTAGCTTTCCAAGAAAAAGTTTATAAAGGTTATAAAGAACTTGTGCGTAAATATCCAAATAGATTTGTAACTATAAATGCTGATCAAGTACAAGAAAAAGTAGCAGAAGACTTATATAAAGAAATAACTAAAGTGCTTAAGTAATGAATAGAATTGATTTAATAAACAAAATTAAGAAAGAAGCTTCAAAGCATGATTTACATCATGCTATTTTGTTTGAATCAAATAGTAAGAAAAGAATTGATGAATTTGTTGATGAGGTTTCTAGGGTTGTGATTTGTCCAACAAACTCATACCCAAGCGATGAATGTTATTCATGCAAGGGTTCAAAAACAAATACAATCATCAATAAAATTGAAATAAAAAATAATGTGTTGATAAAGAAAAATGAAATTGAAAATTTAATTGAAAAATTTTCTGCTAGCCTAATTGTTGATAACAAAATAAAAGTATATGTAATCAAAAATGCTGAACTGATGTCTGGAGATGCTGCAAATTCATTGCTTAAATTTTTAGAAGAACCAACACCAAACACCTTTGCACTATTAACAACCACTAACGCTTCTAAGGTGTTTGAAACAATCAAATCTAGATGTACAAAGTATTCGGTTCCATTTGAAAATGATTTGGAATCAGAAGAAAATGAACTAATCAAAATAATTAGAAACAAAGATAAGAAAGAATTATTGCTATTTGGAAATAGAAATAAAAAAACAGAAGTAAATAATTTGATTGAAATAATTCAAGAAACTTATAAGTTTGAAATACTTGTAAATCACATTGGCATTGCAAAGGAATTTCTTGAAGCTATAGAACAATTCAAAGTTAATAGTTTTAGTAATATGGTACTAGAAAACTTAATTGTAAAAATATATGAGGTATTGTAATGAAGTTCGAAACATTTGTTTTAGGGTATAAAGACCTCAAGTTGATACAAGATAATGAAAATTTTGTATTCACAATTGATTCAATACTTTTAGCTAGATTTATAGATATTAAAACTAGAGTTAAAAAAATTTGCGACTTTGGTACTAATAACGCAATAATCCCACTTGTACTTTCGAGATATACAAAAGCAGAAATTGTCGGCGTTGATGTTAATGAGAATGCAATTGAAATGGCTAGAGAAAGTATTGCGAGCAATAATTTAGATGGACAAATCAAAGTTGTAAATGAAGATATTAAAGAGTTTGTTAAAAAAAATAATAATGTCTTTGATATTGTTTATTCCAATCCTCCATACTTTAAAGTTGAAGAAGGAAGTAAATTTAAAAAAATATCACAAGAAGTAATTGATGCAAGACACGAGACTTTAATAACTTTAGAAGAAATAATTTTATCAGCCGCCATTTGCCTAAGACATAGGGGTAAAATTGTAATGGTTCACATTGCTTCGAGAATGGATGAAATTATTTACCTATTTAGAAAGCACCATTTCACAATTAAAAAATTGAGAATCGTATATTCAAAAAAAGGTGGAGAAGCAAAAAAAATATTAATCGAAGCTGAGAACAGAGGCAATGACGGAATGACGATTGTTGATCCATTATATGTTCACAATGAAGATGAAACATTTACTGATGAAGTTAAAAAAATGTTGGAGAATTAAATGGACTTAAAAGAATTCAAAGTTGTTGTAGGTGCCAGCGGCGGTCCTGACTCTATGTACTTGTTAAATAAATTGTTTAAAGAAAAAAACTACAAAGACATAATTGTTTGTCATGTGAATTATAACTTTAGAGAAGATTCGTTAATTGATCAAAATGTGGTCGAAAAATTTTGCATAAAAAACCAAATCAAATTTAAAGTTTTAAATACAAAACACGTACAAGGTAACTTTGAAGAGTGGGCACGAATTGTTAGATACGATTTTTTCGTTGATGTTATTAATGAAAATGGTTTCGACAAAATACTGATAGCTCACAACTTCAATGATCATATTGAAACATTCACAATGCAAACACTAAGAAATAATCTTGTAGATTATTATGGGATTAAAGAAATCACAACATACAAAAATGTTGAGATTATGAGACCAATTTTGAATTTAAGAAAATCAAATATCTTAATTGAATTAGAAGCCGAAAATATTTCGTATGCAATTGATTCAACAAATGACGATATAAAATTTCTTAGAAATAAAGTTAGACAAAATCTAGAAGAAGAAACGTTCGACAGGGTAGAGCAACAAATCATTGCACAAAATAGAATTGTAGAAAAATTTAGATCTAAATATGAGACACAATATTTATCTGACACATTTGATACAACTATATTTGACGATATGAATGATGTTGAAATAAACAGATTTGTTTATTGTTGAATTAGGGAAAACGATAAAACAAATAGTGTTCTAAAGAAAAAAAAGAAATTCATAAAAGAAGTTGTAAAACAATTACTCTCAAAAAAAAGTTTAGAAATCACAACAGATAATTTAAAAATAGTTAAGAAGTTGAACATTGTGTCAGTTGGAGTACCAAAATAAAATAGCAAATATGTATTTCATATAATATATAATTAATAGTGGAATGATTTTCCTAGTGGAGTTAAATTAAAATGAAAAATAACAAAAGAAAAAGATCGATATGAATTTGAATCATTATCGCTTTACTTATAATTTTAGTTATAGCTGTAGTTTTTATAGTTAAAGCTGGAACAGTAAACTATTTAAATGCAAACGAATTCATTCAAATGGTTCAGGATGGAAAAATCCTAGCTCAAAATGTTACCGGTCAATATGTTGGAACATCTGACAGAATTGTTATATCTGGTTACTTCATTCAAGGTGGTGGTTATGGTCAATTCGTATTTGAATACAATCCAATCATAAATAATGATCCAGCCTTTGGCGATTTCATTGGACAAATGGTATCAAGAACTAAAGTACAAAACCCATGAATGGGATTATTATCTTCATTCTTACCAATGATAATTTTAATTTGTTTCTACATTTGAATTTTCTCAGCAATGTCAAAAGGTGGAGCTGGCGGAATGCTTGGTGGTCAAAAATCAAAACCAAGACAAGTTAAATCTACTGTTAAATTTTCAGACATAGCAGGTATCAACGAAGAAAAACTTGAATTACAAGAACTAGTTGACTATTTAAAGAAACCAGAAAAATATGCACAATATGGAGCAAGAGTTCCAAAGGGTGTGTTAATGGAAGGTCCACCCGGTACAGGTAAAACTTTACTAGCTAAAGCTGTTGCGGGTGAAGCTGGAGTGGCGTTCTTCTCTATGGCTGGTTCAGAGTTTGAAGAAATGTTTGTTGGGCTTGGCGCTAGTCGTGTTCGTGACTTGTTTAATGACGCAAAAAAAACAGCACCTTGTATTATATTTATTGATGAAATTGATGCCGTAGGTAGAAAAAGAAATTCATCAATGGGTGGTGGAACAACTGAACAAACACTTAACCAACTACTTGTTGAAATGGATGGATTCGAAAGTAACTCAGGTATTATTGTTATGGCTGCCACTAACCGTGCTGACGTTTTGGATAATGCTTTACTAAGACCAGGGCGTTTTGATAGAACAATTCAAATATCATTACCAGACATTCGTGAACGTGAAGCGATTTTAAAATTACACGCACGCAATAAATCAGTCTCACCAAAAGTTGATTGAAGAAATATTGCTGAACGTACTCCGGGATTTTCAGGAGCACAACTTGAAAACGTACTTAATGAAGCTGCAATTTTAATTGTAAGAAATGAAAAGAAAATAATTGATGTTACTGACATTGACGAAGCTATCGATAGAGTTATCGGTGGTCCGGCTAAAAAATCAAGAGCAATGACAGTTCATGACAAAGACATCGTTTCTTATCATGAAGCAGGTCATGCATTGATCGGTATGAAATTAGAGTCTGCATCTAAAGTGCAAAAAGTAACAATCATACCGCGTGGATCAGCTGGAGGTTATACTATTATGACTCCAAAAGATGAATCTAACTTTTCATCTATTGATGATTTAAAAGCTACAATTACTGGTTACCTCGGTGGTCGTGCTGCTGAAGAAATTATGTTTGGTAAAACAAAAGTAACTACTGGTGCACATGATGATCTAGACAAAGCTACAAACATTGCTCGTAGAATGATTACACAATTTGGTATGTCAGGTTTAGGATTAACAAAATTTGTTACTATGCAAGAAGATGCTGCGGGATACATGAAGGGTACTTACTCAGATGTTGTTGCATCTAAAATTGATGAAGAGTTATCAAAAATGTTGAATGAATCATACGCTGAAGCTATTAAGGTTATTAATGCAAACAAACCTGAATTAGAATTGATCGCTGAATCATTACGCGTTCTTGAAACTATTACTTCAGAACAAATTGCTTACATTGATAAACACATGAAACTTCCAGAAGAAGTTTTAGCTGAAAAAGAAGCAAAAAATAAAAAAGAAGAAGAAATCAAAAATGGTGACTTAATTGAATTGTCACCAGATGACTTAGATTAATAAAGTGGTTTAAAACCGCTTTTTTTATTTATAATAATATCCATGAGCATAACATTACGAGCTGTAAATAATGACCTCAATATTGCAATTGCAATTGTAGACATTACAGATACATTACAAGAAAACATTGATCTACAAAGTTCAAATTTTTTGACATCTACAATGTTGGGAAAATTTATTTGCGCATCACTTTTAATAAACTTGAACACAAAAGACAAACAACTAGAAACTAGATTTCAATTAAATACAGATGGACTGTTGGAGCAAATTAATGTAGATATATTTGACAACAAATACAGAGCAGGTGTTAAAAATTATTTATTGGAACCAGAAAAGTTAGACTTGAAAAAAAATATTTATGACCAGCTGTTAGGAACTAACGGCCAAATGGCTCAATTAAAAATACGTGAAGGACTCGTGCTTTCTGAATCTGCTGTAGAAATCAGAAGTAGTGATATTGACATTAACTCAATGTTATTCATTAAAAAAAGTGAGCAAGTAAACAGCATACTATCAACTACAACTATTGTTGATAAAGATAACAAAGCGGTGAAGTCGTGTGGAATAATGATTCACATGCTTCCGGGTTTCACACAAGAAAATGTTGACTATATTGAATCAAAAATAGGTAACACACAACACATGAGAGAAGTACTTACTAAGACAATGAACTATAATTATTTAGTTGAAGATCTAGCACCGGGTTCAAAAATTTTGAGTGTAACAAATGATTTAAAATTTGAATGTAAATGCAGTTATGAAAAATCCCTTTCATTCATTTCGCTACTATCAAAAGCTGATATTAAAGAGATATTAGACAAACAAGAAGAACCAGAAATAGTGTGTGAGTTCTGTGGGAAAAAATATAAGATATCATTAAATGATATTAATATATAATAATTAATAAAGTAATTTAAAAACATTGGGAGTTAACATGTCAAAAAAAGATAAAGACTTGGTTCAAGCTGAAGAAGTAGCAGCTGAAGAAGTAAAGGTTGAAGAGGTAAAACCTGAAACACAAACAAGTGATGATAATACAGAAACAGTTTCTGTAGAGAGAGAGTACAAAGTAATAGAAGTAGTTGACTACAAGTATGATGATGTAAAAGAATTAAAAGATTTACAAAAACAAAACAAAAAATTAGTAAAGAAATATTCTAAAGAAGTTTTAGATGGAGCAATCATTTCTACAACAAACAACGCACCAAATATTGAAGAAAATATTATTGAGTTGAAAAATGTTAGAAAAGCATATTCAAACAAAACAAACACTACACCAGTTCTTAAAGGTATAGACTTAGAAATTAAAAAAGGAAAAGTAGTTATTATTCTTGGGCCATCTGGTTCAGGTAAAACAACTTTACTAAACGTTATTTCTGGTCTAGATAAAGTTGATGCTGGAGATATTTATGTATCTGGTTCAAACTTATTATTATTTAAAGATTCACACTTAACAAAATTCAGAAGAGATAATGTTGGATTTATTTTCCAACAATATAACCTGCTTTCAAACTTAACTGCCAGAGAAAATACTGAAATTGGGGAAAACCTAAACAAAAGTAAAAACAAAGGTTTAAAGATTGAAGAAATTTTTGAAACAATTGGTATGAAAGAACAAATTGATAAATACCCTCACCAAATGTCTGGTGGACAACAACAAAGGGTTTCTATTGCTAGAGCCATTGCTAAAAATCCAAAAATACTTTTTGGTGATGAACCTACAGGTGCCCTTGATGAAGAGATGGGAAAAAAAGTTTTAGAAATCTTAATTGACGTTAACCGTAAATTTAAAACAACAGTTATCATCGTTACACATAACCCCAACATTGCAAAAGTTGGTGATCAAATTATTCACGTATCAAACGGAAAAATTGGATCAAATGAAATTAACCAAAACCCAATGAAGCCAGCCGACATCGACTGATCATAGAATTTAAAATCAACAAATTACTACAAGGTTATCTTATTGATACTTGTAGTTTTTTATTCCAAAATAAATTACAACAAATTTGGTTGTAAACTTTATATAATAAAATTACTTTTAGGAGACAGAATTATGCCAGTAATAAAATTCAGTGGTACAACACAAAAACAAATAAATGAATACATGAGCAAGGTAGATGAAATATGTGAGTTAATTGTCGCAAAAAAAGAAAACATCTTTTTCATAAACCAAGATGTTGATGTAACTCAAGGCAATGGAGATTATGCAGTGATAATAAATGTTGAATGAATGTCTAGACCAGACAAAGAAGAAATTTTTGCAAACCATTTAAAATCATTTTTTGGTGTTGAAGGAAAAACTGTCGGAGTTGTTTTTTATGAATTAAATTCTAAATTCTATATTGATGGAAAAAGAATTGGTTAGTAAGTATGTTCATTAAAAATATTGAAATAAAAGGTAAAGCAATTTTAGGACCAATGGCTGGAGTTTGTGATGCTGCATTCAGAGTTATTTGTAGCGAGCTTGGAGCTGGTATGGTTTATACAGAAATGGTAAGCATTGAAGGTTTGAAACATAAAAACTTAAGAACGGCTTCAATGACTTATGTTGATAAAAATGAATCAATAACTTCGTTACAAATATTTGGAGAAAGTAAAGAGAGTTTTGCTGAAGCTGCAAAACATGTAAGTGAGTATTCTGATTGTCAAATCATTGATATAAATATGGGTTGTCCTGCACCGAAGGTTGCTATCAAATCTAAATCTGGTTCTTCACTCATGAAGGACGTAAATAAAATTGGTGAAATAGTAAAAGCTACAGTTGAAAACTCAACTAAACCAGTAACTGTAAAAATGCGTTTAGGTTGAGATTCAAAAACATTAACTATACTTGAAGCTGCAAAAATTGCGCAAGATAACGGAGCTGCCGCAATCGCAATTCACGGAAGAACACGTGAAGAAATGTATCGCGGTAATGCTGACTGATCATGAATTAAAAAAGCAAAAGACTTGTTAATAATACCGGTTATTGGTAATGGTGATATTGTTGATGAGAAAACCGCTAAAGATATGTTTGATCAAACTGGTTGTGATGCTGTAATGATTTCACGTGGTGCACAAGGTAATCCGTGAATATTTAAACAAATTGATTACTTCATGGAGACTGGAAAAATAATGGAAAAACCAACATTTGAAGAATGATCAAGAGTTGTTAAAAGACATTATGAATTGGTTGTAAAATTCAAAGGCGAGAACTTAGCAAATAAAGAAATGAGAAAACAATTTGTTTGATACATTGGAACATTGCCCAAAAGAGAAATTTGTAAATTTATGAAAGAAGAAGCTTCAAAAATTAACGGGATAAAAGACATTATTAGAATAATAGATATGTATAATTTAAATGAACAAGAGGTAAAGTATGTCACAGAGAAAATTTAGTGAACAAGAAATTGTTAGAAGAAAAAAATATGAAGATTTAGTTTCAAAAAAAATGGATCCATTTTTGGAAGATAAGTTTGACAGAAATACAACAATCATTAATCTAAATAATGATTTTTCAAAATTTTCAAAAGAAGAACTAGAAACAAAGAAAGACAAATTTAAAGTTGCTGGAAGAATCCGTGCATTTAGAGAAGCAGGAAGTAAAGCTGCATTTGTTTTAATTCAAGATCAAGATTCAAAAATTCAAATTTATGTAAGACAAGATGTTTTAGGCGAAGAATTATTTGGTGTTTTTAAAGAATTAGACCTGGGAGATATTATTGGAATTGAAGGTACAATGATGAAAACTAAAACAGGTGAATTAACATTACGTGTTAGTTCATATGTTTTATTAACAAAAGCATTAAGACCGCTTCCAGATAAGTTCCATGGACTAACTGATGTTGAAGAAAAATACCGTAGAAGATATGTTGATTTGATAATGAACGAAGAAACAATGACTACATTTAAAAATAGAACTAAAATAGTTAGAACACTACAAAACACACTAGATGACAAAGGATACTTTGAAGTTGAAACTCCAATATTAAATAACCTACGTGGGGGTGCTTCGGCTGCTCCGTTTTCAACATACTACAATGCACTAGACTCTGAATTCTATTTAAGAATTGCCACAGAGTTGCATTTAAAAAGATGTATAGTTGGTGGGTTTGAAGGTGTTTATGAAATTGGTAGACTTTTCAGAAATGAAGGAATAAGCACAAGACACAACCCAGAGTTTACAACACTAGAATTGTACGTTGCATACAAGAATGTTGACTTCTTATATGATATTGCAGAAGAGATGATTAGAAAGGCCTGTATGGCCGTAAATAACACTTGTAAGATAGAATACGGTGGACACAAACTAGATTTAGACAAACCATTCAAAAAATGACACATGGTAGACGCAATTAAAGAAATTACTGGCGTTGATTTTTGAAAAGAAATGACACATGCAAATGCAGTTGATTTAGCAAAAAAACACAAAGTGAGAGTTGAAAAACATCACTTCAGTGTTGGACACATAATTAACTTATTCTTTGAGGAATTTGTTGAAAGCACAATTGTAGAACCTACATTTATTTTTGGACATCCTGTTGAGATTTCTCCACTTGCTAAAAGAAATAAAAATGACCCCAGGTTCACAGATAGATTTGAATTATTTATTATTGGTAGGGAATACGCAAATGCGTTCTCAGAATTAAATAATCCAATTGATCAATATGATAGATTCTTAGATCAAATCAAAGAAGCATCAGCCGGAAACGACGAAGCTACAGATATGGATATTGACTTCGTAGAGGCGCTAGAATATGGGATGCCTCCAACAGGTGGTATCGGAATTGGAATCGATAGATTAGTTATGTTATTAACTGGAAATGATTCAATTAAAGATGTATTGCTTTTCCCTCAATTAAAAAACAAGGAATAGTTAATGAAAAAAATCAAAATAGGTTATGCCTCTAAATTAAACAACAGAGAAACAATAAACTCACTTAATGAAATTAAAGTGAGTTTATTTGCTTCTTTAATTGAAAAGTTTAATTTAACACAATTCGACAGTGGTCTTATAACAGAGAGAAAATTATGATTAAATGATGACTTTAAACTAACTCAAAGAGCAATTGATTTTGATATAAAAACTAAACATAATTTTGGTGAGCTATTAATTTCAAATAATAAATGAAGAAGATATTTTTTACACAGAAATAACTTTGCAGTTGATGAAGGTGTAATCACCGAATTTAATTGCGTAAGAAGAAATATTGAGCCTTCAAATACAAAATCAATTATTCATAAAGAAATTGGATTCGACCAAGTTCAAAGCGAATACTCAATGGATAAAGTTAATTTTGTTATTTCTGAGATTTATAGAATTTTAAAAAAATCTGATAAACAAATTACAAGTAAGTATAAAGAGTTGTCAAATAACCACCTCTCAAAATCAATAACTTTCATAAAATACTCGCAACTTAGAAACTTGTATCCTTTACTAAACTTAAAAGAAAGAATTGACCACTTTGGTCAAGAACATGGAACATTTGTTTTAACTAACTTTATAAAAAACCAAACAGCTTCAAAAGAATTTGATCAACATTCAAATGACGTTTTTGACTTTGATACATACGTTGAATTATTTGTTTATAACAATGTAATTGAAACATCGGTCTCTCTAGCTTATGCAAGCTATCAAGTAGGAAGAGATGTTCTAAAAAAACAAAATATAATTTCAAGAGAAGGTTGAAAATCAGAAACAGGATACAACCACTTAATTAAAAAGAATGAATTACCAAGAACTATAACTGCTGGAATATATACAAATGCAGTTTCAATGATGATTTTAGAAAAAGAACACGTAGCAGAAGTTCATGCTTCTGTTTGAGATGATGAGTTTGTTGAAGACTGTGAAAAAAACAACATCGATATTTTTTTATAATTAATAGTATAATATTTTTTAAGAGTTAATTATTTTACGTAGTTAACTCCTTGCCGCTTTAGGCCAAAGACCATAAGGAGAAAGTTATGAAAAGAAAATATGAAGTAATGTACATTTTAGATCAAGGTACACCAAACGTAGAAGAATTAAGAACTAAACTTGAAAACATTTTAAAAGTGGACGGTGGTAAAATCATCGAAGCTGAAGATTGAGGTATCAAAAAATTTGCATACATAATCAATAAAAAAGAACAAGGTAGATACATCGTAGTAATAGCAGAAACAAATTCAGACAATATTTTGGAATTCCACCGTATTGCTAAAATTGATAGAAACGTTATTAGAACAATGGCAATTAATACTGAAAGTGAAAAAAATTACATTCAAACAACTAAACTGTCAAAAACAGATGTTGCAAAAATGATGGACGATATGAAAAAAGCATATGATGCTAAAAAAATCGAACGTTACAATAAATTTAATGCAGCAAATGCTGACGGATCAACACCTGCATACGATCCAACAAGAAGACCATATGCAAAACCTGATTGAAAATCAACACCAAAACCTGATTGAAAATCAACACCAAAAACAGATGCTGCAAAACCTGCAACAACTGATGCTAAACCAGCTGCAACAACAACTGCTAAACCGGAGCCAAAAAAGGAAGCTGTAAAAACACCAGCTCCTAAAAAATAATTAAATGAATTCAGTTAATTTAATCGGAAGAATTACAAAAGATATTGAATTAAAATCAACATCTAATTCAAAACCGTATACTCAATTTACACTTGCTGTAGATGACTTCTTCGGTGGAGAAAGACAAACTCAATTTATTTCATGTATTGCTTGAAATAAACAAGCAGAAAACATGGCAAGGTTTTTAAAAAAAGGATCTCAAATAGCTGTTGAGGGATCAATCAATGTAAGAACAGAAAATAAAAATGGACAATACACAACATACACAAGTGTGAATGTTTCAAAAGTTACATTTTTAGAATCAGCAAACAGTGGTTCACAATCTCAAAAAAGTTCACAATCAAGAACATTAAATAACTATGGTTATGATTTGGTTGAAGAAAAAAATGAGACTCCAGCTGTAAATAACGATTCAATTTTATGAGAGGATTAGAATATGAAAAAAATCATTAAAAGAAAAAAGGTCAATTTTTTCGCAAAGAACAATATTGATTACATCGACTATAAAGATGTTGAATTATTAAAAAGATTCATATCTAAAACAGGACAAATGTTACCAAGACGTGTTACTGGTACTTCACCAAAACACCAAAGAGCATTAGCAACTGCAGTCAAAAGAGCTAGAATAATGGGATTACTACCTTTTATCGTTCAATAAGAAAAACGGAATATTTCCGTTTTTTTATTTCAAGTAATTAAACGTCTTGTTGATATAATAAGAATAATTAATTCGAGGTATACATGAAAGTAATTTTATTAGTTGACGTAAAAAATGTTGGTAAGAAAAATGAAATCAAAGAAGTGTCTGATGGTTATGCAAGAAATCAATTAATTCCAAAAAACTTGGCAATGCCTGCAACTGCATTTAACATTGAAAAAAGAAAAAGAAACCAAATTGAAGATGATAAAAATAATGATATCGAAATCAAAATTGCAAATGAATTAAAAGATAAAATTGAAGATCTAAATATTATTTTGTATTTGAAAGTGAATAACGGAATGGCACAAGGTGCCATCACATCATCTGCAATTTTAAGTGAGTTAAATAAGAATAATATTTCAATTACTAAAAAAGCATTTGTTGAAAAAATAAACTTTAGATCAACTGGTAATAAAGAGGTGGTTTGCAAATTAAGTCACGGTATTAAAGCAATACTAAAAATAACAATTGAGGAGAAATAACAATGAACAACAAAGAAATGTTAGAGCGTGTAGAAGCTGACCTGTTAGCTATGGCACTAAACTCAGAGACAGTTGCATACGAAGTTATTTCTAACCTTGCTAAAGGTGATTTTTCAACAGAGAGACATGCAATAATTTTTGAAGCAATATCTGATCTTGTAAGTAAGAACACAGTTGTGTCTACGACACAAATTGCAGAACATCTTGAAACAAGTAAGAAACTAGAGGTTATTGGTGGAAGACCAGCACTTTATGACATCACAACACTTTACTTTACTGATGAAGGTTATGGAGACTTATTAGAGGTTGTAATGAAACACTCTAAAGGTAGACAACTAGATAAAATAATTGAAGGTATAAAAAATAAAAGAATTGAAGGTGGATACATTGATCAAATAATTTCTGAAGCACAAGAAAATATTTTAAACATTAATATAACATCAAAAAAAGATGAACCAGAAAGTGTTAAAGATATCCTTGGTGATGTTATAAAGCATATGCAAGAGTTGGCTGAAAGATCAACAAACAAAATTACGGGTGTTGATACTGGATTTAGTGAACTAAACAAAATCACAGATGGATGACAAAAATCAGATTTAGTAATTCTAGCAGCTAGACCATCAATGGGTAAAACGGCTTTTGCGCTAAACCTTGCGTTTAACGCGTCTGATAAAATGAGAAAAGAAAAAGGTGGAGTAGCCTTCTTTTCACTTGAGATGCCCAAAGAACAATTGGTCCAAAGAATGATTTCATCAGTTGGTGGAATTGATGGAACACAAATTAGAAATGCAAGAAATGTAAACTGAGCAAACATAACTGATGCTTCAGATATCTTAAGAGAACAAAACATTATTATTGATGACACGGCTTCAATTAATGTTTTACAAATTCAATCAAAACTGAGAAAAATGAAACATGAAAATAATATCAAAATTGCATTCATTGACTACCTACAATTAATAAACTCAATCAACCCAAACCCAAGTGGTCGTCAACAAGAAGTTTCTGAAATTTCAAGACAACTAAAAACAATTGCGCGTACACTTGAAATACCAATTATTTGTCTATCACAACTATCACGTTCAGTTGAAAAGAGAGAAGACAAAACACCTATGATGAGTGACTTAAGAGATTCAGGAGCGATCGAACAGGATGCTGATATCATTATGTTTTTATACCGTGAAGCGTATTATAAAAAAGAAGAACAAGAAAGTACAAACACTGATGTCATTATTGCAAAACACCGTAATGGTGCTATCGGAACAGTGTCACTAGAATTCATTAAAACATTTGGTAAATTTGAAAATAAAAAAATGTAATATATAATTAATAAAATAAACGAGGAATATACATGAGAAAGTTATTAGCATTAATTGGTGCAATTACACTAACAACAACCATTGGTGCAGTAACTGTAGTATCATGTGGTATGAAAACTTTACCAATTGACCTTTTTATTGGCGACGAAAATATCGGTGATAAAGAAACTGGTAAAAAATATTGAGGTGAGCCCCAAAAAACAATGATTAGTTTGTTGGAGTTTTTAACATTTAACGAAGCTAAATATAACCACAACGACGCTAAATTAAAAAAGGTTTATGAAACATTTGGTGAAGAAGTTAAAACTCAAAACTTATATGAAATTTCTAAAACTCAAGATGAAGACTTATATGGAAGATTAACTTCAAAAAACAATGATGGATTTAAAGAGATTAAAATGACAAACGAGTTTAAAGAACTTGATGCAAAAACTAAAATGAGATTCACACTTATTACCGAAGTAAGTAAAGACGGTAATTTACAAGAACCAAGCTTAACACCTACAAAAACATATGAAAACTATAAAGCGGCATTCGATGATGAAAGTATTTGAAATCACGATAACAAAGATAAGCCTGAAGAAGAATTCAAAAGTAAAAATAGAGAAAAATTTGAAGAGGCAATAAAAACTCTTGAAGAAAAAAAAGTCATAGGTGATTCTCTGCCATATTCAAAAGACACTACAATAAAAATAATAGATAAACCGACAGAGGGTGAAAACACATCTGTATTTAATACTGAACCGACTTTGACGTACATAAAATCAACAGAAGAAAATAAAGATTCTAAATATGGCGTTAGTTTAATGGACTCATTTGTAGTCGGTGAAATACCTGGTGGCTCACTTAATTTTGAAATCAAATATGGTGACTTAAATAATCTTGAAAATGATGAAACAATAAAAATTAAAGCAGCTGGTATAAAAACAGTTTGAATGCCAAGCACAGCTACTACAAAAGAAACAACAGAAGAAATTGAAGTGGATGGCAAGAAAATAAAACAAACAACAAGAACAAGTCTATATTATTGAGTTCCTTATTTATTTGGTGGATTCACATTTGCAAATAATCCCAAAGATTTTAGTGGAAGTAAAAATATGTTTGACGATATCAAAATAACACTTGAAACAGAAACAACAAATTAATACTTTAAAATAATAGCAATTGCTATTATTTTTTTTATTGGAGAAGTTATGAATAAAGAATGAAATTATTTTGTAGGACAAGAACTTGTTGACGAGATTAGTCAAGTTCAATCTAAAATAAAAACTGATTATTTTCCAACATCAAATGATCTACTTACTATTTTTAAATTATCAAAACCTGAAGATGTTAAAGTTGTGATAATTGGTCAAGATCCATATCACAACGTTGGACAAGCAAACGGAATTGCGTTCAGTGTAAACAATGGAATAAAAACCCCACCAAGTTTAAAAAATATATTTAAAGAATTAAAAGACGATCTAGGAATTGATCACTTTGATAACAATGATTTGTCTAATTGAGTTAGACAAGGTGTTTTTCTGATAAATACAATTTGAACCGTCGAACCACATAAACCTAACTCACACAAAGAATTGGGTTGAGAAAAAATAACAATTAGTATTTTAGAAAAATTAAATAAATCAAATCCAAATATAGTTTATTGCTTATGGGGAAATAGTTCACAAAAGGTTTTTGATAAGTTAGAATTTAAAACAAACAATGTAATAAAATCCCATCACCCATCACCATTAAGTTATAGAGGTTTCAAAGGGTCAAAACCATTTTCAAAAATCAATTCATTGTTAGCGGAAATAGGTGAAAACCCAATTGATTTTGAAAAATAGAATTATTAATAAATAAGGTTTTCCTATAATAATTTAGTAAAATATAAGCAAAAGAGGACGACACAATGTTAAGCAATTTAACAGACTTCAAACACTACTTATTAGAAGGTTCTAATTTAGCTATCGCTATTTCAATATTGATTGGAATTGTTGCGCTTTTTTATGTCTTGTATAACTGAGGATCATATGTATTTTTAAAAGAAAGATATCACGGTATTAGGTTCTCAACAAAAAACATAACAGGAATGACTATGCTTATTGCAGTAAGTGTAAGTGTTACTATTGTTATTTGTATGACTGTTCCGATTGCGGTACTTCCTCCAATTAGAATTGCTATTGAAGGTATTCTGGTAAAGATGTCTGGATTCATTTTTGGTCCAGTCATCGGTTTAATTATTGGTGGAATTACAGAACTATTAGTAATGATTTTTGTTCCCTCATACATTCACCCAGCATACATTATTTTAATGTTAGCTTATGGTTTTTTTGGTGGAGTTGCTTCTTCATTCATGAGAGCTTCAAAAGGTAACTACTGAATATCATTTGGAATAATTAATGTTTTCTTATTAATGTTTGCAGGAGTTATATTGTTTATCTATGGTGGAGAGGCACCACTTGGGTTAGATGCAAATGGTCTACCGATTCCAATTGAAATTTTGAAATGACAATTGGAAGCTAAATATTTTGCAATCATATTTGCAATAATGATTGTGTCAGTTGCTGTTGGTACCTGAATACTTGTTCTAACATTGCATTTCAAGAAAAAGTCTAAAACACTTAATGTTTTAGTTCCCATATTATTGTTAACCATATCTTCGGAATTTGTAATAACCATATTAATAAGTCCGTGGGGTGAGGCCAACCTATTTGGAGTAGGCGACACCGGTTATTCAGCGATGGTAGTTGGACGTTTAGTTCAAGCTCCGTTTAAAATAGCGTTCAACACTGTTGTGTTATATACAACATATAAAATTATCGGGCCACTTGTAAAAAGGGACTTTTAATTTCTATGAAAATATTTGACTCGAGATCAAATGAAAAAGTTGACCTAAAAAATAAAACAATAAAAATATATACTTGTGGACCTACAGTTTATTCAAACATTCATATAGGTAATGCAAGACCAATATTACTAACTGATGTACTAGTTAGATTTTTAAATTACCAAAATATTGAAGTCGATTACATGATGAACATTACTGATATCGATGACAAGATAATTAACAAAGCAATCGCTGAAAATAAAACTGAATTCGAAATAACAGAAAAATATATAAAAGAGTTTAATGAAGATTTATATTCTTTGAATATCATCAAACCAAATCGTATGATTAAAATTTCTGAAGAAATTCCCACAATTGAATCTTTCATTAAAAAATTAGTAGATAGCAAAAAAGCATATATTAAAAATGGAAGTGTATATTTTGATTTAAAAAACAACTTAGATACATACGGATCAATTTCAAAACAAAAAATTGATCAATTAATTTCAGATGATAGTTTATCTGAAAAAAATGATCCACTCGACTTTGCACTATGAAAATCAACTGAAGTTGGTTTAAATTGAGAAACACAATTTTGTAAAGGAAGACCGGGGTGACATACTGAGTGTGTAGCTTTGGTTGACAAATACTTTAAAAAAGAGTTAGATGTACATGTTGGGGGAATTGATCTAAAGTTCCCTCATCATGAGAATGAACGTATTCAATTCTTTGGAATGTATCAATTAGAACTTTCGAAGATATGAATGCACAATGGGTCATTAAATGTCAATAAAGAAAAAATGTCTAAGTCACTTGGTAACATTGTGAACCTTAGAGATTTTTTAAAATCAAATTCAACAAATGTTTTAAGATTATTAATGCTAAAAACAAACTATTCAAACCCACTATCAATTACTGATAAGGACATTGAAGATGCAAACAAATGAATTGCAAAAGTAACAAATACAATAAAACAATCAATTATTAATGAAAACTTAGAATTAATAAATGAAACAAGTTCAGACTATATAAATGAGTTTGAAAGTTTTATGAACGACAATTTAAATACTGGACAAGTAATTACTCTTGTAGATAAAATTGTGAAAGAGATTAATTCCGAAATATCAAATAAAGAATTTAGTGATTTGTACAAACAATTAGTAAAAATATTAGAAGTATTAGGAATAGAAATTAAATTAATAACTATTAGCAATGTAGAAATCAAGCTATTAAAGAAATGAAAAAATCACATAAGTGAAAAACAATTTAAAGAAGCAGATGAAATAAGAAATGAACTAACAAGAATTGGGGTATTGTAATGAAAGACTTTTTATATGGAAGAAAACCTGTATTTAATATTTTACAAAACAGTCCCGAGATTGTTATCTCAGTTTATATTCAAGATTCAATTAGCCTTTCAAAAAGTGAAACAGAAATTTTAAATACACTTAAAGTATCTGTTACAAAACTTCCGAGAAGAAAAATGGATGATATAACTTTAGAAAATCACCAAGGGATTATTTGCGAAGTCAAAGAATTTCAATATACACATTTTGGTGATGTTGGTAAAAATATTGATAAGTACAATACGATACTATGTTTGGATAAGATCCAAGACCCCCACAATATGGGCGCAATCATAAGGAGTGCAACGTTATTTGGTGTTGATCTAATATTGATGCTAGATCATGATCAAGTCGCAATAAATGCAACTGTTTTCAAAACATCTGCAGGTACACTTTTTAAAACTAAAATTGCTCGTGTATCAAATTTATCAAATGCAATTGAGCAGTTGAAAAAAAACGGATATTGAATTTATTGTTCAGCTTTAGCAGATGATTCTGTTGAAATTGACCAAATTAAATTTGATACCAAATCTGTAATTATTGTTGGTAACGAAGGAGAAGGCGTGAGCAAGAAAATTCAAAACATCTCAGATTACAAATTCAAAATAGAAACAAAAAATATAATTGACTCATTAAACGTATCTGTTGCTACAGGAATCATTTTGCATTCTCTGAGCAAGAGTCGTGGATAATAACCATTTAATTTTAGTGTATCAATCTTGTGAATATTTAGACAAACAACAAACATATGAGCTAGCAGAGTTATTAACAAAAATGACCTGAAAGGCTTCCCAAGCATTTACCGAAATTGGTTTAGACAAAGAAGATATGTATTTTATTTGTTGACAATCAATTAATACTTTCCATGAAAAGTACGGTAGATTAGAATTTGATTCTATGAAAAAAATAATATCAATGACATTTAAAAGAAGAATATTCGACCGCATACGAACAGTTCGCGGTAGAGGTAGTGTCCCTAAAACACAAGTTATTTATAATAACGATTTGTGTCTCTACAACTCTTCGGTACTAGAAAATGGTACTAAAGATATTAATTTTAGATTATATTGTGACTACTACCTTGATGGTCTCAAATCAACAACTGAAAGAAAAACAATTAAGTTGTTATTAGAAGGACACAATAAAAAAGAAGTTTCAGATATTATGAATCTTTCCCAGTCTACCGTAAGTAGGCAATATAACAATTTTGTAGATAGCTATAAAACAATGTTGAACTAACATTTTTCTATGCTATACTATTGACATATTAAGCAATAGAAATATTGCTTTTTTATTTGGAGAAATTAATGCTTAGATCAAAGAAAAAGATTTTATTAATTTGTGAAGATTGTTTATCAAGAAACTATTCTTTCACAAAAAGTTCAATTTCACAAAAAGATAGATTATCAATTAAAAAGTTTTGTCAAACATGTAACTTGCATACGTTACACAAGGAATCAAGATAATGAATAAAGATGAAAAAAAAGCTGCTAAGCTTGCGCTAAAAGAATCTAAGCGTGAAGCTAAGAAAAATAGAAACGAAGAGAGATTAGCAATGAAGGCTCAACTCCTTGGTGGATATGAAGACATCGAGAAGAATAAAGATTCAATCATTGAAGAACATGAAATTAAAAAACTTCACAAGAGTGAAGGTAGAAAAGTTCATTTCAAAGAATTTCCGATCAAGCTATTAAAAGAAGCAAATAAATTAAAAACACCAACAAGAAAAGAACTTGGTAAAAAATTTGTAACAGTACTTATTTTTATCACAGTTGCAGCTATTATATTCTTCTCATTAGATTTAGGATTAGTATCACTGTTTCGTGCATTAAGCATTATTAAATAAAAGGACCCACATGGAAAAATTAAACTTAGAATTATTAGAAGAATTAGAATCTTATAAAGGACAATGATTTGTTGTTAACTGTTATTCAGGACATGAAGACAAAGTCGCTGGAGATATCAAACAAAAAATTACAACAAACAACTTAAACTCAACAATCTTTGATGTTAGAGTTTCAAAACATTCAGTTGTAGATAAAAACAAAAAAGTAGTAGATAAAAACAAATTCCCAGGGTATATTTTTATCAACATGTTAATGACGGATGAAACATGATTTACAATCCGTAACACAACAGGAGTTACTGGTTTTATTGGTTCATCTGGTAAAGGTGTAAAACCGTTCCCAATTACTGCAGAAGAAATTGCAAGAATGTTGAACATGAAACCAAAAGCTGTAGAAAAAGAAACAACAAACAAAAACAAAGCGGTTGCTAAAAAAGAAAAAGTACAACATAATGCAGACTTCAAAGTTAAAGATATTGTATTGATCAAATCAGGACCATTCGAAGGAATGGAGGGTCAAGTTACTGAAATGGATTTTGTAAAAGGTGTTGCAATTATTGAAATTGAAATGTTCGGTAGAGTTACTCCTTCAGAAGTTGAATTTTCATCACTAGAATTAGCATATAAATTATAAGAACATAAGGAAAATTTGCTTATGAAAAAATTGCAAGTATCAGAATTTATAATTAAAAGAGAAGGTGTTACAAGAGACTTGCCAAAGGGAAACGAAAGCTTGCGGTGAGTCGCAAGTTCTGCCACTCTAATTTATAGTGAAGACAATGCGATATTAATAGATACATTTACAACAATAAAACAAAATAATGATTTGATTGAGTGAATTAAAACGTTTAATAAAAAATTAACACATATCTATATAACTCACGGTCATGGTGACCACTTCTACGGCATAAAGCAACTGACTGAGGCATTCCCGGAAGCGGTGGCGTTATCCACAAGAGAAACTGCAGAGCATGCCATTAGAGAGGGAAACCCAGAATATATTGCGAGTTTCTGGGGGTTACTTTTCCCAAATCAAATCCCAGAACCCCAAGTGTTTCCAAAACCATTAGTTGAAGATTGTTTTGAGTTTGAAGGAAATAAATTTGAAATAATCAAAACAGGATTTACAGATACTAACGACACTACGGCGTTATGAATTCCAAATATGAAGTTAGTGGTTGCTGGTGACGTTGTTTACAATGGTATACACCAATATATGTCTGAAACAACAACTGAATCACGCATTAATTGAATTGAATCTGTTAATAAATTAATAGCACTAAAGCCTGAAACAGTTATTGCAAATCATAAAATTCCAGAGAATAGTAATTCACCAAAGATTTTAGAAAATACTAAAAAATACATTGAAGACTTTAACTCTTTAGATAAAACAACAAACACAACTTTGGAACTATATAACGAGATGCTAAAGTTATATCCAAACTATGCCAACCCAGGATCATTATGGGGCGGGTCTAAAAAAGCAAAAAAATAATATCTTTTTAAACTTTCAAATAATCCTTTTGGATTATTTTTTTATTCATTAAGCAAACAATTTTGATATTTAAATTTTTTTAATTACATGTTATTATTTATCTTAGGTTAAAGAAATGTGAAAGACAGGTAACAACCTTAAGAGTTACCGTCGTTTGGATCACAGCAATAAACAATGGAGGTTTATCGTGGCTAAAATTAAACGTATAGCGAAATTAGAATTTATGGCAATGCAAGCGAAACCAGGTGCAGAACTTGCTTCACTTGGGATTAACATGCCTCAATTCACAAAAGCATTTAACGATGCAACAAAAGAAAGAGCTGGAGAAGTAGTTCCAGTTATCATTACAGCGTATGATGACAAATCATTTGACTTTGAATTAAAAACTGCACCAGCAGCTTTCAAAATCAAACAAGCATTAAATATTAAAAAAGGTGCTTCTAAATCAGGAACAGAAATTGTTGCAACAATTTCTGAAGAACAAGTAAGAGCGATTGCTGAGTATAAATTGGTCGACTTAAATACAGATAACATCGATGCTGCAATGCGTATCATCGAAGGTACATGTAGAAACATGGGTATCAAATTAGGATACGAAGTTAAGGCAGGTAAAGCATAATGGCTAGAACATCTAAAAAATTAAAAGCTGCTTACGCTAAATTTGACAATCAAAAACAATACTCATTATCAGAAGCTATCAAACTAGTTAAAGAAACATCTGTAACTAAATTTGATGGAACAATAGATGTTGCGTTCAACTTAAATGTTGATCCAAGACATGCAGATCAACAAATTCGTGGAGCTATGGTATTACCAGGTGGAACAGGAAAATCACAAAAAGTTTTAGTAATCACAAAAACAAAAGAAGCAGAAGCTAAAGCGGCTGGTGCAGACTTTGTTGGTGGTGACGAAATGATCGACAGAATTTCAAAAGAAAACTGATTTGGTTTCGATGTAATTGTCGCAACACCAGAAGTTATGGCTTCACTTGGTAAAATTGGTAAAATTTTAGGACCAAAAGGTTTAATGCCAAACCCTAAAACTGGAACAGTTACACCAAACGTTGCAAATGCAATTAATGAAATTAAAAAAGGTAAAGTAGAATACCGTACAGATAAAGAAGGAAACATTCACTCAATTTTAGGTAAGGTTTCATTCTCAACTGAAGATATAGAAAAAAACTACAATGCAATTTTTGAAGTAATCAAAAAAGCAAAACCCGCAGTTGTTAAAGGTGCATATATACAAAACATTACAATCTCATCTACAATGGGACCTGGAATCAAAGTTCAATTCGAACAAAACTAATATCATAATGAACACCACTTGGTGTTCTTTTTAATTACAATATAAATATATGGAACAACAAAAATTTGAATTAAGAAAAGTATTTTTTCCTAATAACTGAAAAGAAATAATTAGCATGACTGGGCACATATTCTTTCAGTTGTTTTTTGTTGCAATCATTGCTCAAATTAATATGTTTTTGTTTACACAATATTCAGGACACAATGATGAGTTTTTAAGTTTAATTGTTAAAGCGACACTTATGTTTACAACCATACAATTTATCCCATCTCTTGTAGCGTCAGGTGCACTAGTTGTAGGTAGTAATTTAGTTGGACAAGGCAGACAAGCAGAACTTGGTAAAGTGATTAAAAATGGGTTATTAGTCAATATTACAATTTCATTAATCGTAATCATAATTGTAGAATCATCAGCACCGCAGCTATTAAGTTTATTGGATATAGATAATACAAATATAGGAAATGATGTTCATGGAACATATTACAATCAAATTGATTTTGCCAGCTCATACTTTAGACTGATGGTCATTCAATTATTTTTAATGTCTATTGCTCAGGTTTATATCTCTGGATTACAAGCAATTAAAAAACAAAAACATATTGCCATCGGTGCAGTAGTTGCTAGTGTACTTGATATCATTTATGTATCAGTTGTGTTGTTTGTTTTTAAAACACAACCACTATTAGCAGCACTTGGTATTCCTGTGGCGGCATTATTCCAAATGATATATGCCTACATAATTGCTCACCAATTAATCGATCTAAAAAAATATAGTTTCAAAGAAAGTTTAGACAAAAGATTAATATCAAATATTGTAAAAATTGGGTTACCAATAACTATGGAAATAGCACTATGGAAATTTTGTAACTTTTCAACGAATGCTGCAATTACAAATTTAGATACAGGTGGTGATTTATCACAAGCAGATGACCTCACTAAACTATATTTGATACACGCAACTATTCTAACCATTAATGAGTTTGCAACGGTATTCTTACAAGCGTCTGGAACAGTTACTTCAATTTTGGTTGCAAAAAAAATCGGGATGGACGATAAAGAAGGCGCATTTCAAGCTGGGGTAGATGGTTGAAGAATTGCCATTTATGGTCAGTTGATTTTATCTTTAATTGTACTTGGTGCAATTTATCCATTACTAGTATTTGTATACGGAAGAGATCAAGCGCTAGTGTTGAAGTATGGAATGTGAATGTATTCAATTGTATTTATTAAGTGTCTGTTTGATACGGTTAATATGACATTACTAAGATCACTTTGATCAGTTGGTGACTTATGAACTCCATTGATAGTTTCAATATTTACAATGATTATTGGGATGGTGGCATTACCATGAGCAATTAACTTAATTGTTAAAGGAAATGTTGGTTTAGGAATATTATTAATAAATGTAGTAGTAGCACTAGATCCAATTTCAAGATCTATTATTTATGTTAAAAGATGATTTTCTAAAAAATGATTCAAACATGTTAAACAAGTATAAGGAGAATATATATGTCTAGAAGTAAAAATAAAAGTGAAAATAAAAAATTCACAGCCTGATTCAACGCAAAAGATTGTAGTTGTAAAATTGATGATTGTGAGTTAATGCACAAAGAATGTTACTTGTGTAAAAAGCCAATGCATAAAGAGGTATTCATTTATGAGTTGAGTGAATTACCACACAGTCTTGCGTGGAACAAAGATCATATAAAAGCTAAATTCCTTGGCGGAACAGATGCTGACGAAAATATGATAGCAACACATCCGTGATGTAATAATGATAAAAGTAACAGCACAATTAAATAAGTGATAATTTAAGTTGTATTTAAGTCATATATGTAATATTATTATATTGCTATTCATACCAAAGAAAGTAACTGGGGCAACCCTTAATTTGTTACCGAGGATGACGATAAAGTACAACTAAGATAATTAGTTTTATTTTTATTTAATCTCGGTCAACGACCGAGATTTTCTTTTGATTATAAATACAAAAAACAATTAAATATAAAGGAGAACAAATGGCAGGAAAAAGACCAGCTCACGCTAAAAAAGCAGAAGTCATAAAAGAAATTGCAGACAGAATTAAAAAATCTGCAGGGTTCGTAATTGCGAACTACAAAACTATGACTGTTGCTCAAATGAGTTTACTTAGAAACGAAGCTAAAAAGAATAACACTTTAGTTAAAGTTTACAAAGGTTCACTTGTTGAAAGAGCTTTAAGAGATCTTAAAATAAAAGGTCTTGATGAATTCTTAGTAGAACAAAATGTTTACATCTTCTCAGAAGAAAACATTACAGCAGCTAAATTAGTTGCTAACTTCAAAAAGAAACATAAGAAATTAGAACTTGTTGCAGGTATTGTAGATGGCGAAGTTAAAGATACAGCAGGTATCAAAGAAGTCGCGGCATTACCAACAAGAGAAGAACTATACTCTATGTTTGCATCTTCACTACTATACCCATTGAGAAAAACAATGGCAGCAATAGATGAAGTATCAAAACAAAAAACTGAATAAGAAATTAATTCAACAGGTATTAATAGCACAAAAGAAATAACAACCAAAAAAGCAAAATATACATAAAGGAAAAGGACAAAAAATATGGCAGCATTAAAAAAAGAAGACATTATCAAATCTTTAGAAGAAATGACAATGAAACAACTAAACGATTTAGTTAAAGCAATCGAAGATCACTTCGGAGTAGTAGCATCAGTAGGAGCCGCAGCAGCACCAGTTGAAGCAGCATCGGGACCAACAGAAGTTAATGTATTATTAACATCACCAGGTGGAAACAAAGTATCAGTTATTAAAATCGTTAAAGAATTAACAGGACTAGGATTAATGGACGCTAAAAAATTAGTAGACGGAACATTACCAGCAATTATCAAAGAAAAAGTAAAACCAGAAGATGGTGAAGCAATCAAAAAACAATTAATGGACGCAGGTGCAACTGTTGAATTAAAATAATTTCTTATATTTATTCCAAAATAACATCCACTAGGATGAATTTTGGTTTCTAGTATATATAAAAAATTAATTAATTCATAAGGGGCATTTAGATGAAATACAGAAATAAAAAAATTAACAATTTAGTTGAACGTCGTGACTATACAAAAGTTTCAGGTAATTTAGAAATTCCAAACTTAATAGAGTTACAAACAGAAACTTTCAAATGATTTAAACATGATGGTATTGATGAAGTTTTCAACGAAATCTTTCCAATCGTTTCAAATGACGGAAACGTTATTTTAAGTTTAAACAGTTGAGAATTTAGAGAAGAGAGAATGGATGAAGCCCGTGCTAAGGCGGAAGGTAAAATCTATGAAGCTCCAATTTACGCAAACCTATCAATCGCAATCAGAATGGAAAACGTTGAGATCGAAAAAGAAATGATCTCAGGTGACAAAAAAACTGCATTGAAATCATGATTAGAAGAAAAATCAGAATCTACAACTTCTGTTACTTTTAAAGACCAAAAAGACAACTTATACTTCTACGGAATTAAAGGTAAAACAAAAGAAAACACAACAAACGATTTAATCCAAGTTGAAATCACTGGGGAAAGTGAAGACTTTATACATGCAAATGTAGACATCACAAGAACGGCTGATGTATTCTTTGGTGACTTCCCATTAATGACAAGAAGAGGAACTTTTGTAATTAATGGTAGTGAAAAAGTAATTGTTTCACAATTAGTTAGATCTCCAGGTAGTTACTTCAAAAAAGAAATCGAAAGAAAAAATGGTGAATACATTTTCCAAGCAAACATTATCCCATCAATGGGAACATGATTGGAATTTAAAATTGATCCAAAATCAACAAGTAAAATTAAAAAAGCAGAAAGAATATTCAACGTAAAAATTGATAAGTCACGTGTAACAACAGCAACAAACTTATTGACTGCGTTAGGTATGCCAAGTGAATATATTCTTGATTTATTTGATAGAGAAACAATTTTAGTTGATACATATAATTCAGATTTAATATCTGGTGATGTAACAACTGACTGAGCAAATGCAGTTCAAGATATCTACAAAAAAATTAGACAAGGTGAAACAGCAACTTCTGATGGTGCTTCAAAATACCTATACTCACTTTTATTCGAAAGAAGAAAATATGATTTAACAAAAACAGGTGTATTTAAATTAGAACAAAAACTAGCTCTACAAAGAAGAATAAGAGGTAGAATTTTAGCCGAGGACTTAATTGATATTGACGGAAAAGTTGTATTAACAACTGGAACAGAAGTAACAAGAGAAAACATTGATAAAGTGCTTGTTGCATTGAACAATGGTGCTATGCAAAAAACAATTAAATACCACCCAGAATTGTTATCTACAAAAAACAAAATTCAATCAATTAAAGTTTTTGTTGATTCAAACATGACAGAAACAGTTGTAATGATTGGTATTCCAGAAACAAAAGAAAAATCAGTAACTGTATTATCAGTTCCTGCAATTTTAGCAACAATGTCTTATGCAATTGGATTAGTACATGACATCGGTGAAATTGACGACATTGACCACTTAGGTAATAGACGTGTAAGAACAATCGGTGAGTTATTACAAAACCAATTCAGAATTGGATTAGTACGTATAGATAAAAATGTTAAAGAAAAAATCTCAACATCAAACCTATACAAAGTTAAACCAGGAAACATTATTAACAACAAACCATTGACTGCTGTAATCGGTGAGTTCTTTAACTTATCTCAATTATCACAATTTATGGATCAAACAAACCCGTTAGCGGAATTAACAAACAAACGTAGATTAACTGCTTTAGGACCCGGTGGATTAAGCCGTGACCGTGCAGCACTTGAAGTACGTGACGTTCATACATCTCACTACGGTAGAATTTGTCCAATTGAAACCCCTGAGGGACCAAACATTGGATTGATTAACAACTTATCAGTATATGCAAAAATCAATGAATATGGTTTCATTGAAACTCCATACAGAAAAGTTATCAATGGTGTTATTCAAGAGAAAGACTATGAATATCTAACAGCTGATCAAGAACAAGAATTCTTTGTGGCACAAGCAAACGTTTCAAAAGACGCATCAGGAAAAATTTTAGATGCACAATTAGTTGCTCGTTACCGTGGTGATGATGTAATTACTACACCAACTAAAGTTGACTACATTGATGTTTCTCCAAAACAAATTGTTTCAATCGCTACATCATGTATTCCATTCTTAGAAAATGATGATGCTAACCGTGCACTTATGGGTGCCAACATGCAACGTCAAGCTGTGCCTTTAATTAACCCAGATTCACCTATTGTTGGAACTGGTGTAGAACACGAAATTGCACGTGACTCAGGTAATTCAATTGTTTCATTCGAAGCAGGAACTGTTACTTATGTTGATGCAAGACGTGTTGACATTGAAGGTAAAAACGGAATCAAAACATACAACCTTTCATCATATGTAAGATCAAATAGTGGTACTTCAATTACTCACTCACCAATCGTTAAGACTGGACAAAAAGTGGCATTAAACGAAGTTATTGCCGATGGACCTTCAATTGACAAAGGTGAATTAGCACTTGGACAAAATGTGGTTGTAGCCTTTACAACATGAAATGGATACAACTATGAAGATGCTATTATTGTTTCAGAAAGAGTTGTTAAAGATGACGTGTTTACATCAATTCACATTGATGAATATACAATCGAAAGAAGACAAACAAAACAAGGACCAGAAGAAATCACTCGTGAAGTTCCTAACGTTTCAGAACTAGCTAAGAAAAATCTTGATGAAGACGGAATTATCGCAATCGGTAGTGAAGTTAAAGCAGGAGATATCATGGTTGGTAAAGTTACTCCAAAAATGCAACAACAACTATCTCCAGAAGATAAATTGTTACATGCTATTTTTGGTGAAAAACTAAAAAACGTTAAAGATAACTCACTACGTGTGCCTAATGGTGGAGAAGGAATTATTCAATCAGTTAAGAGATTCTCAAAAGCTGATGGTTTTGACTTACCTTCTGACGTACTAGAAATTATTAAAATTTACATTGTTCAAAAACGTAAAATTCAAGAAGGTGACAAAATGGCTGGTCGTCATGGTAACAAAGGGGTTATCTCTAAAGTATTACCATTAGAAGACATGCCACACTTAGAAGATGGAACACCGGTTGACATTATGTTAAACCCCCAAGGTATTCCTTCACGTATGAACATTGGACAAATCTTAGAATTACACTTAGGAATGGCTGCTAAAAAGTTAGGAATCAAAATTTCTACACCTGTATTTGAAGGTGTAAAAGATGAAGATCTAAACGAAATCATGAAAGAAGCTGGAATGACAGACTATGGAAAAGTTCCATTAGTTGATGGTCGTACTGGTGAAAAATTTGACAAGCCAATTTCAGTTGGTGTAATGTACATGCTAAAACTATCTCACATGGTTGATGATAAATTGCATGCACGTAACGTTGGTCCTTACTCATTAATTACTCAACAACCACTTGGTGGAAAAGCCCAAAATGGTGGACAAAGATTTGGTGAGATGGAAGTGTGAGCTCTTGAAGCTTACGGAGCCGCGCATACTCTACAAGAAATATTAACAATTAAATCTGATGATATTATTGGACGTACAAAAACATATGAAGCTATTGTAAGAAATAGACCAATACCAAAACCAGGAATTCCAGAATCATTTAATGTTCTAACAAAAGAAATCATGGGACTTGGATTTGACATGTTTATGTTTGATGATAAAACAGGTGAAAAAATGAATATTAACGCATACGATGAGCAATCAATTGAAACTGAATTTGACAACGTAGACATTATCGAAACAAAATACAGTGTTATCGAAAATGAATTACCTGCAGACTATAGTGAAGTTGACGATACTGAAGAATAAGGATAGGGGATAAATTAAAATGAATGACAGAAAAAAAAGCATAAAAATTGAACTAGCCTCTCCTGACGTAATCAGAAGTTGATCTCGTGGTGAAGTAACTAAACCAGAAACAATTAACTATAAATCACTTAAAACAGAAAAAAATGGATTATTTGATGAAAGAATTTTTGGTCCTACTAAAAACTATGAGTGTTCATGTGGAAGATATAAAAAGATTAAAAACAAAGGTAAAATTTGTGAACGTTGTGGTGTTGAAATTACTGAAGCGATTGTACGTCGTGAAAGAATGGGACACATCGAATTAGAAGAACCAGTTACACATATTTGAATGTTAAAAATTAACCCATCAAGACTTGCTACAATTCTTGATTTAAAAACAAAAGAAGTTGAAGAAGTTGTTTACTTTGTTAACCACATTGTTCTTGACAATGGTGGCACTGATTTCCTAAAAGAAAAACAAGTACTAGACTTAAGTGCTGCTAACTCAGGAAAAACTCGTGAAAAACTAATTAAAATTTTATTAGATATTGAAACTAAATTAGAAGTAGGATTATTCCAACACAAGAAATGTTTAAGATTATTAGACATTTTACGTACACCTGGAATACCTTTCTCTATGGATGAAGCTTCAGAATTTATTGCAAAACATACAAGTATCAAATTTGGTATTGGTGCGATAGCTATTGAAGAACTATTGAAGAAAATCGATCTAACAAAAGAAATTAAAGATTTACGTCAACAAATTGCTGAAACTTCTTTAATCACAGAACAAACAAAATTATTAAAAAGATTAGAAACATTATTCTCTCTACAAGAATCAAACACAAAACCAGAGTGAATGATCTTACGAGTAATTCCTGTAATACCTCCAGACATTAGACCAATAATCCAATTAGATGGTGGTAGATTTACAACATCAGAAATCAATGACCTATACAGACGTATCATTATTAGAAATGAACGTTTGAAAAAAGTTAAAGAAATGGGTGCTCCAGGAATTATTGTTAACAATGAAAAACGTATGTTACAAGAAGCTGTTGATGCGCTATTAGATAACGAAAGAAAACCAAGACCAGTTACTGGAAAAGATAAGAGACCTTTAAAATCTCTAACATCTATCCTTAAAGGTAAACAAGGTCGTTTCCGTCAAAACCTTTTAGGTAAACGTGTTGATTATTCAGGTCGTTCAGTTATTGCTGTTGGACCAGACTTAAAAATGCACCAAGCTGGAATCCCTCGTGATATGGCCATTGTATTATTTAAACCATTTGTAATCAATTTATTACAATTAAAAGGTTATGCTGAAAACGTTAAAGTTGCAGAAAAATTAATACAACAAAATGACCCAAGAATTTGAGAGGTTTTAGAAGAGGCTGTTAAAGAAAGACCGGTTATGTTAAACCGTGCTCCGACACTACACAGACTTGGTATTCAAGCATTCGAACCAAAAATTGTTAAAGGGAAAGCTTTACGTATTCACCCATTAGTTACAACAGCATTTAACGCCGACTTTGACGGTGACCAGATGGCTGTTCACTTACCTATTTCAAAAAATGCAGTAAGTGAAGCTCGTGAATTAATGTTAGGATCAAAAGCAATTCTTGGACCTAAAGATGGTAAACCAATAGTAACTCCAACTCAAGATATGATTTTAGGTAACTACTTCCTTACAACAGAAGAAAAAGATGTTGAAGGACAAGGTATGCTATTTGGTTCATATAATGAATTATTAAACGCATATGAAAACAAAGTAGTATCACTACATGCAATCGTAGGATTCCCAGTAAGTGAATTAAAAAACAAAAAATTTGATGAAGAAGATAAAAATAAATACTTATTATCTTCAGTTGGAAAATTAATTTTCAACATTTCAATCTTTGGTAATGCATTCCCATTCATCACAAATGGAAACATTAATGGTGCAGAAGAAGAAGTTAAAAAATTCTTAGTTACAGAAAATACTAATATTTCAGAATACATTTCTAAGAAATATGAAATACAACAACAAATTAAGAAAAAAGAACTTTCAGCAATTATCTTAAGATACTTTAACGAAAACGGACCTGATGCTACATCAGTTATGTTGGACAATATGAAAGATCAAGGATTTAAATTCTCAACATTATCAGGTACAACAATCTCTGCTGGAGATGCAGTTGTGTTTGACAAAAAATTTGAAACATTCAAAATTGCAGATAAAAAAGTTGCAGACATTACAGAATTCTATACATTAGGTATGTTAACTCGTCGTGAGAAAAAACGTCGTGTAATTGATGTTTGATCAAAAGTTAAAGACGGAATTCAAAAAGATTTAAGTTCTGTTTTAAGACAAGACTTAAAAAACCCAATCTTTGTTATGGCCGATTCGGGTGCTCGTGGTAACGTATCTAACTTTACACAGTTAGTAGGTATGCGTGGACTTATGAATGACCCTAAAGGGGATATTAAAGAAATACCAATTAAGTCATCATTCCGTGAAGGATTGACGGTTTCTGAGTTCTTTATTTCAACTCATGGTGCTCGTAAAGGGATGGCCGATATTGCTCTTAAAACAGCTGACTCAGGTTACCTAACTCGTCGTCTTGTTGACGTTTCTCAAGAAGTTGTTGTTACAACAGCTGACTGTAAAGCGAAAAAAGGATTCTTAGTAAAAAATATTATCGATACAAAAAACAACAGTATTATTGTCCCTCTATTTGATAGATTGATTGGACGTTATGTATACGAAGACGTTAAGTCAAAAACAAAAACTCTAATAGCTGCAAATGAAATCATTGATGTAATTAAAGCAAAAGAAATTGTTGATGCTGGTGTTCAAAGTGTACTAATTAGATCAGTTCTAACATGTGATGCGAAACGTGGTGTTTGTCAATTGTGTTACGGAATTAACTTAGCAACAGGTGCACTAGTAACTATTGGTGAACCAGTTGGAGTTATTGCCGCTCAATCAATTGGTGAACCAGGTACACAGCTAACTATGCGTACATTCCATACAGGTGGGGTTGCTGGTGAGGCCGATATTACTCAAGGGCTTCCACGTATTAAAGAATTGTTTGACGTTACTAAACCAAAAGGTGCAGCAGCTATCATTTCAAAACTTGAAGGTACTGTAGAAGAAATTGAATCAGAAGATGGTATTTATACAATCATTGTTAAATCTAAAAACGATATCAAAGAACATAAAGCTCAATATGGATCAATTTTACGTGTAGTAAAAGGAGACAAAGTTTTTGCTGGTCAAAAACTAACAGAAGGTGCAATTTACATAAAAGACCTTCTTGAAGTATCTACAGTTAATGCTGTTCAAAACTACATCTTAAAAGAAGTTCAAAAAGTTTACCGTTTACAAGGTATTGAAATTTCAGATAAATACATAGAAATAATTACAAAACAAATATTAAGTAAAGTTCAGATTACTGATGCCGGTGGTACTAAGTTATTACCAGGTGAAATTGTATCTGTTAACACATTCAAAGCAGAAGTTAAGGCAGCAATCATTAAAGGTATTAAACCTCCAAATGCAAAACCAAAAGTATTTGGTATTAAAAAAGCTCCACTTGAGTCAGACTCATTCTTATCATCAGCATCATTCCAAGATACAGCCAAAGTATTAACAAAAGCTGTTATCCGTGGAAAAGTTGATAAACTAGAAGGTCTAAAAGAAAACATTATGTTAGGTAACCTAATTCCAGCCGGAACAGGATTTAACTATTCTAATGAAGAATCGGGTGATATAAAAATTAACGAAACTGAATAGAAATAAAAAAATCCGTAAAGGATTTTTTTGTTTAAAGTTATAATTCAAATATGGAGATATAAATATATGGTTGATAAATTTGGAAAAATAATGGTCTACGCAAAGGACCCAAGTGGTGTTGCAAACTTCTTTATAAATAAAATAAATTTTGTAGAAATAAAAACAACGGAAAACGAATCAAAGGTCATTTCTGTAACTGTTGCTCATAACAAAAGTTCAGATACATTTATTGAATTTTTTGACATAAACATCGTTAAACAAATGAACCCAGAATTAAATACAGGAACACCATCAATTTGCTTTTCAAGTTTTGACGTGAAAGCAATGAGAGATGAACTAATTAAAAACAAAGTAAACGTTGGAGAATTAGTTGACATGGGTGGAACACTTGTATTTAACTTCTCTGACATTGAAGACAACTATTTCGCAGTTCAAGAAATATCAAAATAAAAGTGTTTATATATTTTAATTATTAATTGTTTTTCACATAAAGATAATTAAAATATAAGTATCAAAGCAAAGGAAATATTGATATGAAAATATATATTGGAAACGATCACACTGCAATTGAAATGAAAAAGATTTTAAAAGCACATTTAGAAAATAATAAATTCGAAGTTATCGACTTAGGTAATAACGATGGTAAATCAAGCAACTATGCTGAATATGGTATAGAAGTTGGTAGAGCCGTAACAAAAGATAAAGGTAGTTTAGGAATTGTTATTTGTGGAAGTGGAATAGGAATATCTATTGCTGCAAATAAAGTTAACGGAGCACGTGCAGCACTTGTATATGAAACACAAGCAGCACACTTAGCAAGACAACATAACAATGCAAACATTGTAGCTTTAGGTGCTAGATTTATAGCAAATGAAAAAGCAATTGAAATTGTTGACGAATTTTTAAATACATCTTTTGAAGGTGGTAGACACGAGGAAAGAGTTAAAACTCTAGATAATGCAAATGGATAAATTAATTAAAGACTTATTAAACAAAGAATTAGAAAGACAACAAAATCACATTGAATTAATTGCAAGTGAAAACTATGTAAGTGAAGCAGTGCTTGAAGCAACTGGTTCAATTGCAACAAATAAATACGCTGAAGGATACCCATTTAAAAGATACTATGGTGGATGTGAATTTGTAGATCAAATTGAGCAACTAGCTATCGATACTGTTAAAGAGTTATTTAACGCAGAATACGCAAATGTACAACCACATTCAGGTAGTCAAGCAAACATGGCAATATATCAAGCATTCTTAAAACCTGGTGACAAAATTGTTGCAATGGACTTAGCAGCAGGTGGTCACTTAACACATGGATCAAGTGTTTCATTTTCTGGTAAAGATTACACTTTCTTCCATTATGGTGTAGACAAAGACACTTACTTATTAAACTATGATGAAATAGAAAAATTAGTTGCGAAAGAAAAACCAAAACTAATTGTAGCTGGTGCAAGTGCTTATCCAAGAGCAATTGACTTTAAAAAATTTAAAGAAATCGCTGACAAGCACAATGCAATTTTAATGGTTGATATGGCACACATTGCAGGTCTTGTGGCTGTTGGTTTACACCAAAACCCAGTTGACTATGCCGATGTTGTTACATCAACTACACACAAAACTTTACGTGGAGCAAGAGGTGGTTTAATCCTTGCAAAAGAAAAATATGCTAAACAATTAAATTCAGCAATTTTCCCCGGAATACAAGGCGGGCCTTTAGAACATGTGATCGCCGGAAAAGCGCAAGCGTTCATTGAAGCCACAAAACCAGAGTTTAAAACTTATATGCAAAATGTTGTTGATAACTGTGCAACGTTTGCGACAGAGCTAGAAAAAAATGGATTAAACATTTTAACTGGTGGAACAGACAATCACTTATTAATTGGTGATGTAAAAAAATCATTTGGTATAACAGGTCGTGAAGCTGAAACAATTTTAAATGACATTGGAATTGTTTCAAACAAAAACATGATTCCTTTCGATAGTGAATCAGCTTATAAAACTTCAGGAATTAGATTAGGAACAGCCGCTATGACAACTCGTGGTTTTGGTAAAGAAGAATTTAAAATTTTATCAAAATGAATAGTAAGTGCACTAACAAATAGAACTCAAGAAAACTGAGATAAAATCAAAAAGGAAGTTTATGCAATTTGCAAAAAATTCCCAATCTACAAAAATATAAAATACTAAGAGGAAAACAACAATGGCAATCGTAATATTTGATCACCCCTTAATTCTAGATAAATTAACTAGAATGAGAAAAGTAGAAACATCATCAAAAGACTTTAGAGAAAACCTAAACGAAATTGGAATGTTGATGGTTTATGAAATTTTCAGAGATGTAAAATTAAAGGAAATATCAATCAATACACCAACATTCAAAAATGCAAAAGGATATAAAATTGATACACCAGTTGTATTGGTTCCAATTATTAGAGCAGGATTAGGAATGGTTGATGGAATCCAAAAAATAATACCAACTGCAAAAATTGCACACGTTGGTTTATATCGTGATGAAACAACTATGCAACCAGTTGAGTATTATGCAAAAGCTCCAGCAGATATTGGTTCATCATATACACTTGTAGTTGACCCGATGTTAGCAACGGGTGGAAGTGCTGTTATGGCAATTGATATCATCAAACGCAAGGGCGCAAAAAACATTAAGTTTGTTGGACTTGTTGGAGTACAAGAAGGAATTGATGCAATTAAAAAAGCACATCCAGATGTAGATATTTACTTAGCATGTAAAGATCCAGTCTTAAATAAAAAAGGATATATTGAACCAGGTCTTGGAGATGCTGGAGATAGAATATTCGGTACAAAATAACACTACGATAAGTGTTATTTTTTTGTTAAAAAAATTATCAGAAAAAATAAATAGGAGTATTATATAAACATGCGTAATCAAGGAGGACTATGAATTCGTTACATAAGAGGATAATCACATCTTCTGTAGTAATGGTGATCATGCTTGTTATCTTGTTTATATTATCGATCACAAAGATAATTGCGATGAATTGAACATATGGATATATGATTGGGTCAGCAACTATTATAGTGATATTTTATTTACAAACATTAAAAGATAAAAGCTTAAGCAAGCATTCTAATATATATTTGTTTGTTTTCTTCATGATCTTAATTCACGGTCTTTACTTGGTTCCGTTTATATTTTGTATATATAAAGATTCAGTATTCAGTGTTTACGGAATACTGATCGGAGTCTTGATAAACACTATATTCTCAAATGGATTAAAGTTTTATTATGAATACAACATAAGGAGAAATGGTTAATGTTCTTTTCAGAATCGCCAACACTTTGAGGTATAACACCACAACTAACATCGATAGTTTTAACTACAATAATTATTTGTATCATTTGCATTGTTTACAATGTAAAGGTTAGAAATTACAATGTAAAACAACCGATGCCTGGTTTCTTAGTTTTGATTGAAACATTTGTTGGATCAGTTGAAAATATGGTCGTAAGTTCTATGGGTAAAAAATACGCAAAACTTACACCATATGCGATGTATATAATTATGTACATCTTCACTGGTTCTATGTTGTCACTACTTGGTTTTGAACCTCATACAACATCACTTACAGTTACACTTGCAATGGGATTTGTTACATTTATTGGAATTTACTATTTTGGACTTAAGGTTCAAAAATTCAGATTCTTTAGAAAGTATCTAAACCCAATGGAATTGATTGGACAGTTCGTGCCGTTGATATCTATATCTTTCCGTTTATTTGGAAACATATTAGGGGGATCAATTATCTTAGGTATGGCTTATGGAATGATGATTGGACTACAAGGTTCATTACTTCTTGGATATAACCCAGCTGGAGATATTTGAAATCCAGAATCAACATTAAAACCAGAATATCTATTAGCTGGTTTAAATGTTGGAGCAGTATTGATTACACCATTTATTCACCTGTATCTAGACTTCTTTGAAGGTGGATTACAGTCGTTTGTATTTATAACATTAACATTAACATATTGAGGAGAAAGTGTTCACGTCGAGGAACACGAGGATGTGGAAGATAAAGGATTGACCCACATGCAAGAACAAAGAAAATAGGAGAAAAAATTATGATACTAGATGTATTTTCAAATTTATTAATTAACTATGCTTCATTTTGAAGTGTATTCATGCCAATGTTTATGGCAACAGCAAACCCAGCTGATGGCCCAAGTACTGATGGTGTTACAGATTGAGGTCTAAAATATATTGGTGCAGGTCTTGCATCAGTTGCATATACAGGGGCCGCAATCGGTCAAGGTTGAATTGGTGCTAACGCATGTACAGCAATTGGTAGAAACCCAGAAGCTGGAGCACAAGTTACAAAAACAGGAATGGTATTTGCAGGAATTGCTGAATCAGGAGCTATCTACGGATTGATCGTTGCGGTCTTAATTTTATTCGTAGTATAAGAAATTAAATTTTGATTCAATTTGCAGACACGCTAACAAGAGCAGAAACAGAAGGTGGCCTACCAGGTATACCCAATATTATTGAGTCGCTATTCCCAAACATACCAAACCTAATTGCACATATAGTAGCAACAATAGTAATTATTTTATTATTAGCAAAACTTATGTATAAGCCTGCTAAAAAAATGATCATCGAAAGAAGAAAAGAGGTCAACAGACTTTTAGACGAAGCTGTTGAAAAACAAATAACTGCATCAGAAAATGAAGTTGAGTCTAAATCGATTTTAGCTAAAGCACATGAAGAATCAAATACGATTTTACAAAGTGCTATTGTTAATGCGAATGAAGAAAAAGACTTAATCCATAAAGCGGCACAATCAGAAATTTTAGCATTAAAACTAAAAGCTGAAAATGATATTCAATGACAAAAACATGAAGCAAAACAAAATATGAAACAAGAGGTTATTGACCTGTCACTTGAAGTGGCTGCTAAATTAATCCACTCATATGTAAATGATGCTGAAAATGATCAGTACATTGAAGACTTCTTAAAAGACGTAGAATAATATGTTAAAACAAAAAGTAATTCAAAACTGAGCACATGCACTATACCAACTAATATTAGAGAACGATAAACGTTCAGAGATGTTAGAACAAGTTAGTGCTATATGTTATGGTTTAAATCACAATCCCTCTTTAACAACGCTATTATCTTTAGATAAATTATCAAAAGATGATGTCGATGGTCTAATTCAAGATACGTTCGGAGCACAAGGTGTAGATGGGTTGCTATTAAACGCAATCAAATACATGGTTGAGTGCGATGCATTCATCGGTGCTAGAGAAATATTTGAATTAACAAAAAAACAACTTTTATCAACAAACACAGATTTCATTTTTGGACAAATTGTTTCAACGAAGACTTTAGAAAAATCAGTAATTGAAAAAATTAAAGAAAAAATGGAAAAAAAATTTAACAGAAAAATCCACTTTATCGAAGAGATAGATTTAAATCTAATCGCTGGAATAAAAGTGGTAGTAGGAGATAACGTCTTTGACGGATCCCTAAAATCTAGGTTCGAAGATTTAAAAGAATCTATTAAAAAAATGGAAGGTTAATTATGAGTATTAAATTAAATCAAATCTCAGAAGTAATAAAACAACAAATAAAAAACTATAGTTCAAAAGTTATTAAATCAGAAGAAGGAATTGTTCTTTCAATTGGTGACGGTGTTGCCACAGTATCTGGTTTAGAAGATGTAATGAACGGTGAGTTATTGATGTTCCCTGGAGAAATAGCTGGAATGGCTATGAACCTAGAAGAGTCATCAATTGGTGTTGTTATTATGGGAGATGCATCAAAAATTGTTCAAGGTGACAGAGTAAAACGTACTAAAGAAGTTGTAAGAACTGGTGTAGGAAACGCTTTATTAGGTAGAGTAGTTAATGGTATCGGACAACCAATCGATGGATTGGGGAAAATTGAAACAACTAAAACTTTACCAGTTGAAAGAATTGCAACAGGAGTTATGTCACGTAAATCTGTTGATCAACCAATGGAAACTGGAATTGTAGCAATTGATTCACTAATACCAATTGGTAAAGGTCAAAGAGAGTTAATAATCGGTGACCGTCAAACTGGTAAAACAACAATTGCAATCGATGCAATAATTAACCAAAAAGGTAAAAACGTTAAATGTGTTTATGTAGCTATTGGTCAAAAAGAATCAACAGTTACTCAAATTGTAGAAAAGTTAAGAAAAAATGGAGCATTAGAATATACAGTTATTGTTACTTCTTCTGCTAGTGAATCAGCACCCATTCAATACATTACTCCATATACTGGTGTAACTATTGCTGAAGAATGAATGTTCAGTGGAGAAGATGTTTTAATTGTTTATGATGACCTATCTAAACATGCTCAAGCATATAGAACACTATCATTATTATTAAGAAGACCACCAGGACGTGAAGCGTACCCTGGAGATGTATTTTACCTACACTCAAGATTATTAGAAAGATCAGCTAGAATAACAAAAGAATATGGTGGTGGTTCAATCACTGCGTTGCCAATTATTGAAACACTTGCAGGAGATATTTCTGCATATATTCCAACTAATGTTATCTCTATTACTGATGGTCAAATATTTTTATCAGAAAGATTATTTAATGCAAACATTAGACCAGCTGTAGATACAGGGTTAAGTGTAAGTAGGGTTGGTTCATCAGCTCAAATTAAAGCAATGAAACAAGTTGCTTCAACATTGAAACTAGAACTTGCTCAATACTATGAACTACAAGCTTTCTCAAAATTCGGAAGTGATTTAGATGAAAACACAAGATCAATATTATCTCATGGTGAAAAAATTGTTGAAATCTTAAGACAACCAGAAGGGAAAACATTAGACCAAATTTTACAAACACTTGTCCTATTGGCAATTAATGAAAAATTAGTTAAATGAATTCCAGTTTCAAAAGTTGAAAGTTTAAAACTTGCTATCATTAAATTCTTTATGAAAGATGCTGCAGGTAAAGCAATTTATGAAAGTATTAAAGAAAAAAATGAATTCTCAGAAGATATCAAACAAACAGCTATTACAGAAATTAAAAAACTAATTAAAAAATCAATATCTACAATTCCTGATTACAATCCTTTAGATTACGGAAGACAAGAAGATTACGATAAGTTTTAATGGCAAATTTAAGTGAACTAAAAAATCAGATAGCTAGAACACAAGATACAAACAAAATAACTAAAGCTATGGAAATGGTGGCAACATCAAAATTCAAAAAGCTTAGTTCAAAAGTATTGGGTATGCAAGATTACATGCGCGATACATATAAGTTATTTGTTGATATCATTGCAAATACTAGTGATTCACAATACATGTGTAACTCTGACTTTGTACCCAAGAAAACATTATGAATTCTTGTTGGTTCAAACTTAGGACTATGTGGTGGTTATAATTCAAACGCCATAAAGTTAGCTAAGAAACATATTAGTAAAACTGATGATTATGTAATCGTCGGAAACAAAATGAGAAATTTTTGTAAAGCTGAAAATTTAAATGTTGTAAATCAATTTTTATCAGTTGATGAAAACTTTACAATCCAAGACGTAACTGCTGAACTTACAGCAGATATGATCGCCGCTTATAACAGTGGTTCAATCCAATCAATAAAAATCCTATATACAAAATTTATAAACAACGTTACATTCGAAGAAACAGTTTTAGACATTCTTCCAATTGTAAAAAAAGAAAATTTAACTAACAGAAATGAATTCCTTTTTGAACCAAGCGCTTCAGAAATTCTAAAGAGCTCAATTAACTTTTATCTAAGTACAATTGTTTTTGGATCAATTATGGAATCACACTTATCAGAACAAGCTAGTCGTAGACAAGCTATGGACAATGCGTCTAAAAACGGAAAAGACTTAGTAGACGAATTGAAAAGTCAATTTAATAGAAAACGTCAAGAAAATATTACACAAGAAATTACAGAAATTGTTGCAGGAGCGTCTGCTCAATAATAGGAGATCGAATTATGAATTTAAAAGGTACAATTATCCAAGTTATGGGATCAGTTGTTGATGTTAGATTTGAAACAAGTGAATTGCCAAAAATCTACTCAACAATCGAAATCCAATTACAAGGTAAAAAAGAAGTCCTAGAAATAGTTCAACACATTGGTGATAATGTTGTTAGAACAATCGCTATGGGTTCAACAGAAGGTCTTTCAAGAGGAACTGAAGCAACTGCCACAGGACACGCAATTAGTGTTCCTGTTGGTGAAAAAGCTTTAGGTAGAATGTTTAATGTATTGGGTGAACCAATCGATGGACTACCTGAATTGGTTGGTGAAAAAGTTATGCCAATCCACAGAGAAGCACCAAGTTACAAAGACCTTTCAACAACAACAGACATTTTAGAAACTGGGATTAAAGTCGTAGACTTAATTACACCCTTTGCTAAAGGTGGAAAAATTGGATTATTCGGAGGAGCCGGTGTTGGTAAAACAGTATTGGTTCAAGAATTAATTAATAACATTGCCAAAGCACATGGTGGTATTTCGGTATTTGCTGGAGTAGGTGAAAGAACTCGTGAAGGGAACGATCTATACTTCGAAATGAAAGAAGCTGGAGTTCTTGATAAAACATCATTGGTGTTTGGTCAAATGAACGAACCTCCAGGTGCTCGTATGAGGGTTGCTCTAACTGGTCTTACAATTGCTGAATATTTCCGTGATGAAAAAAATCAAGACGTTCTATTATTCGTTGACAACATTTTCCGTTTTACTCAAGCTGGTTCAGAGGTGTCTGCCTTATTAGGTAGACTACCTTCAGCTGCAGGATATCAACCAACACTTGCAACAGAAATGGGTGCACTACAAGAAAGAATTACTTCTACTAAGAAAGGTTCTATTACATCAGTTCAAGCAGTTTATGTTCCAGCTGATGACTTGACTGACCCAGCTCCAGCTACAACTTTTGCTCACTTAGATGCAAAAATTGTTCTTGATCGTTCAATTGCAGCTTTAGGAATTTATCCAGCTATTGACCCATTAAACTCAAGTTCAAGAATGTTAGATCCAAAAATTGTTGGACAAGAACATTATGATGTTGCAGTTAAGGTTCAAGAAATTTTACAAAAATATAAAGAACTACAATCAATCATTGCCATCTTGGGAATGGATGAATTATCTGATGACGATAAAATTATTGTTAACAGAGCACGTCGTATAAGAAACTTCATGTCACAACTATTTACAGTTGGTGAGAAGTTTACTGGTAGACCAGGTGCGTATGTTTCTGCAGCAGATAATGTTAAATCATTTAAATCTATAATTTCTGGTGAAGTTGATCACGTTGCTGAATCACACTTTATGTTTGCAGCATCAATTGATGAAGTAATCGAAAGACACAGAAAGGAAGAAAATAATGGATAGTTTGGAATTGAGAATTGTAACTCCTAACGGTGTATATGTTGATAAATTAAAAATTGATCAAATAACAATTCCAACAACAAATGGACAAGTTACATTATTGAAAAACCACATGCCACTAATTGGTAGTTTGCGTTTATCTTATGTCAAATTGAAAGAAGCTAAAAGTAATACCTTTAGATACATTCATATCCACAGAGGTATATTTGAACTTAAAAAAAACGTAGTAAAAATAGTAACTCAAAATGCCTATGATGTTGATAGTCAAGGTTATAAGTTTTAATTATATTTATTATCCCATCCTAGTTTAGGGTGGTTTTTTTATTTCAAAATTGCAAAACAAAACCTCGTAATTAAACGAGGGTTATTTTTTAGTTATTTCGTCATTGCGTTCATATCTTTTTTTACGCATTTCTTTTTGTCATTCAACTTCATCTTTAAATAGATTTAAGAATGAAAACATTTTTTGTTGTTTCAAAAAACCACTAAGTCCAATGTAGTTCATTTTTAAAGGGGCAAAATTAATTCTCCCAATATCCAAATTACATTGAATAGTTGTTATTTTTTTTGAAACCTCAATTTGTTCTCTGCTGTCTTTCAACTTAGAAATAACAGTAGGTTTGAATCCTTCTATTGTATCTATGTTCTTTAAGATCTCATCAACGGTACCATGGTTGTTAATAAGTGACAGAGCAGTGTTTTGATGTATACCTCTAACACCTGCTATATTATCTGAACTATCTCCAGTTAAGCTTTTTAAGTCAGGTATGTATTTTGGTTCAACACCCATAAGTTCCATTACCTTATCAGCATCAATTACAACAGGTTCTTCTTTGTTTGTTTGTTGTGAAATAACTTTAACTTTATTGTTAACCAATTGATAAATATCTTTATCACTTGATAGGACTTCAAAGTCAAATCCTAACTTACAACCAATTGTACAAATTGTTCCAATAACATCATCACCTTCACAAGTAGGGTGTTCATATCTTGGGATTCTTGCTGAGTCTAAAAACTCACGCATAATTTGCATTTGTGGTTTTAGATCTTCTGGTGTTTCTTTTCTTTTTTCTTTATATCTTGGATATAAATCTTTTCTTCAACAAGCTCTACCTACATCAAGCGCTACAATCACTGTGTGATATTTACCTGATTTAATTAATTCAGAAACGTTGTAAACAAAAACATAAACAGCGTTTATTAATTGTCCATCACGATTTAATGATTGTCTTTTTCTTTTAAGCGAACCATAGTAACCTTTGTATAGTAAGTGATATCCATCAATAACTAAAATTGGTTTTTTTGGTGTCTGACTATTATTGACCATAGTACTCCTAGAACAGAATTTTATTTTCTTCTGTAATATTTATTAACCCAACAATAGATGTTAAGTTTTTGTTATCTTTTGTAATTGTTTTAATTCATACAAGATCATTCTCATATCATCTTGAGATTTCTGAAAAACCATTCTTGATGACTGAATCAATTCTTTTAATATCCGAAACATTAAAAGAAAAGGTGAGTTGAATCCCAAATTCTAAATCCTTTAATAAATCATTATCGTTGATAATTGTTTTTATTCCTTGGGTATATGATCGACCTAATGGTCCGACACCTAATTTAGTGCCACCAAAGTACCTAATAACAAAAACAATAATATTGGTCAAAGACATAGATTTTAGGGTTTTCAACATAGCGTCACCACTAGTTCCTAGTGGTTCACCATCATTGTGAAATGACTCCCTAATGATTCCGTCTTCATTAAAAACGTAAGCTCAACAATTGTGTCGTGCATCGCTATTTGAATTTTCTTTGATAATAGTTTCAACGTCTGATTTAGAAGAGACCTTTTTAATAATGGTAATGAATTTCGACTTTTTGATTACAAATTCACTTGTATAGATAATGTCAGTTTTTAAAATTTTCATAATTACCATTAACAATATTATTTTATAGCAAAACCAATCAATTTGAATTTTGTTTTATACAACCATATAGTAGAATATAAGCAATGAGGTAATTATGAAATTGACAGTAAAAGGAATAGTTGAATATTTTGACTTAAAAGTAGAAAGCGGAAGTGAATATCTAACTAATGTTATTAAGACGTATGGAATGAATAGACCAGGCCTTGAGTTAGCAGGTTTTGTACCGACAGGTTCAAAGTCTCACAGAATAATGTTACTTTCTTCAAAAGAACAAGAATACTTAAACCAATTTTCTAAACAAGAACAAATCGATAAATTAACAAGTGTTTTTAAATTAGATGTACCAGCTATAGTTGTGACAACTAAATTTAAAAACAAACTTATTTTTGATGTTGCTAAAAATTACAAAATACCTGTACTTAGATCATCAGATGAAAAAACAAGTTCATTTACACAAAACATCTTGGGTTTCCTTGATGAGTTTTTCAGTGAAACAATTGAAGTGCACGCTTCACTTGTAAACATCTTTGGTAAAGGTGTTTTAATAATTGGTAAATCAGGAATTGGTAAATCAGAGTTAGTAATGGATTTAGTAAAAACAAATCACTTATTTGTAGGAGATGACAGAATTGTTATTTCTAAAAAAGCTAATAAATTATTTGGAAAATCACACCCTCTATTAACAAACTTGATCGAAGTGCGTGGGATAGGGATTGTTGAAATTCAAAAATTATTTGGTTACCAAATAATTCAAAAAGAAACACTAATTGATGTTGTTATTGAAATTACAGAATTCAACAAAGAAGATGTTTTTGATAGACTAGGAAATGATTTTACAAAACAAGAGTATTTAGGAATTGGTATTCCATATATTCAAATGCCAGTATCATCTGGTAGAAACCTATCAAGTTTAATTGAAACTGCAGTAGCCCAACTAAAAACGGCTGAAGCAAATGACTTTATTCCTGCAACAGATATCTTATCTAAAAGACTAGAGGAGTTTGAAGAATAAAAATGAAATCTCTACCCTGAGATGGTTCACAAACTTTAGAAGAATTAATGGCATCTGGAAAAGAGGTTTCAGCAGAAACTCTTTATTTCATGTACCCAATTTTTATAACAATCGGAGGTTTTCTTGCGGTTGGTTTAATCTATTTTAGAATTTGAAAAAAAAGAATACCACTTGGTAACATGTTAAACCTAACTTACATTGCACTACCTTGTGCAATTATAGGTGCTTCGTTTTTTGGAAAACTAGGTGGTTTTGATTATGGTTGAAAAATTTGAAACTACTTTATGTTTTGAAGATCTGGTATGTCATTGTTTGGTGGTATGGTCTTTGGATCATTTGCTGGATACATATATCTCCGACGAGTTTGTTACAAACTTCATATATCAATATGGGTTTATCTAGATTGCATAGTTCCCTGCATTTTATTAGCACAAGCAATAGGTAGATGAGGGAATCTCTTTAATCATGAAATTTTAGGAAATCCATTAGGTGAAGATGAGTTATGAAAAATTGATTGATTACCGGATTTCATTAAATTTAGATTATATCCAATGTATCAATTTGATGAAAATGGTATATCTGAATTAATTACAGGATATACATTTCATGAACCATTATTCTTATATGAATCATTTGCCGACTTACTTTTATTTTTTATAATCATGTTCCTTGTTCCTTGAGTATTTAAAATCTCAGGTCCAAAGCCTTGAAAGAAAAATCCTAAAGCATTTCCAATTAAAGGAATTGCAATAACTAAAGATGAGTTATTAGCAATTCCTGTTCAACGTGAATTAGATTTAAAAACAGACGGAAACGGTAAGTATTGATATACAAAAGCTAACGCTTGACGTAAAGCTTATTATTTTTATGAACCTGATAGTAAAAAATCAGAACAGTATTCAAATGAGTTACTTGCACACGAAGATATACAAGTAAAAGCAAGCAATGAATATTTACTTATTAAAAATAAGTACAATCTAAAAATTAAATCAACACATGACAAAGAAGAAATTAAACAACTTAAAATAGAAAAAGCAGAAGCATTAAAACCATACAAGTGATCAAGATTTAAGATAGTCAATGGATTAACAAAGAACTCTAAAATGTTGTATAATTTAAACAACCCAGACGGTTATAAGGTGATGCACAGTGGTGTGCAAGCTTCGTTATATCTAATGGGTTATTCAATCATTCGTATGAGTTTAGAACACCAGAGAACAGGATTTGATTTAACCTTTAAAGGTTCAATGGTTGTTAACTATATATTCTTAGCAACTATATTTTTAATATCTGTGTTCACACTATTTATGGTGCAATTTATAGCACCATATAAATGAAGACAATCAGAATGATTGTATGAAAAATCATATTAACAAGGAGATAAATTATGAACAAAAAATTTGATGTAATAATTGCAGGGGCAGGACCAGCTGGTTTGACTTCTTCAATTTATGTAAGTCGTGCCGAATATAAAGTAGCTGTTTTAGAAAAGGGTGCACCAGGTGGGAAAGTAATTAGAACTGCTGAAGTTGAAAATTATCCAGGGTACACTTCAATTACTGGACCAGAACTTGGAATGAAATTTTATGAACAAGCAATGGCGATGGGAGCAAACTTTATTTACTCAGGATTAGAAACATTTGAAAAAGACGGAGACACATTTTTAGTTACACTTGAAAATGCTGAAGTTATTGAATCAAAAGCTTTAATCATAGCAACTGGAAGTAAAGAAAACTTAATTGGTGTTCCTGGTGAAGTTGAACTATATGGAAAAGGTGTTTCGTATTGTGCAACTTGTGATGGTGCATTTTACAAGGGTAAAGAAGTAGTTGTAGTTGGTGGTGGATATTCTGCTATTGAAGAAGCAATTTTCTTAACAAGATTTGTAGACAAAGTATACTTAGTCCACAGAAGACAAGAATTTAGAGCTGATAAAAAATCAGTTGATAAAGCAAGAACAAATCCAAAAATTGAATTCATTTTAGATTCAGTTGTTACTAAAATTAATGGTGACAAAAAAGTTGCAAACGTTGAAATTAAAAACATTATTTCAAATGAGACAAAATCAATTGAAGTATCAGCAATTTTCCCATTCATTGGTCAAACTGCAGAAACACACTTCATGGATAAAAAATTAGTTAACACTGAAAAAAATATTATTGTTAATGAAAAAATGGAAACAACAATCAAAGGATTATATTCTGCTGGTGATGTACGAGTTACACCGTTCAGACAGATTGCCACAGCGGTTGCCGATGGTGCTCTTGCGGGTCAAGAAGCAGTTAAATATTTAGAAAAATTAGACTAACAATTATTATTAATTTGGAGGTATAAAATGGAATGATGAAACTGAGATGAAGCTAAGTATACAAAACCAGGTGGCGTATGAACTTTCGATGATCAATTAAGTGCTGGGCCATTTCAGGTATATGCGCTTTTAATATCATCTTCAATATTGGTAGCAATTATCATGTCGGTGATATCTTGCAGAATTAGAAAAATTCCAATCACTGAAGTAATAATTTCACTTTCGTTTATTGTTCCACTTGCCTTGATTGGTGCCTCAATTTTTGGAAAACTAGATACAAGTAAATCACAAAACTTTTTAGACTTAATTGCGTTTTGAGAAGCTGGTATGGCTATTCATGGTGGAATTATATTTGCAGCAGTTGGAACTGTTCCAGTTGCAATATATGTAACAAGAAAATATAAGATTTCAACACTTGCATATCTTGATGCAATATTACCTCACATCTTATTAGCACAAGCTATTGGAAGGTGAGGTAATTACGCTAACCATGAATTGTTTGGAAATCCAATGATGGAACTAACACCTGATCAAGTTGATGCGTTATCTAACTTTTGAAAAAATTTGGTAACAGTTAATGATGGTGATTATTTCTTAATGCATCCATTCTTCTTATATGAATCAATTGGATTAGGTTTAGCATGAGCTGCGATAGTTGGTGCACCATATTTTGTTTCTATATTTTCTGGACCAAATAAAAAATATAAAGATGAATTTAGCATAAATACAAAAGATACATTTAGATCATTTATATTTTGAAACAAAGATTTCCCTAACTCATATCAAGGTGTCTGAAATAATGGATTTGTTGAAAAAATAAATTCAGATGAAAGACAAAAATATGAAGAAAGCTTAGATAGTTACAAAACACGTTGATCAAAAGGAAAAGCCTTATATAAAGCAAACAATCCTGATAGCTACTTTGTACTACACAGCGGTGTTAAGGTTGGGGCATACTTATTCTTTTGAAATATTATTCGTGTAAGTTTAGAAGTGTTCAAAGCTGAAGGTTCATTATTTATAATGAATGATAAACCATTATCTGTTGCATTAATTTCACTTACTGCATTTGCGGGTCTTGCTATGATTATTTTTTATCAATTTATAGCACCATATATATTAAGAAGACCTGAATATAAATATGAAAAACAATATTTTTATTTAAGTAAATAATTAACAAAGGCGGTACACATATGTCATTTTCACTAGAAGTAAAAGAAGATATACTTTCTCATACATTTGAAAAACGACAAGTTGTCGCCTTTTTAAATGCCTTTATTAAATACAATGCAACTTTTTCTATTACTAACAAAGGTTTGACAATACAAATGTCGTCTACAAGTAATAAAGTTATACGTGCAGTATATGAACATTTAAAAGTAATATTTCAAGGTGATATTGATATTAGAATTATTCAATCTCAAAAATTAAAAAAACATAAAGTATATGAACTGATACTTTCTGGAGAAATCCAAAACTTTTTAATAGAACAAAATATGTATGATTTCGAAGGTGCAAAAAAAATAATTGAAATACCTAAAGAATGAATTAAAACAGAAGAAATCCACAGATCTTATATTGCTGGTTTGTTTGTGAGTTGTGGTTCTGTTAATTCACCAACAACTACAAACTATCATTTAGAATTACAATTTAACGAAATTGAATCAGCACAATATGTGATGAAAATATTGAAAGGCTTTCCTTTCAAACTAATTACAAGAAAAAACAAGTTTGTAATTTATATGAAACGTTCAACATTGATATCTGATTTTCTAAGATATATCGATTCAACTAAATCAATGTTGAAATATGAAACAACCAGAATAGATAGAGACTTTCAAAATAGTTTAAACAGAACAATAAACTTAGATGTTTCCAATCAAAAGAAAACAACTAAAGCAGCTGAACAACAAATTGGTTGAATTAATGATTTAACCAAGTCAAAGAAACGTTTAGAGTTATCAAAAAAAATACAAGCATTGTGTAAAATAAGATTAGAAAACCCTGAGTCATCTTATTCAGAATTAGAATACCTAATGAGAATTGAGGGGATTGATATAACAAAAGCTGGTATTAGTAATTTGTTTAAAATAATTCAAAGAGAAGTAAAGGAAATAGAAAACTAATGGAAAACAAGAATACGCCAGAGATAATAATGATCTTTGCAAAAAATATGAAAAAAATTAGAATAGAAAGAAAATTGTCTCAAGAACAATTATCTTTTGAATCTGGTTTACATAAAAACTATATATCTGATGCTGAACGTGGATATAGAAACATATCATTAAAAGCGGTTGAAAAAATAGCAAAAGGACTACATGTAAATGTAGACGAATTGTTTAAAAAATAGAAAATAAATTTTAATTACAAAAAAAAAAAAAAAATAGAATTTATTACCAATTTCACTTGATTGTGTATTTTTTTACTTGATAATTACTATAAGCATATCGAAAAGTAGAACATACAAATCGAATAAAAAATATTATTACTCGATGATCGATATAGCAATAATAATTAAACAAAAAATAAGAGGAAATTATATATGAAAAAATTATTAGCGATGTTAGGAGCAGCCGGATTAGTTGTTTCTACAGGTGCAGTTATTGTATCTTGTGGAACTGATCCAGCGCCAGTTGAAACAACACAAGAAATCACAATTACTGAAGGTACAAAATTTGACAAAGCAGTTGAAGAATCAACAATTGCAATAGCATCAGTTAAATTAGATGACAAAGCAGTTGAGGGTGATTTCATGATTGCAGCAACAGTTGATGCAGAAACAAAAATGATAGTAACAGGTACTTTAACAGCGCCAAAAGAATTGGCAGTTGGAACATACACTGTGTCACTTGAAGCAGATGAATTTAAATCACCTGAAGCATTTGAAGAAGCAGAACCTACAAAAGTGATTACTACATTCACATTTGAAATTAAAGAGGCAGATAATACTGTTGAATTAAATACAGTTTTAACTGTAAAAACAGTTAAAGTTGCTGAAGACAAAATTGAAGATGTTGAAACAGTTAAAGCAGCAATCATAGCAGCAAACGAAGGTCTAGACGATAAAGAAGTTGAATTCGGAACAATTACTGAAGGTAAAATTTCTGTATCAGTTAAAGAAGGATCAAAAGTTTACAAAGGTGAAGCTGTTGAAGTAACAATCGAAGCAATCAAAGGTGATGATGAAGCTGTTGAATTAAATACAGTTTTAACTGTAAAAACAGTTAAAGTTGCTGAAGACAAAATTGAAGATGTTGAAACAGTTAAAGCAGCAATCATAGCAGCAAACGAAGGTCTAGACGATAAAGAAGTTGAATTCGGAACAATTACTGAAGGTAAAATTTCTGTATCAGTTAAAGAAGGATCAAAAGTTTACAAAGGTGAAGCTGTTGAAGTAACAATCGAAGCAATCAAAGGTGATGATGAAGCTGTTGAATTAAATACAGTTTTAACTGTAAAAACAGTTAAAGTTGCTGAAGACAAAATTGAAGATGTTGAAACAGTTAAAGCAGCAATCATAGCAGCAAACGAAGGTCTAGACGATAAAGAAGTTGAATTCGGAACAATTACTGAAGGTAAAATTTCTGTATCAGTTAAAGAAGGATCAAAAGTTTACAAAGGTGAAGCTGTTGAAGTAACAATCGAAGCAAATGACGACAATAACGAATTATTCGCTTTCTACTACCAAGCATAATTTAAAAACATAATATATTTATAAAACTAAAATAATCCTTACGGATTATTTTTTATATTAAATTAGCAACTGTTAAGTCATCTTGTTTTGGGTTGTTTCTAATTGAACTATATCCACCAAACAAAACAAAGGGATGCATTCTTTTTTCTTTTAGATCTAAATAAACATTTAGATTACTTCTATAATCTTCACTAATTAAAAGTATCTTTTTTCTTAGCTTAATTTTTTCATAATACTTTAGTTTAAAATTGGTGATTGGAATATTTATTGAACCCTTTAAATGGTGTTCTTTAAATGCTGCACTAGGTCTTAAGTCAATTACTTGTCATTTATCTGAATTTAAGATTTTCTTTAATGATGTGCTGTACTTATGTTTGAATTTTCTTTTTCAATATCAATTACCAAATAAAAAATTAATAAACGAAAATACCTTATCTAGTCACTGCATAAATCACCTTATATACTTAAAATTATAGTATCATATCCTTAAAGGAGAAAAGTGTATGAACTTGTTTGCGGTACAATCACAGATTAAATCTACAGAAATGGCAGTATTCATATTAGAAGTAATATGTATGATAATAGCCATTGTAATGATTATTGTAGGGTTAGTCCAAAATAAAAAATCGCAAACAGGTTTAAGTGCACTTAACGGTGGGAATGATGAATTGTTCGCCAACTCAAAAGAACGCGGTCTAGACAAAACACTCTCACAAGTAATGTTTGGTCTAGGTATATCTTTAGCGTTGATATCGATTATCATGGCCATCCTAACGAACGTTATTCTATAAAATGAAAAATAAAATTTTAAACATCTTGAAAGGTAAGAAAGCAATTTCTTTTTCTGACTTAACAAAAGAATTAAATATGAACAACGATGCTTTGACAAAAGCATTAAAAGAATTTGAAGAAACAAATGAAGTTGTTTATTCGATAAACAATATGGTTTATTTAGTTAACAAAGATCAACAACTAGGAACAATAAGAATCAATTCAAAAAAATTTGGATTCATCAAACCCGAAGTAGGTGATGATGATTTTTTTGTTCCAGGAGTTGGTTTAAATGGTTGTCTATCTTATGACACAGTTATCTTTAATATAGTTACTGAAAATGACGGTAGAACTCGCGGGAACGTAATTGATGTAATTAAACGTGAAATTAAATTCATGGTAGGTACATTAGAAGAAAGCAGAGATAAAAAGTTTTTGGACTTTATCCCAAGTGATAAAGCTTTAATTAACTACAGAATTGTTTTAGTTAACAAATCAAAATATAAATTAAAACCAGATCTAATTATTCGTGTAAAAGTATCTAACGTAAAAGAAAATAAACTATTTGTTTATATAGAAGAAATCATTGGAGACGCCAATAAAGCAGTTGATAGAATAATCTCTGTAGCGTACGAAAATGATTGCAAACCAGGGTTTGATCAAAACGTATTACAAGAAGCTGATAACGTCGCTGAACCAATCAATAAGAATGCTCCAGATATCAAAGCGCGTATGGAAAGAAACTTATATGATAAAACAATCGTTACAATTGATGGAGATGACTCTAAAGACTTAGATGATGCTATCTGTGTAGCTAAAGTTGGTAATAACTACTTATTAACGGTTGCTATCGCTGATGTGTCTTATTACGTACAACAAAGAACAGCATTAGACAACGCTGCTCTTTATAAAGGTAATTCCGTTTATCTTGCTAACAAAGTATTGCCAATGTTACCAGAAGTATTATCTAATGGAGTTTGTTCTTTAAATCCTGATGAAGATAAACTTTGTATGGTCGCTGATATCTTAATTGATAAAGATGGTACACACCTAAAAACAGATGTGTATGAATCAATCATGAAATCAAAAGGAAGATTAACTTATAAAAAAGTTAATGACTTTTATGACACTAGAAAAACTGAGTATTCAAAAGAAATCCAAGACATGCTTGATATTTCTTTTGAACTACACCAAGTTCTAGAAAAAAGAAAAAAAATTGAAGGAACAATTGATTTTGAAATACCAGAACCAAAAGCTGTTTTAAATGACAAATTTGAAGTAATAGATATTGTTTCAAGAGAACGTGGTGAAAGTGAAAAACTAATTGAGAACTTCATGGTGGCTGCTAATGTGGCTGTAGCTAAAGTTGTATTAGATTTAAAAAAACCATTCGTTTATAGAAACCATGGACAACCAGAAGAAGAAAGTATTGTTGAATGAATTAGTAATTTAAAAATGCTTGGAATCAATACTAAGATTAATATAACTGATGGGATAACTCCAAAAGCGTTATCGCAAGGTTTAAAAGATATTGATGCAGCTGTTGAAGATCAAACAAGAAAAACTGTTATCAACATTACATTGTTACACCATATGCAAAAAGCTGCATATGAACAAGATAACATTGGACACTTTGGTTTAGCAGTTCCATACTATACTCACTTTACTTCTCCAATCCGTAGATATTCAGATCTAATGGTTCATAGATATCTAAAAAAATTTGTTATCCAAAAAGATAACACTAACTTAGATGCTGTAGAAAGTTTTATAGATCGTGCATGTAAAATTATTAATGAAACAGAAAAGAAAGCAATCAATGCTGAACGTGAAGTTAATAAAATGTGTATGGCTGAATATATGACAAAGTACATAGGACAAGAATATGAAGGTATAATTTCAGCTGTTTTAAAATTTGGTATCTTTGTACAATTGCCAAACTCAGTAGAAGGTCTAATTCATATCTCTTCAATGCCTGGAGCTGTATATGATGAAAAAGGTGGAGTTATGTTAACTGCCGATAAAAAAATGTGAAAACTAGGTGAAAAAATAAAAATCAAAGTAAAAGACGCAGACGTTAAAAAACGTATGATCGACTTTATGTTTGCACCAACTAAATAACACTAGGATGGTAACTTTGAAATTTATTTAACCTTATTTAATTTTATGCTTGAAAATAAATTTATTTAAATTAATATTAAATAATAAAATGGGAAACATAAATGCATTGATATGATTACTTGTCCATCTTCGTTAATATATTGGCCTTAGTGACATTTGCATTTTCTATATTTTCTTTTATTCGTTCAACTAAAAAAAATAAATTACTTGAAGAAGAATCTAATAAAAATAAAAATGAAGCATCTAAAATTAATGCCAATACAACAGAGACATTAGGTTTAATTATTGAAAAAATCGTAGAAATAGAATCGTTAACAAAAGAAAATATAAAACTTTCTTTAGAGACTAAATTACTGTTGCAAGATCGACTTACAGATGAAAATGCCGAAATTATAATTAATGATAATGACTATGACGAATTTGTTGATAATTCAAATATGTATTTAGATTCTTTCGAAACCATCCGGAGAACAAAGAATATTAATTCTAAAAACAAGATTAAAAAGAAAAAGTAATAAAATATTGGTAAAATAATTATATACATTATATGTATATTATTTATGTTTAACTTATAGAGAGGTTGATATGAACGAAAAATTTAGAGAAGAACTTATAAACAACAAAGCTTGTGAATTAAGTTTAGATGAATCGTATTACGAAAAATTATATATTTCATTCGTTTTGAATTATTCAAAAGAATTAAATGTTTTTATAAACAATAATAAAAAAGTATTGGATGGTTGATTTAATAAGGCAAATAATTCAATAAATAAAAAAAGTGAATTATTTGTGGATATGCTAGTTTTTACAAAAACAGTAAAGCTTAAAGATAAATCCGAAAAAATAAAGGACAGAAAAATTAGTGCTTTTGAAATTGACTACTCATTTTTAAAAAAATATGTTTCTGTTAAAAACAAAAAAGAAGTTTCATTAATTTGAAAAACTGCTGAAATCATTGAAAGTGATATTAACAATAGTATTAGGGGTGAAAGTGACAGTTCAATTCAAAAAGCTGATAAATATAATCATTTCTTTGAATTGTTTAAGCAACACCAAATTTTATTGAATTTTATTTTAGATGAAGAATTTAGAAAAAAAGCAATATATGATAATTTAGTTTATTTATCAAATATCAAGTCAAAAGTAAGTGAAGAATTTGCAATTCAAAAAACTCAAATTGATCAAAATAAATTTAAATCATTGAATCACCAATAATAATTCAAGTTAAAAAGTTGCCAAAAACCACAAGATTAAAACTTGTGGTTTTTGTTTGTATATAATTAACTTAACAACAAGGAACAAATATCATGGGACAAAAAATAATAGCTGTTAATAAAAAAGCTAAATTTAATTATGAAATACTAGATACATATGAAGCTGGTATTTCCTTACTTGGATCAGAGATAAAATCTTTACGTGTTAACAATGCTTCAATTGTTGAATCGTATATATTAATGAAAAAAGGTAAACCACAAGTACTTAATATGAACATCCCTAAGTATGAGTTCTCGACTCAAAAGGGACACGAACCAACAAGAACTCGTAACTTGTTATTAAACGCTCATGAGATAGACAAATGAGTGCACAAGATAGCAGAAGATCGTTTAACTGTAGTTCCATTAAAACTATATTTAAAAGAAGGGTTAGCTAAATTAGAAATTGGTTTAGCTCGTGGTAAGAATACAGTTGATAAACGTGAAACTATTAAAGAACGAGATATATCAAGAAGATTAAACAATATTAAAAAATAACTCTAATAAAGAGTTGTTTTTTAATATTGTTAAATTTAAGTTAATGGCCTTTGATTTTTAGTTAGCAACAAAACAAAGGTACTTATAATTTGGTCATTACCTTTCAAATCATTAGAATAGCGTATTAATGGGGCATTTTAGTATAAAAAAATAATCCATAGGATTATTTTTAGTTTAATAAGTTATTAAGCTTGGTAGTAAAAGAATAAGTTTTCTTCTGAAGATTCACCGCCACCATTTTCTTCTTCAGCAGCTGCATCAGTTTTAAATGTACCAATTGCAGTTGTTAATTTAGTTGTTGCATCTTTAACTTCTTGAACTTCTTTAGATTCTAATTTAGATTCCGCTTCACCAATTGCAATTTCTAATTTTGCAGTAGCTTTGGGTGCGTTTGTGAATTCACCTTTAGCAGCTTCCGCTTTTGATAACTCTTCGTTTAATTTAGTAATTGCTTCCGCTAATTCAGCAGCCTCACCAGCTTCCGCTTCTTCAGCAGCTGCATCAGTTTTAAATGTACCAATTGCAGTTGTTAATTTAGTTGTTGCATCTTTAACTTCTTGAACATCTTTAGACTCTAATTTAGCTTCCGCTTCACCAATTGCAATATCTAATTTTGCAGTAGCTTTGGGTGCGTTTGTAAAATCACCTTTAGCGTCTTCAGCTTTTGATAACTCTTCGTTTAATTTAGTAATTGCTTCCGCTAATTCAGCAGCCTCACCAGCTTCCGCTTCTTCAGCAGCTGCATCAGTTTTAAATGTACCAATTGCAGTTGTTAATTTAGTTGTTGCATCTTTAACTTCTTGAGCATCTTTAGACTCTAATTTAGCTTCCGCTTCACCAATTGCAATATCTAATTTTGCAGTAGCTTTGGGTGCGTTTGTAAAATCACCTTTAGCGTCTTCAGCTTTTGATAACTCTTCGTTTAATTTAGTAATTGCTTCCGCTAATTCAGCAGCCTCACCAGCTTCCGCTTCCTCGGCAGCTGCATCAGTTTTAAATGTACCAATTGCAGTTGTTAATTTAGTTGTTGCATCTTTAACTTCTTGAACATCTTTAGATTCTAATTTAGATTCCGCTTCACCAATTGCAATTTCTAATTTTGCAGTAGCTTTGGGTGCGTTTGTGAATTCACCTTTAGCAGCTTCCGCTTTTGATAACTCTTCGTTTAATTTAGTAATTGCTTCCGCGAGCGCTGCTATTTCCGCAACTTCAATAGGTGCATCTTTTTTTGCCTTAACTAAAGCATTGTCAATAATGACTTTTTCGTCTTTAATTTTATTTATATTTATTTCATTTGCTTCTGTAGTTTCGTCATGAATTTTTGTAGAATTAACTAGTTGGTTATTCAAAACATCAAATGTTTTGGGTGCAGTGATTTCAATGCCTTCAGCAAATGAGTTTGCTTCTGAGATTGAGTTCATTAGTTTTGTTTTAGCGCTAACTAATAATTCCTCAACGTCTCCCATTTCTTCAAATTTTTCTGTAACTTCAGCATATGTTTTTTCAAGTTCGTCTTTAGCGTCTACAAGATTTTTGACAGTTGATTCCTCGTTTGAAAGAGTGTTGTTCGCTGCAATAATTGCAGTATTAAGTTGAAGTTTAATTTCTGCGTATTTCTCTAAATCTTTTAATGTATCATCACTTCATTTTGTTGCTTTATCGATTAATAATTTTAGATCAGCTTTAGCAATTTCAAGTGCTTTAGAATCTCTTTCAATAACTGCGTCAGCCTCAGCCTTAACTAAAGCCTTATTTAAATCATCTGTCGCAACAACAACTTCTTCAACTGTTGTTCCGTTCGTAACGACAGCTTCCGCTTTAGAAATTTCCAAAGTCAGACTTTCTGGAGTTGTTGTAAGACCTTCAGATATGTAAGCTATTTTTTTATTGTTTGCATCAGCAATTAATGCAATTAATGAATCTTTAGCATCTTGTAAAGGATCACTTGGTGTTTCTCCTGTTGGTGCATCCGGACCACAAGAAACTACAACAGCTCCTGCAGAAACGATAACACCAGCAGCACCTAATAGTGCTAATAATTTTTTCATATATATTTTCTCCGTATTTTTTGTTTGTCCATTTTATATATAGACTACCTATATATAATAAACTCTTTTAACAAAAAAAAAAAAAAATACAAAAAGCATGAGAAAATTCGTAATTTTTTTCGGACCGTGTACAAAAAAAAAAAAAAACTCTTTATAATTAACCCTATGAAAAAGATAATTAAAGTTGACGATGTCAAAAAACAATTCAATGGTTGATATGCCCTAAGGGGTGTAACAACTAATTTTGAGGCTGGAAAAGTATATGGATTTCTAGGTAATAATGGTGCTGGTAAAACCACTCTTACAAAATTGATTTTTCAAAACTTTGACTATGATGGCGGCAATGTAACACTAAACGATAAAGAGTTAAAAGACGTTGATTATTCAGAGTGATTTTACTTTAGTGAAAGTGCTGATTTACCAGTAGATACACAAGTAAAAGAATACATTGGTAGATGTTATGACTATGCACAAAGACCAGGTAAAGAATATAAAACAAAAGTAGATAAGGTTATGAAAATTATTAACATCAAAAAATGATGAAATAAAAAAATAAAGTCATTATCAGCTGGTCAAAAGAAAATGGTTGTTTTATTTTTATGTTTATTATTAAGACCAAAAATTGTTTTTTTTGATGAACCAACTGCAAACGTTGATATTAATAATAAAGAATTAATTTTAAAAACAATTAAAACACTAAAATCAGAAGACACAATTGTTGTTGTTATTACTCACTTAATAGAAGAGGTAGAAGATATCTTAGATCACATTGTAATAATGAGTGATGGATTAATTAAATATGATGAACCATTAGAGTCAGGACAATCTGTAACTGAACTATTTGAAAAATATGCAGTTGATAACAGTACGCAATCAGAAAGAATCAAGGAGTATATAGAACATGTCAAATAACATTAAAAACTCATTTGAGTTATTTAAAGTACAACTTAAATGAAATGCTAAAACAGTTTCTTTTTGAATAACGCTTGGTATTTATGTGTTAATTACAACTGCGCTATCTATTGCAATGTTTTTATTACCTCAAGCAATGTTTGGCGCAGGTGAAATTAATAGTGATGGAACAGCTGAATTATTTTTATTTTTTGGGATGCTGGGTCAAATCATAATGATTGGTTTAATTATTAATATTTTAATTGTTCGTGTATTTGTTAGTAATAAAAAACATAAAATAGATGAACTAGAAAAGAGAGCTGGTTATAACAAGTTTTCAATATTCAATTCAAGATTGGTTTGATTAGTTGTTGTTATATTTTCAACAATTTTTGTAAACTTATTAATTTCATTAATTGCATATTTATCTGTTGATTCAAGTCAATATGGATATTTTGCACATAGAATGTTTATTGATGTATATGGTTGAACTACAGTTTTTGCATTTATTTATTTGACGATATCATTACTTGCATTATTTTTGATGGGTCCTGCAAGACAGGGTATATTTTCGTTGGTGGTATTGGCAGCATTTAATTTAGTTGCTATGGTAAATGCCACAACTGGATCAATTGGTCAAACAAAAATGTATGAGTTGGATTGAACAGTTAACAATAGTATTTGATATAAAGATGCAATAAATGAACAAAAAGATGATGTGATATTGAATGAGATGATTGAATTCTATTCGGGATCACAATCACCAAGTGAAGATGGTGCCACAGCTTTTGGATATGATTTTTACGAAACTTTTTACGAAATAAGAAGCAGTGGAAATGGTTATGTTCCGCCGGAATCTGATTTTTTAAATGTTGAAAAATTCTTTAATGATCTTAAGATAACTTTCAAAGATTTAGATAAAAAGTGAAAAATTGAAGATGTATTTTTTCTTGAAAAAAATAATCGTTACTTTAGCAAGGTTGATAGACCAATATATGATCTTATTGATGATATAAAAGATATTGATTTTTCGAACATGGGTAAAAATGGTGAATATGAAAATGTGTTCAAACTCTTGAAGTTCTATATTGATGAAATGCTGTTACTTGATAGTGTTGATAACTTTGATTATTACAACATAGCAAACATTAGTGTTTATGGAAAGTACGGAAATAACAGCGGAGCCAAACAACATTATGCATATGACATTTTAAAAGATGTATATCCTAATCGAAATGCATTTGTATATGCAACGGCTATTATAGGTTGAATTTTTAAAACACATAATTTATTGACAAATAAACTTACTATCAAAAATAATGAAACAAATGATTTGAAGACATTTACAAACTATATTGATTACAACAGCGCGAGTGGAAAAGAATGATATGTCAGCTTCAACCCTACAATTGGCGATAAGTTAAACTTAATATTCAACCCATTAAACCATTTTGCTTTAATGCAAAAGTCATCTTATAAATCAAATGATTTATTACAAGAAGCAGTCACATTAAAGGAAACTAGAAATGGTTCAATGTTTATTGATAGCAATTTAAAAATTGACTATAAACATAATAAAGAGGGTGAAATTATTTCACATTCATTTTCAAGAGTAATACCTGTTTGATGAATTTATATATTCTACACATTGTTATCAATTGGGTTACTTCCACTAACTTACTTGTTATGAAGAAGAAAGAATAAGTAGGAGGTTGTATGGAAAAAATTAAAATTACAATTGAAGGTGTTACTAAAATCTATAATAAAAAAACAATATTAGAAGATTTAGACCTTGAATTAGTTAGCGGTAACATCTATGGACTATTGGGAAGTAACGGAGTTGGTAAAACAACTTTAACAAAAGTTATATTTCAAGAAACTCAAACAACACACGGAAAGATTAGTTTAAACGGTGTTGATAAAGACAAGATAAATTTCTCTGAATGATTTTATTTTAGTGAAAGTGGTGATCTTCCAAAAAACATGAGAGCGGCCGATTACGTTGCGTACATAACAATGTTAACGATGATACCAAAAGACCTTTACATAGACAGATATTCAAAAGCGTCAAGAATAGTTGACATCCATGATTTCTTAGAAAAGAAAATTGGAGACTTGTCTGGTGGTGAAAAAAAACTACTAGTTCTATTTGTTTGTCTATTATTAAAACCAAAAATAATATTCTTTGACGAACCAACTGCAAACGTTGATGTTGAACATAAGAAAAAAATAATAGAAGCAATGGTTGCCTTTAGAAATGAAGGAACAATTATTGTAATCATTACTCACTTAATTGATGAGGTTAATCACTTGCTTGACCGTGTTCTAATTTTAGACTCAGGAAAAATAGTTTACAATGAACCACACGATAAAGTAAGTGATCTAAAAACGTTATATAAAAACACTGCTAAAAAAACTTTTGAACAAGAGATAAGTATTGAGGACCACCTAAATGAAGATAGAGATTAAAAAATTACTGAACTTGTCAGCTAATATTTTTAAATTTAATTATAGATTTAAAAAGTATTGAATTTTTGTATACATACTATTATCACTAGCGATTGGTATTATATTTACTGGTTCAATTATAAGTGTGTTCACATCAATGTTTGATGCTGGTATAACACTCGAAATAATGCCTTGATTTAATATAATTGTTGGACTATTAATGGCATTGCTATTTATTATGTTTTCAGTAAATCCAATTTTTAGAGATAAAGAATTAGCTCTTTATGATTTGGAAAAAAGATACGGATATAAAGCCTGACAAATAACAGGGGCAAGATTAATTTGAATATTTACAATGTGTATTGCAACATATTTAATAATGCTTTTTGTCTCACTAATATTTGGTTCATTTGGTTCAGGTGGATCAAACATGATTTATCTAAAAGCATATGTTGTTCCGTTTGTCTGGTACCTATACTTATTATTGTTGACTCCGTTATTAACAATTTTTGTCTCACTAATTGTTGGTGCTATATTTGGTAAGATGATAGTGTATGGAGTGATCGTTACTGTTGCGCTAGCTCCGGGAATTACGGGATTTGCATCTATATTTGGAGTAGGCGGTAGCAATATCAATAACGGCGTTAAACGTTATAATGACAGGAAAGAATTGATCAGCATGTTGATGTTTGATGATTATTTTAAAGATTTAGCAAGTGAAGAAAATATTCCTAAATCTGACTTTTTATTTGAAATGCTTGAAGAATATAATAATGTTGCGAGTGCATATTCACAAATGTCTGGAAGCATTTCATATACACGCAGGGTTGCTAGACTAGGTGTGCCGTTTTGAAAAAAATACACACCAATACAAAATGGTAAATCTGTTGAATTTAAAAAAATTGAAGAATTTTACAATAAAGCAATGGAAGTAATTCCGACAAATAATTTAGTCTCAAATCCAAATTGAATGCCTGCTTTTGATGAATATGATGCAAATATGTTTAGTAAATATATTTCGAAAATCAAAGGTAAAAAATATAAAAAGACTGTAGATGTTGTCAATGATATTACAAGTGAATGAAAACTAATATCTTCAATATATGGAAGACAACAAATGAGATACCTTTCATGAAGAAATCCAGAGGCATATACTTATGCATCCGAAAATAAGTTGCTATATGATAACACTCTAGAAAAAATGATTTTTAACATCACGCTATCTACAATTCTAGATGAGTTATCAAAACTTAGATTTGAATTAGGCGATGAAGATGTAACGGAAAAATTTAAAGCTGAACTTCAAGAGCTTGCGGTTATGGGTGAGGATGATACATATCGCGAAGTTTACAATAGAATACAGGATGCAAGTTGGGATAACAAAAAATTTGCTGGGATTGAACGCTTTAATGCATATGGTAATGAAGAACCAATAGGTGATCACTATGAAATTTCAATACAAGGCATTAGAATGAAACCGGGGTTTAAACAAATCGAAGACTTCATACTTAAATTTGGAGTTGTTGTAAATGACCCAAAAGATGTATCGAAAGACTTTAAGGAGTGAATTGAAGTTAGCTCACGAAGAATGTATGAAGATGAAAGCGATGAAGAAGTAATTGAAAACATTAAGAAATATAAATATTATGCAATTAATTCGTATGAAATAAAAAATTTGGGGAATGATAAACTATTAATACACGATATAAAAATGGAACCTGGGTATAAAGATATTATAGAATTTTCAGTTGATATAATTCCTTATAATGGATTGAACATTGCTGCATCAGGTTCTAATTCAAACACTAGAGAAGTACAAGACTTTACAGAAGGATTGTTACCTAGTGAAGAGTTGATGAAAAAAGGATATAGAAATCCATTTCTATATTTATTAAATCCATTTAATCAATTGGATTTAATATTCATGGCACCAATCCAAAGTAAAAACTATAGATTGATAGAAACGTATATGCGCACATCAGCAATGTCTCCAATTTCAAGAAACTATGACTTTAGAGCAGTCTATGACAATAACAATAACATAATAGGTACAAGACTTGTTAAAGTTGTATCTGCCGAATGGGTAATTGCAGTTCACTTCATAGTTATGATTGCACTTTACTTTGCTGGTTACTTATTATGAAAACGTAAAATATTAAAATAGATTAATGTCATATAATGTGAAGATATTATTTGAATTAAAAAAATGAAAACGGAGTTTAGTTACTCCGTTTTCATTTTGTCTACTGGTTCATATTTACTTAGTCTAGATTCTAAATAATCAATTCTTTCTTCTAGAACAATAACTCTGTCAGTTAACTTAGTATTCTCTTCAATAACTCTTTCAAACATAACATATAACTTATTATATTTTTCTTCAAGATCTCAATACCTTGCTTCTCAAACACCCACCTTATCGCCAGTTGTTCTAACTGGTTTTGTAATGGTTGTTGTTTTAGTATATGGAACCATTTTGCTATCTTTTAAATATTCTCTTCGCATATTGTTCCTCAACTTTTCTTTAATGTTGCTTGGTATAGACAAATCAATTATCTCAAGTAGATTTCTTCCAATGGTTAAAACCTCGCCAGTTGATATATAGAAATGTTTTTCTATAATAATTTTATCACTTTTGATTTTCATAGATACCTCCAATATCTATAACGTCATAAAAACCAAAAAAACAATTTTTATATTAGTTTTTTTATTTATATATAATAATGGTATGGGGATGTCTTGGCTTCGACAGGATATGTTCGATTTCTAACTGCAGCGGTCTGGTAGACCATAATACCACTAGGTTTCTTAAATGCAAACAAAAAAACTGAAATTGAAATGCCAGCTTTTATGATCAATAATGCATCAGCTGGAATGGCTTTAGCCGTTTAATAACTTTTAATATTTATATTTAAGTTATAGCACTCAACACTATGAATTGGTCTCGTGTCCCAATGATTAGTGAATAGCCAGGCACGATAGCACATCCAAAAGCGGCGATAGGGTGTTGCGAAATTTATAGTCGACATTATTGAGTAATCTTGTTAGTTCAGTCGCTTCTTAATGTATTCTTGAACTGAATAAACTGTAGACGTTATTAATTGGTGTATTTTGGACGCGGGTTCGACCCCCGCCATCTCCACCATTTTTTTATGTTAAATAAAGAAGGGGGATTAAATATGGAACAAATTTTATTTAAATTTTTATTTAATGGTCTTCTTTATGTAACAATAATTCTTTTGGTCTATGCTTTGGTTTGAGGATTTACAAAACACTTATTACAACGTTTTGGTAAATACTATCATGTAGCAATTGGAATTGTATTATCAGCTCTTTCATTGTTTATGACAGTACTATTCAAATATGTGTTTTTCGGAACAACAGAACAAGGTAATGAGTTTTTATACCTATTTCAAGTTTTGTATTTCTGGGTAGCAATTGTATTTATCTCAAACATATCTGGAATTATGGTTGGGGTTACAAACTGTATATCAATGTTTTACCTTTCAACTATAAATGGGAATTTATTTCCTAGAATGGAAGTAGCTTGATTTTATATATTGATAACAGTTATTTACCTTGCACTTATATTTTTATCAGTTTTAAGAAAGTTCTTCACACGAATTAAACCGTGAATGATTTGGACAACAATCACAACTGGTTGTTTGGTATTTATTTTTATCAGATTCTTTTCTGTTTTTTCAACTGAGTCTAATGCCATTTGAGAGATAGCGTTAGTAAGTATATGATTGATGTTGTCTTATGTTTTATATGCGATGATTGCATTAATAAATAGACTACATATGTCAGCTGTTAACTTACAAAATACAATTACATATGAAAACCAATATTATGTAAACAACGCTTCTGCAAATGAAGTGATATTAAAAAATGTGCAATCTCAAAATATAAGTTATGCAATATATTTCACATTCTTTATAGCAGATGTAGTTACGTTCGAAAAATCAATTGATAAAAAATTAAATAACGAAATTATAAAAAACATAACTGATCAAGTTTATAACTTGATTGTTAAAAAACATCAAAATGCAGTTTTCTTTAAAAGAGATTATCGTACATTTGGAGCATTCATTCCGCTAATGGAAGATAAGTTTTCACTATCTATTTCTGATGAATTCAAAAAACAACTAAAAGAAGTTGAAGAAAGTTATAACGCTGTAAATTTGAGTTTCAAATATGAAAACTTAAATATTGATTTGAAATTAAAAAATGTTGCTTCATTTTTTGGACTGCATTCAAACAACTTAGAAATATTAGATTTTTACAATAAGTTCCACCAAGAAAGAGAAGTTCACCTAAGAACTGAACAAGCCAACGTAATTAATATAGATACAATTCAAGAAGCAGAGATAATTCGTCACCAGTTAAACACAATATTAGAACAAGTACCACTAAACACAACCGAGGTTACTCTAAATCCAATTTATGATACAACTACTAAATCATATGAAATGTATCTTGTAGACAACATTGTAGATAAAATTAATTTTGCTTATGCTGGTGAAGGTGAGATCGAAAAAAGATTAAACTCAAAAAGTTTAGTATCACTATTAAAGCGTCACTTGATTACTATTTCACTTGAGCGTTTAGCTACAAAAGAAATGCAGTTGAAAAATTCATGTGTATTTTTAAAATATGATCACCAAGTTCTAGCAAGTGAAAACTTTGACATAACGATATTTAAAAACTCATTGAAAACAAAAGTTTCAAATTGACAAAATCTATATTTAGGATTTGATGCTTCATTTGAAATAGATGATTTTGATGTTATTAAAAAGAATATAAAACACTTAAAAAATATTGGAATTAAAACTTTTGTTTATAACTTCGGAAGGTTGGACAGTGACTTATCAAACATTGCAGCTTATCAGCCAACATACGTATTTTTAAGCAATGATATTGCTAAAAAATGTATGGAGGTTAAAAACTATGCAGAATACATTTCAACACTAAAAACAATAACTGACAGTATTGAGGCAAAGATTGTAGCAACCAACATTAATAGATATAATGAATATAAGAAACTAAAAGAAATTAATATAGAATTATTCACAGGTAAACTATTTGGACAATTTGAAAATCCAACTGAGATCAGTGAATCATTACTATATTTATTAAGCAAATAAGAGGATTATTGTGGAAAAAACTGAAAATATTAAATTAGAAGAAATTAGATTAAAACTAAAGAGTGCATTTGTAGGAAATGATAAAACTCAACTAGTAGACTTTTTTGAAGATTACTACGACGCAGATATAGTAGAAGCTATTGAAGATAGAGATGATCTAGATTATGCATTTAAGTTATTTGAATTCTTTGATTCAAAACACCAAGCAAAACTATTTGAACTACTATCATCAGAATTAAAAGAAATAATCATTGAAAAGTTTTCACTTAAAAACTTAGAAGAATTATTTGAAAAAATACCATCAGATGAGATTGTTGAAATCTTAGAAGATGTTGATGATGTTAGTGCTAAAAAAGTACTTAAGTCTATTTCAAAAGAATCAAGAGAAGACATTAACGAAATCTTAAAACATGCTGATGACTCAGTTGGTTCAATTATGTCAGTTGACTTTATTGCACTAAACGAAAGTTGAACAGTTAAAAGATGTATTGAAGAAATTGAAAACAACTTGGACTCATTAAAAGATGTTGAAGAATTTTATGTTGTAAATGACTACAAAGTTTTAGTAGGTAGATTAGAAGCAAAAACTCTTCTATTTAATAAATCAAACAAGAACCTTAAAGACATAATGGATGATCGTGTGATGCGTCTTAAAACAACCCAAGACCAAGAAGAGGTTGTAGAGATGTTTAGACGATATGAGTTCATCAACATGCCAGTTGTAGACAATGATGAAATACTAGTTGGAGTTGTAACTGTTGATGACGTATTAGACGTTATCGAAGAAGAAGTTACTGAAGACATATATAAACTTGGTGGTCTAACACCAAGTGATGATGAATACTTTAAAACAGGTGTTTTCAAATTATTCAAACATAGAGTACTTTCAATTATATCTGTAGCTATTGTTTCAATCCTTACATCACTATTGTTGCTTTGAGTGATCGAATCAACAAACAGTGGAACTCTACATGATAACCCAGCAGTATTTTATGGAATAACTGGATCATCAATTTATCTTTCAGTTATCCCATTAATTTTCATGCAATCAAGTATCATTACTAATCGTGGTATCTCGTTAAAAGAAATTGAAAAACGAGACACACTACACGTGATAAGAAAAGAATTAGTGGTTTCACTTATGAATTGTTTGATGCTTATGGCACTAGCAATTGTTCACTCAATAATTGTTGAAGTTATATTTAAGACAAATAATATTGAAGAAGTTGTAATTGATACAATCATAATCACAACTGGAATGTTTGTTGCAATATTGCTTGTGACTATGCTAGCAACCTTAATTCCTTTATTGGCATTAAGAAGTAGTGGAAGAGAACAAGCAATTCAGATGCCAATTTTAATTGCCGTAGTTGAAATTATTACAGCTGGTATTTTAGTTGGATGCATCACATTGGTTACTCAGGTTATTTAATGAGATTGAGACATAAAAATTGAACCGCAGGTTATATCGATTTAAACAAAAATTACTTCATTGTTGATAAGTACAAAAACAATTTCAACAATGAACAACCAATTAATTTAGAAATTGGTTGTGGTAAAGGGAACTTTATTAAAGGTAAAGCGATTAAAGTAGTAAATGAAAATTGAATCGGAATGGAAAAAGAATCAACTGTAATAGGTGTGGCGCTTAGAAATGTTATTGAAAACGAAATGGATATTAAAAATATCTTGTTTATCAATAAGTATGCAGAAAACCTATTAGACATTTTTGAAAAGAAAAGCATTAGCAAAATATTTCTTAACTTTTCTGATCCATGACCTAAATCTAAACATGCTAAAAAAAGATTAACAAATATTAAGTTTTTAGAAAACTATTGAGAAGTTTTAACTGATGATGGTTCAATTGAAATCAAAACTGATAATGATAAATTATACGAATACAGTCTTGAACAAATTGAAGAATCTAAATTTAATATAGTTTATAAAACAACAAACTTACACAATGATCCAAAAGAAATGGAGCATAATGTAATGACTGAATATGAAAAAAGATTTTCAGAAACAGGTAAAAACATAAACAAAATTATAATTACAAAATAGGAAATTTATTTCCTATTTTTTTATATTTGAGATATCAATATGTTTATGGATGTACTAAAATATAAATAACGTAATAACATTCAAATATCAATTTTAGTACATTAGTGGGGTGTTTATGGCTGGGTGAGTTGTTAATTTAGATAGTGTTGCAAAAGTCTTTGGTAAAGACGTATGGGCACTAAAAAGAATTAATTTAAAAATTGAAAAGAATGAAACCCTAGCTATTATTGGTCCGCGTTATTCTGGTAAATCAATTTTAGCAAGTATCATCGGAAACCAAGTTGCTCCATCAAATGGTATTGTAGAATATAACTTCAAACAAACAAACTTATTAAAAGCAATCGGTTACACTCAAAGATCTTTAGAGTGACCAACCGGAATTAAAATCAAAGATATAGTTAATCTATACACAACATCATTTGAAGTTAAAGATGATGAATGAATGAGTAAGTTATATGATGTATTCGATATTGAAAAATCATTAAATAAAAAAGTTGATAATAACGATAAGACATTCTTAAAAATGTTTTCTCTATTTTTAACGTTCATCCCAAAACCTGAATTAGTTATCATTGACGAAATAACACAGGTTATGTCAATGGATAATAAAGAAATAATTCTTAACTTTATGAAAGAATACAAAGAAGAATTTGAAGCGTCATATGTAATTACAAATCCCGATGATTTCACTTTTAATTTTCTATGTGATAGATTGGTTGTTATGAATAAGGGATTCATTATTCGTGAACATAAAAAATCTGAACACTTCACGTATTCAGATTACTCATTAGATATCATAAGTAGGATTAAACAAAAGTCTGTAAAACCTTTAACACCAGATCCAGTTATGAAACCAATTGTTGATAGATTTTCAGATAAGTTTAATAACTACACAGAACACCGCACCAAGTTTAGAGCAAAAATGTCAAAGTTGATTCTTACACCTGAAGTGGAAATTCTAAACCAAACATTATCAAACATTTCACAATCAATTAAAAAATTCAATGAAAAATTGGTTGAGTACTCAGAGAACTTTATTACAAAGAGTGCAATAAGAAAATTAAATGATTCAATTAAATCAATTGAAAAAAAACACGAAAAGTACTTAAAGGATTTTAAAAAGCAAAACATTCCATCAGAGTATGAAGAAATTTTTAATAAGTTTAATCCGTGGTTATCTGAATTTGTTAGGTTCTTAAAAACAGAATTATTACCAATGCTTCAACTTAAAGTGATGTATGAAGAAAATGAAAACTATCTAACATTGTCACAACAAGAAAAGAAAGACTTAAATAAATTAAAGAAAAAATTAATCAAAGACGAGATCAAAGAAATCAAAAAAGCTTCGAGGTCTAAATAATGAAATCATTTAATATTTTATTTAAAATGCAATGAGATCATTATAGAAAAGATATTGTCACAATAACTTATGGGTGAGCTATAACGTTTATTACATTGATAGTTTGGTTAACTTTTAAACAAACAGATCCAGGATTATTTAATTATGATCCCTTCGTTTTAGCGTCTGCAATTGGTGTGGGTACAGTGAGAAACTGTACACATGGTGTAACTCGTGTTTTGTTTAACTTTAAAAACCAAGGGTTTATGTCAAGGGTTTATATGACGCCAGTTTCAAAAAGAAACTTTATCATGTCAATAATTTTATTTAACACATTGGTTAACTTTGTTATATCTGTTGCGCTGTTTTCGTTTGGGATGATTTATTTAGATCAAAGAAGTATATTAGGAAATGTAAATTGACCTATGTTCTTATTGGGATATTTAATGCTTGTTGTAACTAGTTTATTAATATCATTTTTAATTGTTGAATTTGTTAAGAGCCAAGATAAAGCATCATTTTGAGGGAACATATTCTTCTATGTTTGTGTATGATTTTTAGGACTTGGAGTTCCATATACAGAGCTATCTCAATATGAATTCTTTACTTACATTACATATCTATTCCCTCAAAAATATGCACTTAACATAATGCAGTCTGGTTGAATTGGATCAACAAATTTCCAAATTCAAGAAGGTGCTAACTTCGGATATTCAGGACATGAATTTCTACCATATCTTTTAGGTAGTTTAATGATTGTTATTTTGTCGTGTACTCTTATCTTTATTTATTCTAAAAAATATCATAGTACAAAATATACATCTTCAAACAATTCAACAATTCAACAATCATATGAAAGAATAAACCAAATTAAAAACGCAAGAAATATTGGTGAACTAGAAGGCCTAATGTCATCTAAATCACCTCCAGATGAAGGAGGTGGATAATGTTTACTAAAACTAAATTTAAACAATTATGATGTGTTTATATAATTGGTATTAAAAACTATTTCAACTCATGATTAAACGTAATGCAAGGTATTGCACTACAACTTGTTATCCTATTAGTTTGATTAACATTTAAAAGTAATGATCCATTTATTTTGATTGCATTAATTGGTGGTTCTATTTTAAGAAACTCACTTTACTCATTTCATAGAACTTTAATTTCAGAACGAAGAAATAGGTGAGTCGATAGATTATCTAATATGCCATTAAATCTTTCGATAAGAATTATTGCTCAAACTTTAGTTTCATTAACGATAACTTTTATAGTGGCTTCTATGTTGTTATTGTTGGGGTTCTTTGGTTTTGTCGAACAACAAAACTATATTGAAAACATTAATTGATTAATGGTTTTAAGTGGATTATTTTTATTAGTTATTCTTTCAAACCTAACAGCTTATGTTTTAAATGAGTGATCAAATACAAGTGAATGAAGCCAAGTTGTTTCAGTTCTGTTCTTCAACATATGTTGAAATTTCTTGGGTTGTGCATTCCCATATTATGTAATTGCAGAATATGATGTGCTAAACACAATATTATATTTAGTTCCACATAGATACATGTTCAACGTAATTCAAGCTGGGTGAGTAAATGCCACTGACATGGTATACGATAATAATTCTGGATATAGTGTTGACTTTAAAATGGGTGGAATGCTTTGAGTTCCATATGTGATGACCTTTATATATATTTCAATATTCTTGGGATTAATATTTGGACACAGGTACATAAAAGGAATTGCCACTTTCCGTACAAAAGAAGGTGCTGTTTATTCTAAGAGAATTGAGAGCGAATATATTTACAAGGTTAGAAATTCAAACTCATTTGATGAACTTGCCAAATTATATGACGAACACACTAGGGAAAAAACAAGCACCAAACCATTTACAAATATTTCAAAACAGACAGTTCAAAAAACAGATAAAACAAAAAATAGAGATTAAACCTCTATTTTTTATCAAAAAAAATCTCTACCAAATCAAAAAGCAAATACACAAATAACCACCATAATAATGTAAAATATATAGTGTTGAAAGGAAATTTTTTTATGACACCACATATAAAAGCAGAAAAAAACGAAATTGCGAAATATGTTCTTATGCCTGGAGATCCACTTCGTGCCGAGTTTATAGCAAATAAATTCTTAAAGGATATTAAAGTAGTAAACAAAGTAAGAAATATGTTAATGTTCACAGGAACATATAACGGTACAAAAATCACAATTGCAGGAAGCGGAATGGGTGTACCATCAATCGGTATTTACTCATATGAACTATATAAATTTTACGACGTAGAAACAATAATCAGAGTTGGTTCTGGCGGATCATATGTTGCTAATTTAAATGTATATGACGTTTACAATGTTAAGAGCGCATTTGGAGAAAGTAATTATCCAAAGATAGCTGGAAATATCGATGGCAATGTTGTTCCGGCGACTGAGTCATTATTCAATGAGTTAAATGATACTGCCAAAGAATTAGGAATAAAAATGCAATCAGGTACAGCGCACTCTTCGGATGTGTTTTATAGATATGAAGACTCATTAGCATTTGCCAAAAAAAATAATTTAGATATTGTTGAAATGGAAAGCGTTGCATTGTTTACAAATGCAATTATTAACAAAAAAGAAGCAGCTTGTTTATTGACAGTTTCAGATTCATTCATCACACATGAAGTTACAACTCCAGAAGAAAGAGAAAAAAACTTTATGGAAATGATAAAGGTTGCTTTAGAGACTTGTGTTAAAAAAGCAAAAAAATAATTAATGTACATATTAGCAATTGAATCTAGCTGTGACGAATTTTCTGTAGCAGTTTTAAAAAATGAAAAAGTACTTTCAAATATAATTTCTTCGCAAATTGAAGACCATAAAGAATATGGGGGCGTTGTTCCTGAACTTGCTTCAAGACTACATGTTCAAAACTTTAATTGAGTTTTAGAAGAAGCTATAAAAAAATCAAACGTTTCAATTAATGAACTTGATTATGTTGTGTATACAGCAAACCCAGGTTTAATTGGAAGTTTGATAATCGGTAAAGTTGTCTCTCAAACATTAGCTCAATATTTACAGATACCATTGCTACCGCTTAACCATTTACACGGACATGTGTATAGTGCGTTCATTGATAACAAAATAGAATTCCCGGCAATTGCTTTGATCACAAGTGGTGGACATACAGAGATAACTCTTATGAAGGACCATTTAGAATTTGAAATCTTAGGATCAACCCAAGATGATGCAATAGGTGAATGTTTTGATAAGGTAGCAATAAAAATGGGGTTGTCTTACCCGGGTGGTCCAGCAATTGATGCGCTGGCCAAAAAAACAGATGAAGCCAAATATGAAATACCAAAACCTAAAGATATAAATAAATATGACTTTTCGTTTTCTGGTATTAAAACAGCTTCAATAAATTTATTACATAAATTAAAACAAGCAGATACAAAAATTGATCTGAATTCATTTGCTTATTCATTCCAAAAAACTTGTGTTGAATATGTAATTGAAAAATTAGAAAAAGCAATAAAAGAATATCAACCAAAATTTGCAATTCTTGGTGGGGGTGTTTCGGCGAACTCAATGCTGCGAACAAAATTCACAAAGATGGCAAGTGAAAACAAAATAGAATCAATCATTCCAAAAAATGAATACTGTACTGACAATGCAGCAATGATTGGAATGTTAGGATTTAGAACAATAATAAAAGAGGAACATAAAAATGCAATCATTCGCACTTAACGTAGCAAAAATAAACCCAAGTGACTTAACACCAAAAGAAAAAAAATTAATAGAATACATAAACGTACACTTTGTAAAAATCTCAGAAGAAAATATGAGAATTGAAAAACTTGCTCAAGAGGCAAAAACAGGTTACAGTGCAATCTATGCACTAATTAACCAAGCTGGAGTTAGTGGTTATAAAGAACTTCTTTCTACAATTAAATTTGACGCAGAACAATTGAAGAAAAGTGGATCACAAACATTTGATGTAACCGTAAAAGATAAGTACATCGAAATAATTAACCAAGGGTTTGTATCAATCAATGAAAACAGTTTAGAAAAAACAGTTGAACTTATTTCTGAATCAAAAAACATTAATATTATTTATTGAGATAATGAACTTTCTGCTCCTTCAAGACAATTGTGACGTACACTTTACAAAGTTGGATTTAGACCAATTTTATCTGACAAAGAAGAGTCAATCATTAAAGACGTTTTAGAACAAACAACCGCAGGTGATGTTTTCATTCTTTATTCAACATTAAGTTATAAATCAGAAAGATTTAAAAACTTTGTTCAAGAAATAAAAAGCAAGGGTGGAAATATAATTTTCATCGGTATTAAAGAACCCGCAAAAGGTATTAAAGAATTTATAGATGTTAAACACGTTATCGTTACATCAAACAATAAAGAAAATGATTTAGTTCAAATATCAGATGTTGGAATTTACACATTCTTCAATGATATGATCATTTCAAACTTATTAAATATTTACACAAAAAATAAAGGCTAATTTTTATGGACGAAAACAAAGACACAATATTTGACAGTGGTGACACTTCAGATATAAGCACAAATGAATTAGTACAAAGACAAGTACAACATTCAACAATCGTAAACAAAACTAGGAAAGTTTTGACTAAATTTTACGGTGTTTTTGTTAAGCACTATAGTGCCAAAGGAAGAGCTAAAAGAAAAATATTAAAAACAAGTCCACAGCCATACATTGATTTAGAAGTTTATAAATACAACAACATGGTTAGAAAATATTATAAAAGACCCGAACTTGTTATAAGCGATCCTGAACATATAAAAGAATTTAATATACTTTCTTTTGATGGAACAAAACTAAATGGACTAATTTATGAGCCAAACCCGAACTCAAAAAAATGAATAGTTCTTAGTCACTGATTTACAGGTAATAAATATTGAATAACATTTCACGCAAAAGTTTTTACAAAACTTGGTTACAATGTTGTTGCAATTGACTTTCGTGGTCATGGTAAATCAGAAGAAAATGTTACAACACTTGGTGTTAATGAAACACATGATTACATTACAGCAATTCGTTGATTAAAGAAAAATAGACAAATTGACGAGTTGGGTTTATTTGGGATAAGTATGGGTGCATTCATTGTTAACTTTACTGCTTTAAAATATTCAAAAGAGCTTCAAGAAACAAATTTAAAATTCGTTATTTCAGATTGTGGATATGTAAGTGTTTCAAAATTAGTGTGACACTTTTCTAAGAAGGCAACTTGATTTGTTTCTAAAAAAAGAAAAGTTGAATTATTTGATAAGTTTATTAAGAGAATGGATAGATCATCAACAATTATTGATGATGAAATTATGAGTTACAAAGATATTAACTTATTCAGATTCATAAAAAATAAAGCCGCAAGCGATCCTGACTTCAAACTGTTTCCAACTATGTTTTTTCATTCGGCAGATGATAAACAAACAATCCACCAAGAAACTTATGAGTACGTAATTAAGAGATCAAAATATTATAAAGGTCATGTTGATGATCAAGTAAAAGTATTTCAATCAGCGCCACATACACAAAGTATTAGAATTCACTTTAAAAAGTATAATGAGTTAATAATTGATTTTTTAGAAAGATTAGATTTACTAACAGAAGAGCAAAAAATATTAGCAAGTGAAACACGTGAAGAATGAAAATTAACTACTTATGACGCAAACGATAAAAGAGACGTTAAATCAAAATTATTAGAATAGGAGCAATATGAAAATAATTGACATATACAAACAGTTCAAAGAACTGAAAAAAGAAATTACAGTGATTGGTAGAGTTAGATCTAACAGACAAGGAAAAGCTGTTTCTTTTTTAGTTTTAGATGATGGTACTTATGCAAAGGATTTACAAATTGTTTACAAGCCAGAAACTAAAGGGTTTAATGAGTTTTTAGAAACACGTGTTGGTGCTATAGTTTCAATCAAGGGGTTAATAGTTGAAACTCCAAATAGACCACAACCTTTTGAAATTTCTGCAAGTGAAGTTTTGCTATTAGACAATTGTGCTGAAGAATACCCATTACAAAAAAAAGAACACACAATGGAATATTTAAGAGAAATTCCACAACTAAGAGCAAGAGCAAAAACATTCCAATCAACATTTAGAATTCGCTCTGCCGCATCATTTGCAATTCATGAATACTTTGTAAAAAACAACTTTGTTTATGTACATACTCCAATCATTACAGAAAATGATGCAGAAGGTGCTGGTGAAGCATTTGTCGTTACAACAAGAAAAGATGCTAAATATGATCAAGATTTTTTTGGTAAAAAAGCAAGCTTAACAGTTTCTGGACAATTAAATGCAGAAGCGTTGGCTCAAGCATTTAATTCTGTTTATACTTTTGGCCCAACTTTTAGAGCAGAAAACTCACACACAAATAGACATGCATCCGAATTTTGAATGGTAGAACCTGAACTTGCTTTCTCTGATTTAAATGATGATATTCAAGTAATTGAAGGTTTAATCAAACATGTAATAAAATACGTTTTAGAAAATAATTTGGAAGACCTTAAATATTGTGAATCATTTTATGAAGAGGGTTTAGTTGATAGACTTTCAAAAATATCAAATGATAATTTTGAAAAAGTTACATACACTGAAGCAATTGATATTTTAATTAAAGCTTCTAAAAAAGTAAAATTTGAAGAATCTAAAATAGAATTTGGAATTGATCTTGCCACAGAACACGAAAGATATATATGTGAAAAACACTTTAAGAAACCGGTGTTTGTTACAGATTATCCAAAAGAAATAAAATCATTTTATATGAAATTAAATGACGATGGAAAAACTGTTGCTGCAACTGATTTATTAGTTCCAGGAATCGGTGAATTAGTTGGCGGAAGTCAGCGTGAAGATTCATATGATAATTTAATTAAAAGATGTAATGAATTAAAAATTAATCCTGAAGATTTAAAATGATACATTGATTTAAGAAAATTCGGATACTTTAAATCTGCAGGTTTCGGACTTGGATTTGAAAGACTGGTTATGTACCTAACTGGTGCAAAAAACATTAGAGATGTAATTCCATTCCCAAGAACACCTAAAAATTTATTATTTTAAGAAAATAATATAAAATAATATTAATAACCAAATCACATGGAGAATTCAAAATGATATTAAGTTTCATAATGACAACACAACTGAATGAGTCTGACTTTAAGAAGACACTTAAATCAATTAAAAACCAAACTCTAAAAAATTATGAACTTATTATTGTAGTTGATAGCTTAGAAGAAGGTGATGATTTAATTGGGTATAAAGAAGTTAGAAAAATGGTGTTAGAAAACAACAACATTAAACTAATTAAAAACTCATTGGATCAAGGAAAAGCAAACTGCTGAAATGATGCATTAAACATTTCAGAAGGTGAGTATGTAAAATTCATAAATGATGGAGAAGTAATTTCAGATAACTTTGTTGAAGATGTTGCGACATTAGTCGAAACAAAAAACTCACCAGATATGATTGAATTTACAACTTCTTTAAAATACAAAACAAAATCATATGACTCATCACTATATGTTAGAAATCATAAAGTTTATGAATTGAAAACTGAATTTGAACCATTCGCATATACTTCAGAATTAATTTTTAACAAAATTTTTAGAAGAGCCGTAATTGTTGATAACAGTTTAAAATTCAGAAGAAATCAAAGATACGATTTATTATTTGTGTATAAATTCCTTGCATTAGCAGAAACATATATTTATGTAGCTGACGAAATCGGAAGTACATTCCCAGTTAGACCTGTTGATTATTCAGTGTTTGATACAGTGAACCAGTGAACACATGTATTTAACTACTTTAGAGAAATCAATAACTACAAGTCAATTGAAGAATATGTAAAATATGCATACTACAAATTGTTAGTACATAGATGATTATGAAACTTACAATGAGAAGGTAACAAAGTATTGATCAAAAAAGGTATTGATTTTGTTGATATTAAATTTAAGAAAGATAAAAGAATTAAATTTATGAAAACAAACAAAGTATTCTTGAAAGGTAAAGATCAAAAGTTCCAAGACATGGTTGAAAACTTTGAATCACATATAAAAATTATTGGACGAGTGACAAAATAAATTTAAATAATTAGGAGGAACAATGAGTGATTATTCAAATGCAGTTCCTCCTTTTTTAATGGGTAAGAAATTAGTTAAACCATTTTGAGGAAGGCTGTTAGCAATTAGGTTTTTAGACTTATTTCTTGTAAGTGCATTACAAATACTGGTTCCACTTTGCTTTTGAGCAATGGATGAATCTATATCAAAAACTGCAATCATATTTTCTATTCAAATATTTTTGGTGCTTACATATTTTGTGTTTATACCAACGCTGCTAAAGGGTAGGACGTTATTTAAACTGTTAATAAATGTCATTGTCTTAAAAGAAGATGGGACTAAAGTTGAATTTTGAAAAATACTAGTTAGAGAATTGATTTTTATAATCATTCCAACTTGTTTATTTTTTGGATCTCAGGTAATTAGTGCCGAAGTAGTGTGACAAACAAAAAGTCTATCTTGAGCTTGAATTGCTCGAGTTGGTTTAATCGTATTTTTTGTTTGAGGATTATATACAATGGTCACAATATATGTTCAAGCAGATAACTTAGCATGAATAGATATCAAATTAGGAATTAGAGTTTATAGAATTGAAACACCAGCAAAAGGAAAAAATATTGATACTGATTTTGAAGCGGTTAAAGATATGCCTTTGGTTTTCAATGAAGAAGATTTACAATTAGATGACAAGGAAGATAAAGATGAATAAATTGCACGATGTTATAACATCTTTAAATGATGAACAAGTTGAAGCACTATTAGAATTAGGTAAACCACTTAGAATTCTAGCGGGAGCTGGTTCTGGTAAAACTCGTGTAATTACAGGAAAAATTGGTCACTTAATTGAAAACGAAAATATAAATCAAAATAGAATTCTAGCGCTTACTTTTACAAACAAAGCCGCAAAGGAAATGAAAGAAAGAATAAATGATCTAATTGGAAAGATACCAAGATACATCACGACGTTTCACTCATTTGGAGTTCGTGTTTTAAGAGAGGAATATTCAAGTTGTGGATTAAATCCTGGATTTGAAATAATTGATTCATCAGATCAAGTTACTATTATCAAACGTTTAATAAAAGAAAATGGATTAGTTACCAACGCGAAAGAGAAAGAAATAATAGGATATATTTCAAGATGAAAAGGTTGAAGATATGATGGTTCAACTGACAGTGCAACAAACCACAAAGAAATACAAATATTAAAAGTGTATAGTCTCTATTTGAATTATCTAAAAGTTAATAACTCAATTGACTTTGATGATTTAATTTTAAAAGTCGAAGATTTATTTTTATCAAATAAAGAAGTATTAACCAAATGAATTCAAAAGTTTGACTACATTTTAGTTGATGAGTTTCAAGATACATCAACGTCGCAGTACAACATTGTAAAATTACTTTTAGGTAATAGAAGTTGTTTAACTGTTGTTGGTGATCCAGATCAAAACATTTACTCATGAAGAGGAAGTGAATTAAGTATTATTTTGGACTTTGAAAAAAACTTTAAAAATGCAAGAACAATTTTCTTAAATAAAAATTACAGATCAACTCAAAAGATATTAGATGTTGCAAATAATTTTATTGACCACAATAAAATGAGAGAAAAAAAAGATATCTATTCAGACACCAAAAGTGGAAAAGTGGTGCACGTTAAAGAAACTGCATCTGTTAATTTTGAGGCAAAATATATAGCAAATAAAATAAATGAATTAGTTGATAAAGGATACAAGTATTCTGATTTCTTCATTCTTTATAGAAATCACGCTATATCTAGACCATTTGAAACTTCATTTCAAAATCAAAAAATTCCATTTGAAATATTTGGTGGACTAGCCTTTAGAGACAGGTCTGTTGTTAAAGATTTGTCAGCAATGATAAAAATGATAACTCATGGACACGCAATTGCGTTCGGTAGAGTATTTAAACATGTACCGAGAATTGGTGCAGTGACAATTGAAAAAATTGTTGAGTTAGCAAAGTTAAAAAACACAACAATATTAAATTTGTTTGTCGAACACTTTGGTGAACTTCAAACTATATCTAAGAACCTAACAAGCTTTAGAGAAATGCTTGTTGGAGCAATTTCTATGGTAGATAATAACGATAAGCCAGTTGATGTCTTGAAATATATTGTTTCAAGAATTGGATATGAATTACAATTCAATACCACTGCAAGAGAAGATGTCGAAGCTAAAGCAAACATACTTACGTTCTATGATCAATTAGATTCATATATTGAAATGCTAGAAAATGATATTAAAGACACAAGAGAAATATTTGTTAACTTCTTGCAAAACGAAGCAATTGATATTACAAACGAAATAACAGATGAAGTTGTTGCAAATAAAGTAGTTATGTCTACTGTTCATGGAGTAAAGGGTTTAGAAAAGCGTGTGGTATTCATTGTTGGTGTAAACAACAATGTGTTCCCGTCTAAGTTTTCAAAAATAAGTATTAACTCACTTGAAGAAGAGAGAAGGTTGTTTTATGTAGCTGTGACTCGCGCAAAGGAAGAGCTATTTATTATGTATTCTGTTGGACAATATTCACACTTAGCAGGAGAAACATTGAGCATATCTAGATTCATAGAAGAGATAGATCCTAAATTATATGAATTAGAATCTAATATATTCTTCCATGGATCTAGCGTTAATGACATGACATCTAAAATCATTGTTCCAGTTGTTGAAGCTAAACCACTTAATAAAAGCACCAATGATGTTATCAAGGGTGACAAGGTTGAGCATGCTGCATTTGGAGTAGGTATTGTGGTTTCGATTCAAGGTAAGTTCTTATCTATAGCATTTACAGACCCGAGACATAAAGTAAAAATGATTCCGCTAAATTCTAATGTTTGGTGAAAAATTAATTAGTATATAATTAATACATATAAAGGAGATTAATTATATGACTTCAATCAAAGTAACAATCATTGACCCAGTTGGACTACACGCTAGACCAGCTTCAGTGTTAACTAAGGAAGCTTCAAAATTCACATCAGATATCAAAATTAAATCTGGTGAAAAAGAAGGTAACTTAAAATCAATCATGAACATCATGGCATTGGCAATTAAAACAAATACAGAAGTAGAAATTTTTGCAAATGGTACAGATGAAAAAGAAGCAATAGCAGCTATCGAAGCAGCTATGAAAGAAAATTCATTAATCTAATTTTAAGAAATTATTTTTCAAAAAAATGGTACCTTGGTATCATTTTTTATTGCTTAAATATTCAATTAAATTAGTGTTATTATTTTAAAAGATACTAGGAGAAATATTAATGGCAAATAAAATTTATAAAGGAATAGGGTCATCTGACGGAGTCTCAATAGCTAAAGTTTTTATCTTAAAAGAAGATAAAATTGTTATCGATGATAGCAAGGCAAAAGATCCAAAAGCTGAAATTACAAAGTACGAAAGTGCGATGGCTAAAACAAAAGAAGATCTAGTTAAACTAAAAGCAACTACTCTTGAAAAGTTAGGTGCGGAAAAAGCAGAAATCTTTGAGGCTCACTTATCAATTCTTGAAGACCCTGCAATTGGCGAAGGTATTCTTGAATTAATTAACAAATCAGAATATACAGTTTCAAAAGCAATCAACGAAGTTACAGGTAATTTTGTTGCAATGTTTGAAGCAATGGATGATGAATACTTTAAAGAAAGAGCGGCTGATGTAAAAGATATTTCAGCAAGATTATTAAAACATGCGCTTGGTGTAAGAATTATTGATTTAGCTGCAATCAACGAAGAAGTAATTATAGTAGCAGAAGATTTGACTCCTTCACAAACAGCACAATTAAATCCAAAAATGGTTAAAGGTTTTGCGTGTAATGTTGGGGGTAGAACTTCACATGCAGCGATTATGGCTAGAAGTTTAGAAATTCCAGCGGTACTTGGTTTAAAAGATATTTTAAGCTCAGTTAAAGATAACGACATTATTGCAATGGATGGATCAACTGGTGAAATAGAAATCAACCCAAAAGATAAAAAAGTATGAGAGAAAAAAGTTGAATCATTTAAAGCTTCACAAGAAGAGTTAAAAAAATTCATCAATGCCCCAACAGTTACAAAAGATGGATTCAAAGACTTTATCTTAGGTGCTAACATTGGTTCTCCAAATGATGTTGAAAATGTTTTAGCATATGGTGGAGAAGCAATTGGATTATTTAGATCTGAGTTCTTATATATGGACAACTCAAACTGACCAACAGAAGAAGAACAATTTACTTCATATAAAAAAGTAGTTGACTTGATGAAGGGTAAACCAACAGTTATCCGTACACTTGATATTGGAGGAGATAAAAAATTATCTTACTTCCAATTTCCACATGAAGATAACCCATTCTTGGGTTATAGAGCTATCAGATTTACAATGGATAAAAAAGATATCTTTAGAACTCAAATTAGAGCATTATTAAGAGCATCTGCGTTTGGACCGTTAGGAATTATGTTCCCAATGATCGCCACAGTTGATGAATTTAAAGCAGCCAAAGAATTTACTTTGGAATGTAAAAAAGAATTAGAAAAAGAAGGTATCAAAGTAGGTAAAGATCTTGAAATCGGTATGATGATAGAAATTCCTGCAGCAGCAGTTATTGCAGATAAGTTTGCTAAATATGCAGATTTCTTCTCAGTAGGAACAAATGATTTAATTCAATATACAATGGCTGCAGACCGTATGAGCGAAAAGGTTTCATACCTTTACCAACCATACAGTCCATCAATATTACATTTATTAAAACTAACAATTGACGGAGCACATAAACACGGTAAATGAGTAGGTATGTGTGGTGAGATGGCTGGAGAACCTCATGCAATTCCATTATTAATGGGACTTGGATTAGATGAGTTTTCTATGTCAGCAACTTCAGTTCCAAGAGCTAGAAGTATCATGTCAAAATTAACAATTAAAGAAACACAAGAGTTAGTTGCAAAAGCATTAGAGTGCGAGACTACAGAAGAAGTATTAAATTTAGTTAAAAAAGTTATAAAATAATAGTAGGAGAACATATGGGACTATTTTCAAAAAAAACAAAAGTATCAACAACAAGTGCATTAGAAATCTTTGCACCAGTAGACGGTAAACTAATCGACCTAACATCAGTACAAGACGAAATGTTCGCAGAAAAAATGATGGGAGATGGTTTAGCTATCGTTCCTGCAAACGGAACTTTCGTATCACCAATCGATGGAGAACTTGTTACAGTTTTCAAACCATCAGGACACGCTTATGGTATTAAAGCAAGTAATGGAGTTGAAGTATTAATTCATATTGGATTAGATACAGTTGCATTAGGTGGAGAAGGATTCGACATCAAAGTATCACAAGGAAACAAAATTAAAAAAGGTGAAGCATTAGTAAATGTTGACCTTGCAGTTGTTACACCAAAAGTGCCATCAATTGAAACACCAATCATTTTCATGACTGAATCAATGACTGGTAAAACATTAACAATAGTTAAAACTGGTGAAGTAAAAGCCGGTGAATTAATCGCTACAATTGCTTAATTCAAATTCTAAAATCGCTTAGGCGATTTTTTTATATATATAATAAACACATGAATAATTCAGAACAAAAAGACAAATTAATATTAGATGACACAAAGTGATCTCACTTTTTTTCGATAACAAATTGAAAAAAAGAGGGTGGAATAATTATGTTGATTTCATTGTTGATTCCACTGGTAACGAGTTTACTTTTTTCTTTACTAAATGGTGGTGCATTCAACCAACATTCAGTTTATCCAATGATTCAAATGATAATAACAATGGCATGTTCAGTAGCTGCACTTTTGTTTGCAACAAGAACTAAGTTCTACACTGAATACAAAATTATATTTTTTTGATCTAATACTGCATTCTTCTTTTTAACTATATTTATTGGTCCTTTTTCAAAATGGATTGACCCAATGTTGTTGGGAACAATATTGCAAACAATATATCAAATCACTGTTATTGTTTTGGCGTTTTTTCTAATAAAAGGATTTAGAGAAAATATTTTTAATGGATTTAAAACATCTTGATTAACAATCTTGATAGCAACAATGGTAGCTGTTCCGTTGATGTATTTATGATCGTGGGCAATGTCGAAAACTGGTCTTGCGGAATCAGTTAATCAAAACTCAATTGTAGATTTAATACAAACTGCAAACGATAATCTATTAAGTAAAATATTTATTTTCATATTGTTATTTTTATTTGTAGTGGTGGCTGCCCCTATATTTGAAGAAATGATAGCCAGGTACTTCATAGCGGTCTTTAGCGGCAATAGGTGAGTAACACTTGCAATTAGTACAATTGCGTTTGCCACAATGCACACAACGGCTTCAGGGGACTTTATAGGGCTTCCGATATATATATTTGGATCATTTTTAATGTCACTAGCGTTCACATTATTTGGATCACTTAGTCATTCAATAATAATTCATATAACATGAAACTTAATTTCATATATATTATTAGTAATTAGCAATTCTTAAGGAGTATAGAAAATGATTGAATATACAGTAAATACAAACGACGAAGGACAAACAATTTTTAAGTTTGTAAAGAAAGTTCAAAAGGATATGTCGTTGTCAATAATTTATAAATTATTTAGAACAGGTAATATCAAAATTAATAATAAAAAAGTTAAAGAGCATTCAATCATTTTACAAGTTGGTGACAACATTAAAATATATTCAAAAATCGCAATTGAACAAGTAAGGGATGAATTTGTTTCAATACCGTACAAAGACTTAAAAATTGTATTTGAAGATACAAACATTTTAATTGCAGATAAACCTTCTAACTTAGAGGTTCACTCAGATATTAATGACTCATTAGATCTGATGGTTAAATCATATTTGTTCAAGAAAAAAGAATACCAACCAGACAAAGAAAATAGTTTTGTTGTAAGTCATATTCATAGAATCGATAAGCTAACAAAGGGTCTTGTGATTTATGCTAAAAACAAAAAAGCATTAGATTACTTTTTAGAAGTTATTAAAGATAAAGAAAAAATTGAGAAACGTTATATTGCTAGATTAGAAAAAATATACAAAGGCCCAAATGAAGTTAAGGGATTTATGAGATATGATTCTGAAATTCAAAAGTCAATTTTTTCACTAGAATTTATTGAAGAAGAGTATGGTTTAAAATCGTGTGAAATGTCTGTCGAGTTCAGAAGAGGTGTTGCGGATATAGTTTTAGGTTCAGGTAGAAAACACCAAATTCGCGCAATCATGGGATACTATAATTCTCCAATTGAAGGTGATTTTAGATATGGTGCTAAAAGAAGTTCAAAAAGAGAAATTGCACTAGTCGCAAAATCAGTTGCGTTCTTCAACTTTGATAACGGATTTGAGTATCTTAACAATAAATCTTTCGTATCAAAATACGAAGTATAATTTAACATTGAAAAACTATTTAATAAATTTAAAATAGTTTTTTTATTTGAGTAAAAAAATGGTTTCACTAAGAAATAAAAATATGTTATTATTTTAGAGTAAGTTTTCTTACACACAAACCCGGCTTTTTAGCTCAGTGGTAGAGCAACCGGCTGTTAACCGGTTGGTCGCAGGTTCAAATCCTGCAAAAGCCGCCAAATGGCCTGTTGGTGAAGCGGTTAACACACACGGTTTTCATCCGTGCATTCACGGGTTCAAACCCCGTACAGGCTACCATAAATGGAGCATTAGCTCAGTTGGGAGAGCGTCTGCCTTACAAGCAGATGGTCGGGGGTTCAAGTCCCTCATGCTCCACCATTTATGCTGATGTGGCTCAACGGTAGAGCAACTGACTTGTAATCAGTAGGTTGTAGGTTCGATTCCTATCATCAGCACCAGTTTTGAAATAAACATGCGAAGGAATATGTGTTCCTTCATTCCTCCGGAATTGGCGGAATTGGCAGACGCACCAGACTTAGGATCTGGCGTGGTAACACGTGGGGGTTCAAGTCCCTTATTCCGGACCACATTGAAACCAAAAGACTTTATTAGTCTTTTTTTTGTTATAATTTTAGAAATTTATTGGAGAATTAAAATTATGTCAAAAAAAATCAAAGTTGTTTTCTCGGATCTTGATTCTACATTATTACGTGATGATCATAGATTCTCTGAATACACAAAAGAAATCATAAATGAGTTTTGTTCTAAAGGTGGAATTTTTGTTCCGATTTCAGCAAGAAGTATTAGTAATGTAAAAATGCTAGCTAGAGTTTTAGGAATTTTAAAATACGATGGTTATTTAGTTGCTCACAATGGTGGCCAAGTATATGACATTAAAAACAACAAAATGATTGTTGATGAATTTGTATCAAAAGAAATTATTAAAGATGTATTTGAAAAGACATATGGCGAAGTCGGAAAATATAAAGTTCATTTCTTTTCCGACAACATTACATATAGTTATGGGAATGCTAAGAACACAGAGTATTGAGCAAACGTAACAAAAAAAGAATTCAAGATAATTAAAAGTGTTGATGAAATAAAAGAAAATATTTACCTAATAACTTTCATACTAAATGAAAAAGCCGATGAAATAAGTGTTGAAGAATTACACAAAACTTTCAAATACGAATACACACAATTTCATAAATACACAAATCGTGTTTATGAATTAACCCCAATAACAACAAGCAAAGGTATCGGAATGGAAACTGTAATCAAAGAACTTGAAAAACAGGGATTAGAGATAGAAACTTATGCATTCGGAGATGGCGCAAATGACATAACTATGTTTGAAAAAGCCGATCACCCAATAGCGATGCAAAACGCAGTTCCAATTTTAAAAACTAAAGCAAAATTAGAAACAAAAACAAATAATAATGACGGTGTTGCAACATATATTAAAGAAAATATTGTAGAATAATAACAAGCAACAAATCAGGAGCAAAAATGGCAATTACAAATATTACAAGCATGTCTCAATTCGAAAACGAAATTGCAGAAAACAACAAAGTGTTTGTTAGTTTCTTCGCTACATGATGTGGACCATGTAAAATGGTTGAGCCATTCATTGAAGAAATCGCAAAAGAAACAAAAGACGTTAAATTCATAGAAATTGACGTAGATATAAATAAAGACATCGCAGAAAAATTTGCAATCATGTCGATACCAACAATGATTATCTTTGAAAATAAAGAAGCTGTTAGATCACACACAGGATTTGCTTCAAAAGATATGTTAAATAAATTTATCAATCAATAAAATAGGCGGAACGAAATTATGATAAAAATGATAGGATTTGATCTTGACGGAACATTATTAAATTCAAAAGGTGAAGTAAGTAGAGACGCAATTGAGGCAATTCGTCTTGCAAGAAAATACAATGTAAAAATTGTTATCAATACTGGAAGAAGTGTTTCACGTGTTGAAGAAATTGCTAGATCAATTGATGGATTCAAATACGATGACTTCATCGTTACTTTAAACGGAGCTAAAGTATTTAAATTTAGAAACGATATATTAACAGAAGAAAAATCAAAACCATTTACTGAAGAACAAATCAAAGAAATATTCAAAAAAGTAAATGAATTAAAATTAACTGTTTTTGCTTATGGTGTAAATGGTAAAAAATCTTTCTCAAACAAGAAAGCTTCATTAGTGACAATAGTAATGTCAAAATACAATAAATTACCAGTTGAAAAATATGATGGTTCAACACTACCAACTGAATTATTTTCAAAAATGATTATCAAAGGTTCAACAGCGAACATGGTAATATTCAAAAAATTCTTGAATAAAAAAGAATATGTTTCTTCAAGTGCAAGCTACCCTAAAACAAATCCAAAAATTTTGGAAGTTACTGCACCTGGTGTTGATAAGGCACATGCACTTAGAATAATTGCAAAAGAATATGAAATTTCTCCAAAAGAAGTAGCATATTTCGGAGATGGTGAAAATGATATTTCAGCATTAAAATGAGCAGGTCATTCCTATGCAATGTCAAATGCGCCAGATCAAATTAAAGAAGTTGCAAAATTTAGAGCATCTTCAGATGATGGGATTGCATCAGAGATTCTTAAATTTGTTGAAGAACATGTCGACGAAAGTCACTCATCAAATACAATTTTATCTGATGAAGCAGCCGAATCTGCTGACACAAACGTAGATTCATCAAGTGAAACAAAATAGTCAAACGACTATTTTTTTTATATAATCTAAATACTAACGAGGTCACATGAAAAAGTTAATAAGTTTATTTTTTGTATTAACAATTATGACGCCTTCAGCTTTGTTGATAATTTCATGCGGTGGACAACCAAACGATAATGTTGAAGTTTGAATCGAATCAAGCCCTAACAGTACCTCTTTAATTGGATATATTGATGCTGCAAAATATTTTAATGCTAAGTCTGAAAACGAAATTAAAGTGGAAATAAAAAATATCTCAAAAGGCAATATGGAACGTGAACTATTATCTAATAAATATGCACCAGACATTATAAACGGATCTCTTGATAGAGCATTCCGCGTTCAACAAATCAGGTCAGAAAAAATTATGTCAATTGAATTTGATGAAACAAAAGCATTTGATAAATCATTTTTAGAATTTGGACAAGACAAAGATGATAATCAATTGATGGTTCCTATTGGTAAATCGTTTTCAGTTTTATTGATCAACAAAAAACTACTTCGCGAAATTGGTTATAAGTTTAGTGAAGATGGTGAAGAATTAGTTAATAAAATTTGAGATAAACGTTTTGAAATAATAAAAGAACTAGACAAAAGTAAAAAGAAATTTCTTGGTATAGATGATATGTCTGATTTAATAAATCTACAATTTGCAAAAGAAAATAAAATTAGCACAAGCGAAATGAACCCTGATTACTTTTTTAACTATTATGATGATATTTTAAATATTAATAAAAAAGCAGCAAATACATTTGATCCGTTAATGCAAGAATTGAATAATATAAGAGATTCATTAATTGTAACCAGCAACAATACAAGACCATCGGGTGCTTTTAAAAACAATAGTTTATTAATGTCTACAGCTTCAAGTGCAGGGTTAAAATATTATAATTCCTGAGACAAAGGGTGAGATAATGATATTGGAATAATAAATATTCCTTCTACTAAAAATTTTATGGTACAAAGAGGTGATGGATTGATCGCATTAGAATCTGGAAATAGCAATAAAGAAAAAGTAGCAGAAGATTTTATAAACTACTTGGTGGACTCAGATGAAATATGAGAACCGACAAGTGCGACAGGTTATATTCCTTGAACAAAAAAAGGAATTGAAAATATAAAATTCAAAGAAGATTCACCAGAAGATGAGGTTTTAAAAATGGTTAAAGGTCAAACCAAAAATCAATTTAGTATTGAGTCAAATGAGTCATCTGGACTTTATAACCAATTTATTTTTAATGAAATGGTCGTAAATATATTACTAAGTGATAGTGGTTGAGATATAGAAAAATTATTTGATGGTGACGCAAAAGCTGCGTATACAAATGCATCAAAATCAAGAGAAATAATAGTGAACGAAAATTAATATGAGCATAACCGTAAAGAATCTTAAAATTAAATATGACAACAAAAACATTGTTGACAATGTTTCTTTTGTTGTGGAAAGCGGAGAAGTTCTTACGATATTGGGTCCATCTGGTTCAGGTAAAACAACATTACTTGATTCTATTGCAGGATTAAAGCAACCAACATCAGGACAAATTCACTTTAAGAATTTTGATGTTACACGTACAAGTCCACAAAGAAGAAATGTAGGTTATGTTTTTCAAGATTACGCACTATATCCACACCTTAGTGTTTCAAAAAATATTGGACTACCTTTGATTGAATCAAAATCTTTACACAATAGAATTAAGACAAAAAATATTAATATAAAAAGAAATATAAACCTATTGAACAACTCAGGGAATTTAAAAGAGCTATACGAGTATCAAAAAAATATTTGCTTTCAATTAGAAAAACAAATAAGAGAAATCAATGAACGTTATTTTTCTGATGATATCAACATAACAAAAAAATTAACTGAAGAAGTTGAAGCAATTGTTAATGCGAAAATAAGTAGAGATGACGAAACGTTATTTTCGAGAATGACATCAACATTGTTTGACCAAGTTCGTGTATTTTATTTTGATGAATATGTAAAAACTTTTGAAGAAGTAAAAGCACAAATTCTAAATTTAAAAAATAAAGAAATCGACAAAACCATAAAAACAATCATCCAATCAATTTGAAAAACATTCGACTATGAATGGGTGGTTAAATATAAATACCTTTCAAGTAAAAATAAAAAATCAGTTAAGTCACAACTTGACTTATTTAATTCTGAAATTCATCATGTCGCAAAGGATAAAAGCAAACTTGATGAATGTAAAAAAATTACATCAAAAGAGTGTTTAGATGACATGATAGAATTGATCAGAAACGCTTTCAAAATTGAAATTGCTGAAACAAAAACAATAATATCTCATATGATTTATACTTTCGAATCTGATTTTCAAGATTATAAAAATACTTTATCTTTAAGTTTAGAGCCGACAATTTATACAGTGGAAGAATTTAATAATGAGAATGAACTTTTAAAATCTAAATTAAAAAATTCAAAAGAAGTAATGAAAAAAATGATTTCAGATGTTGCGGCTAAAGTTGACATAACAGAGTTGTTAGAAAAAAAACCAAATCAACTTTCATGAGGACAACAACAAAGGGTTGCCATTGCTCGTGCAATTGTAAAAGTTCCTGATGTATTGTTAATGGATGAAGCTTTATCGCATCTTGATTATCAATTAAAAAGCATCACAAGAAGATGGTTCAAAGAGTTTCAAAGAGAAATGAAAATCACAACTATTGCTGTAACTCATGATCAATCTGAAGCCATGAGTATGTCTGATAAAATTGCTGTTTTAAATAATGGCAAAATAATCCAATTTGGAACACCAAGAGAAATTTATGATAATCCAGTAAATAAATTTGTTGCTGAATTTGTTGGTTCACCACAGACAAACATAATTGCTGTGACAGTTAGTGAATCAAAATTCAAAATTCAAGACATTGAATTTAAAACAAAAGTTAACGGTGAAGTTTTTATTGGAATAAGGCCTGAGGATGTTATTTTAGGAAACAAGTTTAAAGGACAAGTTTCTTTAATTGAAGACATGGGAAAAAATAAAAATGTCTCAATCAAATTCGACAACACGACTATTATTGGGGTATTTGATTCAACTTGTGAATTTGAAATTGGACAAGAAATCAAATTCGATTTCAAAAACAAAAAGATGTTAATTTTTGAAAGTGAAGATGATCAAAAATTGATTGAGGTAATCTAATGGGGTTCAAACTACGTTTAGAGAAACTAATTTCAAAGCAAAAGACAAATAAGAATTCAATATTTAATTCTCTATTATGAATAACTCCGGCATTGGTATTTGTAATCATATTTTCATACTTCGCATTTTTCTCGGTTGCAAAATCATCAACCAATGAATATGAAAGTTTTTGAACATATGCTTTTACATTTAATAACTATGAACTTTTATTTAATGACAAATCATTTTTGATAGCTTTGAGAAACTCATTAATTTTTGTGGTGACTGTAATACCAATTTCTTTATTTTTCAGTATGTTGATTTCAAAATATATAAGCAACATTTTAAACAAACAAGCATTTAGCTTTTTTCAATTTATATTTTTTATTCCATATGTAACGTCAACACTTGCAGTGACAATGGCATTTGCAATTATCTTTTCGCCAACTGGTGGAATATTTAATTCAATATTAAATCTATTTGGAATAGATAATATTAATTGGTTCAGCAAAGGGTGAGCACTTGTTATGATATTATTTTTTGGTTTTTGAACTTTAATGCCATTCCAGATTTTAATATTGACTGGTTCATTTGTAAGAATAAATAATAAGTATTACAAAGCGGCTTCAATTGATGGTATGAGTAATTTTAAACAGTTGTTCAAAATTACTCTGCCGCTAGTTAGACAAACAATGTTTTACTTAATAACTGTAGGAATTATTGCCTCATTTAAAATATTCCCCGTTGGGCTATTTGAGTCATACAACCAAACAACATTAATAGAAGCGCAAACTTTAGTTTCATATATTTTTGAAAGATTAAATGGAATCGATGGAATAAGAGATTATAGACTGTCTTCAGCAGCAGCAATTATCTTAACCTTAATTGTGCTTGTACTAACAATCTCAAATATGATAATCGCCAAAAAGGTAAAGACGTAATGAACAAAAAAATAATCAGACAAAATTTCAACAATGAAATTAGACAAACGAAGTCTGATTATTTTGAGTTTAAAAACAACAATGAAAATACAAAATTTTCTATTTTAGAAAAAAGATATGAATCTGGATTGTCGATCAAAAAACATAGAAACCACTTCCAAGAAGAGGTGATAACAAAGGTTAAGTATACAAAGTACTTGTATTTAATTAGTTTCTTAATTTCAAAGTTCTTTTATGAAATTTGATTCAAGCTTTCAAATTATAAATTCATTCGCAAAATCAAAAAAGAAAACGAACAAACAAACCAGTTTGCCGGAAAACATACTAGAGCTCAATTGGTAAATAAAATATTACAAATTATATTTTTATCAATTTCAGCAATTGTGATTGTGTTTCCTTTTTATTGAATGTTAAATATCTCGCTGACACCAGATGAATATTTGCTATCAGGTGACGTACCTCCGATATTACCGCTGCATTGATCAATTCAGCCTTATAAGGATTTAATACACTTTATAAATCAAAGAGAAGTATATGAGGTTTCATTTGCGAGAATAATGTGGAACTCGGTTTTAATAACGTTAGTATCTGTTATGGTGCAAATTATTATTTCTGTGACTGCAGGTTTTGCAATGGCGAATTTTAAAAATAACTTTATTAAAATTGTTTCAGTTATTTTTATTGCAGCATTAGCAATACCAGGAGAATCGCTGATTCTTGGGCAATTAGTATTTATGAAACAACTTGGTATGGGTAACACCTTCATGGCGTTGATTGTCCCGTTTGCTGCAAACATAGTAGGAATATATCTAATTGCAAATGCATTTAGATCAATACCTTCACAATTAAAAAAAGCTACACAAGTAGATGGACTATCAACGGGTAAGTACTTTTTTAAAGTCGCAATACCCCATATTAAATATTCAATAATGCTTGTTATGGTGCTGTCTTTAATATCATCATGAAACTCATTGTTGTGACCAACAGCGATATTAAATTCTGATTCACAGTGAGTAACGTTGCCAATGTTGTTATGAGGATTGATTAACCCTGAAAACTTACCTAACGCAGCATTAGAAGACCCGATAAATCTAAAAATGGCTGGAACAATAATATCAACAATACCAATGTTGCTATTGTGTTTGGTGTTTAATAAATTATTCATTAAAGGTAATAAAAACATTAATATGTAAAACAAAACCATTACAGGTTTTGTTTTTATATTAAAAAGTTAAATAAAAAAATAACACATTTATTCACAACTATATATAATAAAACTAACAAAAAAATTCAAAGGAGAACCAATTATGAAATCAAGTAAAGTTATAAATATTCAACAGTATTTAATTGCAGAATTATTTGATGTAATTGATGATCGTATTGAATGATTAAAAGACGTATTAGGCGCTGAGAATCTCTCCCTGTAGGCGCAAGCATTGCGCGTTTAAATTAATAAATTTTAAAAGTAAAGGAGACAGAATTCAATGAATAAAACAATTCTAGAAATTCGCGATCTTACTAAGCAATATGACGGAAAAGTTATTTTAAAAGGTATTAGTTTTAATGTCCGAGAAGGAGAGTTTGTAACTCTATTAGGACCTTCTGGGTGCGGAAAATCTACAACATTAAATATTATTGCAGGAAGAGAAAAACCAAACAGTGGTGATCTTTTGTTCGAAGGAAAAGACCTTACAAAAATTCCAACAAACAAAAGAGAAATAAACACTATTTTTCAAAACTATGCACTTTTCCCACACTACGATGTTTTCGAAAACATTGCTTATGGATTGAGAATTAAAAAAACAAAGGAACACATTGTTCAAGAAGAAGTTGGGGCCTACATTAAAAAAATGGGACTAGCTGGTTTTGAGCATAAACGTGTTCAAGACTTATCAGGTGGACAAAGACAAAGAGTTGCAATCGCAAGAGCTTTAATTTTAAAACCAAGAATACTACTATTAGATGAACCGCTAGCGGCACTAGATGTTCAACTTAAAAAAAGAATGCAAGATGAATTAAAAGAACTACAAGAACAAGTGGGGATTACTTTCGTATTGGTAACACATGATCAAGAAGAAGCTCTAACATTGAGTGATAGAATCATTGTTTTAAACGATGGTGTTATTAAACAAATTGGGACACCTCAATCAGTTTACAATGAACCAGAAAATAGATGAGTTGCTAACTTTATTGGTAAATCAAACATTATTGAAAATGGTATGTTTATTGAAGATGAGAAAGTTTCATTCGATGGTAAAACTTTTGCATGTAATGACAAAGGGTTTGGAACAGAAGAAGCTAACATCGATATTGTAATCAGACCAGAAGATATTATTATTGGTGAAAAATCAAAAGGATTTTTTGATGGAGTAGTTAGTGATGTAGTTTTCAAAGGTACTGTTTATGAGTATGTGATCAAAACTAAAGACAGAACTTATATGGCTCAAACTACTCAGTTTTTTGACTTTGATATGGAAGTATCAATTAAATGAGAAAGAGACGATATTCACATAATGTGAAAGGAGATTGATGAGTAATGGAAATGAACACTAACGATCAAATGAACACGGAAGAAAATGTGTTAACTGAACAAGTAGTTCCAACAACAACTCAAACTCCAATCAAAAAAACTAGAAAAGAAAAGTTCAATGCATTCTTGGAAAAAAGAATGACAAAAAAAGTGTGACCAATACTTGTACCATTTTTTATTGTTATGATTTTCCTAATTGTTATTCCAATCATTTCTGTTGTTGTATATTCAATTATTGAACCAACAGGAAACATAACAATTTTCAAATTCAATTTAGATAACTTCATTAAATTTGTAACAACTACATCACTTGTGTGAATGCTGGCACTTTCAATATTGCTAGCGTTAGCAGCAAGCTTAATATCAATTCTAATTGCCTATCCAATGGCGTATATTTTATCAACATTGAAATCTAAGTTTATGGCTCGTAATATTTGGTTATTGGTAACAATGCCAATATGAGTAAATATGATTTTGAAATCAATCGGATTACAATCGTTCTTCCATTTAATTGGTGGAAATATGTTGGGTACTCAATTTGCAGTTATTGTAGGAATGGTTTACATGTTCTTACCATTTGCAGTTGCTCCAATTTATAACGCACTAGAAGGACAAGATCCAATTTATGTACAAGCATCTTTGGATCTAAAAGCATCTAAATGAAGAGCATTTAGAGAAATAACTTTAAGACATTCAATGCCTGGAGTAATTACTGCGTTTTCATTAGTTCTAATTCAATCAGCTACGTCTCTATTAATTGTGAGATATATGGGTGATGGGAAGATAACACTAATTACTTCTATTATCGAATCTTATTTTACACAAGGTACTAACTTTGGTTTTGGTGCTGCAATTTCAATTGTGTTGGCTATTACTATTTTTATAATAATTTTATTATCAAACCTATTATCTAAAAAATTTGAAGAGGGGAAAAAGAAAAAATGAAAAGATTCTTTCAATCAAGTTATTTAGTAATTATTCTATTATTAATGTACATCCCCATATTTGTAATGATGTTGTTTTCATTTAACTCATCATCAAATATTACAGATTTTACTGGATGATCATTTGAATGATATGGAGAATTATTAAATAATTCACCGTTCCTAAAATCGATTACAACTAGTTTGTTTGTAGCTATTACCTCAACAATTATTTCAATTGTGATTGGAGTAATGGCCGTGGTTGGTTTATCTAGGTTATCTGTAAAGAGACAATCAAGATGAGTGTCTATTGCAAACATACCATTAATAAATGCAGATATCATTACTGCAGTTAGTTTAATGGTTGTATTCCTTATACTAGGATTCAACTTTGGTATATTCACATTAATTGCTGCACACGTTTCATTTAACGTTCCGTATGTAATTATTACTGTTATGCCATTTTTGAAACGTGTGGATAAAAACATAATTTCAGCTAGTGAAGATTTAGGTTCATCACCGTTCCAAACATTCTTTAAAGTTGTTTTACCAATATTAATTCCATCAATTATTACTGCGTCAGCAATATGTTTTTCAATGTCGTTTGATGACTTCATAATTTCATATTTCACAGGTGGAGATCAAACTAACGTTTCAACATTTATTTATACTGCTAAAAAAATTCAACCATACATCAATGCTTTTGGTACGTTGCTTGTTATTACTATTTTCATGGCAATCCTTGGATACAACATTGTGAAAGGAATTTCATATAGTGCTGAGAAAAAAAGAAACGCCGTTAAAAAGGGTGAATACAAAATTAAGAAAATTAACGGATATGAAAATAAGATTGAATTGAACAATCAAATTATTGAATCTGAAACAAGAAAGGTTAAAACAAAAAATATTATTAATCTGATCAAGTATAGATTTTTGTTATTGAGAATTAGAATTGTTAAAAACAAAAACTACTACGCAAGGGTTTCTAAATTAGAATGAAAAATTGAAGTTCTAAATAAAAAAATCACAAGAGAAGCCAACGCTCAAATCTCGCATGATTCTTTAGTTTATAAAGTGAACAATTTAAAATCAAAATTAGAAAATGAATTAAATAAAAACAAATCAGAAAAAATTGAAGCTCAAATTCTAAAACTTGAAAAACGTATTGAAAAAGCATTAGATTTAATTGAAAAAGTTAAACATGAAACATCTGTCAACGCAGAAAAAGCTAGAGAAATTCAAGAGTGAATTGAAGAGTTAAAAACTGATTTGGTTAACAAAGAACATGGTGAAGTTTATATTAAAAAATCAAAACAAAAAATCATTAACCTGACAATCAAACGTCAAGAAATTTTAGATGGTAAAAGTAAAAGAAAATTAAACGGTAGTTTAATTAAACTTAACCAATTGAAGCATACTCAAGATGAAGAGCTAGTAATTTTATTTATAAATTTAGAAGATCTAAAAAAACGCGTGTTCAAAGAAGTGCCGTTGGTGTTACATTTTGATTCAGCACATTCTTGAGACGAAGTTTCAAACAGTTCAGAATTAACAAACAAAAGAGTTGAACTGCTTGAAGCAATCAAACAATCAATCAGAATGGAAAACGAAGAATTAAATCTTAAAATTGACTTTATTAAAAACGAAGAAACAATATTAAAAAATAAATACTTCCCATCAAATGATGAAAGTGGGTATTCAAAAGGTAAAAGTTATATTCAAAGAACTTGAAAAACATTTGCAACAATATTTATTTTAATTACATCATTTGGATTAATCACAACTGCATATGTTATGAATAATATTTATGACATTGTAATTGGAAACTGAGGTAGTTATATTGATCCGATTGTAATTAAAAAGTTTGAAGATAAATATGATGTTAAAGTTAACTACCAACAATATGATTCAAATGAAATTCTGTATAACAAAAATATTACGTTTAGATATGATGTAATGGTTCCTTCAGATTACATGGCAGTTAAATTAGCGCAAGACAATTACTTAATGCCAATTGATTGAGAACTAGTAAATAAATACAATGAAAATATTGATGTGAAAGTTAATGAAAACGGTATTGTGCCAGATGGTGGTAACGGAGCAATTGATAAAGCTTGATTTGATCAAGTGCAAGAATCTGAAATTATAAATGAAGACATTGATATCAATAGTACACTTGCAGCGTATGCTGCACCATTCTTTTGAGGAGATGTGAGAATCGCATTTAATACACAAAACAAATCAGTGAATAATTTTTTAGCAGAACAAAAAATTACACCAGATGAAAAAGGCTCAATTGACTCAAAAGAATTATCATGAAATATATTATGAGATGCAGCTGAAGCTGGATTGAATGTAGCATTAAATGAAGACCCGAAAAACTTCTTAATGTACGGACTTGGTAAAAATGGAAGCGTTAATCCAAGTAGTGATGAACAAATCGAAACTGCCACTAAAGACTTAAAGAAATTAATAAAATACAAGTCAGTTGGTTTATATACTGATCAATTAATTGAAAAAGTTCAAACAGGTAACTTTGATGTGGCTGTGCTTTATAGCGGTGATTTAGTTAGCTCAACATATACTTGAATGGCTGATCGTGATTTAGGTGTTGATACACCACCACCATTTGCACAAGGTTATGTTGGCAAAGAGGTTGATGGTATAACTCAAGTTACAAACCAATGAACTGATAGTATGGTTATTTCGAACAATGCTAGAAATACAGAGTTGGCACATAAATGAGTGGCATTTATTTTAGAAGAAGAAATACAAAAATTACAACTAGATTACTCAGGATATAGAGTAGGACTTGAGACGGAAAATTCTAAAGAATTAAAATTCGAGTACCCATTCTTAGATGAGTGATTTGAAATTGCAAAAGAAGGTGAAGCCTTTAAATACAATGAAAAGTACGACGATAAAATAGTTGAAGCGTTCAATGAAATTAGGGCATCAAAATAAAATCCGACCTAGGATTTTATTTTTCTTTTTATTGCCAAATAAAAGTTTAAAATAATTGTGCGAGGATAAATATGATGGCAAGAAATAGAAATGGGAAATCAACACTTTTTATTGACATTATTACATTGGGTATATCAGCGTTAAGAAGAAAGAGAAGAGCTCGAGGTCGAGTAAAGAAATTACGTTACGAGATGAAAGAGTCTGGAAAATTTAAAAATCATAACAAACGTTATGAAAAATAAAATTATTTAACTTCTATAAAAGCTGTAGAGCAATCAAAAAAATATTATTTTTAAATAATATTTTTTATTCTAATTAATTTAGAATAATTTTAATCGGTAAGGAAATATTAAAAGTGAAAGTAATTATTATAGGTGGTAGTGCAACAGGAATGGGTGTAGCTGCAAAACTAAGAAGAAATTTACAAGATGCAGAAATTGTGGTTTATCAAAAATCATCTTATGTTTCGCTTGGTGCTTGTGGTCTACCTTATTTAGTCGGTGGTGATGTTAAGAATGAAAATGATTTACTTTCAAGAAGCATAGAAGAATTTGAAAAGAGCAGTATAAAAGTTGTTGTAGATTCATCAATCAACAAAATAGATTTTGATAAAAAAGTTGTTTATGGAAACGGTTTTGAAGATACATATGACAAGCTCGTGATCGCGACTGGAGCAAAACCAATAATACCTAATATACCTGGTATTGATAGTGATGGAGTTCACAATTTGACTTCATTAGAAGACGGTGTAAAACTAAAAGAAATGGTTTCTAATAAATCGATCAAATCAATTGCAGTTATTGGTGCGGGATTTATCGGCGTAGAAGTATGTGAAGCTTTATCTAAATCTAAAGCTAAAATTAACTTAATTGAAGCAAAAGAAAATATATTATCAAAAGCATTTGATCAAGATATATCAACAACAATAGAAAATGAATTAAGACAAAATGGAATCAATGTTTTTAAATCGAGACAAGTTGTTGAAATCATTTCAAAAGACAAAAAAGTTTCGAGTATTAAATTTTCAGATGGTGAAACGATCGAAACTCAATTGGTAATTATGTCTGTGGGATTTCAACCAAACACTTCTTTTTTAAAGGATACAAATTTAAAGATGATAGATAATGGTGCAATACTTGTAAATAAAAAAGGTGAAACAAATATCAAAGATGTTTACAGCGCTGGAGATTGTGCCACTTCAAAACATTTAATAACAAATAAAGATATTTATTCACCACTAGCAACTATTGCATCTAAATTTGCAAAAGTAATTGCAGACAACATTTCAGGAAAGAACATTGAATTTTCTGGTTCAATCCAAAGCGCAATGGTTAAAGTATTTTCAAAAGATGCAGCACGTTGTGGTTTAACGGAACTAGAAGCAAAAGAAGAAGGTATAGATTATCAAATGATTTTGATTAATGACAAGAACCTTCCTTCATATATGCCAAGGCAAACTGACCTCTCATTAAAATTAATAATGAATAAAAAAACTAGAGAATTAATCGGAGCCCAAATTATTGGAAGCGATAACTCTATTTTAAGAATTAATGGAGTTGCTTCATTAATATGAACAAAAACAAAAGTGGATGTTGTATTAGAACAAATTGATATGCCTTATGCACCACCATTTTCAAAAACATTGGATATTTTACACATTGCATTATCCAAGTTAAATAAATAGGAGATATATGAATACATTATTTAGCAATAAAATCCTTGCTGATTTTATTGCAATTTCAACATGACAGACATTACTTGTTGTTGTGGCGTTTATTACATTACAAGCTGGTCTGTGAGTGTTTTTAAAAAGATATAAATTACAATTTATGTGACGTGTATTAATTGGGATGACCCTTGGATTGGTGTTCGGTGTGATAGTACAAGCATCAATTGGATTCCCGGACTCAAAAGATATGTTCAAACCTGGTGAAGAACTAGGCGAACTTACCAATGAATTCAAAGATGAGTTCTTATGAATAAAAGAATCAATCATTTGAATTTCGTTATTTAAAAACATTTTCATAGCAGGAGTTATGATGATGTGTATACCAATAGTTTTTCTTGCTGTGTTAAGGGTTACATCCAAACCTGGCGTTAGAGGTTTGGGTAAGATAACTTTAAAAGGTGTTTCTCTGCTTTTGATAAATGTAGCAATAGCATTCATTATCACTTTCTGACTAGGTTACTTAGTTAAGATTGGAGATGGCCAAAACTTAACAGAACAAGTGGTATCTGGAGAAAAACCAGGAATGAAACCAATTCCAGAATTAATTGGAGACTATGTTCCAAATAATATCATCACAGCACTTGCAGGTACTGCAATAATTCCAGTAATGATAATTGCTGCACTAATGGGTGCGTCAATTAGAATTCTTTCAAAAAGAAATAATGATCAAATGACAAAATTTAGAGCAGGAACTGAAGTTGCTTGAAAAATTAGTTCATCAATGATGATGAACTTTATGAAGATACTTCCAATAGCTGTTATGGCAATGCTGACAACATCAATTATTGGTAAGCCAATCGGAGCTTTGGCTTCCATCGGAAAAGTAATTGGTATTGGATACTTAGCATTAGCAATTTGTGTTGGGATACTTACATTACAAATTTTACTATCAGGTATCAACGTTAAACAATGATGAAAAAGAGCATGAGTTCCATTTACACAAGGTTTCGCAACTCAATCAGCATTAGCAACTTTACCAACAACATTAACAACCGTAGAGAGCGAAATGAAGGTCAACAACAAGGTTGTCAGCACAATTGGGTCTATGTCTACAACATTAGGTCTCATGGCTTGTGCTGGAGTCCAGGCAGGTATTACTGCTAGTTTATTGTGAACTGGTACTGCCTCTGATTCAATGGTGCATGCAATGGGTATTGTTCCGTTCTTCTTTGTTGCGTTATTAATTACTGTTATAGCATCATTGGGTATTGCAGGAGTTCCAGGAACTGCCACAATCGTTACAACAGGTGTATTGGGTGGAATGGGATTCGGATCATTCATTGCACCAGTTCTTGCGATCATTCAACCATTAGATGGTTTATTTGATATGGGTAGAACTGGAGTTAATGTACTTGGTGCAAACGCGGTTATGCCAATCGTTGCAAAAAGCGAGGGCTTGATCGAAGATGACTCTCAACTGCTGACAAAAAAAGCAATAGCAAAACAACATCAAATTAGATCGAATAAAGAATTTAAATATTTAATGCAAGATGAAGTTTCGATTAGGTTTGCAACTAAAAATAAAGCACTAAACAATAAAGACCTTTCTAAAGAAGAAAAAATCAACTTAAAACTTGAGTATAAAAATTTTGTTATAAATAAAAAAAATGAATATATCTCAGTTAAAGAAAAATCAAAACAAACTTATATTGATGAAATTGCTTTAATTAAATAAAAAAATGATTACGTAAGTAATCATTTTATTTTCTATCTTTAAAGTAAAGGTCCATTCAGTAGTGGGGTAGTAAGTTTTTTAACTTATCAGTTTTACCGTCTAAATACATAACTTCACAATCAGCATTTTTTGGATTTATTTGAGAAACAAATTCACGGCAAACACCACAAGGTGGAATTACTTTACCGGTGTCGTCAATGGCAACCATTTTAACAATTTCAGTTTCTCCCATTTTAATCATTTCACCAGCAGCTTGTCTTTCGGCACAGTAACCAATTGAACAATGGTTGTTCAAACATATACCTGTGTATAGATTTCCGTCTTTTGTTAACAGTGAAGCGCCAACCATTCCTACTTTGATTTCTGGCCCCAAATGTCTAGTTCCTGTGTATTTTGCACAAGCATCAATCATTGCTTTAAATTCCATATATAAATCTCCTATTGGAATTAAATTATAATACAAACAAATGGTAATTGAAACCAAATTAGAACACATATGTTAATTTAGTAACAATTTACTAAATTAACTTTTTTTGTTCCAATTTTTTATTATTCTAATACTTTTTACAAGAGAAAAGTCTTACAATATAAGTGTATAAATCGTATGTAAGTTTTAAGTAAAATTGCGATTTATGTTTTAACAGGAGATATATGAAGGTAATAGTATTGGGTACCAATCACGCCGGGACAGTGGCAGTAAGAACTTTAAAAAGATTAAACCCAAATTGAGAAATTGTCACATATGACAAGAGTGATGTAATTTCATTTCTAGGATGTGGAATTGCGTTATGAGTAAAAGGAGATTGTAAAGACCCAAAAGGTTTATTCTATGCTTCGTCAGAATTATTAGCCGAAGAAGGCATTATAGTTAAGGCGCAACATGAATGAATAAATATTGATAAAACTAAAAAAGAAGTAACAATTAAAAACTTACAAACAGGTGAAGAATTTATAGACAAGTACGATAAATTGATTGTATCAACAGGAACATGACCAGTCATTCCACCAATCCTAGGGATTGATTTGCCAGGGGTACAAATCTGTAAAAATTATGCACATGCACAATCAATACATGATGCTAATCTAAATCCAAAAATCAAAAACATAACAGTTGTTGGTGCTGGTTATATTGGAGTTGAATTAGCTGAAGCGTTTACGGCATATGGAAAAAAGGTAACTTTGATTGATGTATCTGACAGAATTATGCCAAATTACTTTGACGAAAAATTAACTAAACTAATGGAAGATAGAATGGTTAGAGATGGAGTGTCGATGGCACTAAATCAAAAAGTGGTCGAGTTCAAAGGTAAAGATAAAGTTGATGTTGTTGTTACAGACAAAGGTGAAATAAAAACCGATTATGTAGTATTTTCGGTTGGGGTTAAACCTCAAACTGAAGCACTAAAAGGCAAAGTTGATTTAGATAACCACGGAGCAATAATTACAAATGATTATTGCCAAACATCAGATAAAGATATTTATGCAATCGGAGATTGTTCGACAGTATTTAATGTTGCTACAAAAAAAACTGCACCAATACAATTGGCAACAACGGCTGTTAGAACAGGTATCGTAGCTGCAATCAATATATCGTCAAACAATACTTTGAAGGCTCCGGGATTTACTGGTGCAAATGGTATTTCAGTATTTGGTTTCAATATGGCTGCGGCTGGAATTTCTGAAACATATGCAAAATCTGTTGGAATAGAAGTTGAATCAATTGAGTTCACAGATAATGATCGACCAGAGTTTATGGAAAAATACAAACAAGTATGAATTAAATTAATTTGAGAAAAAAAATCAAGAAGAATTGTCGGTGCTCAAGTTGCTAGCGAAAATAACCATACAGAAGTAATGTATATGTTTGCACTGGCTATTCAAAAAGAAATGGTAATTGATGAAATACCATTAATAGATATATTCTTTTTACCACACTTCAACAAACCATATAACTTCATAACTTTAGCAGGACTTGAAGTTCTAGGGTTGAACTTCTTCAAAAAATAATATGAAACTGCTAGTCTCAAAAAACACAAATGCTAAATACAACTTAGCAGTAGAAGAATTTTTAACATATGAATATGGTTTTTCAGAACCGATATTGTTCATATGGCAAAACGATAATTCAATTATTATTGGTAGAAATCAAAACACTTTTGCCGAAGTAAATATTGATGAAGCCACAAAAGATAACGTCGTAATCGTAAGAAGAAATACAGGAGGTGGAACGGTGTTTCATGATCTTGGAAACATCTGTTATTCATATATTGATTTTGCAAGCAACATTGGTATTGGGTTTAAATTTGTTCTATTACCTATAATCGAATATCTAAATAGTTTAGGACTTTCAGCTGAATTTGCTGGGCGAAATGACTTGCAAATTAATGGTAAAAAAATCTCAGGAAATGCACAATTGCGAGCAAATTCAAAAATTCTACAACATGGAACGTTGCTATTTAATTCTGAAATTAAAAAAATCTCAAATTATTTAAATGTAAATCAAGAAAAACTTAAACACCAAAAAGTTATGTCAGCAAAACATCGTGTTACAAATATTGATACAGAATTAAAAACACTAGGTGTGAATCTACAATTGGAAGACTTCAAAAATGGACTATTAGATTCATTTTACAAAAACAATAAAATTCAACATATTGAATTTTCAAAAGAAGAATTAAAAGCGATTGAGTTAATACAAAAAGAAAAATTTGAAAGTGAAAAATGAACTTTCGAAAAAAACTCAACATTCCAAATATCAGAATCTAAATACATTGAATCTGTTGGTTTTGTTCAAATAAATTTTAATATTGAAAATCAAATAATAACTGAAATTAAAATCTATGGTGATTTCTTAAGTACAAAGAATCTTAATAACTTGTATGTAAGGATTTTGGGTAAGAAATATGACAGACAAATAATAAACGAAGTACTAAACAAAATAGATCTAACAGCATTCTTTGGCCCACACATTACATCAAATGTTTTGCTTGACGTTCTATTTAATAACAGGGAGAAATAAGATGAGTTATAAATATTTAAACCAATTTAATCCATTTAAAAATGAATCAGTAAAAGTGATGGATAAAGATGGGAACATTATTAACAAAAGTTTAATGCCTGAGGTTTCAGACGAAGAATTATTAGAAGCTTACAAAATGATGAACAAATCTAGAATGTTAGATGTTTATCAAAATAAAATGCAAAGACAAGGAAGGCTGCTTTCTTTCTTAACTTCAACAGGTCAAGAAGCGTGTGAAGTTGCATACATCAATGCACTAGATAAAAAGACAGATCATTATGCACCGGGTTATCGAAATAGTGCTGCATGACTAACTATGGGACAAGAAATCAGAAACATAATGTTATATTGATCTGGAAACGAAGCGGGAGGTAGGGCGCCTGATGGTGTTAATTTACTACCACCAAATATTGTTATTGGAACTCAGTTTTCATTAGCGACTGGACTTGCGTTTGCTAAGAAATACTTTGGAGAAAATGGTATCGCAGTTACAAGTACTGGAGATGGCGGGATGAGTGAAGGTGAAACATATGAAGCAATGAACTTTGCAAAGTTACATGAATTACCGATTATATTCATTTCAGAAAATAACAAGTGATCAATTTCTACGCCTACACATGAACAAACAAAGTCTATAAACATGGCCGTAAAAGCAGTGGCAACAGCAATCCCTTCAATTAAAGTAGATGGTAATGATTATCTAGCATCATTTGGCGTAATGCAAGAAGTTGTTCAATATGTTAGAAGTGGTGGTGGACCATTCTTTGTTGAATTTGATACTTATCGATTGGGTGCCCATTCATCTTCAGATTCACCAGATTCATATAGACCAAAAGGAGAATATGAAGAACATGTTCCATATGATCCATTAATAAGAGTTAAGGCTTATTTAATTAAAAAAGGTATTTGAGACGAAAATAAACAAACAAGTTTAGATGAGGAACAAACGCAGTTAATGGCAGAGGAATTTAAATGAGTAGAGGCAAATAAAAATTATGGAATTGAAGATATCTTCAAATATCAATTTGCAGAACTTGAAGATGATCACAAAGAACAACTAGCAGAAGCAAAAGAGTTCTTTGCAAAACATCCAAACTCAATAGGAGGACACCACTAATGGCAGTAATTAATAGTATCAAAGCGGTATCTGAAGCATTAGACGTTGCAATGGAACGCGACAACACGGTCATTGTTTTTGGAGAAGATGTAGGACTAAATGGTGGTGTGTTTAGAGCAACACAAGGCTTACAAGCAAAGTATGGTAAACAAAGAACATTTAATGCTCCGATCTCTGAAGCGATGTTTGCTGGAGTTGGTGCAGGTATGGCAATGGGTGGTATGAAACCAGTTGTTGAAATGCAATTCGAAGGACTTGGACTAGCATCATTACAAAATATCATTACAAATGTGTCAAGGATGAGAAATCGCTCACGTGGTAAGTGAACAGTGCCAATGGTTATTAGGATGCCAATGGGTGGTGGAATTCGTGCGTTAGAACATCACTCAGAAGCACTAGAAGCAATATATGCACACATTCCAGGACTTAAAGTCGTAGTACCTTCAACACCATATGATACAAAAGGATTAATCTTGGCTGCAATTGATTCGCCAGATCCAGTTATAGTTTTTGAACCTACAAAATTATATAGAGCATTTAAACAAGAAGTTCCAGAAGGTCACTACATTGTGCCAATTGGTGAAGCATTTAAAATACAAGAAGGTAATGATTTAACTGTTGTAACTTATGGTGCACAAACAGTTGACTGTCAAAAAGCAGTTGAACTGTTAAAAACAACGCATCCAAACTCAACTATTGAATTAATAGATTTGAGATCAATCAAACCATGAGACAAAAAAATGGTTATTGAGTCAGTTAAAAAAACAGGAAGAATGCTTGTAGTGCATGAGGCCGTAAGATCGTTTTCGGTTTCATCTGAAATTATTACAACAATTAATGAAGTGTGTTTTGAATATCTAAAAGCTCCGCTTTCAAGATGTACAGGATACGATGTAATCATTCCGTATGATGCAGGTGAAGGATTCCATCAAGTGAATCCATATAAAGTATTTGAATCAATGAAAAAAGTTCTTGATTATAAATTTTAATATTGGGAGAATGAAAAATGTATAACGTAAAATTTGCAGACATTGGTGAAGGTCTTACTGAAGGTAAGGTGGCTGAGGTTCTTGTTAAAGTGGGACAAACAATTAAAGAAGGTGATTCTTTATTCTTTGTGGAAACTGACAAAGTAAACTCAGAAATACCATCGCCAGTTGCTGGTGTAATATCACAATTAAATATCAAAGAAAACCAAAACATTATGGTTGGTGATACCGTAGTTATTATTGATGATGGTTCGTCATCATCAACAGTTGCACAGCTTAAAAAAGAAGTACGAGTAGAAAAAGAAATAAATGCTTCAGTTGTTGGTTCAACACCAATTTCAAATGAAGTGATTAGTCGTGACGCTCCAAAGCAAACAGTTGATTTATCAAATAATCAACATGTCAAAGCATCGCCGTTGGCTAGAAAGGTTGCCACTGAAAAAGGTATTAATTTATCACAAATAAGTGGAACTGGACCCAATGGAAGAATATTGGTAGAAGATATAAATTCAAATAACACAAACAAAAATCAAGTTGAACCAGTGACAACAAACGCAGTTAACAAAAAAACTGTAAGCATTGATTCACCATTAACTTGAACTGAAACTCCAATGAATGGAATAAGAAAAGCTATAGCAAAAGCAATGGAGCGATCAAGTTCGGAGAATGCTGCATTTACGGGAATGTCTAATATAGACATAACACCAACTTATGATATGAGAAATCAATTAAAAGACCATGCAACAAAAAATGGTATTAAACTAACTTACTTAGCGTTTATTGTAAAAGCGGCTGCGAATGTATTGCAAGAAATGCCAAACATTAATGCTCGTATAAATAAAGAAAATAACTCAATATTATCAATGCACAACATCAACATTGGTATTGCAGTTGACACACCAAAAGGGTTAATGGTTCCCGTTATTAAAGGCGTTAACCACTTAAGTGTGTTTGAAATTGCAAATCAAATTACCGATTTAGCAGCACGTGCTAAAGCAGGAAAACTTTCAATGAAAGAAATGAGTGAAGGAACATTTACCATTTCTAACTTTGGTAGTGTTGGGTTAGATTATGCAACACCAATTATTAATTCCCCAGAAGCATCAATTCTTGGAGTTGGTAATATGGTAAAAACACCAATCTTTGTCGGAGACGAAATTAAAGCGGGTTGAATAATGCCGTTCTCTATGACATGCGATCACAGAATTATTGATGGTGGTGATGCAGGTAGATTTTTAATGAAATTAAAAGCTTACTTACAAGCACCAGCGTTGCTATTTATTTAAGGAGAATTATGTATAACGTAAAATTTGCAGACATCGGTGAAGGACTTACCGAAGGAAAAGTAGTTGAAGTACTTGTAAAAGTTGGACAAACAATTAAAGAAGGTGATCCTTTATTCTTTGTTGAAACTGACAAAGTAAATTCAGAAATACCATCACCAGTAGCTGGTGTGGTTAGTCAACTAAATATTAAAGAAAACCAAGAAATTAAAGTTGGAGACATTGTGGTTGTTATCGATAACGGTACAGGGGTAGACATTGTTTCCAAACCATCAATTAAGGCCGTGGCGGACGATAAAGAAGAAAATGCATCAGTTGTTGGTTCGACACCTGTATCAAATGATGTGATACCTTCACGTGGTCCTAAACCTAATCAAACACAATCTATTCAACCACAAACAAATAACATTATTGTGGATAAAGAATATGACGTAATTGTAGTCGGTGCTGGTATTGGTGGTTATATGAACGCCATCAAATGTGCTCAACTAGGATTGTCAACATTAATTATTGAAAAAGAATATTATGGTGGAGTTTGCTTGAATGTTGGGTGTATTCCAACAAAGTCGCTTTTAAGAACGGCTAAAATTTATACTGAGATTACAAAAAAAGCGGCATCATTAGGAATTGTATTTCCATCAGATCAAAAACCAACTATTGATTGAAAACAATCAGTATCAAGAAAAAATGATGTTGTTTCTAAGTTAACAAATGGTGTTCAATACTTATTGAAAAAAAACGGTGTTGACCGTGAGTTCGGAATTGCAACACCGTTAGAAGCAAAAGTGATTGAAGTTAATGGAAAAAAATTTCGTGGAAAAAATATAGTTATTGCAACTGGTTCAGTTCCAATTAAATTACCACTTCCAGGATTTGAAGAAGCCAGAAGCAAAGGTATCTTAATTGATTCGACTTCAATTCTTTCATTAAAAGAAATACCAAAATCATTAACAATTATTGGTGGTGGAGTTATTGGTATTGAGTTTGGTTGCTTGTTTGCATCACTTGGTACAAAAGTAACAGTAATTGAAGGTTCACCAACAATCATTCCCCAATTAGATGAAGAAGTGATTGAGCTAATGACAGCATATATGAGGGATAGATATTCAGTAACTATACTTACAAATGCGAAAGTAAACTCAATGGATGGGAATACCGTTTCATATGAATTTGAAGGGTCTAAAAACACAGTAACATCTGATTTTGTATTAGAGTCAGTTGGTAGAAAAGTTGTAACATCTGATTTTGATAAAGTTGGTGTTGAACTTACAACGCGTGGAGCAATCAACGCAAATGAATATAGTGAAACAAACATTGAAGGTGTTTACGCCATTGGTGATGTTGTAGGCAAAGCTATGTTAGCTCAAGTTGCTGCACATGCTGCTGTAGTTACAGCAAATAGAATTGCAATGAAGGCAGGTAAAAAAGGGGCTGAAGATATGATAATGGATTATTCAAAAGTTCCCAGTTGTATTTATTCACAACCAGAAATTGCAATGATAGGTAGAACAGAACAAGACTTGAGATCATCTGGAGTTGAATATAAAGCTTTTAAATTTCCGTTCTCTGCAATTGGTAAAGCTCTTGCTGACGACCATGTTACTGGATTTGTAAAACTAATTGTAGAACCTAAATATAAAACTATTTTAGGTGCCCACATTATTGGAAATAGAGCGACAGATATGATTTCAGAAATTACAACATTAATTGAATGTGAGGGAACAATCACAGAACTTGCTCGTTCAATACATCCCCACCCAACAATGAGTGAAGCAATTGGTGAAGCAGCTGAAGCTCTTGAAAGTGGAAAGGCGATTAACTTCTAATGTACAGTGTTAAAGAAATAGAAAACATCTTAATTAAAACAGATGTAAAGCAAACTATTGTATTTGCTGAAGGGTGAGAAGAAAAAATTCAAAAAGTCGCTAATCACTTAACTAATAACAAAATTGCAAATGTAGTTATGTTATTTAACAAATCAAGTGAAATCCCAAAAGGATTAAATGAATCAATCAAAATTTGTTCACTTGATCAAATTGATAAAACCCCATACATTAATAAATTTATTGAATTAAGAAAAGAAAAAACAAACATTGATGACGCAACTAAGTTGATGAACAAAACAAATTACATTTCAGTAATGATGGTAAAAATGAGTGAAGCTGATTGTGTGTTATCTGGATTAACTTATACAACGGCAGATACAATTAGGCCAGCATTACAAGTTATTAAAACTAAACCTGGATTAAGTCTTGCGGCAAGTGTGTTTATTATTAACAAAGGTGAGGAAAATTATTTATTCACCGATTGCGCTCTTAACATCAAACCTACAAGTCAACAACTCGCAGACATTGCTAAGATGACTGCAAAGTTTGGTGAGGCTTTTAAATTTAGTGATGTTGAAGTTGCGATGTTGAGTTATTCAACTGCTGGTTCTGGTTCTGGTGAAGACGTTGATCGTGTTCGTGGAGCAGTTGAAATATTAAATAGTCAAAACAACAACTTCAATATCGTTGGTGAAATTCAATTTGATGCTGCTTGAGATAAAGAAGTAAGAGATAAGAAAATGCCTAGAAATAAAATGAAAAAAAATAGACCAGATGTTTATGTATTTCCAGACATTAACTCAGCAAATATTGGATATAAAATTGCTCAAAGAATGGGTGGTTACAATGCTATTGGTCCATTCATTATGGGATTTAATAATCCGGTAAATGACTTAAGTCGTGGAGCAACTTTAGAAGATGTTCAAAATACAGCAATAATAACAATCTTTCAAGCAATGGAGAAAAAATAAATGATATTAATAATTAACTCCGGAAGTAGTTCAATTAAATTTAGACTTTATGACATCCAAGATAAAAATAAACCAAAAGATATTTTAGAAGGCTTAGCTGAAAGAATTGGAGTTGACGGTTTTTGATCGTTCAAATACGACAGTACTAAACATGAGTTCAATGATAAGTTACCAAATCATAAAGTGGCACTAAAATTAATTTTAGATAAATTAATCGAAATGAAAATAATTGAAAATTACAATGACATTGAAGGTGTGGGATTTAGAGTTGTCCATGGTGGTACGGTTTCTTCATCTTCATTAATTAGCGATGATATTTATTCATCAATTGTAGATTCTACAAAATTAGCACCCTTACATAATCCAGGAGCTCTTGTTGCGATTGATGCCGTTAAGGCGATAATGCCAGATGCAAAATTAGTAGCTTCTTTTGACACTGCGTTTCATCAAACAATTCCAAAAGAAAACTTCTTATATACAACGCCGATTGAATGGTATGAAAATCATGGTGTAAGAAAATATGGATTCCACGGGATTAGTTATCAATATATTTTAAAAAATCTATCAACTATATTGAAAAAGGATTGTCGTAAAGTTAATGCAATTGTGTGTCATTTAGGTAATGGTGCATCAATGGCGGTTATTAAAGAAGGGTTATCATTTGATACAACAATGGGTTTAACACCATTAGCTGGATTAATGATGGGTACGAGAAGCGGTGACATTGATCCTTCTATTATTGAATATATGTCTAAAGAATTAAAAAAAGATGTAGTTGAAATAACAACGATGTTAAATAAAAATTCAGGATTAAAAGGTATCTCAAAAATATCATCAGATATGAGAGATGTTAGAGAAGCGTTCTATGGTGGAAATCAAAATGCAAAGATTGCAATTCATAAGTACACAACAATAGTTGCGGACTTCATGGTTAAGTATGCAAACTATTTGAATGGTGAAATTGATGCAATTGTATTTACTGCGGGTATAGGAGAAAATTCTGATTTCATTAGAACACAAGTATTAGATAGAGTTAATATACTTGGGTTAGAACTTGATGAGAAATTAAATGCATACTCAAACGACTATGAGGACTATAAGTTGATATCAACAAATAAATCAAAATCAAAAGTATATGCAATTAAAACAAATGAGGAACTCATGATCTGTTTGGACACAATTTCAAAAATATATTTAAGGAGTACAAAATAATGTTTTATTCAGTGGCGGATGTAACCAAGGGAATTTTTTCAAGCCTTCCATTTTGAGGGGTTGTGGTAGCTGCAGTTTTAGTTATTGGTATTGGATATTTTTTTCAAAAAAAGAATCTGATATTTAAAAGTTGAGAAAAGGCAATTGTAAAATTAGTAATTTATGTAGGACTACCATCTCTAATATTAAAAAGTTTTATGACTGAATTATCTGGCGAAGATGGATTCACAGAAAAAATGGTAATGATGTGCGCAAGCTTATTATTCTATGTATTGATTACATATGGTTCAAGGCTATTCTTTTTAAAAAACAATAAGGATGCTCAAGATACATTATCAATGACGGTTGCATTCTCGTCAGCAATATACTTTGGTATTCCAATTTTAAGTTCATTGTTTGAATCTGAGTATGCAGCAGAAATCAACACTTATTCAAGTGTTATTAATGTAGGTTACTGATTGTTCATGTGTTCATCGGCGGTATATATAGTACAAAAAAATAATTTCCCAATGTCAACAGATGTCGAAGCATCAAGTGCAAAAGAAGGCGAGGTTGTAAGAAACGGATCAATTGCTAATAAAAGTAGAAAAGAAATAATAATTAGCTTATTAAAAAATCCAATTATTATTGCAACAGTTGCCGGATTTATTATTTGAATAACACAGTTAATACCGGGAATCAAATTCATGCCAGTAAGTGACTGAAATGCAGGATCAGAAACTAACACTGAATATTATTCAATTCTAAGATTTGACATGTGAATACCAGGTGTAGATAAAACACTTGATTTACTAAAAGCATTAGCAACACCATTGGCTTGATTTTCAATCGGTGCAGTTATTGCGAATGGTGATATTAAATCAGCAGTTAAAAATAAAACAGTATGGTGAGCATTTTTCTTGAAAATGATCATTGCACCATTGTTTGTAATCTTAATATTCTTAGCAGCAGCAGGAATAGGTGATGCTACGGGTGCATGAAAAATACCTAACTTAGCATTTATGTTAGGAGTAATTATGATTGCAGCGCCAACAGCCAACACAGTTGTGGGTTATGCAATTGCATATGAGAAAGAAGAAAACTTAGCTTCACAAATAGCTACAGTTACAATTATCGGTGGAATCATTACGATTCCATTCTGAACAGTTGTGAGTGCTGTGATTAGTGAATTAAGTATATTTGATCAAACAGCAGTATTGGCCTAGTTAATAGACAATTTTAAATAAAAAGAAAACCTTAATAATTAAGGTTTTCTTTTTATTGGAGATTAATCTCAGTTATTAAGTTTCATATTTTCATCAATATTTTCAGTTGTATTTGAATATATTTCAGGGTATTTTTTAAATATTTTTTCTTGAATTGCTCACAGTATAATTGTGGCAATTATCGAAAGAATAAAAAATATCAAGAATATAAATTGTCCTGTAGTATGGAATGGTTGACTATTATCTGTAGGGATAATAAATGTAACTATAGCCATAACATTTATAACAATTAACATTGTAGAAGAAATAATCGCAGCTGGTCAAAATACATATGAATTGATTTTTTCAATTTTAACTTTGTTTGTAAATCTATTAACCATAGCTGCAAAAATTAATGCGTTAATTGCAATGAAAACATACGCCGTTAGTGCACTTGCCATTTGACCCACAAAGTCACCGAACGCATTCATATACATTGTAGGGTTGTTATGTCAATCAGTAAAATTAGAATAGATTCCATTTCAGTCACCACGAGGAACGAAGGTACCTAGTAAGATTAATATTATATAAAATGATGATGTTGCAATAAATTGTAATAGTGCAACCATTTTAAATGTGGCTTTTTCTTTTGGTAAAAAAATTACTTTCGCATTATAGTCACTTAGCATTTCAGTCATACCAACGCTTATAAAAACATTTGTAGATGTGAAACAAACCAACATCATCACTGTATTTGCTACAATAATAGCCGCTCTTTGACCGCCTTCAGTGTTTCCGAATATCTTTGACAACACACCAACAATAGAACCGTCACCACCACCAAATAAGGCTACAGCCATTAATACATAAAATAGTGATACAAATATCATCCCTGCAATCAATGCTCTTGGAACTTGCTCTTTATGAGTTGCGCCTTTTTGCATGTTCGCAATATAAACGTACCCATCAAATGAAAGTAATATAGCTCCAAACCCTGACAAAAATGTAATTGCTGTTGCGCTTTCTTTGTATGCTTCATTGTCAAATGCAGAGTCATCTCCCCATAAAACAAACCCTGCAATCAGTGCGACGAATAATGGTATGAATTTAAAGACTGATGCAAAAAGTTGAATGTTTTTACATACAGTTGGCAATCATACATTCGATGCATAAATTACACCTAATAAAAATACACCGACGATTAAGTAAATAAACAGTTGAGATAAAGGACTAATGTATACATCTAATGTAATAAGGAAATAAGTTATTACGGGAGTCATAAATCCCGTAACGGCAGCTGGTATAAAAATGTAAGAATACATTACTGAAAAAAGAGTTGCTGTTTTTCTACCAATTCATAATTTTAATCAGTTCCCAAGGGTCCCGTTTCCTTTATTCATTGTTGATTTAGAAATTTCAATAAAAACAACAACACTAAGAACAAGGACAAGACCAACAATGGCTCATAGTGAAGTTGCAACAATTGGGTTGTTAGTTTGTGATAGTAGTTCTTGATTCTTTAAATAAATACCAGCTCCAATAACCATACCAATAACCAATAAGAACATTGATCAAAATTCATAAGCTTTAGATTTGTTTTTTGTATTATTCATTTTCAACCTCAACTCAATTGTTTGTTAAAAGGTTATCATCAACAACACCTTCAAAACCATTGAATGGATCTTTTTTTGCAAAGAATACTTCTTGAGCAATGAACACTGCAGTAGCGTAAGCTACACAAAATATTAATATTAATAAAAAGATAAATCCATTTGATTCAATAAATGTTTGACCACTCGGAGGAATCAAGAATGCAACTATACCAAAAACATTAAAGACAACCATCATTACACTTGAAATGATTGCAGCAGGTCAGAAGAACTTAACTTTTGGAACATCCACCTTACGTGTGAATCTATTTATCATTGCTCCGATTATTAACATATTTAGCATTATAAAAACCATAACTGTTGTAGCCGATGAAAATGAATTTACAAAATAAGCTGGTTGATCAAGATATGCTCTTAGGTCTGTAGCTTCACTTCCAAGAGGTACAGAGTGAATTCCTTTTCAATCACCATGAGGAGCAACTGTTCCAAGAACAATAACAATAACAAAATATGTAATTGTTAAACCCAATTGCAAAAATGCCGCAGACTTGAAACTAGCTTTTGATTTTGGGATATAAATTATCTTACAATTGTAATCACTAAATATTTCGGTCATACCCAAGTTAGTAAACATATTAACTGATAGTAGACACACGAGCATCATAATTATGTTTGCCATAACTCACGCAACTTGTTCGGCGTCTTTACCACCACCAAATATTTTTGAAAGAACACCTTCAATTGTTCCGTTACCACCACCAAAAGTTGCTAGGGCAATTAAAATATAAAACACAGTAACAAAAATCATACCAGCAGTTAAAGCCTTAGGAACTTGTTCTGGGTGTTTTGCACCTTGTTGCATATTTGCAATATAAACGTAACCATCAAATGAAAAAAGAATTGCTCCAAATCCACCCAAGAATGAAAGTGCTTTAATGTTTTCTAAGCTTTCAGATGACTCAAATGAGTTTTCAGTCCCCATTCCTCATAAAATAAATCCAGCAATCATAGCGATGATTAATGGGATGAACTTAAATACTGATCCAAACACTTGTAAATTTTTACAATGTTTTGGAGAATATATATTTGCAAATGCAAATAGAGTTAATAGTGATATACAACATACTAAGTAGATTGCCATTATTTCAAGTGGTGTTAATTGAACACCAATGGCTTGAATCATATAACCGACAACACCAGCAACAAATACTGATTGAGTAGTTGGCATATAAACAAATGTATAAATGATAGAAAAGAAAGAGGCAATACGACGATTTAAAAATATCTTCGCTCAGTTACCCATTGTTCCATTACCTGATTTTAAAGTGGATTTTGATATTTCAATAAACACCACAACAGACATAATACAAACTAATCCCACAATTCCTCAAAGTGCAGTTGCAACAATTGGGTTTCCAGTTTGAGCCAGTAATTCTTTATTTTTTAAATAAATACCAGCTCCGATAACAATACCAGCAACCAATAAAAACATTGATCAAAATTCTTTTGATTTACTTGATAATTTCATATTGAGCCTCCATTGCTTTTATATATAATACCTATTATTAATTGCAAATTTTGTATAATATATTAAATATGGCGCTATGGCCAAGGGGTTCAAGGCATGAGTCTGCAACACTCTGATCGTCGGTTCGAATCCGACTAGCGCCTCCAATTTGAAACAAAGTCTCTCAGAAAAATGAGAGTTTTTTTATTTGTCTTTTATTATAGTATAAAAATAAAAAATTCCAAATAAAGTATTATATATTGTAAATAATATTTGAAAGATTATAATAAATTTTGGAGGAAACTTTATGGAAATAACAAATTTAATTCTTACAGAACTATTTGGTACAGCATTACTAATTATATTAGGTAATGGAATTGTAGCTAATGTAGTTTTGAAAGGAACAAAAGGTAATAACGCAGGATGACTTTCAATCACGATTGGTTGAGGTTTTGCAGTAACGGTAGCAGCTCTAATATCTTCAGCATTTGCGGGTGGAGCAGGTTGATTAAACCCGGCAGTAACACTTGGAGTGATGTTCGCCGATATGAGTGGAACAGCTTTAAAATATGGTGTGTCACAAGAACAAATGACAGGTATATTTATTGGAATAATGTTTATTCAAATTATAGGAGCATTCTTAGGACAACTTTTATTAGATGTTCTATATCTTAAACATATCAAAATGACATTAGAAGATGGTGAATTTGGATGTAGTAACGTGTTGGGTATGCACTCAACTGGGGCCACAACTAAATCAATACCATTAAACTTTTTAATGGAAATGATAGCAACATTTATATTAGTGTTTGCAATCTTATGTCTTGGTGCATACAATGCGCCAGGATATATTGGACCAGTAATTGTTGGAATTGTTGTGCTATCAATTGGACTTTCACTTGGTGGAACAACTGGTTATGCCATTAACCCAGCACGTGACTTAGGACCTAGAATTGCACACATGCTGTTATTTAAAAAATCAGGTTCAGCATCTGATTGAACTTATGCATGAATACCAGTTGTAGCACCATTAACAGGTGGTTTAATTGCTGGTGGTATTATGTTGTTAACAACATTATAAAAAGGAGATATATGAAAAAATACGATATTTGCATAATTGGTGGAGGGATCATTGGTGCTTCGATTGCACGTGAACTTGCCAAATACGATATTAACTTAGTAATCTTAGAGGCAAATGCTCGAGTGGCAATGGAAACATCTGCTGGTAACTCAGGACTTGTGCATGGGGGATTTGACCCAACACCAGGAAGACTGAATGCACGTTTAAATGTAGCTGGAAAATTAAGATATGAAGATTGAATTAAGGAAATGGAATTCCCATACTTAAGAATTGATTCAACAATTGTAGCGTTTACTGCTGAAGAAATGGAACATGTTCATATGTTATATGAACGCGGTTTAACAAATGGATTAGAAGCAAAAGAGATGGAGATCATTGACGCCAAAGAATTACAAAAAAGAGAACCAAATATTTCAAAAGAAGCAATTGGTGCATTGGTATGTAATTCTTCAATTGCGGTTGATCCCGTTGAACTAACTAAAACTTTGTTTACTAATGCAATTAGAAACAAAGCTGAATTAAAAGTTAACTCAAAAGTTATTGATATCAAAAAATCAAAAGATGGATATGAAATAAAAACGAGCAAAGGTGAAGTTATAAATTCAAAATTTGTAATCAACGTTGCTGGACACTATGCAGACGTAATTTCAAAAATGGCTGGACACCCAGATTTTAACTTGGTTACAAAACGTGGTGAATATAGAATTCTTGAAAAAACTGAAGCTGGTATTGTGAACTCAGTTGTGTTCATGGTTCCTACAATTCATGGTAAAGGTGTAATTGTTGCACCAATGTTAAATGGACATGTATTGGTTGGTCCAACGGCTGAAGACAATGTACCAAAGGATGAAACAAGATTGGTTACTCAAAAACAATTTGACTTCATTGGAGAAATTGGAAAAAAACTAATCCCGTCAATCAACATGAATAAAACATGTATGACACTATCTGGATCAAGACCAATTGAACCAACTGAAAATGATTTTTGAATTAAACCAGCAAAAGGTGATGATCACTTTATAAGTGTTGCCGGAATGAAATCTCCAGCAATAGCATCAGCTCCAGCGATTGCCGATTATGTAATTGGACTTGTTGAAAAAGTAGAAAAATTAAATAAGAAAAAAGATTGAAACCCAATTGAAAAAACAATTTTACCTTTGAGTTAATAAGGAGACAAAAATGGAAAAATACATCGTAACACTAGATGAAGGGACTACAAGTGCTAGAACTCTAGTTACAAATAAGAAGGGAGATATTGTTTCAATAGCTCAATCAGAGTTCCCACAATACTTTCCCAAAGATGGATGAGTGGAACATGATGCAAATGAAATTTGAAACACTCAGAGATCAACATTTACACAAGCGCTTGGTAAAGCAAATATTACTGGTGAACAAATTTCTGCAATTGGAATAACAAATCAAAGAGAAACTGCAGTTATTTGAAATAAAGAAAATGGGTTACCAATTTATAATGCAATTGTTTGACAAGATACTAGAACAGCTAAATATTGTGAAAGTATGGGTCAAAAAGATGTTGACATGGTAAGGGAAAAAACCGGATTAATAATCAATCCGTACTTCTCGGGTTCAAAAGTTAAGTGAATTTTAGACAATGTTGAAGGTGCAAGACAACTGGCAAAAGAAGGTAAGTTAATGTTTGGGACAATCAATACATGATTAATCTATAGACTTACTGGAGGGGAGGTTTTTATAACCGATCACGCAAATGCTCAAAGAACATTGATGTATAACATTCACACAAATGACTGAGATGATGAACTGTTAGAATTATTTGATATACCAAGAAGTATTTTGCCAGAAATTAAATCATGTTCTGAAGTATATGGAAAAAGTTATGCTGGTTTAATTAGTAAACAAGACATGACACAAATCCCAGTTTGTTCTTCAATTGGAGATCAACAATCAGCACTGTTTGGGCAGTTATGTCTAAATGATGGGGAATCAAAAATCACCTATGGAACTGGTTGTTTTATTTTAATGAACACAGGTGAAAAAAGAGTAATGTCAACTCATGGCCTTCTTACAACTATAGCGTGTGCATATGACGGAAAAATCACTTACGCTCTAGAGGGTTCTGTAATGGTTGCGGGATCTGCAATTCAATGGTTGCGTGATAACTTAAGAATTGTATACAACGCCGTTGAAACAGAATGATATGCCGGACAAGTAACAGATGATAGACGTGTTTATGTTGTTCCGTCATTTACGGGATTGGGATCACCTTATTGAGATGCCTATTCTCGTGGTGGAATATTCGGATTAGATAGAGGAACAAAACGCGAACACATTGTTCGTGCCACATTAGAGGCGATTGCATATCAGGCAAATGATGTTGTAAATGCTATGCAAAAAGATATTAAAAAAGATTTAAAATTTTTAAAAGTTGATGGTGGCGCATCTAAGAATAAATTCTTAATGCAATTCCAGGCTGACATTTCACAAACAAATGTTGTTAAACCTGTTAATGTTGAAACAACTGCAATGGGTGCTGCTTATTTAGCTGGACTTGCTGTTGGCTATTGAAAAAATGTTGATGAGATCAGAAAAAATTATAAAAATGATTTTGAGTTAAAACCAACAATTGATAAGAAAAAAGCCGATTGATTAAACAAAGGCTGAAGTACTGCTGTCGAAAGAACTTTCTCTTGATTAAAAGATATAGAATAGTTTTAATATAATAAGTAATTAAATAACCCCACATTGTATTAAGGTGGGGTTTTTTATTTTGTCTATATATTTTATTTTTTTAAAAGGGTATATCTATGTAATGAATTTAAGATATAATTTATTTTGTCTATATCTTTAGATACAAATTATATATAATAATTGTGATATTTCATATGCGCCCTTAGATCAATTGGATAGATCGTTTGACTACGGATCAAAAGGTTAGGGGTTCGAGTCCCTTAGGGCGCACCAGCTAGAAACATCACAAATATTCATACCAGAAATATTTGTTTATATAACGAGAAGTGGCTCAGCTTGGTAGAGCATTCGGTTTGGGACCGAAGGGTCGCAGGTTCGAATCCTGTCTTCTCGACCATTTATTTGGGCCCGTAGCTCAGCTGGGAGAGCACCTGCCTTGCACGCAGGGGGTCGTCGGTTCGATCCCGATCGGGTCCACCAAATATGGCGGGGTAGCTCAGCTGGTTAGAGCGCTCGGCTCATACCCGGGAGGTCGCGAGTTCAAGTCTCGCCCCCGCTACCATATTTATATTAATCATTTTGGACATTTAGCTCAGTTGGTTAGAGCTCCCGGCTCATAACCGGGCGGTCATTGGTTCAAGTCCAATAATGTCCACCAAATTCGACGCCAGATAGGCTTCGCTATGCGGACTATAAAAATTATACGGAAGATTACCCAAGCCTGGCTGAAGGGGTCGGTCTTGAAAACCGAGAGTCGGGGAAACCCGAGCGGGGGTTCGAATCCCTCATCTTCCGCCATTTTTTATATATCGCGGGATAGAGCAGTTGGTAGCTCGTCGGGCTCATAACCCGAAGGTCGTAGGTTCAAGTCCTGCTCCCGCAACCAATGGCCCCATAGCGAAGTTGGTTATCGCGCCTCCCTGTCACGGAGGAGATCACGAGTTCGAGTCTCGTTGGGGTCGCCAATAATGGTTTTGTAGCTCAGTTGGTAGAGCAATTGATTGAAGCTCAATGTGTCGGCGGTTCAATTCCGTTCAAAACCACCATTTCGAAATATAGCTCAGCTGGTTAGAGCACTCCGCTGATAACGGAGAGGTCGGTGGTTCGAGTCCACTTATTTCGACCATTTATGAATACGAAATATAACAAGGAGAAATCCTTTTTTTTTTTTTTTTTGAAATACCTATTAATTAATAAAATTTCATTAGTGTATATAATAGTAGTAAGGAAATTATTTATGAATTGAGCAAACAGAGTAACGTTAATTAGACTGATTTTTATACCCATGATAATCATTATGATATTTTTAGGACCAGCCAATGGTCATGGGTGAGATGTGATAACAACAAAATTTACATCGGGAAATTATTCACTAGCACTCTCGGATTTAATAGCGGGATTATTGTTTATCATAGCTTCATTATCAGATATGTTAGATGGATATATTGCTAGAAAATATAATCAAGTAACTAACTTTGGTAAGTTCTTTGACTCAATCGCAGATAAGCTTTTAACAAACTTGATATTAGTTGTATTTGCAGTAATTGGAATTTTACCTTTATGAATAGTATTGATTTTTATTGGTAGAGATTTTATTATCGATGTTGTAAGACAAGTGTTGGCAACTCAAAAAACAATAATGGCTGCTAATAATTTAGGTAGATATAAAGCTGCAGTTCAAATGCTTGGGATGTCAATTTTATTTTTTGTTGGACTATCAAGCTTTAGCGGTGACACATGATTGTATGGTGAGTTTGGTTTAATAAATCAATTAGTTATGATTCCAACATACATTGCTGCAATATTATCAATTGCGGCCGCGCTAAATTATATGATATTAAATAGAAAAGTTTTATTTAGTATTGCATCAGACCAAGGTCACGGAGAAAAAGATGAATAAAAAATGAGCGCTTATTACTGGTGCATCAAAAGGGTTAGGATTTGAATATTGTGACCTTTTATTAACGAAAGGTTATGACATTATTGGTGTTGCAAGAAATACAGATAGTTTAGGTGAATTACAAAAAAAACACTCTGAACGAGAAGTTGTTGCCATAAATATGGATTTGAGCAATAATGATAACTGCTTTAAATTAATTGAAGAAGTAAAAGATAAAAACATTGAACTTGTAATTAATAATGCAGGTTATGGTGTTTGAGGTATGTTTGAAAAATCAGACATACAATCTGAAATGAATATGATTGATCTAAACATTAAAGCACTTCACATATTGACTAAAGAATTTGTAAAAATATTTAAAGAAAAAAATGTTGGAAGAATTATCAATGTTGGTTCGATGGCTGCTTTCACACCGGGTCCTGTATTTGCTGGATACTATGCATCAAAAGCATATGTTACATCATTGGGTGAAGCTGTTAACTTAGAATTAAAAATGGCGAAATCTAAAGCCCGTGTAATTACAATTTGCCCCGGACCACTAAAGACTGATTTTTGAAATAGGAGTTCAAATCAAATTGATGCGACTTACTATTCAAAAGTCAAAGTAATGAGTACGAGAACATATGCAATCAAATCATTGCGTAAATGTTTAAAAACAAACAAGAGTGTTATTATCATTGGAAAAATGAATAAACTGGCAAAGTTTGGAATTAACATCGCACCAAGAAGTACAGTACTTAAAAAAATATATAAATACCAAAAAGAACGTTAGGAGATATATGTTGTATGGAATTTTCACACAAAGCAATTGAAAAGAAATGACAAAAATTTTGAAAAGAAAATAATGCATTTGCCACTAAAAATAAAAGCGATAAGAAAGCATACATTTTAGATATGTTTCCATACCCTTCAGGTGCTGGACTACACGTTGGCCACACAAAGGGTTACACTGCAACTGATATCTATTCAAGATTTAAAAGATTAAATGGATATGATGTTTTGCACCCAATGGGATATGATGCATTTGGATTACCAGCTGAGCAATATGCTCTTAAAACTGGAAATGACCCAAGAGATTTTACAATTAAAAATATTGAAAACTTTAGAGTTCAATTAGAAAAAATGGGATATTCATATGATCCAAACAAAGAGATAATTACATCTGATCCAAATTACTATAAAACTACACAATGAATTTTTATTCAACTATATAAAAAAGGACTAGCCGAAATTAGAAATGTTAATGTTAATTGATGTCCCGAATTAGGAACTGCATTAGCAAATGAAGAAGTAATTAATGTCGATGGAAAAATGGTTTCTGAAGTTGGTGGCTTTGAAGTTTTCAAGAAACCAATGAGACAATGAGTTTTGAAGATAACTGAATACGCAGATAGATTACTAAAAGGTCTTGATGATATTGATATGCCAAAATCAATTAAAGATTTACAAAAAAATTGAATTGGAAAATCGGAAGGTACATTAATTGAGTTTGATGTTAAAAACACTAATAAAAAACTAAACGTATTTACAACTCGTATTGATACTATTTATGGTGTTTCGTATTTAGTGGTAGCTCCAGAAAATAAAATAGTGGAAGAGATTACGATTGATTCTAAGAAAAAAGAAGTGGAACAATATGTTTCAAAAACTCTTTCTAAATCAGATATTGAACGTCAAGATGAATCAAAACCTAAATCAGGTGTATCCATTGGTCAATACGCAATTAATCCAATTACAAAAGAAGAAGTACCAATCTGGATTAGTGATTATGTATTAAATGATTATGCAACAGGAATTGTTATGGCAGTACCAGCACATGATTCAAGAGATTGAGAGTTTGCCAAAAAATTCAAACTACCAATTAAATTTGTTTTAAAAGCGGAAGATGAATCAAAAGCATTCATTGGAAAATCAGAATATGTGAATTCAAAATTAATTGAAGGTATGAATTTTGAAAAAGCAAAAGAGACATTAGTAAAGTTACTGTCAAAAGAAAACAAAGGAAGCATAAAAGTTAACTACAAATTACGTGATTGATTATTTTCAAGACAACGTTTTTATGGAGAACCATTCCCAGTTGCTTTTGATGACGAACAAAATATTGTTCTACTTGAAAAGTCATTACCAGTCGAATTGCCTAAAACAGATTACATCAAACCATCAGGTACTGGTGAATCACCATTGGCGAATATCAAAGAATGATTGAACATTGATTTGGATAACAAAAAATTGGTTAGAGAAACAAACACAATGCCACAATCAGCTGGTTCATCTTGATATCACTTGGCTTATATTTTGGCCAAGGGTCCAAATGAATTTATTAATATAGATTCTCCAGAAGCAAAAAAATTATTTAAAAAATGACTACCAGTTGATTTATATTTGGGTGGACAAGAACATGCCGTTGGGCATTTGCTTTACATTAGGTTTTGACACCAAGTATTATTTGACCTTGGTATTGTTTCAACTCCAGAGCCATTTAATAAATTGATTAATCAAGGAATGGTGCTTGATAATAGTGGAACTAAAATGTCTAAATCAAAAGGTAATGTTGTTAACCCAGATGATATTATAGAATCTCACGGAGCTGATGCACTTAGATTATTTATTGCATTCATGGGACCGATCGAAGCTTCATTACAATGGAGTGAAAGTGGACTTGATAGTGCACGTAAGTGAATTGATCGTGTATATAGAATGGTTGATACATTTGAAATTTCAAAAACAAATGATGGATCATTGGATGTTGCGTACAACAAGATGGTTAAAAGCTTTGGTCAAATGATTAGTGACTATAAATTTAATACTGCCATTTCACAATTGATGGTTTTTGTAAATGAAATATATTCACAACAAAAACAAGTTTATATTGAACACATTAAAAACTTCCTAATTATGTTGTCAATAATTACGCCTCACATTTGTGAAGAGTTATGACAAAAAATTGGACAAAAGAATTCAGTGTGTGATCAAGTATGACCAACATTCGATGACAAAAAATTAGTAGATAATGTTGTTACAATTGCAGTCCAAATTAATGGTAAACTACGTGCAACTTTTGAAACTGCTCGTGGGACTAAGTCAAATGTAATTTTAGATATGGCTAAAAAAATTGATTCAATTCAAACTCAATTAGAAAATAAAAAAATAATAAAAGAAATTGCAGTTCAAGATAAGATTGTTAACTTCGTAATCAAGTAGAAATACTTGATTTTTATTTTTTTTGCTCACAAAAATTAAATATAATAAATAAATAGAGAGAAACGAAATAAATGAAAATCAGTAAAAATTTAGACTTTATATTAAAACTAGTGATACTTAATGTGTTAGTTCTTTTTTTAATTTTTGACTTTTGCTCACAAATTTGATTTCCTAAGTATAACTTAGGTGGAATTCCAACAATTGAAAGAATAAACATTTACTATGCATTTTGAACTACACAGTCAAATTACATTGTTGTTGTTTATCTTATTGTGACTATATTCTTACAAAAAATTTATGGAACACAAAGACTACTTGGTTTGGAAATTGCGATTACAACTTATATTACTGTTACGTTTATTGTTTTCTGGTTTGGTCTTTTAGCGTCACCAGATGAGATTGGGGCATATAGACCAATCAACTGAGTATCGACTGTTGTTTTACACTTAGTAATCCCATTGTTCATGGTGACACAATTCTTTACGACTTCAGGAAATGTTTATATGTCAATTGAAGACTTTAATAGATTTGGTATTTTTTGTGTTTGTGCATATCCAGTAGCTTATTTGGTTTATGTAATGATAAGAGGTGAATTACGTTTTGAACAATATGGTCCAGATTTCTTTGAATTTATTTATAGTGGGAATCAACCAATTGGATGAGATGGGATTTTTCACAATGGTAATGGTATTGGAATAATTGATTTTGATGCCAGGTTCAATACTCAATTCTACTACCCATATTGATTTTTGGATTTTCATAAATATGAATTAAAATATGGAACAAATGTCATTGGTGGCTCAGAAATTGTTTTCTTCTCTCACAACAATGCCCAATGAACGTATGTACTAGTTACTATTGCTGCATGTTTGGGTATTACAGGGGTCTTTGTTGGGGTCACACTCGGATATCTTGCGTTGAACAACTCTAAATACTATAGATGACATGATTTAAATGATGTATCACTTTCAAAAGAAGAACATGATTACCGTATGGCAAAAAGAAGTGCAAATAGAGCAATTGCTAGACAAGAAAAGAAAAAGGTCAGAATTCACGATAGAGTACAATGAACTAACTTTAAACGTAAGTTAAAGTTAGTTCCAAAAGAATATCATGAACGTGAGATTGAAGAATTCCAACGTGAAAAGATGCAAATATTTGCAGAAAAACTTTGAGACATTGAAGAAAACAATATTGCAAAAAGACAATACAATAAACGATTTGAAGAAATGATCAACAATCTTTCTAAAAAAGATTCAGAAGTTGTTCTAAGGAATGTCAAAGAGTCAAAGCGTTATCAAAAGCTAGTAAAAAAAGGTGTAGTAAACGCAAAAGTAAGGTTTGAATAAACCTTATTTTTTTGTATATAATATAAATATTAAAATAATCGTAAGGGTCAAAATGTCTGAAAAAACAAATAAAAATTTATTCGAAAAATCACCTGAATCTAACAAACCTAAATTTCGTGAACTTGTAGAACAAAGAATGAACAAAATCATGGAAGAAGAAAATTATAAAGTTGTAGAAAACAAAAAAATAGATGCAACAACGTCACTAGACAAAAAGGGTAGACCTAAAACATTTAGAAACATAATAAACCAAAGAGTTGAAGATTACACTGAAGGTACTTTAGATATCGATTCAGTAAACACAACTGAAACAGATAACTACTCAACGTTTGTTACTAATTCAATAAACACAAACGTAACATTGCCATCATCACCTAAAGAAAAAGTTTTAGAAGATATTAAGTCTAAGTCAAAATCAAATTTAACTTATACAGAAAGAAAAATTCTAAACCAAGACAACACACAAAAAAATAATGTATTAGAAAGCGCGAACTCATTGGATGAAAGACGCAAAGTTCTCGAGAGCGGAATGAGATCAAAGAAATCTTCAAGGGAAAGTGAAGACTATATTGAGGGAATCGAAATACCGGTTCACTTTAATCGTGAGTTGAAAATTACAGATCACAAATCTGGTGATGTAATTATGTCAAAATACAAAAACACAATTGATGGTAGACATGATTTTGTTATTTGATTAAAACTAAATGGAATATACGACAGAGTTGAAAAAAGACTTCCTTCAGTCACTGGTGACCAATCTATACTAAAAGAAAAATTAGATGAAGAAGCAAAAATTAAAAGAGTTTCAATTAGAGCAACATTACAAAATGAATCTGGGTTCAAAGTAGATAGACCACAACCAGTTAAGGTTAAAAAACCAAAACAACCGAAATCTGGTTTAATTGATTCTTCAAGTGCAGCAACACCAGTTAGAAGCGATGTTGTGAGTAAAGAAGTTGCGCAAACTTCAAAACAAAAACACCCAACTTTAAAGAATGAAGTATTTAATAATAAAAATAAAAGTGCTAAACCAGTTATGGGAACGGTCCCACAACCAGTTGAAACTAAAAACTTTTTAACAAAACAAACAACTAAACCACTTTTTAACTTACAAACAAATAGTAACCCCACAACAAAACAGACAAACAACAATACAAATAAAAATGTTGCTAAATCAACTACAACAAAACAAACTTCAAACATTCCAAAACAAGATGTAAAAAAACAGATTACAAAGAATGAAATTTCTAATGTTGTTAAATCAGCTGCAAAAAATATAAAACACAGAACACCAAACAATGATGTGGAAAAACTACAAAAAGAAATTTTATTATTAAAACAAGAACTGCTTACTAAGAAAGTAAACAGAGATGTTTACAACACAATTGATTTTGATGAAGATGTAAACAAAGGTTTTTCAGATGCCGATGTATTATTTGGTCTTGAAGAATTTGAACCAACTCCATCAAGTAGAAACCAACTACAATTGGTTAAAAGCAATATACAACCAGATACAATCTCAACAAGTGTTGACGTATCTAGAATAATAAAACTAAAATCTAAGTTACGCGAAAATGATTCAAGTTTCCCGTTCTCGTCAATGTCTTTTGTAGTTAAGGCTTTATCAAATGCACTAGAAAAATTCCCAGCATTTAATGCCAAATTTGATCAAGCAGCTCAACAATCAAGACCAATTAAAAAACACGATATTGGAATAATAATTGAAACAGATGAAAAGTCAGTAGTGCCAGTAATCCACACTGCAAATGGTTTATCAATAAAAGAACTTGGTACTCAATTAATAGGAATCACTTCAGATATTAGAAGGGGTAGAAAATTAGTTGAAGAAAAATCAACAATTAAAATTGGAACATTTGTGGGTTCGGCTTCGTTTATGAAACCTACATTATCAAATGATAATGTGGCTATTATTGCAATGAGTAAAATTGTTAAAAAACCATTTGAGTTTGGTGGAAAAATGTATAGTAAAGCATCTATGAATTTAATTCTTACTTATGATCAACGAGCCGCAAGCGCTGAGAGTGCAAATGAGTTTGTTAATTGAATAAAATACTTGTTACAGACGCCAGAAATTTTAACATTATCTTAAAACTAAAATAATGTATAATTATTTTGGTTATGGCGTTCGTGGTGAAATGGTTAACACATCGGATTGTGGTTCCGACATTCGAGGGTTCAATCCCCTTCGGGCGCCCCATTTTGAAAACAAAAAAAATAACACTTATGTGTTATTTTTTATTTTGTAATTTATGTAGTTGAATAACATTATCAAATAAAGATCATATCGTCATTGGGCCAACACCGCCAGGAACAGGAGTGATAAGTGAGACTGAATCTTTTACTTCGTCAAAGTTAACATCACCACAGTATTTATTGTTAATGTAATTAGAACCAACATCAATAATGATTTGATTATGTCCGATGTTGCTTTTATTGATTAGGTTTGGTGAACCGGCAGCACAAATTATAATTTCAGCATTTTTTATATATGAGTCAATGTTCTTTGTTTTTGTATTACAAACAGTAACAGTTGCTTGTCTATTGATTAACATGTTTGCAACCGGTTTACCAACAATATTGCTTCTACCGATAACTACAACATTTTTACCTACTAAATCAATACCTTCAGAATCAATTAATTTCATAATTCCTTTGGGAGTAGCGGGGGGATTTATGGGTAAGTCTAGAACAGTTTCACCCATTGCCACGGGAGTGAACCCATCTGCGTCTTTAATGGGGCTAATGGCCTTTATTATATTTAATGAGTTAATGTGTTTTGGAAGTGGTAGTTGAACAATGATTGCTGTAATTGACTTGTCATTATTAGATTTAATAATTTGATCTATTACAATTTTTTCTGAAATGCTTTCATCAAAGTTTAATAGTTCAAAGTCAATTCCTAAGTTAATAGCTTTTTTTTGTTTATATTCAATATATTTATTTGAAGCAAAATTACTACCAACTTGAATTACTTGTAATTTAGCTTTAGTGCTAAATTTAAGTAATTCAGTTTTATTTTGTTCGTTTAATTTTTTTGCTAACAAAGCTCCGTCAATCAATTTCATGTACACCTCCAAAGGATAAGATATATAGATTATAATATTTATATATTTAAAAAGGTAATTTATGTTTGTTAATCACAATGCTAGTCCAAGCTTTCAAAAGATAAGATCTGATCTTTATCCTTTTTTAAATCCTGAAACAGTACTTAAAACAAATAAATTTAAAATCAATAAGTTAGAAAAACAATACAAAGATGATAGTGATTATATTGACTATAAACATTGAGTTTTATTTAAATGAGTTAGAGATAACTTTTCGATATCAGAAATTTTTATTTGAAGATTCAATAAAATAATTAAAAAAATGAAAATTGAATTAAGTGAAAGAGAAAAGAAATTTGTAAGGCAACTTGAAGAATTGGTTTTTACAACTTGAAGACCTTTAAAAGAAATGCAGGTAAAATTCACAACCCAAGATAAAGAATCGGTTAACTTATTTCAATCAAGTTGTAACTTGCATTTCTTTGATGGAAAAAAAGAACTAGAACAAATTGGAACATTTGATTTCTATTACTCAACAGATCAAATAATAATTACAGACAAAGACCAAAAAATAAAACACAAAATTAAGTACATCGATATTGTGAACATGATCCCAAAACAATATGGGATTGTTCTTGAATGCAAAAAGGTCCAATACCTTGTTAGAGGTAAAAATAAATTATTAACTTATGTTATGTTATCAAGAATGAATAGACAAAGAGAGTGACGTGTTGATGACATTCCAAATCTATATACTTATTTTGATACATGAAATAATATCTTAGATAAAATGTATTAAAATATTAAAAGGAGAAACACTATGAAAATATTGAAAGTAAAAAACGAAATCGAAGCAGGTAAATTAGGATCTGAAATTATTTTAGACCTAGTTATAAACAAGGATAAACCAGTATTGGGTTTAGCTACTGGTTCAACACCAATTTCAACATATAACCAAATAATTGAAAGAACAAACAGTGAAAAAATTGATTGAACAAATGTAACAACATTTAATCTAGATGAATACAAAGGATTAAAACCAACAGATGATCAATCATATGATTTCTTTATGAGAAAACAATTATTTGATCACATTAATATTAAAAAAGAAAACACAAATATTCCAAGTGGTTCAATCAGTACGAATGAAGAAGCAAATAAATACGATGAATTAATTGCAGCTAAAGGCGGAATTGATTTACAACTTTTAGGATTAGGGACAAATGGACATGTTGGTTTTAACGAACCACCAGCAGACTTTAATTCATTAACATCAATTGTTAATTTGGTAGAATCAACAATTGAATCTAATGCAAGATTCTTTGCTAAAAAAGAAGACGTGCCAACACAGGCAATATCAATGGGTATGAAATCAATCATGTCTGCAAAAAAAATATTATTAATTGCTTTAGGCGAGTCTAAGGCTGACGCTATTGCTCAATTAGTGAATGGAAAAGTTGACCCAAGTTGACCATGTACATTATTGCAAAACCACAAAGATGTAACAATCATCATTGATGAAAAAGCAGCTTCAAAACTTTAAATATAAATTATTAAAGAACAAACATGCCAAGCATTATCTACAATGTACATGTGTAGAGTGTCGTAAGGTTAATAAAATCTTAACAATTACCCAGGACTACAATAAGGAAAGAACCAAGACATGGAATTAAAAGAGTTAAAAGATATTTACAACATTATAAAAAGGCAAATTGAAAATTTTGATTTTAAATCTGAAATTTTTTTAACAGTATCGGGATTATTTTTAGGTTTCTTTATTGCAGGTAATGTCTTTAGCGCGTTATTTGTTAGTTTTTGACCAACATTTTTCTTTTTATTATTTTTTCTTTTAATAATAACTGGTATTATTATTTTTATATGTGTAATATTTCCAAAATCCAAAAAGAAAGAAAGGAATAACAACGGTAAAGAATCAAAAATATATTACAAAGATATTTCCAAAACAGATATATTTGTCGAAGTAACTAATGAAGAATTAAAAGAAGAGTATAAAAAGCAAATAGTAATTAATTCAAAAATTTGCACAAGGAAACACAATCTATTAAAATGAGGAATTTCATTTTTTATAGCTTCGCTTGTTGCCTTTTTTATAGGAATTATTTTAGCAGTTGTATAGGAGTTGTAGATATGTTGTATGATTATAAAAATGGCTTAAATAGAATTAGAAATATTTTAGATTCACCAAATGAAGTTGAAGTGATTGACTCTAAAATTCCAAAGGATGAAAATCAATGATCATTTAAGAATGGAAAAAAAGCATGAGTTTCGGCTATTTTTGTTGACATTGTTGATTCAACAAAGTTATTTACTGGTCAAATAAAAGATACAACAATTGCGAAGATGATGCGTGCATTTTGCAGTGAAATAATTAGAATTCTAAAAATAGATGAAAATTATAGGCAAATAGGTATTAGAGGCGATTGTGTTTATGGAATATATTCGACTCCAAATAGAGAAGATCTTTATGAAATCTATAATACATCTGTAGCCATAAATACATTTATGGGAGTTTTGAATAAAGAACTAAAATCAAAATCACTTCCATGTATTGAATTTGGAATTGGGATAGCCGCTTCTGAATCTTTAATAATTAAGGCAGGAGTAAGTGGGGAATCAGGAAGTTTAAACGATAAAATTTGAATTGGAGAATCTGTTTCATTTGCTTCAAAACTATCATCTGTAGCTGGAAGAAGTGGATTTGATAAAATATTAATTTCTGAAAATTTTTATATAAATTTAATTATTCACATAAAGGAATTAGGTTTTTCTGAAACAATTAGTTGATTTAAAGAAGTTGGTTGTAATGCTATAGAAGGGAAAGTATATGAATACAATTTAATAAATATAGAAATTAATAATTGGTTGACTAATAACTATCAAGATTAAATTTTTACTTTTCTTTTTAAGGAAATGTTGTTGGTGAATATTTTATATTTCATTTTGGATAAAAGTTAAATAGGGCGTATAAAGTTGTGCTCTTTTTTTTGCTATAATCAAAGTATGAAGATAATATTTATATTTTTTGCAATAATTAATTCATTCATTTCGAGTTCCAACGTGTTCTATTTTTCGGACGATTCAATTGAGAAGGTTGATCTAAAGAATAATTACAAAAATGAAAATAATTTTGCTGAGATACTTTTACCATACTACATATTTAAACACTTAGAAAATATAGAAGATACTAATATAGGTAAAGTGGAAAATATGATCTTGGAAAATATAGGCCCGCTCCTTTCAAATGATGAATTTAACAAACTACAACAAAATGATAGTTACAATTTTAAGTATGTTTTTTTACTTGGTGCGTTAGCCAATAGTCAATATTCATTAATGAATGAATCTGAATTTTTTGCAGAAAATTTTGAATTTTGAATTGGTAACATAGATATTGAAAGAAATCAAAATATTTATTGAAATGTTCTAAATGATTATTTTTTAAATGTTTTACCTGTTTTAGAAATTAAAAAATACAATGAAGATGCTAGTAATACAGAGTTAAAAAATTACATTGATGATTCTACGGGGTCGTTTAATAAGTATAATTTATCTTCAAACGATCTGATATTTACTGCTCCAATTAATGAGCCGAAAATTCCAATTGAGTCAAAAAATTATATTTTGAATCTTTTATCGTCCTCAATATCATCGTGGGTATATGGAGACAAAAATAACCCTTTGAATTATACAAAGGTTATTGAGCTGAATTTTGGCAGTCTCGAAAGAGTTTTGGATGTTGAAAAAATCACAAACTTGATAAGTCCCATTTATTTAGATTTTTTTCACATTTTAAAACCAGAACATGAACCACCTGCAGTATATAAAAAATCATTTGGTGAGATTGACGAAAAATTAAGAGAAAATACATTTGTTAAAAGTGAAAGCATTTCAACGGTTGAAGTTGAGAATACAGTTAATAATATGGTAATAAAACATAATAGAAACTTTAATAATGACGTTATTGTATCTGAATATGCGACAAAGGAAAAATTAAATTCAATTAAACGCTCAATTGAAACAATGTTTAACTATATTGACTATGTAACGAATAGCACCAAAACTGATGGAATATATTTTTATTGAAAAGGTCTAACCGTGTATGAGAATAAAAATAATTGATTAAACTCAGAGAGACCAAATGTTGGAGGACTTACCATATACACAAGTGAATATTCATTAGTGTTGGGTAACGACAATATCATAAATGACTCATTAAATAGTTATAACCAAATACCTTTTGGAACATTTTTTCATGAATTCGGCCATGTTTTTTCTAATTTTTTATCAAAAAATGTTGGTTGATATAACAACAAAGAAAAAATAGATATGGAAAAAGTAAATAACAAAAATAAGACATATTTTGGAAAAAAAATAAACGAGAACCAATATGAATGAGAAGAAAATAACAAAAATAAATTAATTAATTTATCAAATATTAAGACTCAAAATCTTAGTATTGATAATTTAGATTATAGAAATATGTATATTCAAATAAACAACCACATAAAAGACCAATTTGACACCATGAATAATGGTGCTAATATCGTAATACCAGATTGGAGTCGAAATATAAAATCACAAGTTATTTTTTCTTTTAACAATAAAAACATTTTTGATCAAATGAATCAAATTGAAAGATTCCTAAAAGCAACTGGCGTGGTGGAAATAAAAATGACAGGAATCAAAGAATTCGGTAACTTTATTAATGAGAATAAATTTAATTTAATTTATAAAAAAGATGCACACAATATTAGCAATATAAAACAAGATATGCTAGAAATAAAAATTAATAGGCAAAGCGCATCTGATTCGCTTAACACAATAAAACAAAATCTAATTCAAAAAATTTATGTTCCCGATATATCAGAAAGTGATATCGAACTATTTAAAGATACAACAATTTACAAATCAGAAACTGTAGATGAAAAATACTTGAGTGATTTATTTGAAAATATGAAATCAAATCATCAATTCTTTTTAAGAGTTGAATCCTCAAAGGAGTCAAATAAAGTATATGGATCGTTTTACCAAAAAATTGACCTTCTTACTGAAACTGTTGGTATAAAAAAGGTATCAACTCCAATATGAATAATTATTTGCTCAATTTCTATTCCAATAATTTTTATTGGAATTATAATATTTGTATATAAACATAGAAAAAAACAAAGATAGATAGAGTAAAGAGGAAATTAATATGAAAAGTTTAATAATAATATCAATCCTATTTAATAATGGTGGTAATGTTGCGGTTGTGGATGATGTGGTTAAAGCGATGATTTCACAAAATTTTGAGGTTGTTAACTTGACAACTCAAAAAATGAATGATGTTTCACTAGATCTTGGTTTTATGAATGAAAACCAAACTACAGACGAGGTTAAAGAAGCTGTAATTGCTGAAATTGTAGTTGCAAATTCAGAATTATATTGAGTAAATAATTTTTTGAATTCATACTTATTTTTAGAAAAAGATGAATGAATCACAACTGGCATAAATTTTGACAGGCCTAATTATGGAGAATCTGTTGACTATAAAGCAAGGTTCATTGCTAAGGACACAAATAGCATGTTTGAAGGAGTTATGGCGGTAAATGTTAATCTAAAAAATGAAAATGAAGAAGGCGGAGAAAATCCAGTTGAAAAAATTGACATTTCAAATTTGGATGGACAAATAGGAGAAATAAAGTTAATAGATAAAAATACAATAATTGAAAATTTTTTAACACTAAATAAAATTGACAGTTCAAGTTCAAATAGTTTTGATGTAGACAAAATAACTTATGAGTCCGCTACAGTTAGAGCCATTGATGAATCTGAAATATTTAAAGGAGAACTTGAAGTTAAATTTTCTTATAATTATAAGTTGAATGAATCATGAGAAAGTAAAGACACATATGCACACGCTTACAACAGTACACAAGTGGATTTTGATGAACATGAATTCGTAATAACTCCAAAACTTGGCGTAAGTGCGTTTGTCGACACCTATAAAAAATTCAGCTTCAATTATTCAGGTTACATGAGATGTGATCGCTTGGGAGCGGGTGAAGATAAAATTAATTTCGAAAATGTGAATTTCAGCGTTGATTTAACAAACGGAGAAGTTCTATTTGAACAATATGATTACACTGGAAATCAAAATTGGAATGAAAACAAATTTTTTGTTAAAACAAAAATTTCTGAAGCAGATATTAAAATTTCATTTAAAAATGTTTCCACAGCATATGCAACTGCATGAAATGCAATGTGATCTACAGCTGAGTCTCAACTATCTGTAAGTGGTATAAGCTTTATCAAATAAATAATTTCAAAGTAGTCTTACATAGACTACTTTTTTATATTAAAATTAGTACATATACAAGGAGTTTTTATATGAGAAAACAAATAATAATTGGGAACTGAAAAATGTTCAAAACAAATTCAGAAGCTAAACAGTTTATGGAAAAAGCAGAAAAAGGATTTAAAACAAGACCAGACTTAATTGCTGGAGTTGCAGTTTCTGCAACACTTTTAAACACAGTTAAATCAAGTTCAAAAAATTTGATTGTATCAGCACAAAATGTTCACTTTGAACAATCAGGAGCATTCACTGGTGAAGTATCAATTCCAATGTTAAAAGACGTTAATGTTAGTTATGCACTAGTAGGACACTCAGAAAGAAGAGAATACTTTAACGAAACAGATACAACCATTAATAAAAAAGTAAAAGCATTATTAGCTGCAAACATGACACCAGTGTTATGTTGTGGAGAATCTTTGGAAACATTCGAAAAAGGTAAAACAATTGATTTTGTTAAATCACAACTAGTTTCTGATTTTGCAGAAGTTAGTGCAGAAGATGCTTCAAAAGTTATTGTTGCATATGAACCAATTTGAGCGATCGGAACTGGTAAAGTTGCGACTCCACAAATTGCACAAAATGTATGTAAAGCAGTTCGTGATATCATTGCTGATCTATACGACCAAGCAACAGCTGATAAAGTAGTTATTCAATACGGTGGATCAGTTAAACCAGATAATGTAAAAGAAATCATGAGTCAGCCAGACATTGATGGTGCATTAGTTGGTGGAGCTTCATTAGAAGTTGAGTCATTCTTAGCATTATTGGTATAGTATGTCAAAAGTTAAGGTTTTAGTTTTAGATTTAGATGGTACATGCCATATTTTTGGTGGTGGGCCACACCCTGGAAATTTTGAAGCAATTAAAAAAGCAAATGAAGAATATGGTGTAAAAGTTGTTTTTGCAACTGGTAGACCTTATTATGCAAAGCAAAATGAATTTGAAAAATTAGGAAAAATTAATGATGACTATTTCATTGCTTCTTTTAATGGTGCGAATATTAGAAACTTAAATACAGGTATTGAAATAGAAACAAATTTAATTTCAGCTGAACTTACAAAATGATTGTGAAACTATATTGAAAGTAACAAGAACCTAATTGGTATGAGTTACTTTTCAGATGAGAAAGAAGCAGTACATGGTGAAGAAGAAAGTTTAGTTGATTATGAATTGAAGTTTGCAAGACCAAATACAATTAAAATCAGATCAACTGATGTTAAAGAATTTAGACCAACTTACAAATTTTTAATCCAAGGATTTACAGAAGCTAATAAAGCTGATTTAGAAAAACAAGGATTACACGTTCAATGAGCACCAGGCGCGAAAACTGCAGAAATCAATGCTAAAGACATTAACAAAGGTTATGTTGTAGATTACTTTGCAAAGTTATTCAACGTAAATGTAAGTGAAGTTTTAGCAATGGGTGATGGCGCAAATGACGTTGCTTCTTTAAAAAGAGCGGGTTATGGAGTTTGTCCAGCTAACTCAGGAGATGCTGCTAAAGCAGCTGCGACTCAAATATCAAAATACACAGACGCTGAAGGTTGTGTCGCAAAAACAATTGAAGAATTAGTTTTTAACAAGTAATAAACAAATAAAAATAATAGGAGTAATTATGTCAAAGAAACAAGTTATATTAACAATCTTAGATGGTTGAGGAATTGACAAAGACTCAAAAGGTAATGCAGTTACACAAGCTGGAATGCCTTTTGTTGAAAAACTAAAAAAAGAATATCCATGAGTCGCTGCACATGCATCAGGTAAATGAGTTGGACTTCCAGATGGTCAAATGGGAAATTCAGAAGTTGGACACATACACTTAGGTGCAGGTAGAATTAAATTTGAATCTCTTTCATTAATCAATAATGAAATCGCAAACAACACTTTCAAAGATAACGAAGGTTTAAATGAAGCATTTGAATTAGTTAAAACAAACAATTCAGCATTACATGTAATGGGATTGTTTTCAGATGGTGGAGTTCATGCACACATGAACCACATGTTCGAAGTGATAAAAGTTGGTGCATCTAAAGGTGTTAAAGAAATCTATGTTCATCTATTCACAGATGGTAGAGATACAAAACCAAAAGTTGCACTTAACTATTTAAAAGATCTAGAAGCATTATTTAAAAAATTAGGTGTTGGTCAAGTTGGTTCAATCTCTGGACGTTTCTATGCAATGGATAGAGACAAAAGATTTGAAAGAACTGCTCAGGCATACAATGCTTTAACTCAAAGAACTATCAAAGAGTCATTTACTGATTCAGCTGCATACATTCAATCACAATATGATGCAGGTAAAGATGATGAAGGAATTATTCCCGCATACAACGCATCTGCAAAAAACGGATTTATCAAAGAAGGTGATGCAGTTATATTTGCTAACTTCAGACCAGATCGTGCAATTCAATTAGCATCAATAGTTACAAACAATAGTTTTATTGGTTGAAAAGATGCTGCCTTTAAAAACGAAAAATTCATTGGAGACAAAATTCATTTTGTTTCAATGATGAGATATTCAGATTCAGTTACTTCTCCACATGTTGGTTTCAAATCAATTGAAGTTATTAATGGACTAGGTGAATGAATTAGTTCTAAAGGTATGAACCAATTAAGAATCGCTGAGACTGAAAAAATTGCTCACGTTACTTTCTTCTTTGATGGTGGTAAAGATTACTTTAAAAATGGTCTAGCTAAACAAGAAGAAATAACTTTACCAAATTCAAGCATTGATTTAATATTGTCACCGAAAGTTGCAACTTATGATTTAAAACCAGAAATGTCTGCGTCAGAAATTACAGATCAATTAGTTAAACAAATTGAAAGTCAAAAATTTGATTTGATTGTATTAAACTATGCGAACTGTGACATGGTAGGACACACGGGTGATCTTGAGGCAACTAAAATAGCTGTAGCTACTTTAGATAAGCAATTAGAGCGTGTATATAACGCGGCTAAAGCAAACAATGGAACAATGTTGATTACAGCGGACCATGGTAATGCAGAGGTTATGATTGACGCTGAAGGTGGTCCAAACAAGAAGCACACATCACAAACAGTACCAATCATTATTACAGATAAAACAATCAAGTTAAGGGACAAAGATGCAGGTATTGCTGATGTTGCTCCAACAATTTTGGATTTATTAAATGTAGAAGTACCAAAAGAAATGACACAACCGTCATTAATCAAAAAATAGAAAGTAAATTTCTATTTTTATTTTAAGGAAATATATGAGCAGCTCAATCAAAGAAATAAAACAAAAAAAAGAAATATCAACTAGCGACACAGTTACATATCGTGTTATTGCAGACATTGTTAGTGCACTATTTTCTGATGAAAATGGGATATCCACTTTAACTGGAACATATAAAGTTGATGCAAATCACAAGATATGATTTGTAAACTTAAGTAATGCTCAAAAAAAGGAAAAAGATATCCAATCAGGATATTCAATCTATGTTGAAAAAGACGATACTAATGTATATCATCACAATGTAACACAAGACATTAAAAAGACAACTGATAAATATGTTGCAAACAATACAGGTCTTATTACATTTGTAAACTATCAAGATAAGTTACACGAATCAGGATACCATTTTCACGGTGTATATAAATTCAAAGAAATTATTGATAATAAATTAATTGTCTACACACGTGAAAGTGACACATATAAATTAAAATAAAAGGATAAATATGCATAAACAAATAAAATTTCATGAGTATAAAAAAGAAAGTATCATAGACCAAGTTTATGAATTAATGCTACACATTGGATTACCAATTACTGTCGAAATACTAATCAGTGAATTGTGACTAGAGCATGCTGGATTTTCTGAATGGATTAATTTAGTAGTTGTTTTAAGTTCGGTTTTGATTACATTGTTTTTCTCTGTATTTGCAATTACGCCACTAATTGCATATATAAAAAATATACGTATTACAAAATTGAATAAGTGTTTAAAAACAAAACAATTAGTATGATTGAGAAATGACTTCATAAAAGATCCTGAATTTATAAAAAGAATGAGGGTTATTTCAAAAGAAAATTTTGATTGAATTATTGAAAATAAAGACAAACAAAGTGACGCATTTTATCTATCAGATGTTTTTGAACTTGAACAAAACTTCTTCACAAGAGAAGTTACTGGATTAATAAACAGCCATGAACTAGCAGTCGGAAAAATGGTTAGTCATAGTTTCGAAATAAATAGAGAACACAAGCTTTTAAAACTTGATTTATCTTATATTCAAGAAATTAACATTGAAGCTAAGTTGGAAAACCCTAAACTTAAAAACTTTGAAGGTAGATTAAAATTAATTGTTAACTATAAGACGAGCGAACTATACTTGGGTTATTTTGTAAATGACGAGATTGAAGAAGGCGAAGACATTATGTATGGGGTCGTATTCATGACCGACAAAACAAACAATAAATAAAATACCATTTATAATGGTCTTTTTTTATTTAAAAATATAAAATATTTATTATTAGTAAGAGGAACTTATGGGAAAACAAACAAAATATATTTTTATAACAGGAGGAGTTGTATCTGGTTTAGGTAAAGGAATTGCTGGAAGCTCGATTGGTACAATTTTAAAATCTGCAGGTAAATCTGTTTTTATGCAAAAACAAGATCCATATTTAAATGTTGATCCAGGAACAATGAATCCTGTCGAACATGGAGAGGTTTATGTCACTGCCGATGGTGGAGAAACAGATCTAGACCTTGGCCATTACGAAAGGTTTATTGACACTAACCTTACAAAAACTTCATCATTTTCTGCTGGAAAAATATATTGAGAAGTTATCAATGATGAAAGAAAAGGTAAATATAAAGGACAAACTGTTCAAACAATACCCCACATTACAGAAAAGATAATTGAAAAAATATATGCATGTTCAAATAATAACGAAGTTGATTTTGTTATTGTAGAAATAGGTGGAACAATTGGTGATATAGAGTCACAACCATTCATTGAAGCCATTAGACAAATTAAAAGTAGACTACCAGAAGAAAATACATTATTTGTACACGTTGCATTATTAACATACTTAAATGTGACTGGAGAATTTAAAACTAAACCAATTCAACACTCAGTTAAAGAAATGCTATCACACGGAATCCAGCCAGATATATTGGTTGCTCGTTGTGATGTTGACGCACCGGTGCCACCAAACATTACAAGAAAGATTTCTAACCTATGTAATTTAAAACCAGAAGAAGTGATAATAGGTGCAAATGAAGCGTCAATTTATGATGTTCCTTTAGCATTACATAGACAAAATATTCATGAAGTTATTTCTGAAAAAATGAACGTTAATTTAAAACCAAATCTTAAAGATTGAATTGAAGCTAGTGAGAAGAAAAAAAATTCAACAAACAAAGTTACTATTTCACTTGTTGGTAAATATGTTGACCTACAAGATGCGTATCTTTCAGTTAGTGAATCACTTAAAATATCAGGGATTTGAAATAGCGCACAAATTAAAATCAATTGAATTAATTCTAGGAAACTGACTGCAACAAATATTGATGAACAATTAAGTGGCAGTGATGGAATTCTTGTCCCTGGTGGATTTGGAATTGATGGAGTCGAAGGTAAGGTATTAGCTGCAGGTTATGCAAGAGAAAACAAAATCCCGTATTTAGGAATTTGTTTAGGAATGCAAATTGCATGTATTGAGTTTGCTAGAAATGTTTTAGGACACAAAGATGCAAACTCATCAGAGTTTGATTTAGATTCTCAAAACCAAGTTATTCATTTAATTGAAGGAAACAACAAAGACCAACTTGGTGGAACACTTAGACTTGGAGAATATGAAACAACAATCGTTAAAGGGACAAAAGCTGAAAAGTTATATGGTTCAAAAGCAATTGAAAGACATAGACACAGATATGAATTTAATAATAAATATCGTGACGAATTTGAAAGTGCAGGAATGAAAATTTCTGGTGTATATAAAAAAGATGACTTAGTTGAAATTGTAGAAATTACAGATCATCCATTTTTTATTGCAGCACAATATCATCCTGAGTTTACTTCAAGGTTGTCAAAACCAAACCCATTATTTGACGGGTTTATAAAAGCAATAATTTCTATAAAATAAAAAACGAATCAAATCCGTTTTTTTGTTTTTATAATGGTAAGTCTTTATTTTTGAAGTAAATTACAGCTCCAACAAATAAACCAATTGATATGATTAACATCCCAATATATTGGCCAATTCAAGTGCCAACGTCATCATATTTAATAAATGTAGTGTCATATAAAATATTTAAAGATACATATTTTAAATTAGCCAATGCAGGAAGAGTAGTTTCGAATAACATCCCAAACATCCCAAAAATTATTGAAATCCCTAAAATAGAACTAGTAACCAATAATGACAAAGCACCTTTGTCAAATATTGACGAGAACAAGAATGAAATACCAGCAGCTGTTACTAACAACAATCCAAGACCAAGTGAGTTAACTAATCAAAAAGAAATCATAGTACCTTCACCAGTGGCTGAAAGTGTTACAACACCAACAATAGTTGTTAGTACTGAATAAAGAATTACAGATGTTAGAAATGCTAACAATTTTGAAGTAACTATTTTATTTCTTGATAGTGGTGAAGATAGTAGGTAACTTAAATATCCTTTTTCAACTTCTGCTGCAAGAATTCTATTACCAATAATAATTATAAATATTATTGGTAATTGGTATCCAATACCAGTTGCTCCAAAGAAAGATTGAGGTAAAACCATTAAATATAAATTAATCTCAATAGGCGTACCCTCTGGAGTTTCACTAGGGGAATGTGATCCACCGTTATCTGCAAACATAACTAACATAGTTATTGTCAATGTCAGAACACCAATAGTAATCACACTTCAGAATTTTCACATTTGTTTAATTGTGTTTTTATAAATTTTAAAACTAAACATGTGCAACCTCCTTGTTCTTGTCATAGAAGTCCATGAAATATTTTTCTAATGAAAAGGGAACTTCTTTTAAACTAACAAAATCAACTTTCTTAATTTCTTTGAAAAAGTTTTCAACTTCGTTATATGGAACTTTGTATCTGGCAACATTTTTATTAATATTTTCACGTAAGAAAGGTGAGTCAATTGCTTCTTTTGAAAACTTAACAACATATCTTTTATCACTTAAGTCAACCAGTTCTTGTAGTACAAAGTCAGAAACAATTTTTCCACTTTTTACAATTGCAATTTGATCACATGTTTTTTCAATCTCTGCAAATATATGAGAACTGATAAATACTGTTGTTCCCTTTGCTTTTTCAGAAATAACAAGGTCAATAAATTTTTGTTGCATCAATGGGTCTAAACCAGTAGTTGGTTCATCTAAGATAAGTAACTCAGGATTGTGCATGAATGCAATAATTAGAGCAACTTTTTGTTTCATACCTTTAGACATTTTCTTGATTTTAATATCAGGATTAAATTGTCAGTATTGAATTAACTCTTCAACATACTCTCAATTTGTTTGTTCCCTTAGTGAAAAAATCATTTTAATATAATCTAAACCATTTGTTTGTTCAGGGAATGTGATCTCACCTGGAAGATATCCAATTTTTGGCTGAACTAAATGTGATTCTTTTCAAACATTAGTTCCAAACATTTCTACAGTTCCTTTGTCTGCTTTTATATAACCCATAAGGTGTCTAATTGTTGTTGATTTCCCAGCACCGTTTGGCCCTAAGAAACCAAACGATGTTCCTTTGTCTACTTCGATATTTATGTCGTGAATACCGTAGTTATTCTTGTATACTTTTGTTAAATTTTTAACAGATATAATGCTCATAAATAATTTTCCTTTTTACAAATATAACACATTTAACACAGCAAACATGTTAAATACATTAATTCATTTATAAAGGGTTAAGTGTATAATTTTAGTAACGAGGACTTATGCTTACACTTGATAATAATGCAATAAAATTGGTTGTTTGTGACATCGATGGAACAATCGCATATAGAACTCCATCAGTAAATAGATTTGTATCTTCAAATGTTATTGAAACAATTAAAACCTTACGCGAAAATAATATATATTTTGTATTCAATACTGGTAACTCATACATAACTGTAGATCACATTGCTGAGCAATTTGATGCAGGTAAATCTAAATATACAAAATACCTTGTAGCTGTAAATGGTAATTGTATTTTTGACTTTTCTACAAACACACCATACATTCAAAAGACAATATCAAAAAGTATGATTGCTGAAATACAAAATGAGTTAGATCAATTCGGAGTTAACCTAATGGTTATGAATGAAACGGCAGATAAAATTTATATATCAAATGAAAAAGATAAAGAAAAGTTTATAGAAATTTTACAAGATGAAGGTGAAAACTCAATTGTATTTTGCAAATCACCAGGGGATTTTCCGGATGCTGCACAAGTTACAGTTGAATTAACTAACCCTGAATTTAAAGGTGAAATTGAATTTATCTTACAAAAATATTCAAATGATATAGATGTGTCTTGGTGATCTGAACACGGACTAGATTTAAACGTAAAAGATGTTAATAAATTTAGTGGTTTACAAGGTTTGATTGAAATTATAAATGATAATGAAGGTGAAAATATTACATTAAGTAATGTTGTTTACTTTGGAGATCAAAATAATGATTTAAGTGTTTTTGAAAATCACAAGTATTCAATTGCTATGGGAAATGCAATTGAAGAAATTAAAGATCATGCATTTGAAATAACAGACACAGTACAAGATGATGGATTCCCAAATTACATTAAAAAAATAACAAACAAGTAAGTAATACAAAGCTCCCTCAAAGGAGTTTTTTTATTTAAAAATTGAAATATTAATTAATAAATATAAGATATTTATATACGAGGTCACAAATGAAAAACTTAAAAGAATATTCTTTAACAAACTTAAGAATGATTGGTATAGAACAAATTACTAATGCGAAATCAGGACACCCAGGAATGGTTATGTCTGCGGCTCCATTAGCACATGAACTATACTTAAATCACTTTAACGCATCAATTACAAATCCAAAATGAATCAATAGAGATAGATTCATTTTATCAGCAGGACACGGTAGTGCATTACTATACTCACTATTACACATCTCAGGATTTGATATTAAAAAAGATGACTTAATGAAATTTAGATCATTAAACTCATTAACACCAGGTCACCCAGAATCACACATGACTACAGGAGTTGATGCTTCAACTGGACCACTTGGTCAAGGATTTGCAATGGCTGTTGGTTCAGCGATCGCCGAAAAACATTTAGCGGCAAAATACAACAAGCCAGGATTACCATTATTTGATCACAACACATATGTAATATGTGGAGATGCCGATTTAGAAGAAGGGATTACTTCTGAAGCAATGCAAATTGCAGGTGTACAAAAACTAGATAAACTAATTGTTTTATATGATTCAAACGACATCCAATTAGATACTCCAGTTGATAAAGTACAAAAACTAGATTTGAAAAAATGATGTGAAGCTCAAAATTGAGATTACATTTTTGTAAAAGATGGATTTAACTTAGAGTCAGTTGATAAAGCAATTGCTCAAGCTAAATTAAATAAAAAACCAACACTTATTGAATGTAAAACAATTATTGGATTTGGTCATGAAAAACAAGGGACACCAGCAATGCATGGTGCTCCATTCTCACCAGAAGCAGTACAAGGATTGCGTGATAAGTTTGAATACAAAGAAGAACCATTTACAGTAAATGGTGATGTTAAAAAATTATGACAAGACAACTTCAACAAACGTGGAGATGAGGCTTTAAATAAATGATTAAAAATTGAATCAGAATTTAAAACAAAATTCCCAGTTGAATGAAAAGAAATATTTGAAACAAAAACTGTTAAAGCTGAAGACTTCAAAGAATTACTACATACAAACAAAGAAGCTACAAGAATTAGTAATGGTAAAGTTCTTAAAAAATTACAAGAGCTTACAAACAACATGCTTGGTGGTTGTGCAGATTTAACTGCTGCTACAAAAGTTCAAGGATTCATGGGTGAGTTCAATAATGAAACACCAAGTGGAAACAACATTTTATTTGGTGTACGTGAATTTGCTATGGCAGCAATTTCAAACGGTATTCAAGAACACGGTGGTTTACGTTCATTTGATTCTACATTCTTAGTATTTTCAGATTACATGCGTAACGCAATTAGATTAGGAGCAATATCAGAATTACCTGTATTGCATATCTTAACTCATGATTCAATTGCTGTTGGATTTGATGGTCCAACCCATGAACCAGTAGAGCACTTGGCATCACTTAGAGCAATGCCAAATCTTTATAACTTTAGACCAGCAGATATGAAAGAAACAATCGGATCATATGTTGCTGCATTTAACTTAAAGAAAACTCCAGCTACATTAAGTTTCTGTAGACAAGATTTAACACAATTAGAAAATTCATGTTGAGATGAATCTCAAAAAGGTGGATATGTTGTTTATGAAACAAAAGGTAAAAAAGCAGATTATATTTTTATTGCATCAGGTAGTGAAGTTGAACTTGCTATTGAATCAGCAAAACTAATGGAAGCAGATAAAAAATCAGTTAGAGTTGTTTCAATGCCATGTGTTGAACTATTCGAAGCACAAGATGTTAAATATCAAGAATCAATATTGCCTTCAACACACAATAAATATATTGTAGTTGAAGCTGGTTCATCATTTGGATGACACAAGTTTACAGGTAGAAATGGATTAATGATTACTGTTGATCAATTTGGAAAATCTGCCGATGGTGCCGTAGTCTTAAATGACTTTGGATTTGAAGCAAACAAAATTGTTGCAAGAATTAAAAATTGAAAATAATTATTAACAGCCAAACACAAGATTAATCTTGTGTTTTTTTATTTAGCACAACATATATAATATTTTTAATGAGGGTAGTATGAAAATTAAATTAAACGAATTAAACACCCTTGCAAAAGAACTAGCAGTAGAATTAAACGATAATACATTTGTGCTCCTTAATGGAGACTTAGGATCTGGTAAGACTACTTTTACAAAACAATTACTTAAAGAATTGGGTGTAATTGAAAGTGTGACATCGCCATCATTTAATATAATGAATCAATACAAAACAAATAAATTTAACATTAATCATATGGATGCATATAGATTAACAAAGTTAGATGAACTAGATATGTTTATTGAATCATTTGAAAATGCCATCAATGTCATAGAGTGACCTGATAACTTAGATATAAACTACAATGACTATGGAAAAGTGATAGAGATATCAATAACTGTAATTGATGAAGATACGAGAGAGTTTAAAATAATTAAGAAATAAAAAATGAATCTATTAATGATTCATTTTTTATAATTGGATTCATGAGATTAATACTTTTAGATCACCACTAATATCAAGTGAAGAAGTCGAATCTAAATCACATGCTATTGAGCAATCTCCAAATTCATAATCAATTCCATTGATTTGACCTTTACCGTCAATCGCAGTAATTTGTAATCATCCCGCTTTTTCAATTAGAGTAAATGGTTTAGTTTCTTTAGATGCTTCGTATAAATAAAGAGAGAAGTATTCGTTTGAGTGAATTAGTTTTGTCTTGTTTTTTAAAACATCAATTTTTGAATCAGGAACTGTTGTAGCCAATATTGTATCTTCGATATGTAATTCTCTACCAACTCCATTAACTTTTCTATCATAGTCATAAACTCGGTAAGTGATATCTGAAGAACGTTGTAATTCATATACTACAATGTCAGGAGTTACAGCATGTATTTTTCCTGGTGGAACATATAAGAAATCACCTTTATTTACAGTAACTTCTACAAGTAAATCTTTTCAAGAACCATCATGTATCATTTGTGTTAGTTCTTCTTTGGATTTTGCGTTGTGTCCATAAATTAATTTTGAGTCCTTAGGACAATCAAGAATGTATCAAGATTCTGGTTTTCCAAGATCATTGTGTTTCTTTGCTTGTTCATCATCGGGATGAACTTGTACAGATAGGTTATCTTCTGGTGTAAGTATTTTTACTAGTAGGGGAAAGTTTCCTTTGATATTTCCAAATAGATTTCTATTTGATTTAAATATCTCTTTTATAGATTTTCCAGTTCATTGACCATCAATCGCAAAACCCATTCCATTTTCATGAGCCGAAATTATTCATGCCTCACCAATTTTTTTATCAGTTGGAATATCGTATCCCAATGATTTTAGTTTTTGTCCACCTCATGGTCTTTCTGAGAAAGATGGTTTTATTTTAAAAATATTCATTATATTTACCCCTTGAATATATGTATTATAATTGCTATATAATAAAAATCAACAAAAGACTGAGGAAAATATGATTTTAGAACAATTAAATAAACATTCTAAATTCGATAGTTCAATCGAAGGCAGAATTTCAAAAACAGTAATTAATCACGTAACAAAGAATAAAGAATTTAAAATGAACATAACAAAGTTATCAGAGGTATCTGAAACAAGTCAACCAAGTGTTACGAGATTTGTGACTAAAACTATAGGCTTAAAAAACTATAAAGAATTTATAAACATGTTGAACTTAGAAGTTAAAACATATTTTGAAAGTAACTATGATCAAAATAACCTAAGTGATAATGCAAGTCAAATAATAACTGATTTAAACGAAACGCTATCTCATGTAAGCAATGAAGATATAAAAACCGCTACAAACATTATATTAAATTCAGATAGAATTAACGTTTGTGCAATTGGTGGAAATATTACAACTAAAATTGAGATTGAACATAAGTTATCAAAAATTGGTAAAACAATAATGGTTGCAACAGACTGACATCAACAATTGATTAACATAAACTTTATGTCATCAAACGATGTAATTATTGCGGTATCTTATTCTGGAGATAAAGACGAGCTATCTAAAATACTAACCAAAGCAAAAGCTAAGAATGTAAAAATAATATTGATAACTGGTCAATTTGATTCATTTGCAAAATCATCTGCTGACTTAGTATTTGAAGTTCATTCAACAGATGCAAAATTTAGATCATTTTCTTTCACATCAAGAATTTGTGGAATCGCTATTTGAGAATTAATATTTAAATCAGTAATTGCTTCAGAAACGATATCATCAGATGTTATTGAACAATGAAAATGAGAACAACAATAAACTTTCGATAAATGGAAGTTTTTTTTTTTTTTTGTAAAGTTGGTAACATTTTATTCATAACATGAATAAAATGTATAAAATATTATTAGGAGGAAATATGAATAAAGATATCTTAAATACTAACCATATATTCTTAGATGTTGAATCGAAATCACAAAAAGAAGCACTAGAATTCTTAGCGCAAAAAGCAGCTGACCTTGGCATTGTTACAAGTAAAGAAGCTTTAGTTACAGGATTTGAAAATAGAGAAAAAGAAAGCTCTACCGGTTTTGAAGATGGGTTTGCAATTCCACATGCAAGAATTAAAGAAACAACAAAAGCAGCATGCTTAGTTGTTAAGTTAAAAAAAGCAATCGATTGAAATTCAATGGACGGAAAACCAACTCAATATTTATTTGCACTAATAGTGCCCGATGGTAAGGGCGATGAGCACTTATCAATATTGAGTGATATAGCCACAAAATTAATGATTCCCGAATTTAAATCAGCAATTAATAATGCAAAAACAGAAGAACAATTTATTGAAGCTTTTGAAATAAAAGAAGCCACAATAAAAGAAGCTAGAACTGGAAGTAATGTAATAAAAGTTGTTGGTGTATCTGCTTGCCCCACGGGTGTGGCGCATACTTATATGGCAAGAACGGCTTTATTAAAAGCTGGAGAAGTGCTTGGTTGAAATGTAAGAATTGAAACACAAGGACAAAAAGGTCAAGAGTACAAACTTACAGATAAAGAAATTGAAGAAGCAGATGTTGTATTTCTAGCGATAGATATTTCAGTTGACAAAGATAGATTTGTAGGTAAAAAAATCTATCAAATAGGTACAAAGAACACTTTGAGATTTGCCGAAGAAGAACTTAAAAAATCACTTGAAGAAGCATACTTGTATGCGCCATCAAGCAATGGTACAAAACTAGAAATGAAAAATGGTGCTCCAAAACAAAGTTGAGTTCAACATCTAATGGCTGGTATTTCATATATGATTCCATTCATCGTATTTGCTGGACTAACATCTGCGATTATTGCAGGAGCTGCAAATGCTGCAGGCGTTAATTTAGGTAAAAAAGAAAGTCTAGAAGGATTTTGAGTATTTGCTTGACATTTAAATGAATTTGCAAATATTGGATTTTCAGTAATGTTTGCAATCGCGGGAGCGTATATTGCCAACTCAATTGCTGGTAGAGCCGCTATTGCTCCTGCGTTCATATTAACTATGATCGGTAATAATCCAGCACTAGTGTGACAAGGTTATTTTGCCGATATCAATGTAGAACAAATGATTGACGGAGAATGAGTGTCCGCGTCAATAAATGGTGTAATGCAACCACTGAATGTGTTTGGAGCTGTAATATTTGGACTAAGTGCAGGTTATACAGTTAAATGAATTAATACAAAATGAAGAATTAATCAATACATTCAACCAATTATGCCAATCATTATTATTCCTGTGTTCTTAACTCTGACATTTGCAATATTCTGAATGTTTACATTTGGACCGATTATTGGAATAGCAATTGGTTATCTATATACAGGTATCCTTTCACTTGAAAGATCTGGTGCCGGAATGATAGTTGTAGGTCTAATCCTGGGACTACTAGCCGGAGTTGATATGGGTGGACCAATTAACAAAATAGCATCATTTGGTGCAACTGCAATGATACCAATCGATGGTGGATTAGCAATGGGATGTTCTGCTGCAGCATTTGCAGTAGCACCACTAGGTGCAGGACTTTCAACGATGATATTTGGAACTACATTTAAAGATGATAAAGAAATGGGAATAAATGCCACAATTCTCGGATTCATGGGTGTAAGTGAAAGTGCTATACCATTTGCTATAAAATACAAATGAGCTGCAATTGTACCAAACATTATTTGTTCAGGTATTGCTGGTATGTTTGCTGGTATGTTTATGGTTCAAGGTCATGTTGGAGCATGGGGTGGACCAATCATAGCTGTGTTTGCTGGTGTAACTGACCAATCAGGTAACTTTATTGGAATTTTATGATACATAATTGCAATCGCAATTGGTACAGTGTGTCACATAATTTTATTTAGAATCTTAGTTGAAGTTCAATCTAAAGGTAAGATGTCATCAAGTGATTTCAAAGCCATTTTTAAAAAAGGAAAAAAGAAAGACGTTGTTGAACAACCTAAAGAAACGGTTTAACACTTATTAAAATAAATAATTAAATACATAAAAACTCCGCATAAAATTTAGCGGAGTTTTTATGTATTTATCCTTTTTTGATATAACAAAAAATCTTATTCATATCGTGAATATAATGTATAAAATATTATTAGGAGGAAATATGAATAAAGATATTTTAAATAGTAAACATATATTCTTAGATGTTGAATTGAAATCTCAAAAAGAAGCTTTTGAATTCTTAGCACAAAAAGCAGCTGACCTTGGCATTGTTACAAGTAAAGATGCTTTAGTTACGGGATTTGAAAATAGAGAAAAAGAAAGCTCTACAGGTTTCGAAGATGGGTTCGCAATTCCACATGCAAGAATTAAAGAAACAACAAAAGCAGCTTGCTTAGTTGTTAAATTAAAAGAAGCTATCGATTGAAATTCAATGGATGGAAAACCAACTCAATACTTATTCGCTCTAATCGTACCAGATGGTAAAGGTGAAGAGCATATGTCAATATTGAGTGACATTGCAACAAAACTTATGAATGACGATTTTAAATCAGCAGTTATAAGTGCAAAAACAGAAGATCAAGTTCTTAAAGCTTTTGACATCAAAGCAAAAGCAGTTGAAACAACTGCTCCTAGTGCCGGTGGTTTAAAAATTGTCGCAATTAGTGCATGTGTTGTAGGTATTGCCCACACATACATGGCTGAAGATAAATTAATAAAAGAAGGTGCAAAAATGGGGCACCAAGTTCGTGTTGAAACTCATGGTTCAAAAGGAATTGGTACACCACTAACTGCAAAAGAAATTGAAGAAGCTGATGTTGTCTTATTTGCAGTTGATGTAAATGTTGATAGTTCAAGATTTGTAGGAAAAAAATTCTACAAAGTAAAAGTTGCAAAAGCAATTCATGAAACAAAATTAACAATTGAAAGCGCCATTAAAAATGGTACTACTTTAGCTGGAACAGCCGGAGGAGATTTCAAAACTTCAGGAAAAGCAACAGGTGAAAAACAAGGAGTGTTATCACACATCCTTGCAGGTATTTCATACATGATTCCTGTTATTGTTCTTGGAGGAATCTGTTTAGCTTTCTCAATCGGGATTGCAAAAGCAATTTGAGGACCAGAAGCTGGTACAGGCGGACCAATGATTGGAACTGGTGTAATTGGAAATGACGGAAAAGAAATCATGGCTGCTCAGTTCCCATGAAACCCATTAGCAATTATGGATAAAATTGGTGGAACAGCGTTCGCATTAATGATTCCGATCCTTGCAGGGTTTATTGGTAACTCTATTGCTGGTCGTGCAGCTATTGCACCAGCAATGGTAGGAGCATTCATTGGGAATGATCCAAAATTATTAATGCCAATTGGAGACATGACTGTTGAAACACCAATGGGATTCATTGGAGCAATAATTGCAGGATTAGCTGTTGGATACTTTGTAAAATGAATTAATTCATGAAATGTACCAAGATCATTACAAGCAGCAATGCCAATATTCTTCATACCTCTAGTTGCAGGTATATTAATATCAGTAATATTTATTTATGTAATTGGTGGACCAATCGGATGAGTAATGGGTGAGTTCTCAGGTGCAATTAAAAGTGCATACGGAACTGACGGTGTTGGAATCGGAGTTGGATTAGCACTTGGTATTCTACTTGGAGCCATGGCAGGATTTGACATGGGTGGACCAATTAATAAAATCGCGTTTGTAACTTCTGCTGCATTAGTAACAGAAGGTGTAAACCAACCAATGGGAGCTATGGCTGCCGCAATTCCTGTTGCACCAATCGCAATGGGATTAACAACAATAATATTTGCTAGATTCTTTGATAAAGAAACTAGAGGAATGGGTATTGCTGCTATTATTATGGGAACAATCGGAATTTCAGAAGGTGCTATACCATTTGCAATTCGTGACCCAAAAAGAGCAATCGTATCTAACGTAATCGGATCAGCAGTAGCTGGTGGGATTGCTGGAGCATTCCTTGTAACAAACATGGCTGCCCATGGTGGACCAATTGTTGCAATCTTAGGTGCTGTTCCATACGGAATAATGACTCTATACTTCTTTATTGCAGTTGGAGCCGGAGTTGCTACAACTACATTGATTTATGGATTCTGATTAATGGCAGATGCTGGAGAAGTGGCTTCTGTTAAAGAAGCACACGTTGAATACTTAACTGGTTTAGGTAACGCAAAACGTGAAGCAATTTCAGAAATCAAATCAGAAATCAAAACATTAAAAGCAAATAAAGATACTTCAAAAATTGAAGCTAAAAAATCAGAAATCAAAACTATAATTGAAGATCATAAAGCTGCTGTTGCAAAAGCAAAAGTGGCATACTCAGAAATTAAAGTAGAAGAAAAAGCGTTAATGAAAGTTAATAGTGGAGAAGTGAAAGCGTTTAATGCATCAGCAAAATCAGACTACACAACTTCAAAAACAACAATTAAAGCAAAAGAACTAAAAGGTGATGCAAAAGCAGATGCTATTGAAGAACTGAAAAAAGCTAAAGCAGATAAGTACCGCGAATTCCAAAATGGAATTAGAGGTTCATTGGTAGCAAAATACCAATCAGCTACAGCTTAGTTAAATAAATCTAACTATCTTCGGATAGTTTTTTTTATTTGTAATACAATAACAAAAAAGGATAGATATGAAGTCACTGTTTATAGATACAACAAATAATAAAATAGTCTTAGCTTATTTAGTAGATGATGTTTTAAAGGACTCAATTATAGTTGAGGCTAAAAACAAAATAAGTGATGTTATAGATATAACTTTAAAACAGTTTTTAGACAAGCAAAACGTTCGATTAAATGAATTAACCACTTTCTATGTGACAAAGGGTCCAGGAACCTTTACAGGGGTAAGAATAGGGTTATCTATCGTTAAAACCATATGAACTATCAATAAGGATATAAAGGTTTATTCAATAAACACAATGCAGCTAATGGCTGGTATAAAACAAACAGCCGTGGCCATTGATGCTAGAGGGAACAAACACTTCTTTGCAAATTTATCTAATGGCGAATTTGTTGATGAGATAGCTTTATTGCAAGATGATAAACTACCAACAACTAATATTGTAAAAAATACGGATTCAATTAATTATGTAAAAAACTTTGAAGAAGTTAAAAAGAACTTTATCTTAGAAAAAGATATTACGAACTTTAATCCAATTTATATTAAGAAAGCAATTTAAACATAAAAAAAGTTGAATGATTATTAGTCATTCAACTTTTTGCTTAACAACATTAGTTGTGTTTTAAGTTCGTCAATTTGTGCTTGTGATTCTTCGATCTGATTTTTAATTTGAATCTTTAAATTATTATTGGAAATTTCTTGTGCTTTTAATCTTTCTAATAACGGTTTCACGGCGGTTGCAACTGCCACATCACATTTACTCATATCAAATAACAACTCCTTAAACGAATCTCTAACTGCTTGGTTGTGTTTTGATTTCATAACAAGTAGCTCATTTGGATCTGTATATATTTTATCATTAATCAAAGTGTCTCTTTCTTGAATGTATATTTCTCTTAACATTGAGTTAATCCCAACCACGACCTTGTTTTTATTTTTAATTCGTATGATATTAATTATAAATTTTAATTTCATTTTTCACCTCTAATATCTATAACGTCAAAAGACATAAAAAAAATTTGAATTAAATCAAATTTTTATAGATTAAGCTAATGTATCGTCGTTTCTTGAAATAACTTCATCATCAGATTGATTAGGTTTTAAAACAACATCTTTTTCTTTTTCTTTGAATTTTTTAAATTGACCTTCAAAAGGATATTTTTTTCTAACGGCTTCAACAAGATCAAACATTGGTTTATCACCTAATGATTTTCAGTTGTATTTGAATTTATTAGATTTAGTAGGTGTTCTAAATTGTTCTGCTAATTCAGCTTTATTTAAATCAATCAAACAGCTATATACTTTTTTACCTTGATAAGATCCAAAGTACATTTCTTTATTTCTATTTCTTGAAACAAGCATTCCAAGAGTTAAGAAGAAGGCTATGAATGCCAATAAGATACCGAACTGTTCTAAGATGAATGTGGCATTGCCACCACCTGAATAAATGATCGATGTCATACCATGTAGTCCATATCTAAATTCTGTAATGTAACTTACTACATTGAAGAATCCAAATTGCATGAATGATGGGAATGTTCCTCAACCACTTGCTAAGTTTAAAACCATATAAACTACAATAATAAACTTACCAATTGTCTCATCTTTTAATGAGAACCATACTGCTTGTATGGTCACTACAAAGGCGGTCTCTAATATCATCAACCATAGTCATAGTTCAAATATTGCAAGTGCTCCAATTATGTGTCATCCTGCTGCAGTTACCGCAAGTACAAGTAGTGTAACTTGTAACATTCCAGTTACTCACATCAACATTGTTTTTGATAAATATCATTGTACTGAATTTAATTTATGTACACGTTTAGCTCTATCATAAATAAATGTTTGCATCAGTGTTCCAACAAACATTCCGATTAAGATAAAGAACTCTCCAAGACCAATACCATAAATAGCAATCATGTCACCACCAGAGTTAGTTAATCCTTGAATTTCGACATCAACAATATCACCAGATTTACCACCAAGTCCAAAGATGTTTACAACATCTCTAACTAGTTCTTTTACAATGTTGTTTATGTCGGCTTCAACTATTTCACCAATTGCATTAACTTTAGCAATTGCTTTGTCTACTAGCGATTCTAATGTTGCACCAATTATTGGTATTCCCTGAACTATAGTTTTTAGTTTTTCTAACTCACCAACTAATATTGTTCCACTAGAAATATTTAAATCAATACTATCAATTCCTTTTTCTAAAATCATTGAAGGAATCGCGCTTTTGAATTGATCTAACGTTTTCAGGTAATATCCAAATATAAAGTTATTTTCAAATGTTGTTCACATTTTAACTGGTACTAAATCTATCTTGTTAAAAACATCCCCAGTTAAAGCTAAACCAAATTTAGTTAATAGATTTGCAAGTAGGTTATTTTCTAATTTCATTTGTAAATAGTAATCTGGATTTTTAAAATTACTTTCAGCTTCTTCCCCATCAAATTTAGTTATATTTGAAAATAATATTTCTTCATCTGAAATTGCTTTTGCTGCTTGATATTTATTATCTCCAGTTTTAACTAACATTGTTCTTTCGATTACATCTCAAGTATTTGCTTTGTATATATATTTAACATCGCTTTTTGTAAAGCTTTTATTTTCATATATTTGAAAGTCTTTTGGGATTTCAGTGATGATATCTGCATTTATGATATCTGTTCCATTTTCTGATAGGATTCCAAGTTTGGGCATTAAACCAGTAGAACCAGCTGCAACTTCTTTTCCTTCACCAAACAAATCATCTAATTCCATATTTGTCGCAACATAAACTCGGTGTTCTGTATTTAAGAAAGCGGTAGGTGCTTTTCCAATTCCAGGAATTGGATTTCAAAAGGCTAAGATGCAAACTACAGCATATAATATTGGAACAAATAATATACCAATGAATTTAACAATTCTTTTTTTTGAAGAACCTATTCTAGATCCGAATTCGGCCTTAACTCCAAGTCATCAGTTTTTCATATTATTTCTCCCTTCAATATAAAAAATATTGTAATCCCTTTATGCGCCAAATGACATAGATTTGAAAATATAATTATTTATATAATGTAAATATAAAGTATTTTTAAATCTTTGATAACATTGCTATAATATTTGAGAGTTGGATTGATACTCAAGTTGGTGAAGAGGGCACCCTGCTAAGGTGTTAGGTCGGCAACGGCGCGAGAGTTCGAGTCTCTCTCAATCCGCCATTATAGAATATTATAGAAGTCTTAAAGGACTTCTTTTTTATCGGAGTATAATTATTCTAAATACAAGGAGACTATATGTTTTATAAATTAAAAGAAAGACAAACTGTAAACTATTTCTATAGAAGTTCTGGAGATGAAGAATCAACTTTATCTAATGCAAAACAACCAACCAATGGATCAATAATTAATTTAGATAAAATTATTTATATAGAAGAAGTTAATGATGAAACAGATGACAATATCTGAAACTTATATTTCGATGGACATATTTATATTCCTGTTTCAGAAATTGATTGAATTGAAATAAAAAAATTATTAAAAGTTTAAACAAAAAAACTATTCGCATGAATAGTTTTTTTAAAAGCAATCTGTATGAAACATTATAAATTCATCTTTTAAATAAAATTTAAAATCTTTAGACAATATTATTCCATAACCAATTAGTTGTTCTAGTTTGTTTGAGTCATCTACAAATTGTTCAAGTTGTTTTGTAAAATCTACTTCTATGTTTGCTAGGTCTTTAACTTCTTTGGTGAACACATTTGATAGTTTTAAATATTTTTTTCATTCGCCGTCTATGTCTATTATTTGTTGACATAGATTACATTTGTAAATTATTTCACTATTTGTATCAGGATATGAATTAACATATTCATCATTTATTATTTTGTGTTTGTAGTATTGAGTTATAAGCATTTCTTTTTCACGCAAGATATTTTTAAACTTATAAATATGTCTTTCAATTAATGACGCTAATTCTAATCTTGATCTATAAACACGTTCGTGTAGTTCTTCGATGTCGTCTTTAGTATTTTTTGAAAACTTTTGTTTAGCTTTATTTTTTGCAATGTTTGTTCTAAATGATTCATCTAAAACGTGGATTGATTCTTTAGTGATATCGCTATTGATTGAAAAGATATCAGTTTGAAATTGTCTGTTTAATTCAGATAATTTATCTTCGTTTTTGGCAATTTCAGCTGCTTCTTCTTTTTTCTTTGATCAAATATTAAACTTGATAACAAAGACCCCAGAAACAATTGAAATCAATAGGGTAGCCAAAGCTGAAAATAAAGTTATTCAATCTGACGCTGTTAATGCTGCATATAAAATCATATTGTTGGTCTCCATCTACTAAAATAATACTCTTTTTATTTATTGCTATTAGATAATGTGTACTTATATTTTATTCAATTGCAGAACCGCTATCTCCTAAAAAAACACGGATAGACAAGTTTAAAGATTCCACACGTAACTTAATGTTATTGAATTCAACTTTGTCTTTAACCATTATTCACTTGATGGCACTTACATCAATTACTTCATTGATTGCAAATGCCTTTGAATTATTATCATATGATCAATCGTATTTTGTAACATCACTTAATGTAATTGGGTCTAAACCAATAACAACAATTTTTTTGATATCAGCTTTTGATTCGTCAATTCAATTTCAAAAAGAAGATCTACTTGAATTATCAAACTCCAAACCAATTGATTCACTATGTTCAAAATATGATCAAACAATATATTCAGTGTGTATTTTATCTTTGATGTTGTTTACTGGATTAATTCCATTTTCTAAAATAAAAATAGTATTTTGAACATCAGTGTAAAAAAGAAAACTTTTAACATCATTTTCTTTGGCGTGTCTTAGAATTTTCTTTTCTCCTGAGTTACGGAAAAATGATTTTTTGGTTACTTTATTTTCTTTCATAATAGAATGATTATATCTAATTGAAATCAAAAGACTTGGATTTGGTATAAAGATTATTATTATATTTATTGCAAATAAACTATAATAATATAAATAAATTAGTTTAAGGCGGTTGCTATGGCATCAATAAAAATGGATAAAATAACTTCTCGTGACATAGACTTTGCGAAGTGATATACGGATGTTATTAAAAACTCAAACCTAATAGATTATGGTCCATTAAAAGGAACAGTAATTTACAAACCATATGGTTTTGCCGTTTGAGAAAACATTAAAAGTATATTTGATGCCGAATTTAAAAAGTTGGGTGTTGATAATGTTTATTTCCCATTACTAATTCCTGAATCACTAATGATGAAAGAAAAAAAACACGTTGAAGGATTTGCTCCAGAACTATGAACAGTTACACATTCTGGTGATACAAAATTATCAGAAAGACTTTTTATTAGACCAACAAGTGAAGTTATGATAGCAGATCATTGATCAAATGAAATCAGGTCACATAGAAATTTACCATTGAAGTATAACCAATGAGTAAATGTTATGAGAGCAGAAAAAACAACTAGACCATTTTTACGTGGTTCTGAATTTTTATGACAAGAAGGACATACTGTTCACGCATATGCTGATGAAGCTAAAAAGATGACTAAAGACATTTTAGATGTTTATTCAAAAATTGCCCGTGAAAAATTAATGATCCCAGTTGTTACTGGTGAAAAAACAGAACATGAAAGATTTGCTGGAGCAGACGCCACTTATACAATTGAAGCCATGATGTATGATGGACAAGCATTACAGTCTGGTACATCACATTACTTAGGTCAAAACTTTACAAAAGGTTTTGATATTAAATTCCAAAACAAGTCTCAAAAAGAAGAGTTTGCTTATTCAACAAGTTGAGGTGTATCTACTAGAATTATTGGTGCAATAATAATGTCTCATTCAGATGATTATGGATTAGTGCTACCAAGTTCAATTGCACCAATACAAGTTCAAATAATTAAAATTAAAGATACTGACGAAGTGTTAAAAGCTACAAAAAATATTGTAGATAAATTACAAAAAACATTCAAAGTTAATATTGATGAAACTGACAAATCATTTGGTTACAAAATTTCAGAAGCAGAAATTAAAGGTGTGCCAATAAGAATTGAAATTGGACCTAGGGATTTAGAAAATGGATCTGTAACAATTTCAAGAAGAGATATAAGAGATAAAGTTTCAGTTAAGTTAGATGAAGTTGAAAAATATGTAACTACACAAATGGCTGAGTATGACAAAAATATATTCAATATCGCTAAAAATAATTTAGATAAAAGAATTTACAAAGCAAATACAATCAAAGAATATCAAGATATTATTAATAAAAAATCTGGTTTTGTTTTAGTTCCATTTTGCTGTGAAGTAGAATGTGAACAAGATGTTAAGAAAAAAACATCTACAAACTCAAGATGTATACCTGACGGTGTTGAGCAAGTTGAATCAAAATGTTTTAACTGCAATAAACCAACAGACAAAATGGTTTATTTTGCACGTGCTTATTAGGAGATAAAAATGAAAGAATTACAAATAAAGTCAAATGACGATAATGAATTACATTTATATATTTGAGATGAAGTAAAAGAACCAAAGGGTGTTTTACAACTTGTTCATGGTAGTTGTGAACATGCAGCTAGATATGATGAGTTTGCAACTTACTTAAATAAAAATGGATGAATAGTTGTTGCAAATGATCACCGTGGTCATGGAAAAACCGCAGCTCTCCAACAACAACCTTTAGGTTATTTTGCAAAAGAACGTGGTTGAGCAAAATTGGTTGAAGACCTACACATGGTAAACAACTTTATCTCTAGTCATTATGGTGATTTACCGATTTCAATGTTGGGTCATTCAATGGGGAGTTTTTTAGCAAGAACATATATTATCTTGTACCCTAAAACAATTAAAAATGTTATTCTTTCAGGGACTTCTTGATATTCAAAATTAGAACTTAAAGTAGGTCATAGTGTTGCTAAAAAACACCAAAAGAAATTTGGTGAAAAACACATTGATGACTTTATTTACAAACTGTCTTATAAACCATTAAATAAAAAATATAAAAATTCGAAACATGGATGTGATTGATTAAGTGTTGATCAAGACAATGTAGAAAAATTTGTAGCAGATCCATTGTGTGGATTTGTGTTTACTTCTTCTGCATTTAAAGATTTATTTAGTGGATTAATGTTTAACCAGACAATATCAAAAATTGAATCAACTGATAAAGAGCTTCCAATAATGTTGGTATCTGGTAAAGATGATCCGGTTGGTAAATATGGAAAAATGGTTAAAAAGACATATAACAAATTTAAGAAACATGGATTGAATGTTGATATGAAACTATATACAAATGTAAGACATGAAATTTTATTTGATGTAACAAAAGATAAAGTTATGGAAGAAACATTAATGTTTATGAATAAAGCAATTACAAAACCAAAACTAAAACCAGAATAAAGCTATAAGTTTTAGGTAAAAAAATGCATACGGTAGGTATGCATTTTTTTACCTAACTCAACATAGATGGTGGTTAATGAGTTATAATCATATTGGAAAGCAAAGGAGTTTACATGAAGTTAAACGATAAAACCCTTGTGCACGCATATAAACATAATGGACTACTTTACAGAAGTTGGGCAAAACCAATAGTATTTAAAGAGACAGATGAATACATTATATTGAATAATAACAATATTTTAATCACAGAAAAAAATGGTAAAAAGTGAGTAACTAAAGATCCTGCTCTGTGAATATTGTTTAAAGAAAAGTGATATAACATCATCTGTATGTTTAAAGAAAATGGAATAAACTTCTACTGTAATATAGCTTCTCCATATATTTATGAAGACGGAACAATTAAATATATAGATTACGATTTAGATATTCGAGTATATGAAGATATGTCATTTAGAATATTGGATTTAAAAGAATTTAATGCTCATAGAATCAAATGAGAGTATGGTCCAGAAATCGTAAAAATTGTTTGAGAGACAATTGATGAACTAAAAGAAATGATAAAGAAAAAAGAAGGTTTCTTTAATCAAAAACTAATAGAAGATTTATATGCTGAGTGTGTACAAAAGAAATAAATAAAAGTTCACCAAATTAAGGTGAACTTTCATTTATTAAAATTTATTTAGTTTAGATATAACAAAATTGTTTAAAAATATTTGTTGTACTTTAACATTTCTAATTAGTGTGTTTCTTGTTTCTCTTTCAAATGCATAAAAGTTTATAACAACATCAACAGATTTATTGTTGATAAAAACTTTATTGCTTGCAGTAAACACAATTACTTTTACTTTATTTTTTGACAATACATTTTCAATTAACGAATCATATTCTTTATCATTAAATCGCTCACTAAAGAATATAACTAGGCCACTATCTTTTAACATTTTTATTCTATTTATTGAACCAGAGATGTCATTTGTAGTAAATGATATTTTTTCAGTTAGGTTTAATGAGTTAGAAAAATCAAGAGCAGCTAGGTAGCTGTTTCCGTGTCCCAAACATCAGATTACTTTACTTTTATTAATTAATTTAATTGCAAGATTTAAATCAGAGTTGTTAATCAATTTACTTGTTTCTTCAATTGCATAAAAATCATGATTCTTCATTGTTAGTATTTCTTTATTTTTACTTTCAGAAATCTTCGTGTAAATCTCTTGATTGTTTTTATGATCAAGAGATTTCTGTAAGAAAAATTGGAATTTCCGATAATTTTCAAAACCTGCCTTTTTAACAAACTTTGATATTGTCGAGATAGAAACACTAATTTCTTTTCCCAATGATTCAATAGGCATGCCTGCAATGTTTTCTAACTCTTTATTTAAGGCCCTAATGATGTGTTTGTCAGTAGGTGTCAGGCGCTCTTCTTTAATATTTATTTTCATAATACCTCTATAAATATTATAAGGAAAATTTTTTTATATAAAATTAAAGTTTTGGAAAATAATGTTTTATTTGATGGTTGTATTACTATATTAGTAGGGAGAAATAAGATGAAGAAAGTATTAGTAATAGGTAGTGTAAATATTGATTTAGTGTTTACATCACCAAGACTTCCATTAAAAGGCGAAACTTTAATGGGGTATGAAATGAACAAATTTTTCGGTGGTAAAGGCGCTAACCAAGCATACGCTTTGGGTAGAATGAACGCTGATGTTACTATGATCGGAAAAGTTGGAGATGACGAATTTGGACATGGTTCAATTGAAAACTTAAAATCTGCTGGAGTAAAGACTCAAGGGGTTTTTGTTGGAGATAAACAAAACACTGGAATGGCAAACATTATTGTAGATGACAATGGAGACAATGTTATATTGTTAGTTCCTGGTTCTAATGTTGAATGAAAAAAAGGTAGTTTGACAAGTGAGCATAAAAAAATGATTGATGAATGCGACATTGTTGTAACTCAATTAGAAATGGATATTAGTTTTATTACAGAATTCATTGAATATGCGCATTCAAAAAACAAATTGATTGTCTTAAATCCTGGTCCAGCACAAGTGTTAGACAAAAACTTAATTAAAAAATGTAGCTTAATTGTTCCTAACGAAACAGAACTATACACATTAATGGGTTTAACTTATGGTGAAGATATAAATGACTTAAAAGTTAAAGCGAAAGAATTTGTATTAGAACATGGTGTTGCACTGATAGTTACAATGGGTTCTCATGGATCAATCTATATTGATAAAAATGAAACAATTGAACAATCAGCATACAAAGTAAAAGCAGTAGATACAACGGCTGCCGGTGATACATTTATTGGGTCATACATATCAGAAATTGCAATTGGTAAAGCAATTAAAGAAGCTTTGGATTTTGCATCAAGAGCATCATCGTTAACGGTTTCAAAACCAGGTGCGCAAGTATCAATCGCTACTCGTAGTGATGTAGAAAAATTTAAATAAAAGGAAATAAACTATGAACGAATTTTTATATTTTATTAAGGATTTCTTTGGGGCACCAGCGATATTAATTGCTATATTTGTGCTTCTAGGAAATATCTTAATTAGGCGCTCGTTTAAAGAAACGGTTATTGCAACCATTCTTGGAGCTGCTGGTTTCTTTGCTCTTGGAGCAGGGGCCACATTAATGGGAACAACTCTTAACGCATTTACACAATCATTTGGATTGTTAGTTGGTGCAGAAGGTGTTCTTCCTAACTCAGATGCACTTGCAGGTTCAATACTTTCAAATGCACCACAAGTTGCGACTGTTGCATCATTGATGATGTTCTTCGGAATTGCATTAAATGTAACGTTGGCACGTGCAACACGTTTTAAATACATATTTTTAACAGGACACCACACATTGTTCTTAGCTGTTGCTTTATCATTATTATTTATATGAGCAGGTTTAGACCTATCAGCTGATGCGTGATATATGATCTTAGCTGGTGCAATATTCTTAGCAATATATATGACTGTAACACCAGCATTATCTAAACCATTTATGGAAACAATTACTGGTGAACAAAAAATGTACATCGGTCATGGTAACTCTGTTGGATTATTCTTAGGTGGAGTATCTGGAATGTTGTTTGGAAAACTATCAAAAAACAAATTTAAATCAGCTGAAGAATTAAAATTCCCAGGATGATTAAATATATTCTCAAATGGTACATTTGCTGTATTCTTTACAATGTTAGTACTGTTCTCTGCAATATATATTCCAGTATGAATTGTTGAAGGAAAAGATGCACTAGCAACTGGCGGAATATTTAATTCAGACGCATCAATTCCAGCAAAAATATTAATCGATGCACTTTCATTTACAGCAGGATTTGAAGTGTTAGTAATGGGTATTAAAATGATGGTTGGTCAATTAGCACCAGCACTAGAAGGTATTTCTGCAAGATTTATACCTGGAGCAAAAATGGGAGTTGACGTTTCTGTTGGATTATATTTCCAACCGACATCAGTTCTATTAGGGTTCTTGGCTTCATTTACAGCAGGTCTAATTGGTCTGGGGGTAACCTTTGGGTTGAACTCCGCCAACGCAGAGCTATTCCCTGCGGTAGTTATTCCGGGAATTGTAGTTCACTTCTTCTGTGGAGGAGTGGCAGCTACTTTTGCAAACGTTAAAGGTGGATGACCTGCAGCGTTAATTGGTGGATTTGTAAATGGATTGATCATTTCAATAGTTCCAGTTGTATTCTATGCAATGGCAATTGATTTCAACATGTTAGATGGTGAAGTAATTGCAACTCAAGGTTTCCACTGAGCAGAATCAGATTACTTATTCTTAGCAGCTGCCGCCGCATTCGTGTCAGCAGCTGGTGTAGTTGGTAAATGAATATTCTTAGCAACAGTAATTATTGTTGCAATCGCATTAGTGGTTGATGGAATAATTCATGAAATCAAAGATAGAAAAAATAATCCTGAAAAATATATTGAGCTAAAAAGACAAGCTGAATTATTAAAAGAGGAATCTAAGAAAGCAAAAATAACTCAAGAAGTTAAAGAAGACGTTGTGCCGTCTGAAGTAGAAAACCAATAATATGAAAAGTGTTAAAGGTATTGTTATTAATGAACTAGGAATTCACGCAAGACCAAGTTCATTAATTGCTCAAGAAGCATCAAAGTACAATGTTGAGTTTACGATTTTATTTAAAGGTAGAAATGCCAATCTTAAATCTATATTAAACATGACTTCGTTAGCTATGAAAAAAGACAATGAATTTATATTGGAAGCCAAAGGTGTTGATGAAGTAAATGCACTGAAAAAAATGGTTAGCTTTTTAGAATCAAACAAGTTTATCAAAGTAATTTAGTATTTAAAAATAATGGAGATGTCAGTCTTCATTATTTTTTTACTTTAATCAAAGACATTAAAGTAAGATAACTATATGGAAAAATCACGAATTAGAAACTTTTCAATTATTGCCCATATCGATCATGGTAAGTCTACACTTGCAGATCGAATTTTAGAATTAACAGGTGCAGTTGATAAACGAGAAATGCAACAACAATTGCTTGACACAATGGATATTGAAAGAGAACGTGGAATCACTATTAAACTGAACTCTGTTCAATTAAAATACACATCAAAAAAAGATGGACAAGAATATGTGTTTCACTTAATTGACACACCAGGACATGTTGATTTTACATATGAAGTGTCAAGATCGTTGGCTGCATGTGAAGGTGCACTTTTAGTTGTTGACGCTTCACAAGGTATCGAAGCTCAAACTCTAGCAAATGTTTATTTAGCTTTAGAAAACAATTTAGAAATAATACCAATTATCAATAAAGTTGATTTACCAGCAGCAGACCCTGATCGTGTAAAAAAAGAAATTGAAGACATTATTGGAATTGATTGTAGTGATGCACCAATGATCTCTGCAAAAACTGGATTAAATGTTGAAGACGTTTTAGAAGCAATAGTTTCTAAAGTGCCACCACCTGCGGAAGCAAATGATAGTGATCCATTAAAAGCATTAGTCTTTGATTCGTACTATGACAAATATCGTGGAGTAATGGTCTCAGTTAGGTTATTTTCTGGACGTGTAAAAGTTGGAGACAAAATTCGTTTTGTCCAATCTGAAGCTGAATATGATGTTGTTGAACTCGGAGTTAAAACACCATATGAAATTAAAAAAGATTCTTTAGAAGCAGGAGAAGTAGGGTGAATTGCTGCATCAATCAAGACCGTGAGAGATGTTCATGTTGGTGATACTGTAACTTTAGTTGATAACCCAACTTTAGAGCCACTACAAGGATATAAGAAGCTAAATCCAATGGTATATTGTGGAGTTTATCCAATTGATACAGCGAGATATAAAGATCTAAAAGAAGCGCTTGAAAAAATTTCATTGTCAGATGCAGCTATTGTATATGAACCAGAAACTTCACAATCACTTGGTTCTGGTTTTAGATGTGGTTTCTTAGGAATGTTACATATGGATGTAATCCAAGAAAGATTAGAAAGAGAATACAACTTAGACCTAATCGCAACAGCGCCTTCAGTTATTTATAAAATCACAAAAACAAATGGGGTTGTTTTAGAATTAGATAACCCAGCACAATTACCTGATCCTTCAACAATTAAAACAATTGAAGAACCATATGTAAAAGCTACAATAATGACTCCAGAAGCGTCGGTTGGTGACTTGATGCAATTGTGTCAAGAAAAACGTGGGATCTACATTGATATGGAAGTAATTGATGACACTCGTAGAACACTTATTTATGAAATGCCATTAAATGAAATTGTTTTTGATTTCTTTAACAAACTAAAATCAATTTCAAAAGGTTATGCATCATTTGATTATGACTTCATTGGGAATAGGGTTTCTAAGTTAGTTAAAATGGATATCTTATTGAACGGAGATTTAGTAGATGCGCTATCAACCATTGTTCATCGTGACTTTGCACAAGGTCGTGGAAGTATATTAGTTAAAAAATTAAAAGAAATATTACCAAGACAAAACTTTGAAATACCCATTCAAGCAGCCATCGGTTCAAAAATTATTGCTCGCGAAACTATAAAAGCAATGAGAAAAGATGTAACAGGTTATCTATATGGTGGTGATGTTACACGTAAGAAAAAACTTTTAGAGAAACAAAAAAAGGGTAAAAAAAGAATGAAGCAAATTGGTTCCGTCGAGGTCCCACAAGAAGCGTTCATTGCAGTACTAAGAGTTGACGATTAGTGGTATAATATAGACACGATTATGAAAGGTCTAAACAAATGAGTAAAATTAACTTTGAAGAAGTATCATTCCAAATAATAGCATTTTCTGGAGATGCAAAAGGTTCTGCAATGCAAGCAATATTCCACGCTAAAGAGGGAAAATTTAAAGAAGCAGAAGCTGCACTAGCAGAAGCTGATTCACATATGAATCAAGCAAGTCACGCACACATGGATATTGTATCAGCTGAAGCTGGTGGAGAAAAATTCCAAATCCCAGTACTGTTCATGCATGCTGAAGATCAATTATTAAGCACACAAACAATAATGCTATTGGCAAAAGAGTTTGTAGATGTTTACAAAAAAATAACAAAATAATCACCCAAAAGTGATTTTTTTTATTGAAAAATTATATGTTAAAATTTTAAAAACAAACGAGGACATTATGGCAAAAGATACATACAAGTCTACAATTACTAATCTAGAAGAAATTAATAAATTAGATTTAGAATTTGATAATTTAAAAGAACAATTTGATAAAAGAATTTATGGATCAGTTACTGAAGAGCGAGCTCGTGCAAATAAATTAATAGTCAATAAAAAATTAAAAAGACCAATTCAAGAAGTGTTTCAATTGTTTTTAAGCGAAGCTGCAAGCAGTATGCACGCAAGTCTAAAAGCAGAAGACCTAACAAATGGTGGATATTATCGTACAAGTGGTAAATCAAATAAACTTATTTCTAAAGTCTCTACATTAATTCCAAATAAAGAAATTGCAATCATTTGATATGCAAATGATCAACAATTTATTAGGTCACTTAAATTTAGTACAAACAACTCAAACACTGTAACTCACATCAAGTTTTTTAACTTAACAACAGGTATGGCGTCAGTTGCCGGTTATCTAGAAAGACACATTAAAAATGTTTATGCAAAAAGACAAAAGATTTCATTTCAAGTTCAAATGATGAAAATAGAAATGGAACTAGGGATAATCCCGCAAGAAAAACATGAAGCAACTAATAAGAAAATTGAACGATTCTTGAAGTTTGCAGAAGAGTTATATTAAAGTACAAACCCCAGAATTGTAAATATAATCCCACAAATACCTGAGATCATTCCCAAAGTAATTAGGATTATATTTTTATATGGAATACGATATCTTCATTTATTTTCGATAAGCATTGAAACAAGAATAAAAAGTAAAAATATACAAATAGGGATAAATGAGAAATAAATAATTGGGTGCATGTTTAAATCCTCTTAATTAATATCATTATATATTGTAATGGGGCGATATTTTTAGTAAAGTCTACTTATAAGACGGTAATATCTTTCTTATGCTAATTCACAAAAGGAAATTGTACAAATGAAAAAATTAAGAATTCTATTAGTGTGTTCTGCAGGGATGTCAACAAGTATGTTGGTTAAAAAAATGCAAGACCACTGCCGTAAAAACGGGTTAGATTATGAAATAGAAGCAATGAGCACTGCAATGGGGAAACCGCAACTTGATCAATGAGATATTTGCTTAATTGGTCCTCAAGTTTCATATGTTTTAAATGAATTCAGAAGCGTGACTAAAATACCAGTTGAAGTAATACCTTCACAAATTTATGCACTTGGTAAAGGTGATAAAGCTGTTGAACTTGCACACAAAATTTTAGGAATGTAATAACAAAATTTAACAACAAAAAAATAGAGAGGAAAATACATGTCTGATAAATTAAACACAGATAATTTAAGACAAGACAATCCAGAATCTTTTGGACAAAAATCTAAGAGAATCATGAATGATAAAATTATTCCATTCATGGGTAAACTAGGAAATCAAAGACACATGGGTGCTATCCGTGATGCGTTCGGTACAATGATTCCATTAATTATTGCGGGATCATTATCAGTACTTATTAATGCAATTGTTTTTGGTGGAGCTGGATCTGGATATGTTTCGTTATTGGGGATGTTAGCTTGAGCTGCAAACCCAGATGCATTTCCTGCAGATATTACAAATATCTTAGCTGGTGACGCAGCAACTTTAGCTAAGTTTGATGCAGGAATAGGTTGAAGTCAAACTTCAACAATTATGGGACTAGCAATTGGTCACATAAATACAATCACAGTTGGAATGATGTCATTATATGCAGCATTCTTATTGGGATACTTTATAGCAATTAGTAGAAACCATAATAACCCAATCATTACAGGTTTAACTTCAATGGCTGGATTTGGTTTATCTACTATGGGAGAAGTGGCATTCTTTATGGATGCAAAAGGACTTATCTCTGCAATTATCTTTGGACTGTTATGTGCAGAGATATTTATTAAATTGACACAGGTAAGAGCTCTTAACGTTAAACTTCCAGATGGTGTACCACCAGCTGTAGGAAAATCATTTGCAGTATTCTTGCCCGTAGCAATTACATTATTAATTGTCGCAGGAATAAATGTATTGGTGTTTGCGCCAGCCATTGTAACTGGTGACTTATACGTACAAGGTGGAGCATCTTGAACCTTATCATTAGATAAAGGTGGAGATTTATATCTTTCAAATATTTTAGACGGAATCAACACCAATGCAAAAGATGGAGATATTCCAGCTGGAATTTGATTTGGTAATGAATTAATTACACAATTAAAAGATATAAAAACTTTTGATGGTTTAATTCAATTCTTAGATGGGAAATCAAACTCAGAATTATCAACTATTGGTTCAGCTATTATGACATCAAGTTATTCATTAGATGGTGTTGTTTCAGGGCTCGGACAAGCATTGGGTACAGGAAAAGGTCAAATCGTTGGATTTGATGATTTCACAAAATTAACTGCAATTCTTGATGATGAAAGTGGAGCATTTATTCTATCTATTAACTACCAAGTTGTAAACTTAGGATCAGGTTCATTTGGTATGGCAGCTGCTATATTCTCATTTATCTCATCTTGATTCTTAGGATTGGTAACTGGAGACTCAGGTATCTGAGTTGCCATCTTATTCGTAATGGTTGTTTCATTCTTCTGATTCTTTGGAATACATGGAACAAACGTTATTGCTGGGGTATTCGATCCAATCTTCTTGATGGTATTTGGAATTAACTCAGCATTAGTAACAAGTTTAAACAGTTATGACCTTGCGTTCCAAACTGGAGAAATGGGAATTTTTGCTAGAGCATTCTTCGATGGATTTGCATTCATTGGTGGAGCTGGAGCAACACTACCATTATTAGTAATGACTCTAATGTTTTCAAAAAGACAAGAGTTAAAAGAGTTAGCTAAATATTCAACTCCTCCTGGAGTGTTTAATATAAGTGAACCGGTAATCTTTGGTTACCCACTGATATTAAATCCTGTCTATATAGTTCCATTCATGTTTGCACCGGTGGTCAATGTTATTATTGCCTATCTGTTTATGACATGAGGAGTTGTTAAATTACCATATCTAACAGCACCGTGAACAGCACCATTCTTCTTATCATCTGTATTAATTACACTTGATATAAAAGCGTTGATTCCAATATTTATAATATTTGCAATTGATATAATGATGTACTTACCGTTCATATTATTAGATAACTTACTATACTTCAAAAAATTAAGAACTAATAACCCAGAACTATACAAACAAGAAATGCTTTATTATGTTGATCCAAATCATAAATTTGAAATTGATACACAATATAAATATGAAGCGTTAATTACAAAAGGTGAAACAGTTGTAGATAATGTTGAAGTTAATGCAGAATTCTGAGCTAAGCGTATGAAACCAGAGGTTTTAGAAAAACGTAAAGAAGAAGAGATGACAAAAGCTTTAGCAAAACAAACAGTGTATGCACAAAAAGCAGAAGACCTACGTACAAAACGTGATGCGAAAGCTGCTGCAAAACATGATGCTTGAGCAATTAAAGCAGAAAAAAATAAATCAAAAAATAAAATGTTTGCTGCTGACTTCGGTCAAAGCGCACAAAACAGTGAAGCACCTAGTGCACCAGAAACTGAATAATAAATAATGGACCATTGGTCCATTTTTGTTTTCATTAACGTAAATAGTTTATACAAATAATTATCGTTAATTTTTTAAAACAATAATAAATTATCATATGCAAATTATTGGTATATAATATTTATATGGAGTAACATGTACTAATTTTTGAAAACTATGAAAAATCTGTTATTAGAAATTAAAATTAACTTTAATTATGAAATAAAAGGCTCAAACAAAAACTGAGAAGTTTTTTCATTGATAAGTTTACCTGAATTTAATAACGAACTTGATGGCTCATAGTCCACATCTTGGTGGGTGGGTAGGAAGTGCAGAAAAAGGAAAAATAAATGAAAAAATTACTAAGTCTATTGGGGATTACTGGGTTAATTGTAACCGGAATTTCTACACCTATTATTTTAGGAAATGAATCAAATATCAATAAAACAACATCAAACTATAATATTGAAAATGGAATTGATTTAAAAGATTATGCATTCTCAAGTTTAGAAATTGACTCAAGATACGGCGTTGTATCACCAGAGTCATTAGTGAATAGCGAAATACCTAGAAGTGTAATCGAATTTTTTAAAGAACAACAACTTGAAATTAAAGGCCAATACTTTGAAGTTACAAACTTAAGACTTGTTGATGGAAATAAAGTACCTAAATACCATGATGTAAATGGTGCGCGTGGTGCTGGTCAAGTTAGATTAACTTTTGATTTATCTTCAACAGAAGAAGGTAATGAAAATGGTGTCTTTGGATCAACGACATTCTTTTACACAATAAACTATAAATACGGAGATCTAGAACAATATGATGGTAGAGCAATTGCACCAGTTGGTGGATCATTCGGTGGTGACAATTATATAGTAGGGGTATCTTTTATGAGAGAATTGATTGGTCATGCCATGTTTGATGAAGATAATGCCGAAACTGCACTTTGATTTGCTATGCGTGAGATCCAAGTTACAAGTGTTTATCTTGTAGACACAGGTGAAATATTATCACAAGAAGTGTTTGACAACATGAATGCAAATGAAAAATATGCTGTAAAAATTCTTGTAGAACCAACCGAACAAGGTACAGAACACGGAATTATTAATTCTGCAATATTTAGTTCTTTCTTTACAAGAAGAGTAGCTGAATAATACAATTTGATAAATATCTCAAATTATTAATTTAGTAATGTAAAAACGTCTGCACCAGCAGGCGTTTTTTTAACTGACCAAACAATGCATTATCTAGTCAATTATGATTTGGGTATTAACTTGTCAGATAAAATAGTAAAATATAAACATAAGGAATTTATTGTATGGAAAAGAAAAAAATTGGAATAAGCATATATCCAGAAAAAGCAAAGTTAGAAGAAACAAAAAAATATTTAGAATTAGCTAAAAAATATAATTACGAAATTGTATTTGTTAGTTTCATTCACTTAATGAAAAACTCAAAAGAAGATTTAGATAAAGTTATTGATGCAATTAAATATGCAAAATCATTAGGATACTATGTATTGGCTGATGTACATTTACCATCACTTGAAATGTTGGATGTTCCAATGAATGACTTTAGAAAATTAAAAGAAATGGGAATTGATAGTGTTCGTTTCGATTCACCTGCATTAGCAAGTGATTTAGCTGCGCTTACACATAATGACTATGACCTAGATATTCAATTAAACATGTCTGGTAACGATTCGTTAGTGGATAATGTTTTAGATTACAAACCGGTACTTACAAGACTACAAGGTGGACATAATTTTTATCCACAAAAAAATACTGCAATCAACTGAGAATTCTTTGTAGAATCAACAAAAAGATATACAGACAAAAACTTATCAACACTTGCATTCATTGGTTCACACAATGGTAACCAAGGTCCAGCAGCTGTTCAAAAAGAATTGGTTACTTTAGAATTTTGTAGAGATCTTCCAGTTGACAGTCAAGCAAAAGTTTTGTTCTACAGTAATACAATAAACAATGTATTATTTGGGAATGCATTTGCAACTGAAGAAGAATTAAAAAAAGTGTCTGAAGTTGATAGAGAAGAAATAACTTTTGGTCTTGTATGAGATAAGTCAATTACAAAACCAGAACAAGAAATTGCAAATTATAAAGAACACTTTAGACGTGGAGATATTACTGAATTCTTTATTCGTTCAACTATGTCACGTGTAATATGGTCTAGTGCCGATATCAAACCTCGTGATAGTAAAAAAACTTACAACAAAGGTGATGTTGTTATTGTTAACAACAACGGTGCCAGTTATAAAGGTGAATTACACATCATTTTAGTTGATGGTTATGCTGATACAAATAACCAATACAACACTATTGGAAAAATACAACCAGGTGAATTATTCTTAATGAACTTCGTTGGTGCATGATCAAGATTTAGATTTAATTAAAAAATGGATTTTTAAAATCCATTTTTTTATATTGAAAGAACAACTGATAGAGTAAAGAATAAAACCATCAATAGAAATGATCCTAAGAAAGTATAGGCAATGATTCTTTTTTTGTAATATATCGGTCTACTTCTTTGTCTGTCTAAAAAACGAACAACCATTCAAACAAGAAATGGTACACAGAAAAATATTGCTCCTAAAATTATAAATGCTTGAATCATATGAACCTCATTAAATTAATTATATCAACGTAGGTATTAATATTAAAAAAATATTAAATGCTATAATAATGGTGTACGAATGGAGGTATATTATGAAATTATTATTAACTACATTATTTTTAACAACGTCATCAATTCAGCCATCAATAAGCACGGCTGAAATTTTACAATCCAATTCAGAATTAGATTCAATTGAATTTGCAAACATTAACTTTGAATCCAAAAATTTAGGTGGAGTTTCTGTGAGTTCTGGAGGAAGTGCTGGAGAGCATTCGGATTCAAAAACATTTAAATTGGGCTCAACACAAGACTACGCTTTAGAAATTATGGAGCCACTATTCACTTATGATTATATTGTTGCAAATGCAAAATATGTTACTGCAAATGGTACTTTTAGATATGAAACAAATAAAAACCCACTAACTAAGCCAAGTATGGAACTTAATGCAAAAGACGAAAATCATGATAAAAAAATAGTTTTTAATGGTTATTATCAACATAGAGCAGATAATGGATGAGGTCACCAACAAGCATCTATAAACACTGAATTAACACTAACTAAACGTGATGATGGTTTTGCTGATATTGTGTTAGTTTCGGAGGTAAGGGCTGCATCGCAAGGATCGGTTACAACAGTAACATCAGCTACAACTCCTATCTCAATTTCATTTAAACAAGAAAAATAAATGAACAAAAATATAATTGAGATCTCAAATATTACAAAGAATTATGGTAATTATGATATTAATTTATTAATTGAGAAAAACAAAATTATTGGTATCATAGGTGCAAATGGGGCGGGCAAATCCACACTAATTAAGCAAATTATGGGATTTATAACTCCGGATGTTGGAAGCATTAAAATAGATGGGTTAGACAGCAAGAAAGACCACAGTGAAGTGATGCAAAATGTTGGATATATTTCTGGAGATGACAAGTTGTTTAGCGGCAAAACTGCAAAAAGTTATTTCAGATTTATCAGAACATTTAAGAATAATATTGAAAATGAATATTTAAGCTACTTAATAAATTACTTCAGTTTAGATGTGAATAAAAAGATATCAAAAATGTCAAAAGGTAATAAGCAAAAAGTTTCAATAATTGCTGCTTTAATGACTAAACCAAAAATATTGATACTCGATGAGCCTACAAATGGTTTGGATCCTTTGATTCAAAATAAATTTAACAAAATTATAATTGAACTCAAAAATGAAGGCTCATCTATTATCATGTGTTCACACAACATATCGGATGTGAAAGATTTTTGTGAAAAATTAATTGTAATAAAAGAAGGCAAAATTTTCTATTATGAAGATATGGAATATGTCAAAAATAAATATCAAAACCTAAATGACTTAATTGAAAATATTTATGAAAATAGAGAGAATTATTAATATGAAAATTTTTAAATTATTTAAAGAAAATTTTAAAAATACATTTGTTATTACGTTGACGACAATTGTAATTTTGCTAATTGGTGTAATTTTGGCAATGGCGCTAACTAGATATTTTTATGATTTTAAATGATCAAATGAAAATGGCAGCGGATCCGTATCGGGTGCAATATATATTATGACTGATACCTCTAAACTATATGGCATTACTGGAATAATAGGGCTAACTATATACGTATTTGTGATGTTGTTTGTTACGTTACATGTCGAAATAAACAGGGGATTAATCGTAAACTATTTAACACTTCCAATAACAAGAAGCGAAATTTATATTTCTAAAATAATTAATCTGTTTGTTTCATTATTTTTAGTTGTTTTTCCAATGATGATTATTCAATTTTTAATCACGATTTCATATAAAGATTTTGATGCAAATATGTTTTTTGTGTTATTTAAATTAGATCTAGGCATGTATTTATATGGGCTGTTTATTGCCTCGATTGGTGTATTGATTTTTTCACTTATCAGAATGATTTCCATTGCCTCAATTGTATTTATTTCAATAAATTTAATTTTTGCATTATTTGGATTTTTGTCAGAAGTATCCAGTATATCTGCTAGCTTCCTGCGCTATTTGACACCATCTTCTTTGTGGGACTATAAAACGATATTAATTAACAATGACTATTCATATTTATGAAAATATTTGGTATTAATAATTTTAACTATTCCATCACTTATTGGTGGATGATCGTTATTCGAAAAAATGGATATGAACATTTAAAAAATGCAGAATAAAACTCTGTGAATATAATTCTCTAAGTATACAAAATGATAAAAAAACATATCATTAAATGTATACAAGGAGAATTTTTTTATGGCCAATATTAAAGGTAATAAATCAAACATGCTATCAACTTTAGAAAAAGAAAAAATTGTGTTGAGACACTTTGAAAATCAATCAACTTTTAGAGAATTATATTCACAGAGTTTTATTCTACAGCAATACAATAAACAATGTATTATTTGGAAATGCATTTGCAACTGAAGAAGAATTAAAAAAAGTATCTGAAGTTGATAGAGAAGAAATAACTTTTGGTCTTGTATGAGATAAGTCAATTACAAAGCCAGAACAAGAAATTGCAAATTATAAAGAACACTTTAGACGTGGAGATATTACTGAATTCTTTATTCGTTCAACTATGTCACGTGTAATATGGTCTAGTGCCGATATCAAACCTCGTGATAGTAAGAAAACTTACAACAAAGGTGATGTTGTTATTGTTAACAACAATGGAGCCAGTTACAAAGGTGAACTACACATCATTTTAGTTGATGGTTATGCTGATACAAAGAAACAATACAACACTATTGGAAAAATACAACCAGGTGAATTGTTCTTAATGAACTTCGTTGGTGCATGATCAAGATTTAGATTTAATTAAAAATGGATTTTTAAAATCCATTTTTTTATATTGAAAGAACAATAGATAGGGTAAAGAATAGAATCATTAATAAAAATGAACCTAAGAAAGTATAGGCAATGATTCTTTTTTTTGTAATATATTGGTCTACTTCTTTGTCTGTCTAAAAAACGAACAACTATTCAAACAAGAAATGGTACACAGAAAAATATTGCTCCTAAAATTATAAATGCTTGAATCATATGAGCCTCATTAAATTAATTATATCAATATGGAATGCGAAAAATATATCGTTTAAAATAAAGCACACATAATGCAAATGAATATATAATAAGAACTATTAAATAGTTATTCATATATATACTTGTTGGAGATTAATGGAATCAGTAGTTGCGCTTTTATACAACCTAAAATATACTCAAAAAAAAGATACAAATAATCATATTGCGATAATTTTTTTGGATCAACTTAAAATTGGTAATTTTCTTACACAAAAAGAATTGGCCTCTTTATGTAACGTGAGTGAACCGGTTATAACAATCTTTTGTCAAAAACTTGGGTTTTCTGGATATAGACAATTTAAAGAAAGATCTACAATAGAATATGGTAAATATAAATCTGAGGTTGATAGCATTAGCGGAATGTCTATCGGCAAGGAGTTTAACAAATGAACGTATCATTACAGTGAACTTGAAAAAACATTTTATGAGAATAAAGAGTACTTTGAGAAATTGTGCAAACAGATAACGATAACAAAACAATTAATACTTGTTCCAAGTAGACAAATGGAAAAGTCGACATCATTTATTTGTGAGTATCTAAAAGCAAAGGGTGTTAACTGTCAAATTTTCAATGAGCAGCAAAACTTTATGAATACAATTGGAAACGTAACTAAAATAAATGAATTAAGTTGATTTAGTATGAGACCAGTAATGTTCATTTTTTCTGGATCAGGAAATAGTTCTTTGTATGATTTCTTGTTTATGGCAAATAAAGAAATAGGCCAAGATAGACTTTTCGCAATTACAACCGAGGGTCAAGAACATAAAATAAATTATGTTGAAAATAAATTTATCTTTTCACATGGGGAAATATATGATGGTTATTTTTTCAGAAATATGTTGCTTGAAGTATTAATGATTTCTATATTTGATAACTACTTAACATTTTTTTAAGTAGTTATTTTTTTGTCCAAAAGACAACACCTTTCGACTATAGTTGAGATACTAAGTTAAAGGAGATAGTAAAATGTTAAATGTTATTAAGATATATGCACCAGCTGATGGTGAAATTAAAAATATAACTGAATGTAGTGATGAGATGTTTTCACAAAAAATGTTAGGTGACGGAATTGTCTTCAAACCAAGTAGAGAAAATTTCAAGTCACCATTTGAAAGTGCAAACATTGATTTGATTTTTGATACAAAACATGCAATATATTTTGGTGTGAATGATCAAAAAGCATTAATGCACATTGGTATTGATACGGTTAAATTAAATGGTGAGCCTTTTGATTTGAAAGTAAAAGTAAACCAAAAGGTTAATTTAGATTCTGAAATAGTTTTTGTTAATCTGAAAAATATAAAGGATAGTAATTTATCAACTGAAACACCAATTGTATTTGAGATACCTCAAGGGTATTCTTCTAAAGTGAAAATTTTAAAATCAAACGCAAAACAAGGGGAATTAGTTGCCGAAATTTCAATAGAACTACAAGAAAAGGTTAGTGTTGAAAAATTAGATGATGACGTATTAAAAATAGATTCATTCAAAGGTAAGTATCATTTAGTTGCTGAGGAAATATTTGCAAATCTAGGTGGACAACAAAATTACAGTAATGTATTTAATTGTATGACAAGATTCAGAGCAAACATCAAAGATCAAACAAAAGTAAATGTCGAAGAATTAAAGAAGATTGGAATCGTAAAAGGAGTTCAATATTCAGGTGAACAATTACAAATAATAATTGGTGGTGAAGTTAGCAAGGTGATGGATGAATTCAAGAAAAGAGAAAATCATTGAGCAAACAAAAATGTAGAAACAAAAAAAGAAAGAATTCCATTCAAGAAAAGAATTCTACCAACAATCACTGGTGTTGTTGGACCAGCGCTTGGTTTATTACTTGCAGGTGGTATGTTCAGTGCAATATATACAATATTGCAACAAACAGGTGCTGTAACTCCAATTGGTGGAATTGAACAAATATATAAAGCAGATATGATCTCTGGTATATTTTTCTTACTAAGTAAAATATTTATAAATTCAATTGGTATATTCTTTATGTATAACTTGGTAAAGATGTTTAAGGGTAATACATTATTTGCCATAGCTGTCGGTTTAATTTTCTTATCAAGAGCGTTCTTCCCGACTGGCGCCAAAGATATAACAGCCGATATCGGTTCAGCAAATTTTGGAGAATTTGTTAGTTTCGGTGCCGGAATGAAACAAGGTTGATTCTTGTTTGCAATCGGAGATACACCAATACTTATTGGTGGAATGGAAGGAACAGTTCTTCCATATATCGCGGCTGGAATTGTTATATTATTTGCAGATAAGTGAATTAAAACTTGAATGCCTTCATCTGTGGATATTATATTTAGAGCGATGTTAGTTATTTTAATAACAATATTCTCAGTTTGATTTATATTCGGACCATTACTTGGTCTATTTGAATCAGGACTTGCATGAATAGTGTTGAAGCTTGGTCAAATACCATTCGGAATTGGAACAGCAATATTTGCAGTTTCATGACCATTACTTGTATTAACAGGAATGCACGTTTCTGTAGCTGTTCCAATATATTTACCAATATTAATGGGTAATTGAGAAGACGCTAAATTATTTGCCGGAATGTCAATTGGTAACTATGCACAAGTTGGTGCAGTAATTGCGGTGGCTATTGTAACAAGAAATCATAATTTAAAAAAATCAGCATACGCTTCAATTGTTGGTGGATTATTTGGAGTAACAGAACCTATAATTTATGGAATTAACTTACCAAGATTTAGACCATTTGTATTTGGTCTTGCGGGTGCGTTTGTTGGTGGACTGGTTGCTGGTAACTTAAATCTACATCCAACATCTATGCCTGGTGGTGGTCCATTTGGTATGGTTGCATATGGAGATAAATGATGAATCATGCTGATCTCTTGATTATCTGCTGTGATAGCTGCATTTGGGTTAACATTATTTTTCTTTAAAGAAAGAAAAAATGAATATAAACTTTCAAAACAAGCTGTTAAAAAAACTGTTACTTTGTCAATCAAAAACTCAACTAGTGATGATAAAAAAATAATAGAATCAGAAATTGAAAAAGAATTCAACGAACTTTTAAAGAATGTTAATTCACTAAAAGATGATTACAAAAAGTATGAAAAATATTTACAAACAATTACAAAGCTAGATTATAAAAATAAAATGATTGAAGAAAAAGAAAATTCAAATAAATTCAAAATGTATGAGAGTTTGATTTCAATTAAAGAAAAGTTATTAAAACTAGAAAAAGGTTCTGAGAAATACAATAAGTTATTGGAAAAATTCACAACTAAAAAAGTAAAGTATCAAGAATACAATTTAAATACAAAAAAAGACTTAATAAGTGAATTAATTAAAAATACAAACACTGAAATCGAGGAGTTCAAAAACCACTTTACAGATGTTAAAAAAAGTAATTTAGATAATTTTGAAAAAACATTTGAAATGGTTTCTGCAAAATACAACTTGAGCGAATATGGTGAGGTTGTAAAAAATACATTCTATAATGGGGTTTATTCTATTGAAATCGGATATGGATTTTTAGACTCACTAAATTCAACTCTACCAAAACAAAAAACTACAAAAAATAAATAGGAGAATAATATGAAAAAAATACCAAAAGACTTTTTATGAGGTGCATCAACAAGTGCATACCAAGTTGAAGGTGCAACTGATGCGGATGGAAAAGGAAAATCAATCCAAGACCTAATTCCTCAAAAACCAGGAGTTTCAAATTTTGCAACAACTTCAGATCATTATAATCATTGAAAAGAAGATGTTAAGTTAATGGCCGAAATGGGGTTTAAGTCATATAGATTTTCAATTTCATGACCAAGAATCATGCCTGACTTAACAGGGAACATTAATGAAAAAGGTATGAAATTTTATGAAAATTTAATTGATGAATTAATAAAATACAAAATTGAACCAATAGTTACAATTTGACATTTTGACCTACCACTGGAAATTCATAATGCAGGTGGATGAGATGAAAGGGATTTAGCGATACCATTATTTGTTAAATACTCAAAAGCGTTGTTTGAAAGATTTGATGGGAAAGTTAAATATTGATTGACGATTAATGAACAAAATATGATGATAATGTTCGGACACGTCTTAGGGCTTGTGCAAGTAACTGATGGTTACAAACATTTAAAAAATATGTATCAACAAAATCATCATATGATGATTGCCCAAGCAGAAGTTATGAAAATGTATCATGATAACTTTGGGAAAAAAGGTGGAAAAATTGGTCCAGCCCCAAACATTGCAACTGTATACCCAAAGACATGTGATCCAAAAGATGTTAACGCTGCATATAGAACATCTGCAATTAGGAATTGATTGTATTTAGATTTATCAGTAAAAGGAATATACAACCAAACTGTGTGACAATGATTTGAAAGCAACAACATTGCACCTACAATAAAAGATGGTGATATGGAAATCATTGCTCAAGGTAAACCTGACTTTATTGGTTATAACTACTATAATTCAATGACTGTCGAAAAACCAGAAGTCAAAGAACTTGTTTTAAAGGGTTCAGATCAACAACTTGCGTTTGATATTCCTGATGTATTTAAAGCCTTTAAAAACGATAAGTTGCAGCAAACAAAATTTAGGTGAGGTGTTGACCCATCTGGGTTTTTACAAACATCACGTGAATTAAATGACAGGTATGGACTTCCTATTTTGTTAACCGAAAATGGTCTAGGACATGAAGATGTACTAACAAAAGATGGGAAAATTCATGATGAATACAGAATTAACTTCTTACGTGAACATATTAAATTGATCCCACAAATATTAACTGAAGGAATTGATTTAATAGGTTACAACCCTTGAAGCGCAATTGATTTAGTTTCTACTCACCAAGGTATAAAAAAGAGATATGGTTTTGTATATATTGATAGAGATGATGAAGGCAATGGTGATTTTAAAAGATATAAGAAAGATTCATTCCATTGATATAAAAAAGTAATATCTTCTGATGGTGAAGATTTAGATTAGAAATTTATTAAATAAAAAACCTCAATAATATGAGGTTTTTTATTTGCTAATTTTACTTTTATATAAACTAACAATATATTTTGTCATGAGTACTATAATAATAATATGAAATTAAAAAAGCAATTAAGTTATGGTGGAAATCTAGTTGAATACTTCTTAGAGGTAAAAGATCAAAAGAGTATTAGACTTAGAATTGATAATCAAAGGATTATCGTTTCTGCACCCGTATACACTCAAGACTGACAAATAGAACAACTTTTGTACAAGAACATCAAAAAGATTCTTTTGATGCAAGAAAACCAAAAGTCTAGATATCCTTTCATAGTTGATGGAAACATCTTAAAAGTTAAGATATTTGGTGAATATGTTGATTTTGAAATAATAACTTCTAATATAACTAAATCATTGAAAAATAAAAATGTCGTAAAGATGTATGATAATCAAGATGAGTTTATAAGTCATACGTACAAAAGACTAGCGATACTTTATTATGATTTGTTTAATGAAAAATTAATTGAACACTCAAAAAGAAGTGAACTAAATATTAAAAACCTATCAATTAAGTATATGAAATCAAGGTGAGGTGTATGCTACCCAGAACTTGATAAAATAATATTGAACATAACTTTATTACATTATCCAATTGAGTGTTTAGAATATGTTATAGTTCATGAGTTATCACACACACAACACAAAAATCACTCAAAGGATTTTTGATACCTTGTTGAGAAAAACTATCCAAATTATAAAGAAGCATCTAAATTACTGAAGTAGGGCAATATGGCATTTTGAAACAAAACTAAATCACAAGATAATAAAAGAATTAACATTGATGAGTACTTCATTGAATGAACTAAAACAGATTCTGAAATTACAATATATGACAACGCAATAATCAAAGTTATAAATGAAGCATATGAAAATATGTTGATTGAATTATATTCAATTCAAAGAAGTGAATTTATTAACAAACAATTTAGTAAGTTAATAAAAATAATGGATATCAAAGAATCATTTATTACAGTTCCAGGTATTAGTCACTTTTTAAACATTAAAGAAGAGCTATACAAAATGTATAGTCCTTTGCTTTCTGAATTAACTTTAATTGCATTAAAAAAATATGGATATCATTGTGCAAAAAAATTCTATGAAATAGTTGAAAGTAAATTTGAAGAGTTTGATACTAATGTGAGAATGATTCAAAGGTATATAGAAATAATAACTACTGAGTTAATTAATGGATATGAGAGTATCATTAAAAAATCAACCGTTTATTCAAATGAATCAATTAATGAAACTGTAATAAATGAATTCCTAGACTTAGGTTTAAATGATTCATTTTATTTTTCAAGAATATTAAAAGAATCGACTGAATTAACATTGTCTATGATTGGATATAAAGAGCAATACGGAACAGAACACACTTTCGTCCAAACAATTGGCATGGACCAAACATTTGATGACATAGATGAGTTCGTTGAAAAAACTCAAACACTTTATATGAACAATTCAATTGAATCAGCATTTAAGATCTTTGGATTAAATGCTGATTCAAATCCAACTGAGTTAAAACAAGCTTATAGAAAGCTTGCAAAACAATATCATCCTGATGTAAACAAACAACCTGATGCACACGTTGTAATGCAAAATATAAATATACACAAAGCAATACTTGATGAGTATTTCGAAGATTAGCCAAGGAGTAATATGGACTTAAAATTTGTTAGAAATAAAGACTTTTGAGAAAAAAGAATTTTTAAAATAATTAAAACTGAATTGTTATACTTGCACGCTTCAGCTGAATCAAGACAATCATGACTTACAAGTTTTACATATGATGCCATTAACGTTTGAAGTAATTCAAGTTCAATATTAGAATTTGAATTGGATTTTACAAAAGTATATAAAAAATATTTAGAAAAGAAAAATGATAACTTTGAAAAAAGATTAGAGTTGGAAGACACATTTTCAAAAATAATTTCAACTGCTGGTGTGTTTCGTGTTTTTTTAGATGAACTAGATAATTACTTTGAAAAATTAACATCTAATAATGAAGAAATAATTTTTGATATTTTAGCTTCACACTTGGTATTTATTCATCTACAAACTTCAACTTATTTTAAAACACTAGTCTTAAATCAAACTTTACCAACTGATACATTTAAAACATTGTCTTCATATTATAAAAAAGAAATGCCAAAACAAGATGTACCAGCAGGTGAATTGATTGATCTGATGTACGACATTTTAAATTGAACAGTTACACTTTATGGCGAACTATTAGAAGTTCAGTCATTTTCAAAATTGATTGACTATACTACTGATCAAATTTTACATTTCGCAAGAGATACTGGAACAATAATATATTTCTTCTTATACTTCGCAGAAAGTATTTTAGATGAGTTCAATATTGGAGATGAAAGAATAGATGAACTATTAGAATATGAAAATGATAAGTGAAACGAAATAACTGAATCTGAAAATATAGACAATATTAAGACACATTTATTAAATAACTAATATACAATTATTATTAATGACTTAGGAGCAAACATGAAAAAAATTATTAATATTGCCGTTATTGCCCACGTTGATGCTGGTAAATCAACACTGGTTGACGCATTCTTAAAACAATCAGGAATATTTAGAGATAACCAAGAAGTAAAAGAACAAGTAATGGACTCAAACGATCAAGAACGTGAAAGAGGAATTACAATCTATTCTAAAAACTGTGCTATCGAATATAAGGATTTCAAAATCAACATCGTCGATACACCAGGCCATGCCGACTTTTCTTCAGAAGTAGAACGTATTATGAAAACTGTAGATACAGTTATCCTATTGGTTGACTCATCAGAAGGACCAATGCCACAAACAAGATTTGTGCTTTCAAAAGCATTAGAACTTGGATTAAAACCAATTTTATTAATTAATAAAATTGACAAACCAGACCAACGCGCTATGGAAGTTGTAGATGAAGTTCTAGAACTATTCATGGAACTTGATGCAAACAATGAACAATTAGAATTTACAACAATGTTTGGAATTGCTAAAAGAGGTATTGTTCAAGATTCAATGGAAAATCCATCAAAAGATTTATCACCATTATTTGAACAAATAATTAAAGAAGTCGGGGCATACCCAGAATCAAAAGCAAAAGAAGATACTGCATTACAAATATCATCACTAGGATATGATTCTTTTATCGGAAGACTTGGAATTGGAAGATTATTTCAAGGATCATTAAAAGAAGGTCAAACTGTAAGTGTTCTTAAAAATGATGGAACAGTTACAAGAGGTAAACTAAATAAATTATTCGTATATCAAGGTATGAGTAGAGTAGCTGTAGCCGAAGCGCAAGCTGGTGAAATCGTTGTTATTTCTGGAGTTGATAACTTAACTATTGGTGATGTTATTTGTGCACCAGATAAAATTGTTAAGATGCAACCAATCCTTGTTGAAGAACCAACAATGTCAATGAACTTTTTAGTTAACACTTCACCATTTGCTGGTAAAGTTGGAAAAATGCTAACTACAAGAAACATTAAAGAAAGACTAGACAAAGAACTTGAAGTAAACGTTGGACTACGTGTTGGATCACTTAGTGAATCATCAGCTGATGGATTTAAAGTTTATGGTAGAGGAGAACTTCACTTATCAGTTTTAATTGAAACAATGAGACGTGAAGGTTTTGAATTAGGAATTTCTAGACCAGAGGTAGTTTTCCAAAAAGACGCTAAAGGTAATAAATTAGAACCTGTTGAAAGAGTTATCTTAGATGTACCATCAGAATACCAAGGTACAGTAATTAATAACTTGAACTTAAGAAAAGGATTAATGTTAGACATGGACTCAAATGGAGTACGTGACAAAATTACTTTCGAAGTTCCTACACGTGGATTAATTGGATTCAAATCTGAATTTGTTAATGAGACTCGTGGTGAAGGAATAATGGTTAAATCATTTAAAGCATATGAAGAATACAAAGGTAAAATTCCAGCAAGAAAAAATGGAGTTTTAGTTTCAATGACAGATGGTGTAACTTTACCATATGCTCTATCTAATCTAGAAGAACGTGGAACTTTATTCTTAGGACCACAAACTCCAGTTTATGAAGGGATGATAGTTGGTCTGCATTCACGTGCAAATGACTTAAACGTTAACCCAACAACTGGTAAAAAATTGACTAATACACGTTCATCAGGAACTGATGAATCAACTAAGCTAACACCTGCTAGAAAATTCACTTTAGAAGAGGCTCTTGAGTTTATTGAATGAGATGAATGAGTAGAGGTAACTCCTGTTGATGTTCGTTTAAGAAAACGTTGATTAAAAGAAAACGATAGAAAACAACATAAATACGATATGAAATAATAAATTAAAAAAGTCATAACCACTAAAAATGGTAATGACTTTTTTTTATAATTTTTTAATATACAATACAAACTAACCTAAGGGGGATGACAATGATTAATCAACCTTTACAAAAAGAAAAGTACTCTAGCTTTACAACGTCAAGTTGTAAAAGTAATAAAACATTTAAGATCCTTTGAATAATTGCGTTGATTACATCAATTATATTATTCGTTGTTGGAAGTATATGAGATCTGCCAATTGCTAAAGCGCTTGGTAATCTAAATGATAATGGGTTTATAAGTTGGTTGAGTATGTTTTGAGATAAACTAGCTTACACAATGACTGTTCCATTTATATTTGGAATTGCCGGAATAGTAATGGAGACATTAAATAAAAAATATGGAAAACAACAATCTAAAGGTCCAATTATTATTTCTACAATATATATTGTATTTATTGTGGCCTATGTTATATTGTTTGCGTTTGTGACAAAAGGTATGGCTGACCTTGATGTTGGATTAGGAGCTGGTAGAGACTATTGATTTGGACTAGAACGAGTACATGTAATAGTTGTCATGTCTTTAGAAATCGGTATTGAAGTTGTAATGATGATTTGTGTAGTTTTATACATGAGATTAAGATTTTCAAAAAGAGAGGACCTACTAACTAGAAACTATTGAATCGATGGAATTAAAGCTGTTGCTGTATTTGGTATTGTTCAAGGATCATTAGACCCAACATTAAAAACATTTTGAGGTAGACCGTATTTTGTACACGTTGATTTTCAAAACGTACTAGAACAATTACCAAGTGATTGAGATATATCAAGTTTTAATGATTCGTCAAATGCAGAATACTTAGAGTGATGAGAAATTAACGGATTCAATTCTGAATATTGAAAAGCGATGTTTAGTGGAGAATATGGAGATACTCATTGAGATGATGTAGCTTTTCCATCTGGACATATGAGTTCGGCTTCAATGATTGGTTATACATTCTTATTATTGTTTATGAACGAAAAAAGAGGACAAACTATTACATGATGAAAATGATTAATATTTTCTATCTTTGTATTTAATGTGGGAGTAATGGGTGTGATGCAAATTATTTCAAGAACACATTATCTAACTGATTTAATGTTTACAACTACATTCTTATTATTGTTATTCAAACCAATTAATTATTTAGTAGATCATGTTACATACTTTGTTCTTTCATTGATTTGAAAAAAACAATCAACCAAACAAGAAGTTGATTATTTTGAAAACAAAAACACAACTATTATTTGTATTAAAATTGATGACATATATTGAACTGTGGCAAAAATAAGAACAAGTAGAATAGACAAATCAAACAAGTATAAAAGGTGAAGCAAAATAATTTCATAAGCAAAAAAGACCAATTAAGTTGGTCTTTTTAAATTTTGTTTAAAGTTCAAAATAAAATCAGTTTCACTGTTTTTTATTTTTTTTGCACAAAAACTTTTCATGTGACGTTGTAGATAGTGGAGATAAAAATGAAAAAATTAAAAACAATCATAATAAAAATTGAAGCCCACATCGATGACAAACATAAACTAGTACTAGATGAAAAAACAAGTAATCTAGAAGAAGTTCATAAAGAAGTAAATGAGTACTTTGTTGATAGAAGCATCTCAAACAACGAACAAGACAACGAAGTTAAAAAAAGATATAATAAATCCATAGACGATGCTGAAAAGGAATTGTTAACGGAGATTAAAATGCCAATTTTTACAAAAGTGTGTGAAGAAATGCTCAAAGTCACTGAAATTGAACTTAAAGAAACTAACTCAAAACTTTTAGCGACAGAATTAAGATTAAACGAATTAGAAAAAATCTTAAAAGCCAACGGCCTAATATAGGTCTTAAAAATATTAAAGGACTATGAATTAAAATTTATAGATCCCAAACACTTAAACCCACAAATTTATTAAATAATTTGGTGGGTTTTTTATTATTGCATTTTGAACTGCGGCAGTAACATCACCACCTACATTATTGTTGTTCATCTTATTTTTTAAATTATTACAAATATTAAATAAAAAATGTAATATAAAAAAATGAAGATAATTAAAAATACAACAATTTCATTTCTTATACTATTTCTTATACTATTTTCATCAATTCAAATTATTTCATGCAAAAGTAAAGATGATGACCCACCACAACTTGAAGATTTTGTAAAAATTGCTCATGCTGGTGGAGAAATAGATGACATAAAGTATACAAACTCACTTGAGGCATTAGAAAATTCGTATAACATGGGATTTAGATTCTTTGAATTAGACATAAGGTTAACGAGTGATAAAAAATTTGTGGCAGTGCATGATTGAAATAAGTGACAAAATATGACAAATTTTAGTGGGGAAGTAAATGATGAAAACCCTCCAACATTAGAAGTTTTTGAATCTTATAAATTATTTGAGAAGTACACCGCTTTAACAATGGAATGAATAAACATTTGATTTGGTGATCATAACGATGCAATTTTAGTTACGGATAAAAATCAAGAATTAAATAAATTTAGTGATGAATTTTTGTTTAACGACAGACTGTTGATGGAAGCATTAAATGAAGAAACAATTGATAATTCAAAAGATTCTAGTAAATTAATGGTTAATTACAACGGAGTACTAAGAAGCAAAAGCGATCAAATTAGTTTTTTGAATAGTAAAAAAATGAAATATGTTGTTACTGGAATACCGGAAAACAACACTCATAAAAAGTCTTTAAAAAAATTAATTAAAAATGGCGCATTTGTATTTATGTACTTTTTAGACAAAGACGGAGATATAAGCAAACAAATTGCAGAAAATAGGAGTTACTATAATGGTGCGTATGTTGATTATTATCGTATATAGACCCGTAATTTTAAAAACAAATAGAAATATTTGTTTTTATTTTATTAAAAATGTTTAGTTTCCAGGCGATATTTGACAAAAAAAAAAAAAAATATAAAATATTTTTAATAGTTATATTTTCAAAAGATATTAAATTGTCTTTTGAAAATTTTTGTTTATGTCAGGGAAAAAATATGAAAAAGATTTACGCCATATTAGCAATTGTACCTAGTATCACTTTAAGTACAGCAATAATTGTTGACAATGTTTTCAAATATGAAAATTCATACAACTTAAACTACATTATTGATAAAGATAAATTATTTGATGGCATTGATTTGAAAATGTCAAGAATGAAATCATATGATGATGGATATGGAAACTCAATATTGTCGATGGTACAAGAAGGAATATTTAATAATTTTAATTTTATAAATATTGATGATTTAGAAATCAAAATATATTATGGTGATTATGAAAAAAACAATAATTTTGAATTTAAGTTCAACGACACAAACAATGCTGAAGAAACAGTATTGTGGTTTAGTGTAGAGATACTTCCGAGCATAAAAAGTTCTTATAGCGGTAGGGTCATTTTTAATTATGACTTTAGGCCAAAGCTTTCATTGGTAGAAAAAATTTGAATAAGTGATAATTATGATTCAATAAACAAATTTTCTTCACTAACATCAGCAATTAATGAAGTCTTTAAATCAAATACGTTAATTAATGAAATGAACAGACAACTAACTAACAATGGTATTGAAAATGACATTAACTATTTTGATAAAAAGTGATTTAGTCAAACGGAAGATAAATACATTGAACAAAATGGTGACTATTCAAAAAGTGACTACAACAATATAAATAACTCTATAGTTTTTAGAAAAGAATTATTTGATCTTTTGCCAAAAACTACAAGAGCAGGATTTTTCAATTTAGATACTGACACTAATTTTTATATTAGCAAATTTGAAAAAGTGAATTCAAAATGATTTATAAATAATGGTTTTGACTATTCTAATTTTGAATTAAAAAGTTTATTTAATCCGAACACGTTAGTATGAGAAATAAAACCATACCTTGTCGAATTTTTTAGAAGCAAACTCATTAAGTCAATGGGGGCACTGGGCATTGAAATAGATAATAAAACAAACATTGATTTAAAAATTAAACAGAGTTATTCTTCTTTGATGCCGTTAGAAGACAATGATAACCTTTCGAGTCTAAGTACAACAGGCGGTGGAAAAATAATATCAGCATGAATAGAAATTTGACTTATTGATGATATGAGGGTTTCTTTGGACCAAAAATCAATAAATGACGGACCAGGATTTCATTTAGACATTGGAGAAATAAGCAATGAATAACCTCAAAAGTGTTTTAATATTGGCTTCAATATTGTGCGTATTCTGCTTTTCGTTTTTTATCACATCGTGTGCAAGGTTTCTTGATTATGGAGTCGGTAACATTGGGTCAAATATCCCAAAAGATCTAAAAGATGACTTTTTATTTCAAGATGGTTGCTCTAGCACAACCAAAACCACTAACTTCGAAAAAGATGAAAATTTGGCTGGGTTTTTAGGGGAATCATTATTTCACTATTCCTCATACGTCGACACCAACAATGGAAAATCATTTTTTGGTAATAAAAGCAATGCACTGAAATGTGACGGTAATACATTTGTTAAATCTGTTTGAAAAGGTCAAACGATTAACTTGCAATTTGTCTTGATGAATAAGGATATATCAAACAAAATTAAAAATTTAAAAGTTACCTTATCAGGTGATGAATTCAAACTATCAAATAACGATAGTCTTAAAGACGATAAAAATATTGTAGGTTGAGCAAAATTTAATAAATTCATAAAAACACCTAAACCAGCAAATTCAAATTCAAAACATCTATATGATCAAACTTTGTATGTGCCAGACGCCGTTGGAATAACAGAACTAGATGAGATGAAATATGATGTTCAACCAATATACATTTCAATGAAAGTTGGGCACAAGGTTAATCCTGGATTAAAAAAAATGAAACTAAAAGTTTCATATGAAATTAATGAAAAAAAGTTAAATTTTGATAGAGAATTTAAAGTGAAGATTTCTGATAGGGATTTGATAATGAATGATCCAAATGAAAAGGAATCAGATAAATTTGGATTCACAGCTCAAACATTCCCTGCAGATAGTCTTAGTTATTGATATGATGATAGTTCACTATTTTATCAAACCCCAATCGACAGGGGTCCTGACGATGCACATAGAGCAGCATACGTAAGAGATGATATGGCTAAAAATTATCTAAGACAATTTTTGCAACCACTAAAAGATTCGAATGCTTCTTTTGCATTTGCCCCGGGTTATCACAAACAAATAATTCAATGAACTGCAAATTTTAAAAATGACTTATCTATATCAGAGATTGAAAATCTTATTTCAGAACAATCATTTGAAAGCATAATGAGTTCATATGAAAATGACATTGAGTTTAATTTTTTATTTAATTCAATGGCAGAATATTTAGATATTTTAACAGAGGTTGGATTGCCGGCACTTGATATCAGTTTATTTGAAAATGGTAAATTTTCTAGCTGAGTTGTTCCAAAAGATAGTGTTGATGGAAAGGGTCCACAAGTTGATTGAACCGCAAAAATAATAAACAGTAACAGTGGTAAACCAGAATCTGATTTTGATATGTATATCAAAAAAATAATTACTCCACTTTTAAAGAGTCTAATCGATATGATGCACAATGGTTATAAAGAAAAAAGATTCATTTTAGAAAATGGGAATAAAATTAGAATTTTACTTAACACTGATGAACTTAATGAAAAATCAATGGATGCAGTTCAAGAAGTAATCGACGATGTAAATGACTATGGAAAAAATAAGTACTCAGACTTTACTCCAATTGGTATGAATTCATTTGTTGGATGAAGATCATCAATTGATCTTGGGAATGAAAACTATTTGAATAATAATTTTATTAATTCATATGATCAATTTGTTTTCCATACAAGAGAAATAAATAGCGCCGTTGACAACACGACATGAAAAAAACTTGAGAATTCAATAACAAAAAGAAAAAATAATAATAAATCCACAATGTTTTATTCTACTTATGGTGATTATCCAGGTTCATATATGGCAAGTGATATTAGCGAAAGTTTATGAAATGTTTTATTTGGTAGAAAACTAAACTTAAATGGTTTTTTAAGATGGGCATATGATAAAACTTATGATGATTATTTTATGACTGAAGATTTTAACTCAATAGAAACAGGTGATGAAGTTAGGGAACCTGGCCAATCATTTTTGATATATGGCGGAGATAATCAAAACGGTGTTCACTATAGTGTAAGGATGTTGGCAATGATTGAAGCTGTTCAAAATGTCTATAAATTCAACGCACTTCAGAAATCTGAGAAAGACAAAAAAATGATAAATCAGGCAATGAATAATATCGGAATCACACAATACGCACACAATAACAATTCATATAAATGAAATGTTGGTGAAAATTGAAAGTTCCTATACATGACTCCAAATGTAGGCTACAAAAAACCAGTGGCAATGCAAGTATTCGAATTTATGAAAACATTGGAGAAATATTAATTATGAGTTTTATTGTAGTGTTGAAACTTTCGGTTATTTTACTTGCGTTTATGACTTCGTATTTTATTATTGACATGTGTTTTGACCTTAAATACATTAATAAAAATAAGGATAAAATAAAAATCACAAACAAGTGATGAATAAAATTTACATATTTTATAACTGTTATATTCATATTGTTAACTCTAATTATTTTTGAAATTCTATTGTACAACCGCGTATTTATTTTACCTAGATTGTGAGACTTAGAAGAACTATGTATATGAATATACTGGCTAACTTTCACAGCAATAATTGTATGTGAAAGTTTAAGATGATATAAATTTAAGGTTTATAGAAATGTTTATTTAATCTTACAAGCAGAAAATAAAATAGAAATTAATCAACTCGTATATAAAAGTGAAGATATAGAGCAAGACGAACAATCAGTATATATTATTGATAAAAAAATTAGGTTTTTGATTAAAGGTAAAAAAAATAATAGATTTGATCCATACATGATTTCAATGTATGTTGTTAATACATTATTAATTATATTGTTAACAACGTTATTGTTTGGAGGTATATTTTTCAAAAATCATATTTGAGATTTTTATAATTACGATTTTATTTCATCTAAAACATCATTTAACCCAGGTTCAATTTCGAACATACTTTTATGAATTTTGATAAGTATTATGATTATTAACATTGCCCTTATTTCATATGTTTATATCAAAAGAAATAAACTGTATAAATACAAAATAAGATTAATTGAAATGGCGCTGCCAATAATCATCAACATGATATGCATAGTAATGTTGGTTTCATGTTTTATTGCAATGATTGAATATATAAAATATAACAATAATGATAATTATTCAATTGGGTTTAATCTAAGTAATTTAATCACTTGGTTAGATAAAGATTTTACAAGAGGATATGGAGCAATATTTATATGTATAAATATTGGCTATATTTATAATTACATACTTTTATATAACAATAATCAAGTCAAAGAAATTTCTTGATAAATATTTATAATGTATTTAAAAACAAAACTACCTCGGTAGTTTTTATTATTTAAAAGTTAAATTTTATTGAGTTAGTTGAATACTTTTTATTTGTAGTTGTTATAATTAGTACATTAAACAAGGAGTTATTAAACATGAAAAAAACATTACATGATGTAAAAGTAGAAGGAAAAGTAGTTCTAGTTAGAGTTGACTTTAATGTACCAATTAAAGATGGTGTCATTACAGAAGACAATAGAATTAAAGCTGCAATCCCAACAATTAAACATTTAATTGAAAAAGGATCAAAAATTGTTCTTTTCTCTCACTTATCAAGAATTAAAGAAGAAGCTGATAAAGCTAAAAAATCTTTAGCACCAGTGGCTAAACGTTTAGGGGAATTATTAAAAAAAGAAATTAAATTTATTCCACAAACTCGTGGAGCAGAATTAGAAACAGCTATCAAATCATTAAAAGCAGGAGAAATCGTAGTTGTTGAAAACACACGTTTTGAAGATGTTGCAAATGGTGAAGTTGTTAAAAGCGAATCAAAAAACAATGCTGAATTAGGTAAATACTGAGCTTCATTAGGTGAAGTATTTGTAAACGACGCATTCGGTACAGCACATAGAGCACATGCTTCAAATGTTGGTATTGCATCAAACATAAAAGAAAGCTGTGTTGGATTCTTAGTTGAAAAAGAATTATCAGCATTAGCAGCTGGAATCGATAAACCAGCTAAACCATTTATAGCAATTATTGGTGGAGCAAAAGTTTCAGACAAAATTGGTGTAATTGATAACCTATTAAAAAAAGCAGACAAAATTTTAATTGGTGGAGGAATGGCATATACATTCTTTAAAGCACAAGGACACAACATTGGTAAATCACTATGTGAAGAAGACAAAGTTGCATTAGCAAAAGAATACTTAGCAAAAGCAAATGGAAAAATTATTTTACCAGTTGATTCAGCTAACAATACAGATTTCAAAGATTCAAAAGCTACATTCTCAGGAGTCGATCTTCCAGATGATATGATGGGATTAGATATTGGTCCTAAATCAATTGAACTATTTAAAAACGAATTAAAAGGTGCTAAAACTGTAGTTTGAAATGGACCAATGGGTGTATTTGAAATGGAAAACTTTAAAGTTGGAACAGTTGGAGTTTGTGAAGCAATTGCAAACTTAGACGGAGCCTTTACATTAATTGGTGGTGGAGATTCTGCTGCTGCTGCAATCCAATTAGGATTTGCAGACAAGTTCACACACATCTCAACAGGTGGTGGAGCGTCACTAGAATATATGGAAGGTAAAGTTCTTCCAGGTATTGAAGCTATTAAAAATAAGTAGTATAAATTCAACTCATATTGAGTTGTTTTTTTATGTTTAGTTAGTAAGCTCTTTCATTATTAATTTTCAAAAATAAGTATATTATTAATTTTGAATAAGTGTAAGCCTTGTTCAAGGAGATAATAATTTATGAAAACATTATTAAGTTTATTAGCAATTATGAACACTTCATCTGTTGGGACCACGGTTGTAAACGATGTTATAAATGTAGATAATATTGAAAACTTTGCACAAGAACCGCACGAAATATTAATTGAAGAACCCCTTTATTATATTGAGGCAAAAAATAACGTGGGAGATTGGAGGTCATATTCTGTGAAATCAAATCTAGGAAATATAAATCCATCTGATTTTAATACAATTATTTTTAATGGACCATCACATATATCTGTTGAAAAATCTGGAGAAGATTTAGGTGATTTCAAAGCATTTGATAACATATCACCTAACAGTTATAAAAATAAGTTGATAAATAAAAAAATAACATCGTGAGACGAATTGATATCATCTAATGCTGTGGAACTTTCTCATTTAGAGTTTGGAACACCTAAATCAAAGTTAATTGTAGACATTAATTTAACTTATACATATTATCAAGAAAAAGATGGAAGTTGAACTTTTGAAATGTGAATTCGTATGGAAATGGAAAAAATCTGAGGACAACATGCTCGAGTAGAGTTGTACACACCAAAAACAATTACGCTAATGGAGTTATAGTATGAAGTTTTTATATATGTTAATAATTCCGATTTCGCTATTGCCAATAGCAATAAATGCTTCTTCAGCTTCATCAATAAACGAAGATGAACGCGTGGAGAGAACAATAATAGAAGTTGAGTCACCTCAAATAGATGTGATCTATAGTGATTATGTTGATGGTATGAAATTCGAAACAATAAAGATAGACAATAATGTTTTAAATATTGAACAAACAAAACTTGTTGGAATTAATTTGAGTGATGAAGCGTACTACACACACACAAATAAACAACAAGTAATAGATACAAATCAAAAAATTGAAGAAACAATTTGATTTACACCAAAAAGTTTACAAGATCCCATCTTTTGAAACAAGGCAGATTACATTAGAAATACAGATGCGGTTGTTGATGAGCATTTTAATGCAATGATTGGACAGTATTATTTAGATTCTGAGTTTAGAATGTCTGTCACTTATAATAGGGCATATACATTTATTTCATATGGAATAATAGCCGAAACACATGGGTTGTATACCCCAACAGATTCACATGTGTCTGTTTATGTGGGTAGTGAATTTGAGGTCATAACAATTTAAAAATAATATAAAAATAATGATTAATCATTATTTTTTTTATTATAGTTAATAAATCTTTATGCTGATTTATTGCTTGAACCAAAAGCTCTTATCTTTTTTTTGGCTTCTGATTTTACTGCATCGATCCCTTTTCTACCAAATGCTCGGGCATCATATCCAGTAGGGTTTTCGTTTAATCAATTTCTAAATGCGTTTGCGTTAGCCATTTTTAAATCGGTCCCAATATTTATTTTTGTGATTCCGCATTTAATTGCTTTTTGTAAATCTTCAAGAGGCACACCACTTGAGCCATGTAATACCAATGGTGTGTCCACTTTGCTTGCTATGTTAGTGATAATGTCATATTGTAGCTTTATTGCTCCCTTATAGACACCGTGTGCTGTTCCTACAGCAATTGCTAATGCGTCTATGTTTGTTTTTTTAACAAACTCAACAGCTTCATCAATATTTGTATAACCATTACCTTCACTTGTGCGATCATCTTCTTTTCCACCAACGTGTCCAATTTCTGATTCAACTTCAACACCTTTACTTTTTGCATATGCTACAATTTCTTGTGTTTGTTTTACGTTAACTTCAAATGTTTCTTTTGAAGCATCTAACATAACGCTTGTAAATCCAGCATCACACGCTTTTTTGATTAGGTTTAAATCAAAACCATGATCTCAATGTAAAACAATAGGGACAGTTGATTTTTCAACAACTGTTTTACCTAATGCAAAGACATAATCTATTCCCATATATTTAGCAGCTGATTCAGTAACCATTAAAATGACTGGTGACTTTTCTTCTTCAGCTGCTTCAACAATTCCTTTCATCATTTCTAAATCATCAAAGTTGAATGCAGGAATTGCATAACCACCTTTACGAGCTTTTAGTAACTCACTTTTTAAACTTGTTTTCATATAACCACCTTTTTCTTTATCATATGAATACTGCTCGTTTACTATGGTAAAGGATATTTACTAAAGGCAAAAAATATATGCCATATAATAGTGGTGAGGACACACAATGCAAAATGAAAAATATATTTTAAAAATGAAAGAAATAGTGGGTAATGAAACTGGGACAATCAACCACTCTATTTATATGGCGATAATTAACAACGAAAATAAAATAAAAGATCTAACATTGTTAGAGTTTTCTAAATTGTGTAATACGTCAAAACCATCAATAATCAAGTTTTTAAATAAATCAGGATTGTCTGGTTTTGCTGAATTAAAATATTTAATCAAAAATCATTCAATTACAAAACAAGTTAAAAACGAAGAATTGGTTATATCAAAAGAATTTGATAGTTTAAATTCTTTTCAAAAAAAATATTTAGAAATCTCAATTAACTACATTAAGTTATTAGAACAAAACTTAATTTCAAATATGACAAAAATAAATGAATTAGTTTCTAAAATTAAGGAATCAAAAACAATTTATATTTTTGCTCAAAACCTGGCTTATTATGCAAGTCGCAACTTCTTGCAAAAAATGAGAATGTCAAAAAAAGAAATAATTTTAGAAAATGATTTAAATTTGATTGAAGGTTACTCATCTCAACTTGAACAAGGATGCTTGGTGATAATAATATCTTTATCTGGAATGAACCCAATCATGTTGAGTACTTCAGAAAAAATTAAAAACAAAGATGTTTATTTATTTGGAATTTTAGGAATTGAAGGAGCTATTTCACAGAATGTTGATAATTACTTTTTGGTTCCTCAAATTGAAGATGAGCTATGAGATAGTTATTCAATGCGACAAAGTTACATTATTAAATTCTTTGATGTATTATATTTCCAAATTATTGAGGGTAAACTTTAGTATCGCAACTTTACTTTGGTAGCATAGAACTATTATTCATTGATAGTTTTTTTTTTTTTTTCACAATATAAATGTGGAAAAGTTTCCATGGATGGTGGCGGGAATAAAAATATTATTTAGAGAGGAATATTGTTATGCACAATTTCAATATTGAAAAATTAAAGGAAATCGGTGGAGAATATACTCTAACCGAAATCAAACAACAACCAGAAATTTTATTAGAAATCTTAGAATTGGTTAAAAGTAAAAAACAGGAGTTAACATTATTTCTGAACGATATTGTTAATGATAAAACGAGAATTATATTCACTGGTGCAGGAACAAGTGAGTTTGTGGGAAATGCAATTGTTAATTCATTTTTAGGTAAAAATAAAAATGCTGTTTCAATTGCAACAACTGACATTGTTTCAAACATTGAAGAATATATTTCAAAAGACGAAGATGTACTTCTTGTATCATTTGCAAGAAGTGGTAATTCACCCGAATCAATAGCAACATTTAATATGGTTAGCAGTCATTCGAAAAATGCAAAACACTTAATTATTACTTGTAATAAAGACGGCGGATTGGCAAAACAAGGTAATGGACTAAAAAATGTCTATACACTTACATTGCCCGAAAGAAGCAATGATAAGTCATTTGCAATGACATCAAGTTATACAGGAATGATGATGGCTGCATACTTGGTATTTTCTCTAGATGAGCTGGACAAAATATCAAAAGAAGTGGTTAACACTTCTAAAATTATTGAACAAAACTATAGTAACTTCTTTGATGACTTAATTGAAATTGCAAATGAAGATCATAAAAGAATTGTGTTTTTAGGATCTGGTACATTTAATGGGATAGCACAAGAATCACATTTAAAAGTATTAGAACTAACGGCCGGTGAAGTTACAACGTTTTTTAACACACCCTTGGGTTTTAGACATGGACCAAAATCAATCTTAAATAATGAAACAATTGTTTTCTTTTTTATGAACAAAGATGAGTACAAAAGAAAATATGATTTTGATTTATTGAAAGAATTATATTCTCAAAAACAAGCTAAAAAAATAGTAGTACTAGATTATGAAAATGACAAAGTTGCAATGGAAAACTGTGACAAATATTTTGACCTTGGTTATAAAGGAGATATCAACTTATTTCTTGGTATTGCATATATAACAATTGCACAACTTTATGCATTTCACAAATCACTATTTTTAAAAAAATCGCCTGATAATCCATGACCATCTGGTCTGGTTAACAGAGTAGTTCAAGGTGTGAAAATTCACAAAAAATAATTATGAATGATTTACAGATAACATTTTTAGTAATTGGGATTATTGCAATTGTCTCATTGCTCCCGTTGATATACTTTTTTGTTTTGAAAATAAAAGATTGAAAAATAGAAGCATCAAAAAAAGGATTTGAAACTACAAAAAAGACAATGCTTGGATCTGTGTTTAAACAATTCCAAATGTGATTATGAATATTTATTTTGTTTTTTATAGTTTTGATTGCAGTATTTTGTATTGCTATGTTGGCAGGTGGAATTGATAAATGAATAAGCTAGCAATTGGATTAATTATTTCAATAATAATTTTAATAACGGCCGCTATTGTTTATATCATTTGACGCCTTTCTAAAAAACAAGGTGGATTAAAATCTTTGAACCAGTTTGTTGAAGCTTCAAATAAAGCAACACCACAAGAACTAGAAACATTAGAAATTGATGTTCTAGTATATGACAGTGGTTTGTTCAATTCTAAATTAAATTCGGTTTATGTTAAAACTCGAATAAATAATGGTGTTGTATTTATTGAAGAACTTCTAGATTTTAGAAAGTTAAAAATGGAAAAACCATTTGAACCAAAACAAATTAAGATGACAATTAATGAAGAAGAAATAAAATGAACAGAGTCATATGAAACTGTAATCAAATTAAAAAATGTCTTATATGTAAAAGCGTATTACGAATTATCAAAAAATGCATTATTCATAGAGTTTGTTCTTATAAACGAAGAACAAAGAAACAACAAATTTCAAATACTAAATGTCACAGACATAGTAAATATGAATAATATAATTTTAAAATTTAAAAACCAATAAATCAAATATCAATCACTGGAGGAAAATAATATGAATAAAGATATTCAATTAAACTCTTCTGCTGAATCAGATAAATTGATGACAGAATCAAAAAGCAAAGGAAGAGCTTTTTGATCAAAGACACTAGCCGATTTACAAAGGTTAGGTAAGTCATTGATGTTCCCAATTGCGATATTACCATTCGCGGCTCTATTGAACCGCTTTGGTCAATTGTCAATTGATCTATCAGGTGCAACGGCTGAAAACGGTAACTTTGCATTTTGATTTGGGTTCATAATTCAAAAACCTGGAGCTATTGCGTTTGACAATATTGCCTTGTTTTTTGCAATTGGAACTGCCTTTGGTTTGGCAAAAGATAACCGTGGAGAGGCTGCACTAGTTGGGGCTGTTCTTTACATAGCGTTAACCGCGATGTTGATGGAAGGTGGGTTACCTGCATTAATTTATGGTAACGTACTTACGTTTGACTCAATGGTTCAAAAAGAATCAGTGGTTAATGGTGAGATAGTAAAAGAATGAGTTGAAGGCGGAAAAAGTTTCTCGGAACTATTTTACGTTCAAACCATGACACTAGATGCAAACGGTAACAAAATAATCACTGGAGGAACATATATTTTAAATATTGGTGTTCTAGGTGGACTAGTTGCTGGTTGTATGTCAGCTTACGTATATAACAAATTTAAAGATACTAAATTACCAATGTCACTATCATTCTTTGGTGGAAGAAGATTCGTTCCAATGATGGTAATGGCACTAGCTATTCCGCTATCATTTGCATTTGCAATCATCTGACCATGATTCCAATATGGGCTTGTTAAGTTCGGAACACTAATATCAAGTGGGGACGCATGAGCAATTCCAGGAGCATTTCTATATGCATTAATAAACCGTATAGTGCAACCATTTGGACTACACCACATTATTAATACATTCTTATGATTCCAAATGCCAATTGAGAACTTCTTAGTTAATACAGATGGAAAAGTTGTATTATCTCCAGAAAACTTCCCAGTTGAAAATGTAAGTGTAGGTTCTGAAGAGTTCTTAGTTGCAATTAGAAACATAGTTCAAGAAGCTGGATGAGTTGGTTTGGACCAATCTCAAATAACAGCTGATAACTGGTCAAATTGATTTGTATGAGATCCAACTAAAATTTCTGGATCAAACGGGACAATCATTGGTAATGCATCAAATGGTAAAGTGACAGTCTTTGGAGATATAAATTCATTCCAAAGAGGGTTAGTATCTGGGACATTCCAAACAGGTTACTTCCCAATGTACTGAGGTGGTCTAACAGCTGCTGCAGCTGCAATGGTAGTAGCGGCTCCTAAAGAAAATAGAAAACAAGTTATTTCATTCCTAGGAGGAGTTGCTATAGTGGCTGCCCTAACAGGAATTGATGAACCGATTGTGTTCTCATTCATCTTTGTAGGACCAATTCTGTGAGCATATAACGCTATCTTTACTGCAACATTTGCAGCGATTGCAATTGCAATGCACATGCACATTGGATTTGGATTCTCAGGTGGATTTATCGATTATGTAATTTCATTCATGAACTCATGAGGAATGTCAAAATTTGAAGGAATGGCTAATGGTGGAGTATATGGTGTTCTATCTAACCCACTATGAATGTTAGCATTAGCAGCTGCAATGGCTCCGCTATACTACTTCTCATTCTACTTTACAATTATCAAAATGGATATTCAAACACCAGGACGTGAACAAGATGGGGGATCAAGTGTCCCACCAACAGACATGTCAACAGGTTCAACAGATAAACCATCAGATGATAAACCATCAAAAAAAGTTGATAAATATGGAACAATGGCTTCAAAAATTATTGCAGTTGTTGGTCTAGACAATTTCCAAATAATTGAACATTGTTCAACTAGATTAAGATTAACTGTAAAAGATAATAAAATAGGAACAGATTCAGAGTACAAGCAAATAGGCGCATATGGAGTCAAAAGATTAGGTGATCAAGGATTACAACTAATTATTGGAACCGACGTTGAACACTTGTTTAATGAAGTAAAAAGACAAACAGGAAAATAAATAAAACTCTAAACTTCGGTTTAGTTTTTTTATTAATTTAGTAGGTAGTTGAGCAAAAAAATATTTTTCTATTTTTCTAATTGTGTGGAATAATATTCCAAAATTTGAATCGTCACCCATAATGGTATTATTTTTTTTCAAAAGCAATAAAATGTAAATATGAATGGGTTTGTATGCAAACGATGTTCGATAATTACAAGGAGACAAAATGATATTAAACAAGAACTTAATAAGCAAAGTTGATAACATTGAAACAAAAGAAGATTTATTTAAAGTTATGATTGAACTTATCTCTAATGAGAAAAGAACTACCAACAAAGAAAAGTTACTTGAAGATATATTGAGTCGTGAACTGGAAGGCAGCACTGCGTTTGAGCACGGATTGATGATTCCGCACTCTAGATCCAAGTTTATCAACGAAGTAACTTTGGCCATTGTTGAATTTAATGACTCTGACTTTGATTCATTAGATGCAAAAAAAACTAACTTTGCAGTCGGTATATTTGTACCAGATTCAAAAGCTGACGAACACTTGAATGTGTTGTCAAAAATTTCAACAATATTTAGTAGCGAAGATAAATTAAATAACTTCAAATTAGCTAGTAGCGAAGATAAAGTAAAAATAATTAATGATAGTATTAATGCTGTATTTATTAATGAAAGCAGTGATGAAGATTATGACATAGTTGGTATTACTGCATGTGCTGCAGGTATTGCCCATACGTACATGGCAAGAGATGCATTATATGAAGCTGCACATCAAATGGGATATAAAATAAAAATTGAAACTAGGGGTGCAATTACAGAAAACGTACTTACAGAAAAGGAAATTCAAAATGCTAAATGTGTTGTAATTGCAGCTGATTTAACAATTTCCAAAACACCTTTTTCTGGAAAAAAATTATATGAAACTGGTACAAGACCTGCAATAAAGAATGCTAAACAGGTTATTGAAAATGCATTTGCAGCCGAAGTAGATTATGGTAAAGGTCAAAAATTGGGGAAACTTAGAATAGGTAATACTGATAAATCAAAAGGAAATATTCTTGGGAAATCAGTAATGTCAGCACTGAGCTTCATGATACCAATAACAATTGTTGGTGGTATATTGATGGCGATACCAAACGCAATGGCAGCTGGTGGTAATATTGAGGGTGGTACCTGAGCTTTTCCAAATGCATTTGTAGAAGCATTGTGAAACTTTGGGCACATTGGACTAATAATGATGGTTCCAATGCTATCGATGTTTCTTGCGTTCAAACTAGGTGGTAAACCAGCAATGCCTGCCGCATTGATCGGTGGTTACTTCATAAATGATGGGGCATTGATGTCTAAATTTACTTTAATTGATCTACCTGGTGAATTAAATGGTCAAGTTAGTGCTGGTTTTCTTGGGGGACTGGCAGTTGGGATTATAGTTGGTTATCTTGTTCGTGGAATGAGATACATAAAATGACACCCATTTATTAAACCAGTATCGTCACTAATGGTGGTTCCGCTAGTGACATCATTTCTAACATTCTTAATAGTTGTATATGTTATCGGAAGCCCGATGACATGAATAATGGCAATGCTATTTATGGGTTTAAGTAAGTTAGATGAATTTGGTGGAATTTGAGCAAGTCTTGGTGTCGGGATGTTATTCGCAGCACTAATGGCAATTGACTTAGGCGGACCAATAAATAAAACAACACTAACAGTTGCGACTGTAATATTTACAACAACACTTGCAAATGGTGATCCAAACTTTGTACCACAAACTGCAGTTCAAGCAGCGATATCTGTACCACCATTAGGAATGTGATTATCAACAATGATATTTAGAAAAAAATTCTCACAAACAGAAATTGCAGCAGGGCAGGCAGCTCTACCAATGGGTTTGGTAGGAGTTACAGAAGGTGCTCTTCCATTTGCATTTAAAACACCATTGAAGGCAATTGCGGCAAACATGGCAGGATCTGTTCTTGCTGGTGCACTAGTGTCTTTATTTGGAATAAGTTTCTATGGTGGTTTAGGTTCACCTTTAGGTGCTTACATCGGGTATATGGAAAATAGTTTCTTCGGATTATTATGAATACTATCCGTAGCATCTGGTGCAGTACTTACTGCATTTGTATATGGTTTACTAAGAAATAGAGTACCAGAATATGAAGAAGCAATAAAAGAAGCAAAAGCAAAAAAAATTGCAGCACTTGAACAACAAGGAATTGTTGGAAGCAAAGCAATTAGATCATATAAAGCAAGGCAATTTAGAACAAACTTCAAATCAAGATTTGTTTACATGGTTAATCCAAAAAATTGATTTGAAAAACCAGAAGATAATGGCGAAAACGAAATTTAATATTTAATTAAATATCTTTCGCAATTAAATAATCAGTTCAACCAAGAGTCTCTTTCAAAAACATTTTGTTTTCAAGGAGCTCTTTTTTATTGTCTTTAAAAATTTCAGATTTTAAAAAATTATTAAACATTATAAAACAATTAAGTGGTCCAAGGTAATAGTTGAAATTTAAATTTTCTTGTTTTTGCATCACGTTATTTACATAAAAAACAACATCAAAAATAGAAGCAAGACCTTTTTTAGGACTACTTGTAATTAAGATTTTTTTAACATTTTCAACTTCATCTATTTGTTTTAAAATTTGTTTGAATTTTTTATTTACAAATCTGACTGAATAAAACACAACAACTGAATTGGGTTCAATTTTTTTAATTGTTTCACTATTTGTAAGTTCGATTTTTGGATCAACAAAAGAATAGAATCCAATTAAATCTTCAATCGCTAATTTTGAGTGTCCAAATGCGACACCATATATATTTTTAGATGAATAAAATAATTCCTTGATTTGATTTATTTTTTCTACTTGGTTTTTTATTTTATTGTAGTCATCAATTTGTTGTTGAATGTTTATCGCAAGAAGTTGGTCATCTATACTTGAGGGCTCAAGTACATTTTTTATTATGTTGTCCTTGCTATTTGTTTCTATTGTTAGTTTAGATATGTAATCTTTTATTCCAGATATTTTTAGTTTGTCAAAGTATGTGTAAATAAAACTGATCCCACATCCATATGTCTCGGCAATTTCTTTAACAGTCATGTTAATAAAATTGTCTATATTTTTTATGCTATATTTGTAAAACTCTAATTGTTTTTCTGTAAGTTTGTGTAGGTCTAGAATCATAAGTATCTCCTGGAATATTATTCCAAAAAATTGGTAATAATTCAATACTGAATATCTGCTATTCCAAAAAGTATAAAATATTTTTGAAGAGAAAAAGAATATGGAAAACAAAAATAAATGAAAAATACACGTTGTGCCACACACACATTGGGATAAAGAATGATATTTCACTAAACAAGATAGTGACATTTTACTATTTGATAATATAAAAAAATTACTAACAATGTTAGAAAATGATGAGATCGACACATTCACATATGATGGCCAACTTTCAATAATTGATGACTTCTTAGAATATGAAAAAGATGAAAAAATTAAAGAAAAAATAATAAAGTATACTAAGTCAAAAAGATTTATCGTAGGACCCTGATATACACAACCTGATTTTTACAATGTAACATCGGAATCAATTATTAGAAATTTATTAGTGGGAATCAATGAGTGTAAAAAAATAGGAGCAGATCATCTTGGCGTTGCGTATGTTCCGGACTCATTTGGACACAATTCACAAATGCCACAAATATATAATCAATTTGGATTGAAAAATTTTATATATTGAAGGGGTGTGTCCAAAAACATTTTAGAAAACAATGGGATCATAAATAATTGAGTAGGTGTTGATGGAAGCAAAGTTTTATCTTATAACTTTTTATATGGATATTGACCATTTGGTGCAAACTTTCCATATTTAAAAATGGAAGATGGTGACATAGAACAAATTGCAAAAGACTTCTTGAACAATACAAAAGATTTAGTTTCTGAGTTAAAAAACAAGTCTCCAAATACAAATAGATTATTAGTTCCACTTGGTGGAGATCAAGCGCCAATTATGAAAAGGCTAAAAGAGTTTATTAAATCAATAAATAATAATTCAAACGACGAATGAGTATTGAGTGATTATGACTCTTTCTTTGAAGACCTGAATAAAAACATTGTGTCTGTTCCTGAGATAAATGAAGAACTTAAATCACCATATTTATCAAGAATTCACAAGACAATTGGTTCTCAAAGACAAGATATAAAACTTAAAATGAAAGAGCTAGAAGTTGAATTATACAAAAACTTAGAGCCATTAATGGTAGGGTGATTCATAAACTCAAAACAATATGCAAAAGATTTTATAGACAAAGTTGTTAAAAATATCCTAATATCTCAAGCGCACGATAGTATGGGCGGATGCAACAGTGATAGAACAAATGATGACATTTTAAATAGAATTGAACAGTCATTAGATATCGTAGAATCACTTAAAACTAAGATATTAAAAAACATTGCAAACAACATTAAATTAAAAGAGCAAGAAATCATAATATACAATACAAACTTAACAGAAACTGTATTTAATAAAAAAATTACAATATTCACAAAACAACAAGATTTTAGTCTTTTTGATTCAGAAAGTAAGCAAGTAAATTTCTCGATCCTTGATAAGAGGAAACAATCTGACGGTATGGTCGTTAAAGCTTCGACAAAAGGTGAAGACGTTTCAAATTCTGATGCGTTCTATGAATATGATTTACTGATTACTGATTTAAAAATTCAACCAAGTGATTTTAAAATTATTAGTTTAGTTAAAGAAGAAAATATAATATCTAAATCAAAAAATGATTTTAATTTAGATATTAAAATAAAAGAAAACAAAATTCTAATCGCAGATAAAACAAACAATAAAAAAATTAAATTAAGTTTAGAGGCAGAAGTTGATGCCGGAGATTCATATGACTACTCACCCAAACAAGAAAATAAGGTTTTAATAAATAAACTAGTTTCATCAAAAATTACAGAAATTAAACAAGACAACGCTAAAAGATTTAATATTGAACTTATATATGAAGTACCAAAATCTGAAGTAAGTACTGAAAAATTAAAACAAAGCATTACTTTGGAATTGCTTCAATTTGAAGATTCAACAATTGATGTAAAACTAAATACAAAAAACTTATCTACTGAAATTAGATGAAGACTGATTAGTGAGTCTAACATTGATACAAATGAAAGTTCATTTGATCAATGTTATAGTGCATCTACAAGAATTAATAAGCCATTTAAAAACTGAAAACAAGAAGGTTGAAAAGAAGCACCAGTTAATATTGAATCTTTTGAAAACGTTGTAGGTTTGAAAAACAGCCACTACTTTTATGTAAACGGTTTAAATGAATATGAGATGATTGGTAAAAATACGTTAGCACTAACACTATTTAGAAGTGTCTCAGTTTTAGGAAGAAATAACTTATTGTGAAGACCAGGTAGAGCTAGCGGTACTAGCGAATATAACATCAAAACAGATAAGTCAAAACTTTATAACTATGATTATGAAATTAATTTCATGATCGACCTGAGAGATGGTGTTAACCATTTTGTAAAAGGGCAAGAGTATATCGCGAAACCAATGTACTATCAAAATCAAAATTTGAATAACCTGTACAAAAAATTTGATAGATTCTTCTTGGATTTTGCGGACAAAAATTCAACTATTAAAAATAAAATTAGCATTTCTAACAATGACTTTATTGTGAAAAGTGTTAAAAAATCTGAAAATGGTAACGACGTAATAATCAGAGGTTATAACCCAATAGAAGAAGAGATTAATTTCAATGTTTTGTTAAACGGTGAAAAATCAAAAGTAAAAATTATAAATTTAAAAGAAGAAGTTGTAACTTCTGGTGTTGTAGACATTAAGGTGAAACAAAATCAAATCATCTCAATTTTATTACCAGGAAAATCAGTGTAAGGAGCAAAGATATGAATTTATGTTTTGATCTTGGAGGAACGTCTACTAAAGTTGCATTCTTTAAAAATGAAAAAATTGTCAAAAAAGAAACAATCGAATATAACCAAAGTGGAAATATTGAGTCAAAAGAACTGCTGAAAAAGTTAGTGGAATATATTGAAAGTATTAATGATTTTGAAATGATTGATAATATATGTATTTCCTCATCTGGATTAGTTGATTCCGAAACAGGTAACATTGGTGGACTGTCAGCAATTAAAAACTTAAGCAAAATTAATTTTATAAATGAATTTAAAAAAAGATTTAAAAAACCAGTTTACATTGAAAATGATGGCAAGTGCGCAACATTGGCCGAAATCACACAAGGTAACGGGGTTGGCAGCAAAAACCTTTTCATATTAGTTTTGGGAACTGGAATTGGTGGTGGAATTGTAATTGATGGAAAAATTCATAAAGGATCAAATCTGATTGCAGGTGATGTTGGGTATTTCTTCCAACACAACTATAATGGAAAGTACACAAACTTATCTGAAGTTGCTGGAATGTATTTTTTAACAAATAAGTACGAACAAATATCTAACACTTCAAAAAGTGGTAAAGAAATATATGATTGTTATCTTATAGACAAGGTAGCAAAAGAAATCATTGATAAACAAATTTTAAATCTTGCGAGAGCCATCTTAAATGTGTCTTTTACAATTGACGTGGACAAGGTATTAATTGGAGGAGCAATAAGCGCAAATGAATTGTTCCTTAAATTGTTAAATAAAAAAGTAAGTGAACTTTATGCGGGGTCTGGTATGATTCAAAATTTTAAAATTGATAAGTGTAAATTTTTGAATGATTCAAATTTAATTGGCGCAAATCAATTAGTGAAGAGGGGTAAATAATATGAAGGCATTGTGTATTGATATTGGTGGAACTTCTGCTAAATGCGTACTTTTTGAAAATGATGAAATTACTAATAATTTTGAAGTTGGCACTCTTGATAGAAGCAATGTTTTGAAAAACATTGTTGACGTATGTGTGGTGGAATTAAACAAAATCAACGTTAACTTAACACAACTTGATTTCATTGGAATTGCGGTTCCATGTTTATTAGATATGAAAACTGGGACAGCAATACTAGCTACTAACTTAGGATGAAATAATTATCCAGTTTTAGAAGAGTCAAAAAAACTATTTAATAACAAAAATGTTTTTGTTCTAAATGATGCCAGTGCTGCAACATATGGTGAGTGAAAAATTGGTCTTTCTGGTAACACAACATCAATGGCATTGTTCTCAATTGGAACAGGAATTGGTGGTGGTCTAGTTTACAACAATAAATTAGTTATTGGTGATAACTCAGGACTAGCCTCGGAACCAGGACATGGTGGAGGCTTTCAAACTGAATTTGATTGCCCTTGTGGATTGGAGGGTTGTATTGAACCAATCTCGTCTGCAACAGGAATTGAGCGAGAATTAAATAAAGTTGCAAGTAAATCTAAAGGTGCTTTAGGGGAACTGTTCAAAAAACAAAACACCTTAAAAATAATTGACATTGTTGACTTGTTCAATTCAAATGATAAAGAAGTGATTGGTGTATTTAATGATGCAATTGAGCCTTTAGCAAAATCGATATCAGTAACTATTCACTCATTTGATATAAAAACAATTGTTATCTCTGGAGGTGTATCAAACTTAGGTGAGGGTTTGATCAAAATTTTAAGAAATCAACTATCAAGATTTGTGCTTCCATTATTTCTAAATACACTGGAAACAGAAATATCTGCGTTAACAAACTGGGTCGGAGCTCGTGGTGTATATGAGTATGGAAAAGATAATTTTAAAAAATAACTACAACATAGGCGGTTATGAAGTCGGTATGAATCCCAGTAATCTTAAGATTGAATATATAAAATATAAAGGTGAAAATATAATCTACAATTTGAAAGACAGTTGAAAAGAAGCGTTTCCAATACTTTTCCCAGTATGTGGAAAATTAAATGATGATAAGTACACCTATAACAATGAAGAATATAAGATTAGAATGCATGGATTTTTACATGAATTAAATTGAATATTGGAAGACAAAACTAAAAATTGTATTTCTTTTAAAACTACTTACGATAACAACTCATTTCAAAAGTATCCATTCAAATTTGAAATAATGATTGATATTTTTGAAATTGATGAAACATTAAAAATTAGATCAACAATAAAAAATATTGATAATAAATTGATGTATTACAATTTTGGATATCATCCATCATTTAGTGTTAGTGGTGACTCTGTTATTAAATTTCCAGCACATGAATTATTCAGCGATGGTCTAAATTATAACAGTGGGTTTATGAAAAGTGATTTTAAGTACAACATTAAATTAAAAGAGTTTAAATTAAATGAGCTAAACTTTTCTGAAAAGGGAAATACATATTTGGCGTTTAATTCAAAAATAAGAAGCTTAAATTTAATAAATAAAAAAACAATATTAGAAATATCGTTTGACAATAAAAATGATCCTAATATTTTATTGTGACAAATGGGGAAGAAAAAAGAATATGTTTGCATTGAACCTTGATGAGGATTGCCTGATTATTCGGGTGAAATTATTGATTCAAGTTTAGGAAACAAGCAAGGAATCTTAACTTTAAAACCAAATCAATCTGAAACATTTGATTTATCAATTCAAGTAAAGAGCAAAAAGGAAGAATATGAAAATTAACTTTAATAAAGATTTTTGATTTGGAGCAGCCACTAGCGGACCACAATCAGAGGGTACAAAAAATAAAGCAAATGAAAATGTATTTGATAATTGATTCAACACGAATAAAAAAGATTTTTGAGGCGAAATTGGACCAGATAAAGCTTGCAATACATTTGAAGAATATAAAGAAGATATAAAACTAATGGACGAAATAAAACTAAACAGTTTTAGAACTTCAATCCAATGAACTAGATTAATTAAAAACATTGAAACTTTTGAAGTTGATCAAGAAGCAGTTAAGTTTTATAGAGATTATTTTTTAACATTAAAAAATAACAATATTAAAACAGTAGTTAATTTATATCACTTTGATTTACCTCAAACACTTTTTGAAAAAGGCGGATGAGAAAATAAAGATACTTCAGAAGCATTTTCAAAATATGCCAAAATTTGTTTTGAACAATTTGGAGATGTTGTCGACCATTTTACAACATTTAACGAACCTGTAGCTGCTTCAGAAAATCATTACTTACATGGACACTGATTTCCATTCGTAAAAGATTTTAACCGTTTTATTGATGTGGCTAATAATATGATGATCGCTCATGCAATGTCTGTGGTTGAATTCAAAAAGATATTTAAAGGTGACAACATTAAAAAAATTGGAATAATTTTAAACTTGACACCATCATATCCAAAAGACAAAAGCAAAGAAAATATTGAAGCTGCAAAATTACGTGAATTAATTTTTAATAGATTCTTTTTAGATGTTGTTACAAAAGGTGAATATCCAAAAGAACTAATAAATTTTCTTACAAAAGAAAATGAAATGTTTGAACTAAGCAAAGAAGATAAAACTATTTTAAAAAATGGTATAGTTGACTTCCTTGGAGTTAACTACTATCAACCCTCACGAGTACAGGCTTCAACAAATAAAAGCGCACCACAGCCTTGAAATTGATTTGAGGACTACATTTGAGAAGATAGAAGAATCAATCCTTATAGAGGGTGAGAAATCTTTCCTGAAGCCATTTATGATATTGCAATGACTATAAAAAATGAATATAAAAACATTCCATGATTTATTGCAGAAAATGGAATGGGTGTCGAAGATGAAAAAAGATATATGGATAAAAACCGAAAGATAAATGATACATATAGAATTGATTTCTATAAAGAACATCTTTATTGATTACATAAAGCTATAACTGAAGGGAGTAGTTGTTTTGGATATCATACATGAACATTTATAGATTGTTGATCTTGGGCTAACTCATTTAAAAACAGATATGGGTTTGTAAGTTTAGATTTAAAAACAGGTAAAAAAACAATTAAAGAATCTGGTTATTGAATGAATCAAGTTATAACAAATGGCAATGAAATTGAAATTCAAGACGAATTACTAACACGAATTAGTATTACAAAATAAGATGAAAATCTTATTTTTTTATTTATAAAAATTTTAAGCAATGGCAAACAAATAAAAAAGAATGATTTTTAATTTCATTCTTTTTTTAATTTTATTAATGCATTTTACCTTTTTCGAAAGTTATATGTACAATTGTTGAACCTATAATGCCTGTTTTTTCACCTTTTTCATTTGGAAAGTACTGAAACTTAAGATTAATTTTTTCACCATTTAACATATTGTCTAACATATCTTGTGTAAATAATTGACTAGTTTCTTCAATATAGATTGGTCTACTTGTGTGGTGATCAATTCTATCTTGTGAATAGGGTGTGTCATATAATATATCAGAACCATGTGTTCTCATTATTTGTTCATAAATTCACACGTCTGCTTGCATAATGATTCCTTGAAGGTCATTTGCAGAATATCAGTCATATGAATGATCTTCAAATAATATGAAGTTTGTCAAAATAGAATCATTCAAGTCTAGTGGCGGGAAATTCATGTAATATGTAAAATGCATTTCTCCAATAAGACCTTGTGCTTCTGAAACTTCGTTTGTTTTAATGTTAACCTGCATTCATAATGTGTTTGCACCTATAAGACCAGAACTAGTCTGTTCTTGAGTTACGGGTTTACCATCTTTCATATTTGTTAAAGTTACATCAAACATTTTATCTTCTCAACGAGCACTAATTCCTTTTTCATTTAATATTGATAATACTGCAGAAGCAATGTATGTATCACCTAATGACTTGGGTTCAAATGTCATATACCTCGCTTTATCCATTCCTCTAATACCGTTATTACCAACACTAATATCTTGTCCTTCAACGTCTAAAGATCTAATGTTAATGTTTTTTTCGTTGTTTGTTAAAACAACTGAACTAGTTATTGCAGATACCGAAATAGCTGCAAGACCTAATGAACTTAATAATTTTTTCATTTTTATATCTCATTATGAATATATTTTACCAAAATATTGTGAAATATCTAAAAATATTGGATTATTTTATCTAAAATGTTAAAATAATAGAAAGTTTTATAACTTATAGGAGAACAAAAAAATATGAACACATTATTAGCACTTGTAGCAACAACAACACTTCTTGGCGGAAGTGCTGCAACAACAACACTGAACAGTAACAATAAAAACTTAATAAACTTACAAGAAGATCAAATTTTAGTTGGGTTCTGACACAACTTTGATGATGCCATTGGATACCAAGGGGGGTTAGCAAAATACATTGATTTAACCGAGGTTCCTAGTGAATATACAGTCATAAATGTTTCATTTATGAAATCATATAATTTAGGTGAAATGCCAACATTTATTCCACTTGTGGCCACTCATCCTGAAATGAATCAAGACCAAAAAGATGAATTTTTTGCAAATGAAATTAAACAATTACATGCACAAGGTAAAAAAGTGGTTTTATCATTAGGTGGAGCAGATGCCCACATTTCATTAACCGTTAATCAAAAAGATGAATTTAAAAATGAAATATTAAGATTGGTTGAAAAGTTTGGATTTGATGGAATTGATATTGACCTAGAACAAAGTGCGATTGACGAAGCAGATAACCAAACAGTTATTCCTGAAGCTTTAATTGAAATCAAAGAAACACTTGCACAACAAGGTAGAGAATTTATTATTTCAATGGCCCCAGAGTTCCCATATTTAAAAACAAATAAAGTTGGTACAAGTTACCTACCGTATTTAGAAAAATTAGAAGGTTACTACGATTATGTAAGTCCACAATTCTATAACCAAGCAGGTGATGGGATAAACTTACAAGAAGAAGACAGAGTAGAATTGGGTTTAGATATTTATTGATTGCCTCAAAATGATGCTGAACTAAAAGGAGAATTTTTATACCTAATTGCTAAATATATTGTTGAAGGTGTAGATAACTTTTATCAAATTGATGCAAATAAATTAATATGAGGATTACCTTCAAATGAAGATGCGGCAGCTAACGGACAAGTGAAAACTGGAGATATAAAAAAAGCTACAGAACTACTTGCCGCAAAAGATATCAAATTAAAAGGTTTGATGACATGATCTATAAACTGAGATAAAAATACAAATTATAATTTTATTGAATATTATTTAAAAGAGTTTTATGCTTAATTTAAAAAACCAGTTAATACTGGTTTTTATATTTTAATTGGTTTAGCGTATGTTTTAATGTGAGATATAAACTTAAACCAATAGCAATTTAAGATTAAATTTTTACGCTTTGTTTTTATTGCAAAATTTACAATTAAAGTTAGAAAATTTTCCCATAAAGCTTGCTCGTATATAACAAAATTATTACAAATCATATAAAATATAAGTAGAGTTCATGAAAGGAAAATTATATGAAATCACTATGTATCGATCTAGGAGGAACTACAGCTAAATGTGTAATCTTTGTAAAAGATGAAATTGTTGATAGATTCCAAATTAAAACAGGTAAAAATAAAAATGTATTACAAGAAATAAAAGATGGATCAGAGGTAAAACTAAAAGAACACAATATGACTTTAGAAGAGTTAGATTTTGTTGGGATAGCTATTGCTGGTTTATTAAATATGAACAACGGAGTAGTGCTTATTGCTACAAACTTAGGTTGAAAAAACTACCCACTTTTAGAAGAAGCTAAAAAAATATTTAATAAAGAAAAAGTATTTGTATTAAATGACGCAAGTTCAGCTACTTACGGAGAATGAAGTATTGGTTTAAAAGGTGAATCAAGTTCAATGGCTCTTTATACAATCGGAACTGGAATTGGTGGCGGAATTATTTATAACAACAAATTAGTTGTTGGAGATAATACAGGACTTGCATCAGAACCAGGCCACGGTGGTGGTTTTCAAAATGAAAAACAATGTACTTGTGGAGCTGAAGGATGTGTTGATTTAATATCATCAGCCCGAGGAATTGAAAGAGAAATAAATAGAGTTGCAAAAATTTCTAAAGGACCTTTAAATAAACTTTATTTAGCTGAAGGCGAAAGACATTTAAAAGTAATTGATATTGTTGAATTGTTCAACAATAAAGATAAAGAAATTATTGATATTTTTAATAGTAGACTTGAACCATTGGCAAAATCAATGGCAGTTACTATTCATACACTTGATGTAAAAACAATTGTAATATCTGGTGGTGTATCTAATTTAGGACAACCATTATTAGATATCATTCAAAAACAATTAGAAAGATTTACAATCCCATTATTTTTAGAAAACTTAAAACTTAGAACTTCATCATTAAAAAGTTGAGTTGGAGCTAAAGGTATTTATGAATATGGTAAAGACAACTTTGATAGTGTTGAATAACACAATCAAACTATATTAGAGAAATAACTATATGAGAAATAATAAAAAGTACATTTACAATGCTGGAAGCATGTTTAATGAAGCGCAACAAACAGCAAGAAAAAATGAAGGAAACGAATTAAGAAAAATGTTTCCTTCATTTATAATTGATAACCCAATTGACACAGATGAATTTAAACACGAAAGACCAACTAACAAAAAGATCTTTGAAGTTGATTACAACGGTGTGAGAGACGCTGACTTTGTTATCTTTGAATTAGATAGCAATGATTCCGGAACACATATGGAATTTGGTTTAGCAGTTGAACAAGCTATTAACAATAAAGATAAATACTTATTTGCAATTGTTTCTGACTTTAGGTTTAAATCAGGATCATTCGGAAATGAAATACCTGGATTTGGATTAAACGAAATGTTTTCTGGAGCATTCTTCTATGAACAATTAGTTAAAGGTGAGGTTCCACAAATTATTGTGTGTGATTCTCACAAGTCTGCAAGAGAAGCTATAAAAGCCATTGTTAACAATGATACAAAAGATTATCTAAAACGATTTGATATAAAAAATATTTGAAAATAGGAACCACAGAATTTTAACTGTGGTTTTTTATTATAAAATATTATTGAATAGTAATTTAATGGTTGGTTGGTTGGAAAGGATTAGTATGAATATATTATTAAGTTTATTAAGTGCATCAATGATAATAACTCCATCTGCTGGAGTTGTTATGAGTGCAAATAATATAATAGAAATTAATAATAACAATGAACAAAAAACTGAAACAATAGACATTTCTGAAGCTAGTGGAAGCACTGAAGTATTAAGAAAATTACCTTACTTTGTTTTGGGGCTTAATGATAGTAAGGCAGAATTTCAAGGAGCTGGTGCAACCGCTCTTAGCAAGGCCGGATTAGAAGTTTCGTGATTAGATTTAGAAGTTTTGAGTAGAACTAATGCAATCACTGGAGAACCCCTAACTGCAGATGATACATATGGAAAAAATGGTGCTGGTAAAATTTGAGTAGATACAGTCTTTGTACCAAATGAAACAGGTGTTGAAAAAGGTCTATATGGTGAATTGAGAATGTTTGTAGTACTTGATTTTCAGACATTAGATTTTAGTACTGAACCAGGTTTACAAAATTATGTGATGCCACCTAGAGCAATGTATAGATGACCTAATTCAAATATTGAGGTCATCAAATTACAATTAAAAACTTGATTCTATGAGGAATTTAGAAATTCTGAAATCGGTAGAACTACACCACTTATTTTTGGGCCGAGTGTTTTAGATACTAATTCAAAACTTTATATCCCAGGGACAATGACTGAATTTACACAAGATAATATTGACGAAATGCAAAAACTTGAATCTGTAAAATTATCAATAATAATAAGTGCAAGTGATTATGGTGAGAAAATGGGTTTATTTAATTCAACAATGATTAGTTTTACATATATAAAAGACAATGCTTAAATAATTAAATGCAAAAAGACGAATAAAATCGTCTTTTTGCTTGTTGAGAAGCTGACTATAAAAGGGGTTTTTAAATTCTGAATTAAAGAAAACAATGTTTGTTCGAGTTAAAGATATTAAAGGAACATTGTTATTATCTGGTGTAACGGAATATAAAATAGTTAATGATCCAAATTCAAAAGTTAAACCAAATCCCTATCCATGACCAGGAAAACCTGAACCGGTGAAGCTGATATTGTGTGTAGGGCAATTAGTAAAAAAAATTCAAAACAAATGGATCAATATATATAATTAAATTAAATTGTTATTTGTTAGTAAACATTAATACTTTTACCAAAATATTAAAAATGAATAAGGATGATAGCGTTTTTTTACAAGGAAAAGGTGGAGTAAGTGAATTTTATAAAGAGTCAACCAATAATTTCACTTAGGTGTTCAATTGCTGGTTTTATCCAAAACAATAATGAACATATTAAGTCAATAACAAAGTCCGACTTTATATTCAATGTTCAGGGCATTTCCAAAATTAAATTTATTAATAGTGATGATTTTTTATTTATAAATTGATTTTCTAGAGAAATTTTTGATTCGAGCATGCGTCAAGTGGATAAAATTGAAATCCCCCCAAAGTTAGCCATTGAACTTTCCATGATCAAAGCGTATATAAGCTTGTTTTTTAAAAATAGTATAAAAATTGAAATAGTGAAAACGGAAAGTCCTGACTTTTTACTAAAAAAAGATAATATGGTTATAAAAAAAATTGAATGCACTAGATTTGGTAAGGCGACTTTCATGGCATTAAACCAAATAGAAACTCATACAGTTAATTCGGAGTTATATTTAGATAAACTTGAAAAGCTATCGTTGGACAAAAGTAAAAATATTAAATTAACAAAAACAACAATAGAAGTAAAGGAGCCACAACAAATCTCACGTAGTATTAAATTTGACGATCTCAAAAATTTAATAAGTCAGATAAACAAAAAGCTCAGACTAAACATTTGAGGTGAAGATAGCCAAATAGAAAGAATGCTATTTGTCAACATTGAACATTACTACATGGATAATACAATATTTTGAAAAAACTTAGTTGTTGATTATGTTAAAAGTTATGGTTCAAAGTATAAAGACAAATTTAGAAGACCTGTTGATTATGTTCTTGATAATTTAATAAACCCTTTATCAATTGAAGTTGCTTTTTTATTCCTTGAACTAAAACCTAAAGATGATGTAGGGTTTCTTGTTGATAAATGTATTAATTTTAAGAAAATAAAAAATAATAAAGAATTCATTATAGAAGAGGTTGGTATTTTTTCTGCGAACTACAGACCACATATGGATGCTAGTCTTAAAAAGATAATAAATAAAAATAAAAAATAATAAAGAACAAATTATTATATTTAATTTTTAGTGAGATGAAGAGTTTAATAAAGCACTATTTTTTTATAGTTTACTAAAAACCACCCAAACAATTGTTGTTGCTAATAATAATACAACTGAGGTAATTCAAAATGGAAGGGCGATATATATGGACACAAGACCAAATAATATTGATCCTACAATAAAAAATAATATTGATATTAAAAACATCAATATTATTGTGTTGCGTTTTCAAGGTTTGAATTCACTTAACATTAGTTAATTACTTTCCTTAAAACGTTATTGTTAATTTCTAATTGTTTTTTAGCTTCTTCTACATTTAAGTTCTTAGATAACATTACAATTGCAAGTTTACAATCTCAACTTGATTGTTCTAAGGTTGTTCTTATTTTTTGTTCATCTTCAACGTTTGTTATTTCTCGTACAATACCAATTGTACGAGAAACTAATTTTTCATTTGTGGCTTTTAAATCAACCATTAAGTTGTCGTATACTTTTCCTAACTTAATCATTAGAGTGGTTGAAATCATATTTACAACCATTTTAGTAGCGGTACCTGACTTCATACGTGTTGAACCAGTTACGACTTCTGGTCCAGAAACTATTTCAATTGCATGTTCTGTGTGTTGTTTAAATTCGGAATTAGAAGTCATACTTAGTCCAATTGCAAGAGCACCAATTGCTTTTGCGTATTTGATTGCAGAAATACAATAAGGTGTTCTTCCTGATGCTCCAATTGCGATTACAGAGTCATTTTTGTTAAAGTTAAAGCTCTTTAAATCATCAATTACTAATTGTTCATTATCTTCAGCGCCTTCAATAGGTAATCTTAGTGCTTTATCGCCACCAGCCATGATACCAAAGATTTTATCTCCAACACCATATGTTGGAAGCATTTCTGAAGCATCGAGTACTCCAATTCTTCCTGATGATCCAGCACCAACATAAAATAGGCGGCCATTAGTCTTAAGTGATTTTTCAAATATTAAATCAATAATATTTGCAATTACATTAATTTCTTTTTCTATAGCAATAGCTATTTTTTTATCTTCATTATTGATTGTTTTTAAAACTTCAACTGTACTTTTAAGATCAAGACCTTTTGAGTTTGAGTTTCTTTTTTCTGTATCAATATTTTTTAAGTTAATATTTTTCATTTTTCATTTTTCAAAAAGCTATTCAACTTTTTGTCCTTTCAATTCTTGTTTTTGTTGAGTTGATAATTTGTTATATCAAACAATTCATGGAACAAATAGTCCGATGATTGTTATAAAAGATAGTGTTCAACAAATTTTTAAACCAATATTAATATCTGATTTATAAATTTGTTTTGTTTTTGTTACACCATTAGTTGATATTTTTGAATAAGCAAAGATAACAAATGCTGCACCTAATACATAAGTTATTACTAATGCTGCTAAATATACGAATACTCCAACCAATACGTTTCCATCAGCTGTTGTCATCATAATTGTGGCAACTAAACCACCAGGTCCAGTAGGGGCGTTCATACCTAATTGAACACCACCTCAGAAACTAACAGCCCCAATAAAGAAACCTCCAAAGAAAGATGCTATACATGAAACAACAAACGGTTTAATTCTTGGTAAAGTTACACCATATATTAATGGTTCACCAATTCCTAAGAAACCAGGGATAATAGCACCCGAAATTTGTTTTCTTAGCAATGATCCTTTTTCAGACATCATATATAAACCAATTGCTACACCAACTTGCGCAGCTCCACCCATAGCAAGTATTGGGAATAATCCGTTAACACCTGTATTTTCAATTAATGCAAAGTATATTGGTAAGAATCCTTGATGAACCCCAAATACGACCGCAAATAAGAATATACCAGCCAATACTGATGCTCCAAATGGATTTGTATATAAGTTGTTAAACAATCATGTAATTCCTGTGAACATATATCCAGCTAATGGAATTATTAAAAATAAGTTAACCATTAACATTGTGAATATAACAAACACAGGAGTTAATATTGTATCTAATGCACCTGGCATTATTTTTCTAAATTGTTTTTCAATAGCAATTGTAATTCCAACTGCCATCATAGCTCCAATTAATCCAGCATGGGGAGCACCAATACCAGCAATTCCGGATGTCCCATAGGTTACAAACCCAACAGATAATCAATTAGATTCAATATTAGAAATGTGTATTCCTAAAAAGTTATAACCGTCAACACCTTGTTGAATGAATAATCCAGCCATTGCAGCTCCTGCAAATGGTGTATATATTGCTGCAATTGTTGCAGCAATTCCGGGATTACTTCCTCATTCTTCCGCCATTCTTCAACCAACAGCAATGATAAACACATTTGTTAGAAGGGTTAACATTATTCCTAAAACATTATTTCATGTTTATAGTGTTTCGTGACCTGTAAAATCACCCCCAACAGTCGAAGACAAAATTCCTGCAATTCCTGTTAGCAATCCTGCTCCAATAAAATCTGGAATTAAAGGGGTAAAGACTTTTGATATTTTTGCTAAGAAACTTTGTAATCCACCAGTTCCACGAAGTTGTTTTTTAGTTTCAATTGCAACTTCGGCAGCAGACTTATCTGAGCCTATATCTAAATTCTCATTAATCTGTCCTGAACTTTGAATTGTAACTATTTTTGCAAATTCTGTTGCAACTTTATTTACAAATCCTGGTCCAAGAACTATTTGATATTCGTCACCAGCAACTATCAATCCTAAAACTCCATCAATCTTTTTAAGATCATCTTTGTCAAAGCTTGGGTTTGCTTTTACACGTAAACGAGTCATACAATTTGTGTAAGAAATAATATTTTCTTCACCAATTACTTGTTTAATTTGTAATGCGACATCTTTTGGTTTTGCCATAAGTATTCTCCTATATGTTTATTTTGTATTATAAAAACAGCAACACAATGCAATGGAGTGTCATAAAAAATAGTTCCATAATTTGGAACTAGTTCTAATAAATATTATTTTTAAGAATTGAATTATATTTTTTAATATCACTTGAATAAATTAAGATGGTTAGCTTAAATACAATATAGAACATAGAAGTTCTTGATTTTAATGCCATAATTTTTACTACTGAATCAGAGCTATCTGTATACAGTTGTATATCACTTAATTTAGAAAGTGAGTTCTCACTTTTTCTTGTAATTGATGCAATGGTAATATTTCTTTCTTTTGCAGCTTTTGCTATCTTTAGGGTTTCTTTGGTTTCTCCAGAATAACTTAATACAATTAAAAGATCATTTTCTTTAGCGTTCATTATTTTTACATACATAAGATGAGTATCGGTTGTAAAAGTCGTTTTAAAACCAAAGCGCTCTAAACGGGTTTGGAGTTCATATGCTACAGAGTTGTTACCACCAATTGCATGAATATAAATTGTGTTTGCAGTTTTGATTTTTTTAATTAAATCTAAGTATGTTTTTTCTTCATTCAAAGAAGAGGTTATTTGAATTGGTTTAAACATTATTTCATCTTCTATTTCTTCTTTAGAAATAGTGTTATCAAATGATTGGTCTTCGTTTAAAAGAATATATTTAAATTCCTTAAAACCATCAAAACCATGAGTTGTAAAATAACGAGTAATACCCGATTTAGAAATAAAACTTTCTTTTGCAATTTCATTAATGTCCAAACTAAGGTGCTCAGATAATCTTTTGTAAATTGTTTGCAATAATATCTCGTTTTCTTTGTTTTCAATTAAAAATTGATAAGCTGATTTTTTCATTTTGTACCTATAAATTAATTTAACCATAAAGTGAAAATTATATACGTCATTATCCGTTTTATTTGACTTAACTGGGAATTTGTGATAAATTATTTATGTCTAACAAAGACGCCATAAATCAGAATTATGTATCAGTGCGATTACAATAAAATAATTCTTTGGTAAGTACAAAAATTGTCACGATACTTTGTGTATTTCTTTTACTTATTAATTTATGGAACAAATATTTATTTGTTCTATTTTTTTGTTAAACAAAAAAAAAAAAAAACTCAAGAGGAAAAAAATATGAGAAAAGAAAAATTTTCTTTCAATGTGAAAGAATTTAAAAAAATGAAAGAACCAAATGATAGTGGTTCAAATTTAACAAGATATATTATGTATATAGAATTAAAATCCCTATTAAATAATGAAAAAAACATACTTGAATGAATGGAAACAAATCCAAGATTTCAAAATACAAATACAAGTGTAGGTAAAGCGATTGAACACAGTTTGGAAGATGACCCCACATCATTCCACTTATACAATAAAGGAATCCTATTTGCAGCGGATGATGTCGTTTTTAACAATATTGAAAATAAAGTTGAAATAACTTTTAAAAATGAAAAAATTAATGGAAATATAGATGGTGGTCATACTTTGTATATTATTTTAGAAAAACTAAAAGATAATCCAGATTTGGAAGGTTATGTATTTGTTGAAATTTTTACAGGTGATAGACTAGAAGAATTTATTATTGATTTATCAGAGTCTAGAAACCTATCAATGAAAGTTACGATGGAGTCTTTAATTGAACAAAGAGACGAGTATGATGGATTTAAAAATTTAATTACAAAAGAAGCGTGGAGCGATTTTGTATATTATCAAATGTTTGAAAACAAAAAATTTCCAAATAAAACAATAAATATCAGAGATATCATTGCGGTTACTAATGTGTTTAATTTAAGCCTTTTTCAAATTGGGACATTTCCGATACATTCGTATAGCGGGAAAGGGGTATCGCAAACAAAATTTTTTAATAAATATTCGGATGAAGGCGATTCTAAAAAAATTCAAGAGGCACCATTAATATATTCAAATATATTTCCAAAAATATTTGAATTGTATGAAGAAATTGAAAAAACACTTTATTCAAATATTGATATCAATCAAAAAAAATGAGCAATTTCTGTAGGAAAAGCTGAAGCAAAAAAAGTTGTGAACTATACAACGTTCACTAAAACTAAGTTAAAAAATAATTTAATTGTTCATAAAGGAATTTTATTTCCAATACTGTCTAGTTTTAGATCTTTGATTGATTACAATACCGAAGGCTCTAAATTTATTTGAAAAAATGAGGTTGATCCAATAGAAATTTTTAAAAAAGTTAAATCAGAGTTATTGAATATAATTGTCGATTCCGATAAGCGATCTCCGGAAACAATTGGAAAAGACAAGACGCTGTGAAGAGTTCTTGAGAAAGAAGTAAAACTACATATGCTTGAAACAAATAGTTAATTTATAAACTAATGTGTTTTTTGTTTTGATGTGTAGCAAATGTTCAGGATAAATAAAATAGACGAATAAAATCGTCTTTTTTTTTTTTTTTTGCAAATCGCTCGTCTTAGATGTGAGTTTGATTTTTAACAAAAAATACATTTACAATGCTGGAAGCATGTTTAATGAAGCACAACAAGCAGCAAGAAAAAATGAAGGAAACGAATTGAGAAAAATGTTTCCTTCATTTATAGTTGACAATCCAATTGACACAGATGAATTTAAACACGAAAGACCAACTAACAAAAAGATCTTTGAAGTTGATTACAACGGTGTGAGAGACGCTGACTTTGTTATCTTTGAATTAGATAGCAATGATTCAGGTACTCATATGGAATTTGGTTTAGCAGTTGAACAAGCTATTAACAATAAAGATAAATACTTATTTGCAATTGTGTCTGACTTTAGATTTAAATCAGGATCATTTGGAAATGAAATACCTGGATTTGGATTAAACGAAATGTTTTCTGGAGCATTCTTCTATGAACAATTAGTTAAAGGCGAAGTCCCACAAATTATTGTGTGTGATTCACACAAGTCAGCAAGAGAAGCTATAAAAGCCATTGTTAACAATGATACAAAAGATTATCTAAAACAATTTGATATCAAAAATATTTGAAAATAAGAAAACAACTTTTAAGTTGTTTTTTTTGTTTGGCTGAATAAATTAACTACAATTTCATTAAATAGGAGTGATAAATATGGAAAGCAATCAATTAACAATAGTTCCAGTATTGTTTATATTGTGAATAATTATGTGTATCAGCGTATATAGATTAATGCGTAACCTAGGAGCGCTAAGTAGGATAAATAAAAATTAAATAAAAAATATGAAGATGTTAAGTATAAATATGAAGATACAACTAAAAAATGCAAAACTTAAATTTAAATGAAAATATTAATATTGCAATGAATATTGAAATGATATTTTTCCCCGCACTATCGACATTATTTGTTCTTCTTTCTTATAATTTCAGTGATGTAATTGTTGCGATATCAATTAGATTTTCAATTATGATATTTTTAATAGAATTGTCAAAAGAAAATACTAAAATTTCTTATAATAATATAAAAAATATTAAAATAGATGGTGGATATATTGTGATTCTTACCGATGATCACTTGTCATTATTGGTGAATAAAAAGACGGAAATTGAAAATGTGTTAGAACAAGTTGGCAATCACTTGAATATATCTAATGAATATTTTAGGGTCTTAAAAGATATCGAAAGATCATTGGAATTTTATGATAAATTTCTTTTTTGAAATATGACTAAAGAAATTTAGTAATTGTAATACTTTACTCTTTATCGTTAGTTACAACTCTGATCTTTGAAGTTGATTATAACTGTGTAAGAGATGGTGCCTTTGTTATCTCTGAATTAGATAGCAATGATTCAGAGCTGTATATGAAATTTGGGTTAGTGGTTGAACAAATTATAAACAATAAGGATAAATACATATTTGCAGTTATATCAGGTTTTAGATTTAAAGTAGATCACTTGACTTCAGTAAAAAGAAAATTTTAAAATAAATAGAATCATTTATTTTCTTATAATATTTAAAAACAGCAATTTAGATATAAGATATTAATATAACATTTTGAGAGAGGTATTAAGTGAGTGCTAACAAAAAAATAAAAAATTTTAAAAGGGAAGTTGCTCTAAAAATTTTAGATCAAGTTATTCCTGATGAATATGGCAGTCTTGACGACTCGTCAAAGTTCACCATTGTTTCTATGCATTCGATTTTGAATTCAAAAAATATTTCTGAACCCCTTGAAACAATTTATGAGCACATGTTCACTGATGGCGGTCAAGACTTTGCTGTTGATGCTATTGCCATTTATATAAACAGAAAATTCATTGCCGTCGATGAAGACCTCAAACAACTAAAGGGGATAGTTCCTTGAAATATTAATATAATAATAAATCAATCAAAATTTAATTCGTCTTGACCGATGACAACTCTTAATTCTTTAAGTTCTTATTTACCATTACTTTTTAATGGTGAACTAAAAACAAAAAATGAAAATCTAAAAATAAGACAGAAACTAATTTCATCTTGTCTTAAAAAAAGACCAATTGACAATTCAGTAAAAGTGGAAATAAATATATGTAATATTGGAGATGTTAATGATATCGATAAAGGTGATAATGTCTATATACAAACAAAAAATAACTTTTTAAAAAATATTTCAAGTCAGATAGGGATATCTGAAAAAAATATCTCCGTAATTGAAAATGATTTAGAATTTATTAAAGATAATATTTTTTCAAAACCATTTAACAAAAATTTAATTTTTAAAAAGAATCTTATCGATACTTTTTCTGGAACGGAAAATGATGGATATGTTATGCTGTCTACCGTTTATGATTATTATAATTTTATTAGTGAAAATAATGAAATAAATGAATTTCTATTTGAAAGTAATGTTAGGGCTTTTCAAAACTCAACAGATATTAATAAGAATATTTCCAATACAATTATGTCTGAAAACGAACTAGATTTTTGATGATTAAATAACGGTATTACAATTATTGCTGAGGACATGGGGACACCTATAGGGGATTCTATTGAATTAGTTAATCCTCAAATAATAAATGGTCTGCAAACATCTTATTCAATTGTTGGTTCAATAAAAAAATCATTGGAATCAAACCCAAATTATTTAAATGTAATGAAGTTAGAAGACAAAAGGAAAGTTTTAATAAAAATTATTAAAACTAAAGATGACAAAAAAAGTGAAAAAATAATTAAGGCTTCAAATACGCAAAATCAAATGAATACATCTACCCAAATGGCAAATCAACAAATATTGAGATCATTAGAGCACGACTTCAAAGCCAAAGGTTTATTTTTTGAAAGAAGACGTAAGTATTATTCAAATAAAAAAAATGTTGATAAAAATTTCATTATTACGCCAGATTCGACTGCAAAATATTACGCCGCAACTAAAGAAAAAATCCCTGCGATTGCCAAAAATAGAACTAAAATATTTTTCAATAGTATGGCAAATTTTGAAAAAGTATTTTTTAAAGATAACCAAATGTTTTTGGTAAATGTTACTTATATGTCTTGAAATATATTAAAATACATAAATAAATCAGCCGTTGTCGTGGAAGGATTTTCATTAGATAAAATACAAGCTACAAAAACAAATTTTAGATATCATATTATATCGTTATATTATATAAAATATTTGGAATTGGATCCTGTGACACCTGAAAGGGTTGAAAAAATAGTAAAAGATTTTTTTACTATTTTAAATATTTATATTAAAAATGATAATGAAAAGAAAGAAAATTTGAGAAGTATTTCAACAAGTTCTGATTTTCAGAAAATTATGTTTAAAGAATTTGAAGAGATAAAAAATAAATAAATTAAGGAATATAGATAAATGAATTTAGCGGAAAATAACTTTAATAGTTTTAAAATCTTAAAAGATTCATATGGTATAAAAAAACTAAGTGAATTACTAAGTGTAAATATTGGAACAATAAAAAGATGAGAAAAATTAAATAGTATTCCAACTCAATATACTTTTGACTTAAAAAAAATGATAAATCTAATTTCTGATTCCAATGAAGATATAGATATTATAAAAATAAATTATAAAAAACTACACAATAACCAAAAAATGCTTGATCAATTTTACACTACTGATAAATTAGCTAAAGAATGTTTTAAGATTTTGAAATTTGAATTAAAAAAAATCGAAATAGATATAGAAGATTTTAAAATAATTGAGCCAAGTGCCGGAGCTGGTAATATTTTTAAGTTGTTGGATAAAGATAAAAGAATTGGAATCGAATTAACAGAGGGTATTGACGATGAGTATAAAATTATAGATTTTTTAGATTATGCTCCTGAATTAGATGGGGATTATATTGTTTTCGGAAATCCGCCCTTTGGGTTAAGGGGAAACATGGCATTGCGTTTCATTAATCACGCTAGTAAATTTGCTGATGTTGTAGCATTTATACTTCCACCGCTATTTAATAGCGATGGTAAAGGGACGCCAAAAAATAGGGTAAAGGGTCTTGAGTTATTGTATAGTAAAGAGTTACCGTTACAATTATTCGAATATCCCGATGGAACAAAGGTAAAATTAAATGTTTGTTTCCAAATTTGAACAAAGAAAAATTGTGAATTAATCCCGGTCACAGTTAAAAGAAGCGTGAGCGATTATGTTGAAATTTTTTCTATTTCAGATGGTATCAATTCAAGTGATCAACGAAATGTTAAAATGATTAATAAGTGTGATTTTTATTTACCAAGCACAACGTTTAATGACATAAAGTTACTTGATTATTTTTCTGAAACAGAATATAAAAGAGGATATGGAATAAAAATATTAAAAGATAAAGAAAAAATATCAAATATTTTGATAAACACTAATTGAAATGATGTCTCTATGAAGTCGGTAAATTTTTCTAAAAATGTTAGAAAAAGCATTATAGAAAAAGTGCTTATTGAAAACAAAATTTTTAATGATATTGATTAATTTTTTATAAATTTAAAAATATAATAATTTATTATATAATTCTATTAAGTGATTTTAATTTCTTGACTTCACAGAAAAACAAAATAAATAAGGAGTAAATTTATGACATTAACAACATTAATTCTTACAGAATTATTTGGTACTGCATTACTAGTATTACTAGGAAACGCAATAGTTGCCAACGTAGTATTCAAAAAAACTAATGGTGAAAATGCTGGATGAACTGCTATTTCAATCGGATATGGTTTTGCAGTTGCAGTAGCAGCTTTCATTGCACTACTATCTGGTGGAGCAGCACACTTAAACCCAGCAGTATCACTTGCAGTTTTAATTGGATCAAACTTTGATCCATTTGGAAATGGACTTGCTTGATGAATTGCGCTTGCTATATTAGCTCAATTAGTTGGAGCAGCATTAGGACAAATCCTATGTAACTTAGTATTCTTTAACTTTATTAAAGAAGCTATGAAATCAGGAGATGAATTCCAAGTAGCAAACGTACGTGGTATGCACGTTACAGGAATCAACGAAACAAACAATAAAACATTCGCATTTATTGCTGAGTTCTTAGGAACTGCAGTATTAGTTGCGATCGTTTGTGGATTCTCAGGATTTGCTGGAACACCAAACGCAATTGGAGCAGCTGCTGGAATTGGTTCATTTGGACCATTATTAGTAGGACTTGCAATTATGGTTGTTGGATTCGGATTGGGTGGAACTACAGGTTTCGCATTAAACCCAGCACGTGATTTAATGCCAAGAGTAGTTTACCAATTAATGCCTGGAGAAAAAGCTAGCGCACAATGAAGTTACTCATGAGTACCAGTTGTAGCACCGTTAGCTGCCGGAGCAGTTGTTGGAGCATTATTCTTAATTTAATTATTAGAATAAATTCTTAATATTAAAAAAATCGCTTAGGCGATTTTTTTGTTGTATTGACGGCAAAATTATAATTGATGTGAATACTAATAAATTATTTCAAATATGCAAAGTGTTTCATTGTCTGTTAAACTGGTAATATGAATAATAAAAATATATTAGATTTATTATTAACAAATTCTTTAAATGAAAAAGAATATTTTTTTATTACCGATTACGACAATGGATTAAAAGATGATGAAGTCAATGACTGACTTCTTAGACAATATTTGTTTAAAATACAAAGTGAAATTTCAAACATATCTGATAAAAAAGATAGGTTAAATTTTATAAACAATCTAATTACAAATAAAGTCGATAAGTTTACTACTAAAAAAATATATTCAGAATTTGAAAGTGATGAGTATGATGTTACAACGTTAAAACTAGGGATTACGGAGTTATTTACTGAGCCTATATCATCAAGGTTATTTAAAGAATTTTCAACAATGCCTTCTGAGTTTGATCTAATTTCCCCATTCATATCATCAATAATGTTAAATCAACTTTTGAACCATGTAAAAAATGACAATAATCTATTTATAAGAATTATCACAACTACATATGATGGAATATCAAATTTAGAATCAATTAAAAAAATAAAATGATTGGTTCAAAATTATCCAAATAATTTTATTGCAGTATTGGAAGATTCATTTTCAAATAACACCGAAAGATTGCATGCGAAATCATATGACTTTAAAAGACAAAATGGATTTGGCTCTTTGTATATTGGATCTTCAAATTTCACAAAAACGGGGACACTTACTGGAAAAGAATATAATGTAAAAATTTCAGAGTTTGCAGACAAGAGAATATACGATCAACAGCAACGTGAATTTAATACACTTTTTAATCAAAATAATTTTATTAACTTTAAAACTGATATGGATAAGATAAATGAAATTATAAATATTATGACTTTCAAAACTAATGAATTAAAAAGGATGAAAGTTGAAGAATCTAAAAAATTAATTCATTTAAAACAAAAGGAAGAATCAAAAAAAAGTTATATTCCTTTTGAGTATCAAAGCAAAGCAATTAAGCAAATTAAAAATGAAACAATAAATGGTAAACACAAACATTTATTAGTTATGGCAACCGGAACTGGTAAAACTGCTACAGTAGCGTTTTATGTAAATGAAATTAGAGGTTCTGATTTTGACACACCAAAAGTATTATTTATTGCACCAAGAAAAGAAATTTTAGAACAAGCAAAAAACACATTTAAAAACATCTTAGATATCGAAGACGACGAATTCGCAGAGCTATACAATTCAAAGATTAATATACACAATTTTGATTCAAGTAATTATTCAATATTTTTAGCAACCCCAAATACACTAAAGGGCGATTTTTTAAAGAAAATTTCTAAGGAAAAATTTGATTGTGTAATTTTTGATGAGGCACATCACATGGAGGCAAATTCAATCCAAAAAATATTTGATTCAATTGAGTCAAATAGCGACGAAATAATAGGAATCACAGCAACCCCTCAAAGAATGGACGGCGTTGATGTTTCCAAGTACTTTGGAGATAGTTATACATATGAATTAAGATTATTTGAAGCAATAGAAAAAAACTTATTATCAAAGTTTAACTATTACTTCATCGAAGACGATTCAACGGAAACTATTGACTTTGACATTACTGATGAAAAAAGATTAACAAATTTTTTATCAACGGATAAAAGAAATGATTTTGTATATAAATCAATTATTGAGTATATCGGGGTACAAAACGTTACAACTAGGACATTAATTTTTTGCGCATCAATTGAACACGCAAAAAATGTTAGTGATTACTTGAGGTCAAAAAATGAAAGGTCAGAATATATTGCTTCTCAAATATATTCTGAAAAAGATGAACAATGGATTGGCTTAAAAACAATTGATAGAGATAAAATAAGAACACAATTTGAAAATGCTGAAATTAATTATTTATGTACTGTTGATATGTTTAATGAAGGTGTCGATATTCCAAGTATTGATAACGTTATCTTTCTGAGGCCAACAAGTTCATCAATAGTTTATATTCAACAATTAGGCAGAGGATTAAGGAAGCTACCGGATAAAAAATTAGAAGTATTTGACTTTGTAAATAATGTTAATACTGAAAAGAATAAATATTATGATCCATTAGGATTTGTTAGATTAATAAATCCAAACATTTCTTTAAAAGAGACTATAAATAACATAAATTCAATAAATAATTATCTACCAGATGGAGTTAATTTCAACTTTACAAAAATATCAGCAAAAAGAATTGTCAAATATTTAAAACAACTTGAAAGTAGTGGAAATAGTTTTTCATTTAAAACATTTGCGAATTACAAAAAAAATAAAATTAGTTCAACTTATGAAAAATTAAGAAATTATTTAAATGAAACCAAAGTGTCAACGCATAATCTTTATTCAAACGAGTGCTTTAGTGATGCAACAAATTTGGAAAGAAATGGATTTTTAAAGATATCATTGATAAATGTAGAATGAATCATTAAAGAAATGTTCGAGTGTTTCATTGATAAAAAAACAACAAATAATGTATACATTCATAGGTTAATCAATGATGCGTTTGCCATTGAAGGTGAAAAAGGTGTTTGAACTACATTATTTGAAGGTGGCCTATACAAAGAAATATGCGCGTTGTTAAGATACAAATTAAATTTTGAGAGATTATTGCCAAATGAGGTCAATGATTTAAAGGGATTAAAAATGTCATTCATGACGGCTCAAAATTTGTTTCTAACAAATCCTGAAATTAATTTATTAACAAACTCGCAATCAAGTGTAAATAATTATGCTAGTGAAAAATTAATAATAATTAGAACCAGCGAAAGCGATAGCGATACAACTCACGGGTATGAAAATAGCTATAACTATGAAACTAAAGTTTTAAAATGAGCGGCGGATCCAAATTGAAAATTAAACCCAACACCAGGGCAAAAAACATTTTTAGATGAAAGCACAACGGTTAAATTACTTTATAGAAGCTACGAAGATACAAAATTATATAAAAACACACCTGGTGGTAAAATACACACTTACATTGGTGAAGTGGAAAAAATCAATGGTGTAAGGGAATATTGAAATATCAAGAAAAATAAAAATAATATTTTTTATTTAATGAAATTAAAATAGGTAAACAATATTAACTTATAGTGAATAATTAAGTTTTAACATTATATTCAATAGGTATGTTGGTGGTTTAAAGAAAAAAATACATTATCTTAGTGATTCTTGACAAAAAAAAAAAAAAATCCATAATCATCCATAGGACCATGGGTGATTTTTTTATGCAAAAAATAAGAGTTTTTGAAACATTTGCAGGCATTGGTGCGCAACACAAGGCTTTAGAAATACTTAAAATAAATAAAAAAATTGATTATGAAATAGTTGCAATAAGTGAATGAGATATTTGATCAAATATTTCATACAACGCAATACATTACGACAACAAAAACATTGCAAATGGTTTAACGGATGATGTAATGAATGATTTGTTTGACAAGTTTACCTTATCGAACGATGGCAAAACCCCATATGATAAAGACTGCGTAAAAAGGCTGCCTAGAAGTACAAGAGAGTTGTTATATAGTTCTATCTTAAATACAAATAATTTAGGAAGTATCACTGAAATAAGCGGGTCGTCACTAATAAAAAAATCAGGAGATATTGATCTCATTACGTATTCTTTCCCGTGTCAGGATTTGTCTACTGCAGGAAGCTTTCATGGATATGGCAAAGGAATGGCTAGAGGTTCAGGCACAAGATCTGGATTACTATGAGAAATTGAACGAATATTAATTGATTTAAAAAATGAACAAAAATTACCAAAGTATCTTTTTTTAGAAAACGTTAAAGCAATGCTTTCACAAAAAAACAAAGGCGATTTTATTGAGTGACTGTCATTTTTGCAAAGCATTGGGTATAATACGCAAACTTACATCATGGATTCAAGTAAATATGGGTCTGCCCAGTCAAGACAAAGAGTGTATGCGTTGAGTGTCCTTGACGGTGGAGATGAATTTATTGATACATTCAAAAATAGTGGTCAAATTGTCGAACTAAATATTCCTAAAGATGTATCTAAAGAATTTAATATCAAAAAAAATATGACTGAAGTACTTAACCTAAATTATGTAAACGACGTGAATAGCGAAAGTTATAAATATACTAATGAAGCAATTGAGGCAACTCCCAATAGGACACCAAGTAGAAAAAGGATGTTTGAAAATAATTACTTGTTGTTTTCAAAGGAAAGTGTTGAGATAGACAAAAGATCAAAATCAAACCATATAAATTACACTAAAAAAAATGATGGCTTTTATTTACCTAGGTGTAGAACGATAACAACGAAACAAGATAGACACCCAAATGCTGGAGTTGTCGACTTAAGAGGCACAATTCTGCAAAATCAGCAAAATAAAGCAAAATATAGATTCCTAACAACAAGAGAAACAATTGTACTAATGGGATTTGAAAATTGTGATTATGAAAAAATGGTATCAAATAAAGAAGTAAAAAAAGAAAAGCTATATAAACAAGCAGGTAACAGCATTGTTGTGAATGTTTTGGTTAGTTTGATACATCACTTAATAAACATCGGAGAAAAATAATATGAATAAATTAAAAATGTGAAACATAGGAACCAATTTCAACAGTTACTTGAAAGACTATCAAGCAATAAATTTTTTTAAAAAAGGTGACAAACTATTTTTCATGCTAGGTAATGAAAACACAGAATTCAAAGTAAAAGTTAATGGTGACAAAATCTTCAAAATAAAAGATGGCAAGGATTCGACATTTAAACAGGTGCTAAGAGTTTGGATAACGCTTGGGTTTATAAAACTGAATAGCAACTCATTTATTGAAAAAATAGCAGACATAATGAAGTTTGAATTTACAGTTTGCGTAGATCCAGGAAGTGATTTAGTTGTCGAGACAAAGCAAACAATTATTGATAGATTAGGAGGGAAAAAGGAATTTTCATTTAAAGATGAATGAGAATTTTATAATGGTCTTGCATTTGTAGCAGTACTTCAGAATGAAATAAAAACAAAAAAAACCGACAATGAAAAATTTGATGTAATTAAAACAGCCACCGATTTATTTGTAGATAGCCCTAAATTTTACTTTGATTCGATGGATGACATGAAGTCAAATACTTCACTTAAATCAATTTTATCAACGTATAAAGTTAAACAAGTATATGATGATAAAAAAATAATTAAACTAAGTTACAAGTACTTATTCAAAAATGATTGGAGTAGATACTATTTGGAAGACGAAGTTGAGAAGATGTTCACAGATGGTGATTTTTCATTCTCCAGTGAAAAAAATAAAATCGTTGTTGAAGATGAATATAAATTTGAAAACGACTCAATCAAATCAAGTTCATATTTATTTGGGGCTTTCATTTCAGAGTTTTTCTTAAAACCAGGAATTTCTACAAAAATTACTGTCCCAATTTATCAAAGACAATATAACTGAAATAAAAAATTAGCATTGGGACTATTGAATGACTTGATTAAGCTTCAAAAAGGAGAAAATCATTATATTGGAAGTATAGTATTGCACGCACCAAAAAATAAAAATATATACAAATTAATTGATGGACAACAAAGGCTTACGACATGTTTTTTAATATTGAGAAACATTTATAATGTTTACCTTTATAAAGGTTATGAAGTCCCAAATGTTTTACATGGAATATTTAAGATAATAAATGGTGAAAACTCAATAACAAAATCATTCATAAGAATTGACTCTAATCCTGATTTAAGAGCTTTCAATTGTGCAATGAGAGGTGCAACAATAAGTGATACTAAGAGTAATGTATTTGATAATTCTGTGGAAATATTTAGAGAGTTAAAACCGCTCAATGATAAATCTTTAAACGATGTCTATCTGAAAGTTGTAAATTATTTAAACATTGTAGTTACTTCTGACAATGTTTCAAATGAATATAAATTATTTGAAAATCTAAATACCAAATCGCTACCGCTATCAGTTATGGATTTAGTGAAAAACTTTTTGTTTATGCAAATTGATATTAATTTGGTCGATAAAAAAGAAACAATACTTCAATCTATGTATGATGAATTTATTTCTTCGAAGTTCAGAAAATTAAAAAACCCAGACAATACCATGAATAGTTTCATCAATGTTTTTTTAAGATTCAATGGCGAAGATTATTCATCGTCATCAATGTTCGAAAACTTTAAAAAAATAATCTCCTCAAAGTTTACGGATGAAAAAAACCTATCAACAATTGATGAATGCGAAAGTTTGTTTAAACATATTGGTGAGTACATAAATTTATTTTTGTCAATTTCAGACAGCGCAGTTTACAATGACCCCGAGTCTAAGACGTATAGATACAAAGATTTACTATCAATGTTCGAAAATAGAGAGATATACTATCCTTTAATAATGCAAACTCTTCTATTATTTAACTACAAAAATTTTAAAAATGATAAAACAATAGTTAATAATATAAGAAAAACTTTGTTTGAAATAGAAAAGTACGAAGTTAGATTGCAGGTTTCCAACTATAAAGGGCAATCACTATCATCATTTGTAGATAATGTTACACAAAAACTAAATCAGGATAATATCTCTGACGTATACATGAGAGAATTACTGGTTAATGGTCAAGAGGATCAATCGAACAATAGGGTAAGTATTGATAGATTTAAAAATAGTTTAGAAAATTCAGACATATCAGTAAAAATTGCGACACTAATTGGCTATAGAATTGAAAATTGATTGTCAAACAATATGGACTTATTCGGCGAAGAATATAATTACATCGACACAAAATATTTAAATAAATCCCTAGAACACATCGTGCCCCAAAGACCGAATGATAAGTGATTTGAAGATATTATTGAGTGAAGTGATTTTAGTATTAATTTACAAGAAGCAAAACAATGAAAAACAAAATATCTTAATAAAATCGGTAATCTAATGTGTATTGAAAAGAATTCAAATTCAAAAGGAAAAAATCATAGATTTAAAGAAAAAATTAACATCTATAAAAAAGAACAAAAAATTGCAGATTCATTTCAATTTGTTGGATATTCCGGTAATGACCTAGATTTAATAGATCTTACAACTGTAGAAAGATTTGATAAAGAAATAATCGAAAGAAGAACGAAACAAATAGCTAATATTTGTGCTGAAATTTGAAAAGATTAATTAATAAATATTTCGGTTTTAACAATTAAGTTTGTTTTTTGATATTATTATTTATATATAACGAATACGAAATCATTCAATATCAAAAAGGTAAAAGTGGAAAACAATTTTTTTATAAGATATCAAAAAGATGAATATTTAGCAGAATTTAATGAGCTAAATGAATCTACTAATTTTAAGAAGAGCAAAGGGTTCTTTAGCATATGATTTTTCTATTGAAGAAAACATAGTGTTAAAGCTTTTTTTGTTATTTTCTTTATATTATTAGTTTCAGTTGTTTCTGTATTTAACATATTTATAGCGAGACAATTAACTGCGTTACTAGTGGCTGAAACTATGATGAACTCATTTAACAACCCGGAAATGATGGTAGATATTGTAAAAGAGATTTTAGTCGATAGTGGAGTAAATCTAAGCCCTGAGGACCTTGCGATTATAACCAAATTTCTTGAGGGTCCCGAATATCTTGTAAACCCAGAAGTTATCAATGTCGTCCTTCAGAAATACTATTTTAGTTATATTTCTATTGGACAAGATGGAATAGCACGAGCACAATTCTTTATGTTTGAGATTAAAAAGATTGATTGAATTTGAATATTATTATCTTGTATCTTTTTGATAGTTGTGTTTATGTATGTAGCCTATGTTCTTTGTGGGTCGATTAGTGAAGACGCGAACACTGATTTAAAAAATAAACTAGTTAAATCATTGCTATATAAAAATGTAGAATTTTATAATAAAAACTCACAAGGTAAAATTACAGAAGCTATTGTAAAAGACTGTAAGAATATTGCAGAACAACTAAAGGTTGCTCCGATTATTCTTGTATTTATAATCTTTTCAACAATTGGTTCAGTTGCTATGCTTACATATATTGATTTAATTATTTCAATGTTAATGTTTGCATTAATATTGGTGACATTACTTATTGCTCTGATTGTTGTTCTTTTAATTTCAAAACCAGTTAAAAGATCAATGATCGAAAGATCAAAGCACGATTCAGCTATTACTGAAAAAATAGCTGCAATTAGACTTGTTAAATCAAGTGGTAGTTGAGATAGAGAAATTAAAGAAAACAATATTGAAACTGAAAAAAACAATCAAACAAATAAAAAACTAAACTTAGCAATATCTGTTATTCCAGGAATCATAATTGGAGCAATGGGTTGTTTAACGTTATCATCAATGGTTTTTGGAGTATTTATCTTTGGAGATAATACTCAAAAACTAATTACAGTGTTCTCTTCATTTACCGCAGGTATCTTTGTAATGGTTACACCAATCTTTCAATTAAACACAATACTACAAAGTATTAATGCTACAAATAAATCATCACAAACTATTGGAGATATTATTGGAGATGATAACAAAATTAACAAAATCAAATACCCAAGATATGTTAGAGATAACATTATTGAAACAATTGAATTTGATGATGTTTCATTTGCATATCCTTCAAATCCAAATGAACAAGTAATTAAAAATTTAAGTATAACTTTAGAAAAAGGTAAATCTTATGCTTTCGTTGGACCATCTGGTTCTGGTAAATCAACAGTAACTCGATTGATCATGAGATTTTATGAAGAGTTCAGTGGGAAAATAACAATCAATGGCAATCAAGAAATTAGAGATATTGATTTAAAAAACTGAATGGACAACATAGGTTATGTTGATCAAGAACCACAAATTTTATCTGCTTCAGTTTATGAAAACTTAAGATATGTTAAAAAAGATGCAACTGACGAAGAGATAATTGAAGCTTGTAAAAAAGCCTCAATCCATAAATTAATTATGAGTATGCCAGAAGGATATGATTCATTCTTACAAGAAGGTGGAAAACAATTAAGTGGTGGACAAAAACAAAGAATGGTTATTGCTCGTACTTTTTTAAAGAACCCAAGTTTAATTATTTTAGATGAAGCCACTTCTGCTTTAGACAACTTAGTTGAAAAACAAATTTCACTTGAATTAGAAAAACTAATTGAAGGTAAAACAACAATAGCAATTGCACATAGACTAAGTACAATTAAAAACTATGACAAAATATTTGTATTAGATGTAAACAAAAAAATAGTTCAAACAGGTACATTTAATGAATTGATTAAAGTTCCGGGATTATTTAAAGAACTATATGAAGTCGGTAAGGAGAGTGAATAATTATGAAAAATAATTTTATCAGTATCTTTAGTCCTTCTAAAAACTGAAAGACATCTTTATATTTAGTGGTAGTAGTATTTGTATTAAGTTTTGCACTTTCTATATTTATGGGTTTTCAATATAACAATGCCGAAGGTAAAAGTGAAACATTTTGATTGATAGCTAAATATGAAAACTCATTAGCATATATTAGTCATATCTTTGATTCAAAAAATACAAGCACATTTGCACCAACTACAATTAATCAATCAGCTCAATTGTTTTCAACAATATCTGATTGACTACTAATTTCATTTCTAATATGATTTGTAATTGTAATTGGGTTTACAGTTAACCATTTTAGATTTATTGGTTTTATCGGTAAAAAAAGAAGATTGATTAATGCATCAATTATATTAGTAGCTTCACTTATATTGTTGATCTTAATATTTCTATACTGAGTTGCTTACTTTCAAGCAATACCAGTATTGATCAATAAAGAATGACACGGAAGCACTACCTGATATCCTAGTTGACAAACAACTTTCCAATTAACAATTATGTTAGTTGGAGTTACTCTAATAGTTGCTATGGCTGCATATAACGTCTTTGTAGAACAAACAACAGTTTATGTAAGTATTTCTAAGAAAAACGAAATAGAAAGCTCTAAATCAACTCCTAAACCAGTAGTTGATTCAATCACAAGTGATGAATCAGATGATGAGATAACTACAAATATATTAAACTCTTAATTAATTTAATATATTTGTTACTTAATCGTATATTAATAAGTTCTATTTATATAAGATATTATTAGGAGATTAATATGCAAAAATTACAACAATATAAAAAAGAAATTTTGAATCAATTGAGACAAAAGGTTTCTGATAAAATTCTTGAAGAAAGTAATTACAAATTTCTTGAAAAAATTATTTCAAAGGCGGAAACAAATCAAGAAATGAACGCAATTGCGACAATGGGTACCACATTCAATAAGACTGGAATTGTATATGAGCAAAGATTAGAAAAAATGGGAGAAGACATTAAATATTTAGCTTTGGATAAAGAAATGTCATTTATTTCAAGTGACGATCAAAATGTCCACAAATTAATTATTGGCGATAACTACGACGCTCTCCTTAATTTACAAATAAATTATTTTAACAAAATAAACATAATTTACATTGACCCACCATATGGATCTAACGACCTTGGTGAATTTGCAAAAACAAATTATGAAAATAATATTTCACGACCAAATCTACTATCTATGTTACATCCAAGATTGTTAGTTGCTAAAAACCTACTATCTGATGATGGCGTATTGTTTTGCTCAATTGATGATAAAAACCAGGCGTATGTTAAATGTCTACTTGACGACATTTTTGGCGAATCTGCGTTTAGGGGGTGTTTGCCAAGAACGACCACTACAAAGGGTAAAAACGATTCCAATGGTTTTGCGCAGAGGCATGATTATATTTTAATATATTCAAACAATGAAGAGTTGGAAGGCCAAGATACAACTGCAAATAGATACAACAAAAATGATGATGATGGAATGGGGCCTTATCATACAAATAATTATGTCACTGCCCCTAAAGGAATACAATATTCAAAATCATTAGATTTTGAATATGAATTGGATGGAATGATATACAAACCAATTTTGTCCTCTGGTGAGCGTTACTGTTGAAGGTGAGGAAAAGCCAGGATGGATGCTGCACAGAAATTGGGAATAATTTATGGAAAAAATGGTTTGATTTATCAGAAGCAATATTTAGATTATGAATTTGAACAAAAGACGAATAAGTTAATTAAAAAAGAGAAAAAAATGGCGACTTCATCCCTATACTTTGTTGATTTTAAATACAGTAACACAATGGCTACCGAGGAACTAAAATCATTAATGATATCTTTTAAATATCCAAAACCTACGTCAATGATAAAGGAGTTGATCAAACTTGTTCCTTTTAATGAAGACGCAATTATATTAGACTTTTTTGCTGGATCGGGTACAACCGGACATGCTGTTGCTGAGTTAAATTTTGAAGATAATGGAAAAAGAAAATTTATACTTTGTACTAACAATGAAGTGGATGAAAAAATGCATCCGAATGGGATCGCAAAGGACGTTACATATGAAAGACTTTCAAAAGTTATGTTAGGCAAGTCTTCCAAGGGTGAAAATGGTTTTGATTGAATTGGTAAATTCAAAAATAATCCTTTAGGTGGTTCTCTAAAAACATTTAACATTGAAAAAATAAAAAATAATTCGGAAAAGGTATTTGATGTTATTGATGAATCAAATTATGATATTGCAGAAAAAATGAACATAAATAAAAAAGTAGACTGAGTTTGCAATAACTTCGAAGTGACAAGTAAGGTATTGAAATAATATGAATCCCGATGTGTTAAGAATACAAGAAGAAAATGTGAAAAAAATAATTAGATTTTTTGGAAAGAAGGACATTGTAACCTTTAAAGCTCCGACAGGTTCGGGCAAAACAATAATGATATGTAATTTTATTCAAGAAATTTTGTCAAATGAGAAAGATGCAGTTTTTATTGTTTCATCATTATCAAAAAGTGAGTTAGCCAGTCAAAATCACAATACTTTTCTCAAAGCATCATTAAGCAATTTTAAATTAAAGCCATTTTTGATTAACGTTTCTGGAACCCAGGAATCAGGAGTTTATATACCCGATGATAAAAATATTTATTCTTTGCCGAGAGATTTGTATAAAAAAAATGGAAAAATATTTGGAGCACCATTTGATATATTTTTAACTAGTTTAAAGAATAAGCAAAAAAAAATTTATTTAATAAAAGATGAATGTCATATAGAGACTAACAATCTTGACAAATTATCAAAATATTTCGATAAGACATTAAATGTTTCCGCAACACCACAACCTACTAAATTTTTGGTAGATGTTGAGTTAAGAGAGGAGGATGCCGAACGTGTTTTTTTAATAAAGAAAAAGAAGATTCGTGGGATCGGATTAATTGACGAACTTGAAGATGCAGTCCAAGAGTTTATAAAATTAAAAAAACAGTACAACAACTTATTAAATATAAACCCTTGCATGATTATTCAAATTTCAAACGAGGACAAGGGCGCAAATGAATTTAAAGAAATAAAAAAAATAGTAAATGACCCTACAAAAAATCTACATTGAATGTATTTGGCTGATGATGTTAAAAAATATGAGACAAATGATAAAATTCAAAAAATATCAAATAAAAATAAAAAAGTTAAGTGAAAACAATATGCAAGAAGAAGTGATTCCCTTATAGATGTTATAATTTCTAAAATGGTTATAACAGAGGGTTGGGATATACCTAGAGCCTGCGTTTTATTTCAGGTAAGAAATACAAAATCTAAAACTCTTACAGATCAAATCGTTGGCCGCGTTAGGAGAAACCCCATTTTATTAAATTGAAATAATTATGAATCAAACTCCCCAGAAAGAGATCTTGCTTCATCTTGCCTCATTTGAGGAGATACCGGCAAACCTTCGAGGGAATTTAAAAGGGTAAAACTTATTAAAGACATATTTGAAGTTCGAACGTCTAAATTAAAAGATTTAAATCAAATATATAAGACATTCAATTTTGACGTTAATAAATTTATTTTAGAGCAAGAAGTTATTGAAGAGAGCAAATCTATTTTTGACAAATATAGAGACTGAAAAAAAATTGATCCCGATATACAAGAGGCTTGCTGAAAAGAAATTACGACATTTAATGATTGAATTAACTTTTCTGAATACTCAGAAAAAATTTCAGAAGAAAGTAAAAGAATGACGGAAAATTATGAACACACAATTATGCTTGGGCCAATTGAAAGACTACAAAAAGAAAGTTATTTTGAAAAAACTAACATACAAATAAACTTATCTGATCAGGTTTGAGAAATAATTAGCAATGAAGATGATGACGATGAATTCCACTTCGACTCAGAAGCTGAAAAAATATTTGCAAAAATACTTTCAAAATTGAATGTTCCAATTTGGGCGAGAAACTATTACCCTAATTCAAAAATTAAATTTGAATACATAAATGACACTGTTAAGAGCTCATATCCCGATTTTGTTTTAACGGATAAGAAAAAAATAAACCATATTTTTGAAGTTAAAAGTTTTAACAAAAGAAAAGACAAATCAATTGATGAAATGGACTATAAGAAAAAAGTTAAGGCATTGGGAAGGTGTTATTTGTGAGCGTCTAAGTTCACAAAGCAAACTTTCTATATTCCAATTTTGGAAGACAACATTTGAAACATTGAGAAATACGAAAATGGAAAAAAATTCAACCTTACTAAAGAAGAATTTATTAGTTCATTCACCTAATATTATGTAATGATATTTGCACAAATATATTCTCTATATCAAAAACAATCCAATAATGTTTATTGTTATTTTTTGATATATTAAGCACAATAAAAACGAGACATAAAATTGTCTCGTTTTTATTTTCTAAGAATTACTATTTTTTGTCACTGTATCACGGTTATTTTTTTGTTTTATCTATTTGATTTTTGTTCTTGTTCGTATTGTTTTCTTTCATCAAGTTTTGTATATACTTGGTAATCTAATATATCTGAGTTAGGAGATGTTCAAATACCTTTTAGTGTAGTGATACAAATTGTTCAAACAAATTGTACGTATCAAAATGACATGAACACCATTAATAGGCTAAGCATAAAGAAGAAAATGTTATCTCTGTTTTGCATTGCGTTACTAATGTTTTGTAATAACCTTAAAACAGCCATTAACATAATTCAAATAACTGTTATAGTAGCAACTACTAAAGCAATGATAGAAAATGCTATTTGAATTGAATAAATTCCAGTTTTATTTGCAAATGCTTCTTCAGAACTTTTTAATCAGAATAGTGGAATAGATATTAAACTAATACCACCAATACCGGCTAATACATAAAACATTATTAATACACTGTCATCTGTTAACACACCAAGTTGTTGTGCATATAGTGCAAGGATTGAAGCTGTTATAGCACTTATAATAAATCCAGCCATTCCGTAATGTTTTCCGATTACAAACTTAGGATTTTTTCTAGCGCTTGAATCTTTAACTTGAATGTTAGGTAAGTTACTTAACATGAATGGAGTTAATATACCTTGTACTCCAATAGAGAATACACTTAAGATGTAACGATTAGCTATCAATTCATCATCAGATGAATTTTTAACAAAGTTTAAGATTATTAAAGTGAAATAGATATTAGCCACACATGGTAGTGTTAATGCAACTATTAAGATTGCAAACTGTGGTGCATTATCAGGAGTACCAAGTGATGTGTATTGACTGATTGAACCAAAGATTGCTAACGTTGTTATTATTGATAATATTAGACCCATTATATTAAATAACTTAATAGAAGATCTAACGTGTGATAATTGTGAATTGTACATTTTCAATTTTCTCCCATGTGTAATATTTTACACCTATTTTTTTTATTCACACAAACACAATTTTCAACACTTTGAACTAATTTTAATTTTTAAGTCGTTATAGAAAGTGGGGGTATATATGGAAGACAAAATTGAAATTAGTATATTAGAAATAATCGATGAACTTAGACATTGTAGAGATAAATCTTTTCATAACAAAAATGTTTAAAACATATGTTGTAAAAAGAGATGAATTAATTAATGATAAAATATATCCAGATGATACAGAACTAGTACTTATGAAATCGCTACATAATAAGGCGCTTAAAAAAGTATTTAGCACAGCTATCGAGGAGTATTTATACGACGTGAGTAAATGTGACATAGCAGTAGCCATTGCTGTTAAATCTTTAAAAGAAGAATACAACTTAAAATTTGAAAAACAAGAAACTGAATTCTCAAACAAAATAAATATTCAACAAACTGAATTCTTGGAAAAGTTCGGTATTCAACAATCTGAGTTCTCAGAAAAGTTTAACAAACAAGAAGAAACAAATAATGAATTACAAAAACAAATCAACTTACTTATAAATAGCAAAACATAAAAATAATTAAGGAGTATTTATACAACGTGAGTAAATGTGACATAGCAGTAGCCATTGCTGTTAAATCTTTAAAAGAAGAATACAACTTAAAATTTGAGAAACAAGAAGAAACTATCAATGAGTTGAAAAAACAAGTCAACTTACTTATAAATAATAAATAGCAATAAAAAATGAACCATATATAAGTTGTGACTTATTCTAGGTTCATTTTTTTATCCAATAATTTTTGTAAACTTTTCTTTTTCAAGTCTAATCTTTTTTTCTTTAAATGATTTTTTCTGACTACGATCAATTTTTCCAAGTAACAATACTGTGGCTAATTCTTCGTTTGATTCAATTAGCTTCTTCGTTTGAAGAAATGTAGTCAATTTTTCTTTTGACATTCCTTCAATAGCGCAAGTATCAATTCCAATCTCTTCAGCTGTGGCTAAAGATGTTCCTAGAGCTATATAACCTTCTTTAAGGGGTCAAGAGGCTAGTTTAGAATCATTCTTGTGTATGTTTAGGCTTTTAGTTAAAAACTCTTCGTATTTAAGGTTTCTTTCTTCGTCATTATCTACAAGTCTATTAATTAGATCTGGTATATCATTGTCAAGGAATTTATCGTAGTTTGAAACAATGATAAATACTATTGCACTTGCATCACGTACATTTTTTTGATTATAAAACATAGGTAACATCACATCACGTAATTCTTTATTTCTCTTAACAACAACTGTTCTTCATGATAATAAGTTATATGCAGAAGGAGAGAGTCTCATAGCTTCTGTAATTGTCAATATTTCTTCATCAGATATATTGTGGTTCACATCATATAATGCAGCACTTCTTCTTTTTAGTAGTAATTCATTTACTTTCATAAATACCTCATAGTTTTTTTATATTAAGCTTTGTTTTCTGTTTTTCTTAATTTTGGATCTTCTAAAATCTCAAATGTTATTGATTGATATTCTTCCATTTCTTTTAAATCTTGTTCAGACATGTTTTTCATTATTTTCTTTTTCACTACAAAGAATAGTATAAGTGAAATAACGATAGTCATGATAATAAATAAAATTTGAATCAATGGAGATAGTCATGCTTGTAAGTCATTTGTTTTTATACCATTTGCAAAATCAATAAACATTTCAACAATTGTATAAATTCCAATACTTGCAAAAACAACAATTGTAATACTTCAAATAATGTATTCAAAGATATTAACCTTCAATTGTTTTTTGAACCCAAACTTAATTGCACTCAATATTACTAAGATATAACAAAAGGCAAATATCAATGAGGTTACACTTGCAAGTGTACCATAACCAATTAGCGATGGTTCACCACTAATACCTTCAATTAAATCTGGTAGTAATAAAAATATAGTCGCAAAGATAATATTTAAAATAAAAAACGTAAGAATAAGTTTTTTATTAACGTTATTTTTCATCTCTTTAGAAGAGAAAACTTCTTTAGAAATATAACCTTCTTTTACAAGTGGTTCTAAAATATTAGAACCATAAAATCCAAGTTGTGTCATTGTGTTAAATCTATTTAAAAAAGTACATGCAACTACAATGAATCAACCACCTTTTTGAATAAAGACACTATTGAATTTACCAAACATATTAGCATTTGGATTACCTGCGAAGTCATTTACGACTGAAGCAATAATGATTGATGAAAACGCAATAAAGAATAGGGTTGTTAATGTAAGACCGACAAGAATCATAATTGGCATATTTTTTTCTCTATTTTTAATAGCAGATCCAGTACTGATGAAAGTTTCAAACCCAGTAAAACTAAACATTACTAACATAAATACATTTACAAATGATTTAAGAGTAATGCTGCTGTGAACTTCTGTAGGTAGTTCTTCAGGTACTTTTTGATCTGAAGGTAAAAATATTAGAACAATACCAAAGATTAAAATTAGTAAAGTAATTGCTCAAGTAGTGTATGCAATCATTGTAGATACAGACTTGAATTTACCAATCCCAAGAACAGCTATTGTAGCTCCGATGGCACAAGCTAGTAGTCCAAAGACATCTAACATTAATTTTGTCCAATTACCAAACACGGGTTTAGCAATTGATTCAAGACTCATTCTCAATGAAGATACAACCATGATTACAACAACGATTGAAATACACAATAGTGAAACAAAGTTAAAGAACATTCCTCAGAATGAACCAAATGCAGTTCGAACATATTGTCCACCACCACCGTTGGCACTGTTGTGAATTCTTGAACACTTAATGTAAGCTCACGCTGACGAGAACAAGAATATTGATACTAATAATATAATCCATATTATATGGTACCCAATAAATGAAGATGGGTCACTAGGATTATAAAGGTCACTAAACATTAGCGTAAATGATATTCCAGCAATTAAACTAAATACCATTCATATTCCACTAATTAAACCAATCTCATTTGACTTGGTTTTATTTTTTATCTTCATTTTTCTCCTTAGCTCTTGGTTTGTCCTCTTGGACTTTATTTAAAATTACAGGAATGATAAGGGGGTTTCTTCTTTTTGCTCTAAATATATATGGAGAAAGAGATTCTCTAACTGATTGTTTTATTGAATGAAATGTAACCTTATTTGTTTTAAGTAATTCATTAACTGAATTACCAACAATTTTAATTGATTCATTTATTACATTAAAACTATCTTTCACATAGAAACATCCACGTGAAATTATTTTTGGTGGATAACACATTTTGTTTGTTTTTGAATCAATTGAAATTACAACAATAATCAATCCTTCTTTTGAAAGGGTTGTACGTTCTTTAATAACGTTTGATGCTTTACCAGTTGAATCTTTTCCATCAATATAAACAGCGTCAGCTGGAATTCGTTTACCAAGTTTAGCTAATCCATTTTGCATGACAATTGTGTCACCGTTAGCAATAACGAATGTGTTATCTTTTTTAACGTTAACTTTTGTAGCAGTTTCTGCATGAAGTTTTAACATTCTATACTCACCATGCATTGGCATAAAGTAGTGAGGTTTGAATATTGAAAATAAAAGTTTTTGTTCTTCTTGAGAAGCATGACCTGAAGTATGTATTAAATTAGAAGAACTATTTGTAATAACTCTTGCACCCAATTTTGTTAAGCGATTAACAACGTGTTCAACATCCATTCTATTTCCTGGAATAGGTGATGAAGAAAATATAACTGTATCACCTGGAACTATTTTCATAAATTTATGTTCTTGTTTTGCCATTTTAGAAAGGGCAGCCATTGGTTCACCTTGTGAACCAGTACAAATAACTATTACTTGATTTTTAGGATATTTATCAATATCAGTTTGTTTGATGAACATTTTTTCATCAATATCTAAATGACCCAAGTTTTTAATTACTTTAATCATTCTTTCAAGTGATCATCCAACGATAACTACTCGTTTAGAATATTTTTTAGCAAGTAAAATCATCTCTTGGAATCTATGTACATTTGATGCAAATGAAGCGATAATTACACGACCCTTAGCTTGTAAGATGTGTGAATCAATATTCAACATAACGGCTTTCTCACCAATTGTGTATCCTTCAACTTCGGCGTTTGTTGAATCGGCCAATAATAACTCAAGACCTTGTTCTCCAAATTCAGACATTCTTTGGATGTTTGCAGTATGACCTAATGGTGTTCAGTCAAACTTGTAATCTCCAGTTGAAAAGATTGAACCATTAGGTGTTTGAACATGTATTCCAAAAGCATCTGGAATTGAGTGGTTAACTGCAGCAAATCTAACAGTCATGTGTTTTGATTTGTAAACATCATCTTCAACGTATTCATAAATATTTGTAGCGTTTTGTAGTTTGAAATCTTTTAATTTTTCTTTAATTAATTCAGCTGCCAATTCTGGTGCATATATTGCAGGAATCTTAACTTTTTGTAAAAGGTAAGGAATTCCACCAATGTGGTCTTCATGACCATGAGTAATAAATAAACCAGTAATTTTATCTTGGTTTTCTAGTAGGTATGTATAGTCTGGAACAATGGCTGAAATTCCTGGTTCATTTTCTGAAGCAAACTTTACCCCAGCATCAATGATCATGATTTCGTTGTCATATTCAATAACATAAGTGTTCTTTCCGATTTCTTCTAGACCACCAAGTGCAAACACAGTTGTGGGTTTGTCATTGTTTTTTATTTCTACTCTTTTAATTATTTTCTCAGCATTTGCAGCCTTTATGAATTTATCTTTTGTTTCCATGAAACTCCTTAATTATTAAAATCGTTATTAAAAAAAATACTTTTGAATTTGGTTTGATTAAGTTAAGTTATTCAAAAAAATATATATTTTTCGTCTCGATTTATTAATGTATTTTTATGATATCACATATATAATTAAATAGTACTAAATGTACAAAGGAGATAATAATATATGTTCTCAAAAGATAACGCATGCAACTGTGAAAACAAAGTTTCAGCAAACTGTAATTGCGGAGCTAATTGCACTTGTTCAACAGGGGCTTGTACTTGCTAAAAAACTGAATTGCTTAGCAAGTCTTTTTTTTATTTTTATCTTAATAAAGATATTAATTTATATCCATCATCTGCATTTTGTGAAACCAATTGAATCATTGAATCAGTTCCTCCGCCACGGAAAGTGGTGTTGGGTAAGATTGTTGATTGATTAAATTCTTTTGTATTGAAATCCAATGATTTATTTCGAATGATGATTGCATTAGAGCCGCTATCAAATTTATTAACAATAACTATAACTTGATCTGGCGTTTCGTTAGAAAGTTTAATTGCTTTAGCAATTAAAACTTTATTCGAATACATCTCGTTATCTAAATTAAATAAATTAAAATTACCAATTGTTTTGAAAGTTAACTTTTGATCTCCAAAGTTTTTTAACATTTCAGTTTCCAAACTTTTTAAGTATTTATTTACAATACTTGTAGTCTCTTTATATATTGAGTTTAGCTCTTTAATTGAGTTGTAATCCCAAACATTTGTTAACGATTGAGCGTGCTTAACGTCACTTTCAAAGTTGTGTTTAAGTCCGGCTTCCAACCCTTTATTGATGATCGATTTCATTTGATTAAAACGGCCAATCAATTTTTCATCAAAGAATGACTTTGCGTATGTTGGGTTTGCGGTCATATCAATTGCAATACGCTTTGAATTTTTGTCATAGTTTGTAAATCAAACTTGTTTTATTTCTCTTGTATTTTTAACATGAGTCCCACTACATGGTTCTGTTGTAAAACCTGGGAATTCAATCAAACGTACTAAATCATTGTTCATTACTTTTGTAAAACCAAACAAGTATTTTTTATCAATAGCTTCTTGTTGGGATAGATAGTAAACGTTAGTTTCGATTTCTTTAGGTATGATTTTTTCATTTACAAACTTAACTGCTTGAGTAGTTATTTTTTCAGTAATCAAATCATCAAGTGCAAATTGAATTTGGAATTTTTCATTATTCAATTTGCTTCCAACTTGTTCATCTGTGTGATTAGTTAAATCTAAAATTGCTTGTCATGTAATATGGAGGGCTGAGTGACTAATTGAAGATTGATCTCTAAACACTTTATCAACTTTTAAATCTAATATGTCTCCAATATTTACATATGATGTACCTAAATTAATTTCATGAATAAAATACCCATAAACAATGTCTTTACGAACGTTTAATAAATCATAAAATTTACCTTTTACTTCAATGGTTCCAATATCACTATCTTGTCCACCTGATAGTGCATAAAAAGGGGTGTTGTCAAATATTATAAACCCATGTTCAGTTAAGGTTTGTACTGGTTCACAATTTGAATTAAATAATCCAAGAACAGTTGATTTAGAATTTAAAACTTCATGTCCAATAAATTTTGTTTTTGAAAATTCAAATGATTCGTATTTTTTAAAATTTGTAATCATGAGGTGCATCCTTCTAAGTATTAGGTAGATTTTATATTAAAAATATATTTTTAAAAGAAAGGTTAGAACAAATAAAAAAACTTGCGATTAAGCAAGCTGTTTTATTTGTGTGTGTTTATTTGTGTCTTTTACAAACGTGAATTTCACCAGAGCCTGCTGCAAAACTTTGTTTCATTTTGTTAACCATTATTTGGTGAATTCCACCTAAGTTTTCCTTTTCAATTTCTGCAACGCATTTAAAGCATTGGTAATCGTATGATTTTTCTGCCATTTTTTTTAACTCCTAAATATAGATATATTTTAACAATTTAGGAGTTAAAAATCAACCGTTTTATAGTTCAATTCAACCATCGCCAACATGATCTGGGCTTCTCTTGTTTATGTGATCATAGTACAACTTACCATGAAGATGATCTATTTCATGTTGGAATACAATTGATTTATAACTTCTAAGAGTTAGTGTAACTTCTTCTTTTGTTATGTTGTCATATCCAGTGATCATAACTTTGTATGGGCGAGGAACAATACCTCTGTGATCTTTTGCAACAGATAAACATCCTTCGCCATCTTCAAGAAATGCAATTTGTGTTGAACGAGCAACAACCTTTGCATTTACCATTGCGTATTCTTCAAGTTTTTCATCAGGTAATTGGAATCTAACATAAAACATATTTTTATTAACACCAACTTGAGGAGCCGCTAATCCAACTGCTGGTCTTAGATAATCTTTTGAACCTTCAACATTTAATTTATCATCTTGTGAATATACAACAAAATCAATTAGCTTATTCATTGTATGTTCATCTTCTTTAGAAAGAGGGAGTTTACAATCTTTTGACTTACTGCGAATAACTTCTTTATTTGTATCAAAAGTTAATCAAGAATTAGATGGTGTTTCATTTGTTAATAATTTCATGTTAACTCCTTTGGTTATTTTCATTATAACTATTATTTCTTTATAATAAACTCTAAGGTGAAATAATGAATGTAATTGCAGGAAAATATAAAGGCAGAAAATTAGTTACTCTAGAAGGTGACAATACTAGACCTACGTTAACTCGAGTTAAAGAAGATGTATTTAATATAATTAACAACTATTTTGTTTATGAAAACAAACGAGTATTGGATTTGTTTTCTGGATCTGGTGCATTAGGAATTGAATGTATTTCTCGTGGAACCGGTCACGTTGTATTTAACGACACAAACAAAGATGCACGAGAAATAATTTTAGCCAATTTAAAAGAAATAGATGACACAAGTTATTCAATTCTAGATAGAGACTATTTAGACTTAATAAACAAATATAAAGATAATGGATTTGATCTAATGTTTATAGATCCACCATATTCAAAGACTGATTATTATGAAAATGTTTTTGAATCAATTAACAACACAAGCATTTTAAATAACTTTGGAATAATCATTTGTGAATCAAATTCACTTTTAACTCCACAATTTATTAAAAATTTAGTATTATTAAAGTATAAAAAATATAAGAAGACACATCTATATATTTGAAGACTAGAATTAGATTAAGGAAATACAAACATGGCACAAAAAGGAAAAGTAATTATAATTTCAGGACCATCAGGTGTTGGTAAGGGTGCGATTAATATTGAACTTGCAAAAGATGAATCTTTAAACTTAAAATACTCAGTTTCAGCTACAACTCGTAAACCACGAGTTGGCGAAGTTGAAGGTGTCAATTATTTCTTTATGAACGATAAAACATTTAAAGAAAAAATTAAAAAGAAAGAATTCATTGAACATGCTAAATTTATTGGTAACTATTATGGAACACCAAGAGATTATGTTAAATCACAAATTGATCAAGGTAAAAACGTTGTTCTAGAAATTGAAGTATTAGGTGCTACACAAGTATTGAAACAAGAAAAAGAATTTGAAATAGTTTCAATATTTCTAGTGCCACCTAGCTTAACTGAGTTAGAAAAAAGATTAAGAAAACGTGGTACTGAATCTGAAGAGATAATTAAAGAACGTTTAAACAAAGCGTTGCTTGAAATCCCTTTAAAAGATCAATATAGCTATGTAATTGAAAATGATGAGATTAGTGATGTTATTGCAAAAATACATGATGTGCTTCTTTACGAAGATGCTATTGCAACTGGTACATCAGAAGATAGTTACAGGTATGTTTTAGAACAAGAAGTTATGTCATATGTAAATGATAAATATTCATTCTTTATTGAAGGGTGAAAATCAAATTTAAAAATGAATAAAATCAAATTTGATGAAGCAGTTATTGAAGAATACCTATTCAAATTTATAGCTGATAAAATTTATGCATACATTTTAAAAACAGAAAAACTATCAACAATTAAATCAAAAGAATACGTTGATTCAATGATTGAATACTACATGCTAGAAGTTAATTTCTTTGAAGCGATAAAAAAGAAATAATACAAACAAATATACTTTATAAGTATTTTTTTTGACAAAAAAAAAAAAAAAAGATAAGAGAATTTAGTTTGATACAATTATCCAAAGAATAAAAATAGGGGAAATATGATAGATAAAAACAAACCGTTAGTAGAGATAAAAAACGTCGTAAAAAAATACAAAGATAAAGAAGCACTTAAGGGTGTGAGTATCACGATTAATCCAGGTGATAGAATTGGTATTATCGGAGCAAATGGTTCTGGTAAATCAACTGTATCTGAGATTATTGGTGGTATTAGAAAACCAACAACTGGAGAAGTTGTTAAACAAGATGAAATGGTAATTGGATTACAATTTCAAGAATCTAAATACCCAGTTGGAATCACTGTTATTGATATGTTGAAATACTATTTAGAAACATTTTCAATACCGATGAAAGAATCTGAATTAGATTTATTGTTAAAAACATACCAAATATCAGATTTTAAAAACAAATTTATTGTTTCATTATCTGGTGGACAACAACAAAGGTTGAACATTTTATTAAGTTTAATTCACAACCCAGATTTGGTTATTTTAGATGAAGTTTCAACTGGTCTTGATATCGAAGTTAGAAGTGAAATCTTTAAACATATTAAAGAAAGAGTTGTAGATAAAGGGAAAGCATTAATCTTAGTTACTCATATGATGAGTGAAGTTGAAGAATTATGTGAGAGATTTATTTATATTCATGAAGGTGTAATTATTGAAGAAGGACTTGTAGCTGACATTGTTAAAAAACACGGTTCAGTACATGCTTATACTTGAGAAAAATTTGCAATCCACAAAGCAAAATCAAATGATGAAAGAGATGCTGCAATTGCAGAACAACAAAAAAGTATCAAGAAAAATAAACTAGACAGAATCATAAATGATGAAAAAGCAAAAGGTAAAAATGTACCTTTATCTAAGTTGTTACTTAAATATTATTTAAAAGGTGGAGCTGTTCCATTCTTCGTATTTATGTTTCCAGTTATTCTATTATTTTTACAAGGGTTTGCGTTCCAACAATTTGGTTCAGGAACTGTTCATGGAATTATTGGAGCATTAGCTGCTATGCAAATTATTGCATGTGGAATATTTATTATTCCTCAAACTATATTAGATTTCAAAAACAGTGTTTTAATGAAAAGAATTGGTGCCACAAACATTAAACCATTCGTATTCGTATTAACTGTAAATGTTACCGGAATAATAATAATGGCACTTGGTTTCTTCTGAACTTTATTAATAGGTGGATTTATGTTTGGTTGAGGTGACATTGGTTGAGCAATAGCTTGAGCTAATTTAAGTGGACCGGCAATATTATTCTTATTATTAATTTTAATATCATCAATTAGTTTAGGATTAATGCTTGCATCAATCTTTAGATCAACTACAACATATATGGCTGTTTCAAACGTTATTTATATGCCAATGGCATTCTTGTCAGGTTCATTCTTACCGACATCAATGATCGAAGGTTCTAATGTATTGAAATATGCAACGTATATAAACTTATTTAAATATTGTCTAGAACCGTTCAATAAAGCTTGAACAGACGGTGATATTTCTATGACTGGTGGAGTTGTTGAATTCAACTTTGACTGAGTAATGGGATTATACGTAGGTATAGCAATTTTATTAGTTGGGGTATACTCATTCATCTCATCAAGAAAAATGAAATGAGAATCTTAAAATAAATCAAAGACTTTTAAAAGTCTTTTTTTATTTGAATTATTAACTTAGTAGATAATGTAAAATAAATATGAAATATATAACAAAGGATCAAAATGAAATTTAAAACAGTTCAATTAACAGATATAGGTAACTATAGAAAATCAAATCAAGATTACTTAGATTTTGTAGAAAACAAAACAGGACAAGCTCTTGGTATTGTGTGTGATGGTATGGGTGGTCATGCAAGTGGTGATGTGGCTTCAAAGTTAGCGGTTACTAACTTTGTAGCTTTGTTTAAAAAAGCAAACTTTAAAAAAATGACAGATTCAGATGACATAAAAAGTTGATTAAGAAGAACAGTTAATGAAGTGTTAGAAGTGATGATTAAATATTCAAATGTACACAAAAAAACATTGGATATGGGGACAACATTAACAGCTGTATTGTTTTTAGATACAGAACGTGCGTTTGTAGTAAATGTTGGTGATTCAAGAACTCATAAACTAAATATTGAAAACGAAACATTAACTCAAATTACAATTGATCAAAACTTAGAGAACACAACAACTGAAGAAGAAAAAGATCAAGCTCGTAATACAATGTTGTACCAAAGAATGACAGAACAAACATTCTGAAAAGTTCTTACAAGTGCACTTGGACCTAAGAAACAATTAAAGATTGATATCTATGATGCTGCACCCAGTGGAACTTGAATGTTAACAACTGATGGTATTCATGACTATGTCGATGAAGAAATGGTTGTAGCAACTTTATTAAATGAAAAAATGAAAATGAAAAGAAAAGGTCAGTTAATTATTGAGGACGCTAAAGACAATATGTCTACAGATAATCTATCAATATTAATCATCGAAGCAGAATAAAATATTCTGTTTTTTTATTAATAACACTAATTTGTTGTTTTTACTTTTTTTTCAACTAGAATTTACCCATTAAAAGGAGTTTATAAATATATGAAAAAAGGTTTAGTACTATCGGGGATTATTTTGGTTTTAATATCAGTAATAATCACATTGATAGGAACATTAATTGTAATAATTGCCATGTTTGCTGCTAGTTCATTAGACGCATCATTAGTTGCTGCTGCAATTATTTCCACAGTTTTCTTAGTGATCTTTTCGGGATTTCACATCGCATTACTTGTGATGTCAATAATTATGTTAATGAAAGTAATTAAAGGTAAAGATATTTCAAAAGGATTATCTTTAACAACATTTATTATGGCAATTGTTATTGGTGGGTTTGGTGTCTTATTCTTCATATTCAGTATATTCAATGGATTAATAGCTATACCGCTATTGATTGGTGGAATACTTGGTTTGGTCGGTATTACTTCAAAGAAAAATTAATATTTTATTAATACATGTAAAGAATAAAAATGGAATATTTAGTTATTCCATTTTTTAATTGAATTGGTTGAAAACAAAGATAAACTTAATATTATGAAACAAAGAATATTTACAACAAGAAACATTGCATACACTGGGTTGTTGACGGCCGTAATGTACATTATAGGTTTAATCACAATCTTTATAGGAACTGCCACTGGTAGTTCAATAATTCAATTTTCTGATGTTATTTTATTTTCATTATTTGGGAGCTTAATTAATCCAGTTTTAATTGTTTCTTCAATACTGTCATCTATTTTTTTAGATATGACTTCAGGTATGTTTATCTATATCCCAATAACAATACTTATAAAAGCATTAATCTTCACAACTTTACTTTTAGTTTATAAATTAACAAAGGTAAGATACATTGCAATTATCGTTGCATATCTTTGAGTATTTTTATATGTGTTGTATGCATATTTGCTATTTGACCAAAGTTATGCAATTCGTGAATTGATTATTGATTCAATCCAATATAGTGTGACTGTAATCTTTGCATGTATTTTTATAAAAATTTATGATTTCAATAAGTTAAAAATTAAGTAATCACTTTAAGGCGGTGACGCATAAGCCAAGAACTATACAAAAGAGTCTAATTATTATATAATTAATGTAATGAGGTTTCTACGATGGCTACAAAAAATTCACCTAAAAATCAAGATGATTTTGATATAAAAGCAGGTGATGTTTTTGATGATAGATACCAAATTATTAAAAAAATCGGTTCAGGAGGATTTGGTTCTGTATACGAGGCTTTTGATAAAATAAACAAACAAAGTTTAGCTATGAAGTTTGTAAAAATGAATCCAGCTCAAGGAGAACTTTCATTAGAAAGATTTCTTGTTGAAAAAGAGTCATTTGCCAGTTTATCAATTAACCCATATGTTATAAAGTTATATGATGTTTTTGAAGATGAAAAAACATGATGTATTGTAACTGAATTAGTGAGCGGGGGTTCTCTTTCTGAATTTAATAAAAGATTCTTTTACATGAATGAATCTGAAATTAAATTATTTTATACTCGTGTTTGTTCTGCATTATCTGATGCACACAAACTAAACATAATTCACCGAGATATAAAAGAAGGAAATATAATGTTGACTAAATTTGGTTCTCCAAAATTAGGTGACTTTGGAATTTCATTTACAGATAAAAGTACTGATCTTGCAAAAGAGTCTAAAGTTGGTACACCAACACATTTGGACCCACAATACTTTAGATGAAATAAAATTTCATCACAAGGTGACATTTATCAACTAGGCGTATGCCTTTACACTTCAGCGGTAGGAGAACCACCTTTTTGAATGCACGATTCAAAACAGATGGCAAAAAAAAGCAAATGATATAGATTTAACCAATGTAAGGTAAATCCAATCAGACCATCACTTATTAATCCAAATATTTCAATTGAATTAGAGAACATAATTCTAAAATCATTAGAAAAAAATTTGTCAAAGAGATATAAAACAATGGATGAAATCAAAAGAGATCTTGAATCTCTAGGTACTAATCCAAATGCAAAACCAATCAAGTTATCTCATAGATGAGATAAATCTGAATTTGATGACCAAGTAAAAATTTGAAAAAAAGAAAGGAACATTATAGAAGTCGGAGTTGTAGATATCAATAGTATGAAGCCAGTATTCATTTACTCAATCTTAGCTATTTTTATGTCAATACTATTGGCTTTTATGATTATGGTAATAATCAATGTATAGAGTAATCAATACAACAGGAAGATCGTGTCTTGTTTATAAAGAAGGTAAACTGCTACAAGCAGGATTGCAAGGAAAATTATTATTTAATAAACAAACAGTAGTTGCTGGAGATTTTGTAAAAGTTCATCAAGAAGGTGAAATCACTTTAATAAGTGAAGTAATGCCGAGAAAAAATGAACTATACAGACCAAGAGTTGCAAATGTAGATAATGTAGTTATTGTTACTTCGCTTACAATTACGGACAAAGATTTATTTACTTTAAATAAATATATTGCACTTGTGGAAGTTATGGGATTAAATGTAATTCTTCTATTTACAAAAAAAGATATTGTAGGTGAAGATGCTGGAATTTCTTTATTTGTAAATGAATATAAAAATCAAGGTTATAAAACCTTCCAAATATCAAACATGCATGATTCAAAAGAATTCAGCGAATTCTTAAAAGAAATATCAAAAGGTCTAAATGTATTTACGGGTATGACTGGTGCTGGTAAATCAAGAACATTAAATAATATATTACAAAACGAAGTTCAACGTGTTCAAAATGTTAGTGAATACACTAACAAAGGTAGACATACAACAACTTCTTCAAAGCTATATAACTTTGAAGAAGGGTTCATATGTGACACACCAGGGTTTTCTTCATTTGATATCCAAGGTGTTACACAACAACAGTTGGCACATAGTTATAAATTTTTTCAAAACCATATCACCGATTGTAAATTCAACGACTGTCTACATACACAAGAGACACAAGGGTGTTATGTTGTTGAAGCTGTTAAGAGAAATGAATTTCCAATGTTCATTTATGAAGACTATATTAAATTTTTAAAAGAGGTATAAGATGGCAATAATTGCACCAAGTATTTTAAATTCAAACTTTCTTAACTTACGTGAAGAATTATGAAAATTTAAAAAAGCAGGAATTGAATGAATTCACTATGATGTAATGGATTTTCATTTTGTCAAGAACTTAACTTTTGGACCAAAAGTATTACAAGACATAAATGCAGAATTCAATTTTAAAATTGATGCGCACATGATGGTAGAAATAATAGGGGATTACAAAGAGTATTTAGCACCCTTTATAAAAGTTGGTGTTGACCAACTTACATTCCACCTTGAAGCATTCAAGAAAAAAGATGATCTAATTGAATTGTTACGTTATGTAAAACAATCAAATATCAGATCATCAATTGCTATTAACCCACCAACAAGTGTAAAAGAACTATCTGATGATTTATTAATGTATTCTGACAACATTTTAATAATGAGTGTTAACCCGGGTTTTGGTGGCCAATCATTTATTGAAGGGGTACTTGAAAAAGTTAAATTTTTAGTTGCAAAAAGAAGTGACAAGAGTTTAAATTATTCAATTCAAATTGATGGTGGGATCGATGATAAAACATTCCCACTAGCAAGAGAAGCTGGAGTTGAATATTTTGTATCTGGAAGTTATCTTGCAAATAGACATGACTTAATAGAAAGAATTAGAAAATTAAAATAATAAAAAATCACCCTTAAGGTGATTTTTGTATTTCATCTGGTGCTCCCTGTCGGAATCGAACCGACACGAGTTTCCTCGTCAGATTTTGAATCTGATGCGTCTACCTATTCCGCCAAAGGAGCATTTCTCATGTTTCACTTTTATTATAAACACTATATAATTATATATATGAAAATAAAAAATAAAGTAGCATCAACAGATTTAAACTACAAAAAAGAAGAATACCTATTTGAGGTTTCGAAAACAAATAATATAGAAGAAGTTATCCAAGCCCCAATTGGATTAGATTCATTTGAGCGTGGAGAACTCAGTGATAAAAATGGGAGAAACAAAATAAATACTAAACCATTTAAGCATGTGATCGTATTAATCAAATGTTTAATTACACCATTTGCATTATTGCTGTGAGCCGTATCTTTAACAGAATTAATACTATTTGCAACAATTGAAAGAGAACACCCGGTAGTTTTAATATCTGGTTTAGTTGTTCTTGGTATGGTGTTCCTTGCAGGATTAACAGAATACTTTGCAAAATTTGATGCTCACAAACGTGAGATTAAACAAAGAACTATAATTGAAAATAAATATCTTATCTTAGAAGGTAGAGTCGGAGATTTAACAAATTTAGATTTTACTGAATTAAAAGAAAGATCTGAAATGATAAAGCAACACAAATTGACAATTGGTGATGTTGTTCTATTAACTGAAGGTGAAGTTATACCTGCAGATTGTAGAATATTGTGATCAGAGCATTTACGTGTTGACGAATCACTTATTAATGGTGTACAAAAACTTTCAAGAAAAACTTCACAATTTAGTAGTGAAGTTGAAAAGATAACAAGTTTAGAAAATATCTTATTTGCTCAAACCGTTATTCAACGTGGTTCTGCAATTGCGGTTATCGTAAATGTTGGAAGTGATAACTATGTAAAACACTTAGTTGATAAAACAAGTGACCACCATGATCATTCTGCCGCTCAAAAAGGTGTACATACAATAATCAATATTATTATTATTCTAGTGCTATCTGTTTTACCAATCTTTATTTTATTAAGTGTATTTATAAGTGGATGAGAACCAATTGATGCAATTATATTTTCATTTACAATTGCTGTAGTTTTAATCCCAGAAGCACTACCATCAGTTATTGCATCTAACTTAAAAGAAGGTAATAAAAAATTAGTAGATGAATCTATTATTGTAAAAGACCCAGAAACAATTCAAACAATGGGAACTATTGATATTCTTGGAACTGATAAAACAGGGACGATTACATCAGATGATTTAAAAATTATTAGAGTAGTTGATTTTAACAAAAAAGAAAATGATGATTTGAATATGTATCTTCACTTGTCTGCAAGTCATCAAAGAAATACTAACAATCCAATTGATAAAGCAATTATTAAAATGTTTTCTCACTTAACAAAAGAAGAAGATCAAGAAGGATTTGCACTTGAAGAAACAATTGAGTTCTCAGCAGAATCTAGATTTTCTGGAGCCGTACTTACACATGGTAAAGAAGAAATTAAATTAATCAAAGGTTCACCTTATACAATTCTTTCATCTTTAAAATATGTAAAAAATAAAAATAAGATAGAAAAAATAACAGACACACACACTAAAATAATTAGAGCATTCTTAAATGATAGTGAAAACTTAAAATATACAGTATTGTTAGTGGCGTCTGTCGAAACAAAAGATCACGCCATAGATGACAATGATTATGTATTTGAAGGATACGTTATCATTGAAAATGAATTACGTGGAAGTATGCAAAAAGTTATTAAAACTTTTATCGATCATGAAATTGATATTAAAGTTTTAACAAGTGATTCAAGACATGTGACAACTCACGTAGCTGCACAAATGGGTCTTGAATCATTAAACATATTAGACGCACGTGACTTCAATGTTGAAGAGTCACATGAAGCATATAACATATATGTAAAAATGACTCCTCAACAAAAAGCGGCTGTAATAACTGAATTAAGTCATCATCATAATGTTGCATACATTGGTGATGGAATAGGTGACGCAGCAGCCTTAAAACAAGCAACAGTAGGTATCGCTGTTAACAACAGTACATCCCTTGCTAAGAAAAACTCTGACGTGATTATGTTAGAAAATGATTTACAAGTTTTAGAGAATGCCTTCATGATTGGTAGAAAGACATTCCACAATGCATACAAGTTTGTAAAAGTAACTTTAGCTGCAAACATTGGATTGTTATTCACAATCTTATTGGGTTCAATTATCTTTAACTTTAAAATTGTTTCTTCATTACAACTGTTATTCCAAAACTTATTATTTGTTGGATCAAACTTAGCATTCGTATGGGATAAAGTTGATGACAATGTTGTTAAAAAACCACAACGATGATCAACTAAATCGGCATTGATATTCATGTTTGTAACGGGTCTAGTAGTTATGATTGTAAGTTTTATTAACTTTGCAATTATGCTGTACGGATTTGATATGAATACAGAAATTCAAAAAGAAGTAGTGGCGCTAGCAGCAGACTCACATGCGGCCACTCCAACAATTGGGCAATTCCAAACTGGTTTCTTCTTCGAGATGATATTTACTCACTTAGTATTAATGTATGTTTATAGAACATCAAAAGTATCAATCTTTAAATCAACACCATCAACTAAATTTGTATTGACACTTGCAATAACAGCAGTTGCTGCATTTATTGTGGCAATTATATTTAGTGCAATTGATTTTGAGTTTACTTTAATGCAAGGTAAAAATATGTGGTGATACGCAGTACTTGTTGGATTAATTTTCCTTGGATGATTATTAGCTGAAGGTATGAAGTTTGCATATATTAAAATATCTAAAACATGATTATGATAAAAAGAGCATTAGCTCTTTTTTATTTTGTTTGATTCATAGTGGACACGATATTAATAAGACAAATAAAAACAATCCATTGAAGGATTGTTTTTTTATAATTAAACTAATTGGTTTCTTTTTTTAAGAGTCTTAAGAGTTTTAGCTGAAACTTTAATAGTCATAACACGACCAGTTTCATCTACAACTTTAATCTTTTGTAAGTTTAAGTTTCATTTTCTTTTTGTAGCATTTAATGCATGTGAACGGTTGTTACCACTCATTGCACTTTTACCAGTTAAATCATCTCTTCTAGCCATGTTAATCTCCATTAAAATAATAATACATTATTTATTTATAAAATGCACAAAAAAATAAATTACATTATTGATTTACTTAGTTCATTTAATATTGTTGATTTGTATCCGAAATTAACACAATCAACATAAGTGGCTCCGACACAAACGTCAAGTGCTAAACCACAAACTTCTATTTCTGTTACTTGGTTAGTCTTTAATCATTGATCTAAACCCGAATCTACTTTGTTACCGATATAGAAAGCAGAATAACTATCGTAATCTACTTTAGTTCCTTTTTTAATTATTAAATCTGCAAACTTTTCATCAACCATAAATTTGACACCTTGTGTATCTTGAACGCAATGTGCTGGTCAAAATTTAAATGAAATGTGTTTTTCTGGGTGGAAGTCACCACTGAATACTACAAAGTCATTGTTGGCTTTGTATTCTTTTATTTTACTAATAATTCCTTCTCTAATAGTTTCGCCATCCTTTACATAAAGCGCACCGCGGGGGTGTGCAAAATCGTATTGATAATCTACAACAATTAAGCATTTAGACATATATAACCTCTCTAATATATGTATATATTAATGTATTTTTTATATATGTGGGAAACGGTTGATTTTTTTTTTTTTTTGTTAATAATCAATATTATGAAAAAATTATTATTATCTCTAACTGCAATAGTTTTAACAGCTTCGTCAGCCGCAACTGTAGTTAGTTGTAATTATATCGATACAGTTGAAGTAAGTGTTAAAAATAAAATAAACGAAGTTGTTAAGTCAACTTCTCATTTTTTTAAACCAGCGATACTGGCTAATTTAAATAATTTTTATAGAGAAGATGTTGAAACAGCAATGAACTCAATGAAAATTAGTAGTGTTGAGAGTAATAACAACGATACAATATCTGTCAAAAAACAATTGAATATGTTTTTTGACCAAAACCACCTGGATGAGTTTTCAAAAATTAATTTTGACCAAAACACGGATGAGAACTATGTTGGTGAAAAAAGTGAAAAATCATTAGGGGATACAATCAAATTTATTAGTGGGGTATTTGATACTGTCTATGGAATCATTGGTGAAGGATTTTCACCAAGGTTAATTCAAAACGCACTAGAATTTATTGAAATTACTGCAAATACACAAGGAACGTTAGAACAATTAAATAATGTGTTATCTGCTGTAACAAAGTATAACCCAGTTAGAACTCTGATTGATGATTTGCAAAATAAAGAAATTACTTTTAGTGAATTAAAGCTATATACACAAATTAATTTTGTATTCTTGTTAGATTCTTTAATGGGTGGTAACCCAAAAGAACAATCACTTGAGGAATTAATGAAATGAAATAAGGGTGGTGGTTTCCCACCTAAACCAGCGGCTTATGCAAATTTCAAAAAATATGCAACAAGTGTATTTTCAAAAATTATTGATGCAAAGTTTTCTTTCAACAATGGTTCTATAAAATATATTATTCAAATGATTTATGGGATTGGTTGAACAATTCAATCATTTGACAAGTACGTGCTTGATATTGAAGATGTAGTGGATGACAATCACTTATTCTCAATAACGCAAACAAACATGGAAGTATTTAATGAAGTAAATTCTAAATTTGTGGATACTAACAAATTGAGTTTGGGAATAAGTTCCACCTTGAGTATATTTATTGAAATTTTCAATAATAACGAAAATGATAAGAATTCATATGATGTCTCAAGAATTTTAAAGATATTATTCCAAGTTGATAATGACACTAATTTGGATAAGTTGGACGTGGAGAACACTTATATAGAAAAGATGAATCTTTCATTGATGATCCTGCCTCCGGGTGTACAAGCTTCAGGTCAGTGAGGTAAATTCAATAATAAATTTGCAAATGAACAAGGTTTGTTTGTTCCGATACTTAATTTACTTTTAGATTCAATAGCACAAAAAGTTTTCAAGTCATTAGAAATACCACTTGTGACTTTAGATGGGTCAGTTTCATATTCTCTGAGTAATTTAATATCTTCGGCACTAGCTAATAACAATATTGGGAAATTCTTTACAGACTTCTCACTAAACCCGGGTTGAATTGTTTCAATCTTAAATGAAAATGGACTTGGTGAATATATTGACCCAGTATTGGAAATCTTTGCGAAGGTTGGTGAAATTGGAATTTTAGATAATCCAATTACTCAATTAATACACGGTAACTTACTTGGCCAAATTATAAATTTAGTAACAGGTAACAAGTCAGGGATTGATAATATTTCAGATTTAATGAATATTGAATTGTTCAATTTTGTAAAAGTTGGAGAGATATTATCGAGGTTATTTTCCGTTCTAGGTGGCGCACCAGATTTAGCATTCAAATTGCAATCTGCAATTGAATTAGTCATAACAAAAAATACAGTAAGTGAGTATGAGTTCAGGGATGCCCTTGGTATTAAACAACCAGTTGGCGCATTCGGTGTTGGTGATAATCCAACAGACTTAATTATTGGTGCTAGGATGATTGCTTCGGGTTATAGAGGTGTAAGAGCTACACATATAACAAACCCCGAAGAAGATTCAATGACAGCAAGAGAGTTTGCATTTAAAATGTTAGGAATTACAAACGATGGTTCGTCATTTATAGATGGCGGATTATTGGGCTCAATTTCAAAAATGTGGGACGGAGATAGTGGAGACACAATTACAACTTTGATGTCAACAATTAAAAAATTACTTGGACTTTTATCGGAAGCAATACCGAGCTCGACAGATGGAAATAAATATAAGGACTATTTAGATCCATCAAATTTTAGTCAAGATATCATATCGTACAATAACTTTATTGACTCTAGATTAGATTCTGAAATTACATATCAAATTACATATCGCAATCAAAGCGATAATACACATACAAAATATGAAGTTGAGCTTGTTCTTCCAAAAAGAAATAGTTCTTTTGAGGAAGTTGAATACAAAATAATTAACTTTAGAAAAATAGGATAAATAAAACATGAGACAAAATTGACTGCTATTCAAGCAAGGATTTAAAGGAATTTTAAAATATAAAATTCAATTTTTCATTTTGATTTTACTGTCATTTTTATCTACATTTTATTTTGTAACAACTAATGCTTTAACTAGCAGAATGAACCGCGCTTATGATGAAGTGGTTGGTAGCTTTGAAAAGTTTGACTATTCGTATATTAGAAAAACTGATGAATCAAACTTAGTAGACAATAACAAGACATTTATATCAATTCTTGATTTTTTACCAGAAAGAAACAACTATATTGTTGGTCAAAATAATAAGCCAATTTTAGAGTCATTCAACATTGTTTTGAATAACCACTCTGAGTTGCTTGGAGACAATGAGAGCAACCCATTGGGTGAAAACAACTTTGTCACATCTGCCTTTTTTGAAAAAGACGGAAGTGTTAAACAAAAGTTTGGTGACATATGAAATGGAGCCACAGATGATTCATGAACTTGAAGACAACTTGCGAAGTATAATTTAAATAGACACACTGGAGAAGATTACTTTTTCGGTAATGCACTTGATTTTCAATTCAATAGCACATTAGATAATGTTCTCAAAGTATCTAAACAAGCAGGTAGAGAGTCTAAATTCTCCGTTCCCAATTTTGTATTGAGAACAACTATATTATTGGCTCAATCATTGTATGATGAAATGGAATTAATATCTCAAGATAATAGCTTTGAAAATTATGATTCATTATTTTACAAGTACTGATCAAAAGAAAATTTGGAACTTGGAGTTGATTTTAGAAGACCAAATGATCTAGTTGGTGAGGAACTAGGTAACATTGGAAATAATCAGGTTACTCCTTGATTGACAAAATTAAACCTAACCAATGTAGAAACATACATTTTCAATGCGCTTGAAACAATACCTTATTTCTTGTTACAAGAAATTTCAACATTTCACATAACATCACAAAATATTGTTTTTAATGATCCTGAAATTGAAAAATTAAAATTTTGAAAAGATCCAACTCAATTTCCTAATGATGACGACGAAGCAAGACAAAAGTTTGTTGAATTTTTCAATGAATTTAATAGAGTTGCTGAAGAAAAACAATTACTTAAGTTAAATTGATATGACATTTCTGGTCTGGTAGAAATTGGTAATTTGGGTGATGCTCTTGAATACAACAAAGAGTTAACTTTTAACTATATTTTTGGTTCGAAATTAAAACCATCTAATGTTGGGGAACGTATTGAAAATAATAATTATATCCTTTCACAAGAAGACAAAAGAGTTTATCCTGTACAGGAAAGTATTAATAACATTACTCAAGGTGATAAATTTGTAACATTTGATTCAGATGCAAAAAGCGAAGACATAACAAACCCAGATGGATTAAGAGGTGTTGCAAACCCAGTTAACGTTTATTTTAAAGATAATGAATTTGATATTTTGAGCTCAAAAAATAGAATTATGCCATTTGAAAAATTAAATAAAGGTCAACAGTATGTATCGGAATTTGGTGGTAAAAAAAGTAACTATGTTGATAGGGATTATTTAAATAAATCAATATACTCAATGGATATGATGCATCATGAAATGTCTGCAAGTGTAGCGGAATTAGATTTAATAGTCCGTGAGGAAATGTTTTATTATGATCAAGTACAGAAGTTAAACTTTAGATTTGTTGTCCATGATGACAAGAATGAATTTAACTACAAAATACTTGCAGGTGTTGATGCTAATAGTTCTAATGAAATTGTTATATCTCAACAGTTTGCACTAATTAATAATTATAGTATTGGAAGTAAATTAAAAATTGGAAATACTAACTTCGTTATTTCTGGTTTTGGTTCTGACGCATTAACATACTATCCGTTGGGTGATCCTGAAATTCCAATATCAGATGTAAAAAACACAGTAATTGTGTACGCTCCAAAAATGGTTGTAAGGAATATAATTTCAGCTGGTAACGACAAAGACTTTTTAGCATCAACATTAATGTTTATGTCTGATGTGGAAAAAGGAAATTCACCTGAAATAACTGAAAATAAAATTGAACAATTTGATAGACAATTGCTTAATAACAAAAAAAAGCTAAATACAATGTTTGCAAACAAAGATGAAAATTCAGGTTTATTTAATGGAATTAAAAAATTTGAATCAACTACTTTTAATTTAAACTGAGAGCTTCAACCAAAAATTTTGTTTATCGTAACAATATTCAGTTTAATATCTTCAATTATAATTATTGTCATGGCATTTATTACATTGTTGTTCACAATTAAGAAAGTCGTAGATTCAAACTCAAACCAAATTGGTTATTTAAAAGCAATGGGTATAAATAGCAAAAAAATTGGTGTATCGTACCTTGGTTATTCATTGATTATTGGATTACTGGTTGTACCATTAGCTTGAGTTGGAGCAGGACTATTCCAAGAAGTGATTTCAAAAATATTTTCAAATTACTTTTCATCAACTCTGTATGAATTTGTGTTTAATTGAAAAGTGTTAGCAATTGTTTGACTTGTATTCCTAGTTGGATCTGTATTATTTTCATATGTAATAACTGTTTTACTTACAAGAAAAAGCGCACTTGAAATAATAAATAAGGAATCATCTTCAAGTTCCAAGTCTATCGTTAACTTTAAATTTAAATCATTTGATAAAATTCCATTCAAATACAGGTTTGCATTGAAGATATCTGGTAGAGGTTGAAAACAAATTGCTGTTATTACATTTTCTACATTTATAGCTATTATTGTTATTTCAGTTTCTGCACTTACACCATCAGTGTTAAGCGTTTATGTTGGTGATGCAACAAAGTATATGAATTATAAAAACATATATGACATTTCGACACCAATCTCTTCACTTCCTACGTCTAAACCTTCATTAACTGCAACTAAGGGAATAGAATACTCAGAATCAAAATATAAATTTGATGAAGAACTATCAGAAGAGGGAACTGCCGATTTACTATTTGATGATGTACAAATGTTTAATGACTTAAATTGAGACGCGTCACTATTTCCAAATATTGTTTTAGATAATAATGCAGTACATGGAAGAAAGGGTGACCTTTCTTGACAAGAAGAATATATGTTAAGATCTCAAAACACATCAAATAAAAGTTCTGAGGAGTTCATTTTAAATATGATTTATCCAGTGTTTGGGAAAATAATGAACATAAATGGTTCATCATTTTCACCAGGAACATTTGAGAGATTCTCTAATTTCTTCTGAGCCGCTGATAATAACCCAGTAAATGGTAAACCATATTCTGGTGAATCTGCCACAACTGAGTTCAAAGCAAAAGCGCAACAAGTAAAAGATAATTCAGCACTATTTAACACAGTGATCCCTGAGTTACTTAACCTATTGATTAAAAACGAAAATGTATTTCCTGAAGGTCCGCCAGAAGAAGTGGAGGCCGCTAATGGTTGAAAAGAAAAATTACTATTTTTAGCAATGACATTCTTACCAAATACAGGGATGCAATTTCTAAAAAGATCACCAAATAGATTGAGTCAATTTACAATTGGTGTAAATACAGAAAATTATACTCCAACAAAAGAAACGTTAAGTACCAATGCGAGTGGTTTGGTTAATGATAAAAAAATATCAATTACTGGATTAAAATCAAATCAAAATGCATATGTACTTGATGATATAAAAAATCAAGACAGAGTGTTTGTAAATAATTACAATACATACAAAGAGCTGAACAATTTGTTCGATAATCCTCTTGCAAACCAAGACAAAAATATTACATACAATGGCACTTTAATATACGATGGGTCTACACGTACGTTAAACATACCAGTAATAACAAACTTAAAAACAAATGAAGTATTTAATTTTAAAAAATCAAACCCAAAGTTAGATTCTCTAAACTCTAAGCAATTAAAGTTATTTTCTGAAGATGGGGAAGTGATTCCAAACAATGCATGAGTCTATGATAATAGAGATGCAGTAAATATCGGAACACCAATTGATGATATAAAAAATCAAAAATGGAAAACAAACGAATACTTACCAGCGAACGATATCAGTCCATCAAAGTTCACGCATAACTTACAATTTGATATTAAACAAAATAAAATATCTGAATCTTCAAGTTGATTCATTGATTCATACTTTGATGGTGGGTTTAATGAAGAAAATTTAAGATTTGAATTACGACCTCAATACAATTCATTTAACATGAAACTGTTTATACCAAAGTCTAAATTAGATGGGCGTGAAATTGAATTATTAACCGGTACATCAGCAAGAACAGATGCTCTTATGGATATAAATGATTCAAATTATGCAGATAGTTGAAAACAAAACGGAATAAAATGAGGTGGAAAAATAAACTCTAACAATGTTCCAAAAATAGCAAAAGATGCATGAATGTATGAAGGGTCAAAAGATGATGAATGAATATGGATCTCACCATTCAATTTATTGTACTCAAGTAGAGCATCGATAAACCCTGAAACAGGAGCGACATTTCCAGGGTCATTAGACCAACTTGGTAGAAACTTTGGTTGAGCAGCGGAAAAGATTGATACATCTGGAGCACCAATAATTGTTTCACAAGATACAAAACTTCCTAGTTTCTTAAATGAAGTTAAATTGGTAAACGAAGGAACGATCAATACGTACAATACTGATATTATAATTGCTGATCAAGATATCGTAAACTTATTGACAAATAGAAGCACAGCAAAATATATACCAGTTAATTATAATTTTCATGGTAATAAGTTAAGAGAGATAAAGAGTTCAAGTACTGGAACAGTGTTGCCAGTATTTGAAACATTAGGGCCAAGAGAGATTTTAAATAAAATGAACGGACTTGATAAGGACGGTAACAATACAAATATAAATGAAAAAAACTTTTATATGAAAGATCAACTTACTAGTTATGGCAACCCGCTTGAACAAGTGGTACAAAACTTAGACTTTACAACAAAGTATTCAACTTTTGATGAGGCATACGGAGTAACGTCTGGATTTAGTGGTGTTCAAAAAAATACTCCAGGTATATTCATGTCTCACATGGAGCAAAAAAGTAATACAGCGTTTACTGATAATCTTTCTATTACATATAGCAAAATCGACTTTGTTGATTCTATGCTTGGGTTGATAATAACTTTAGCAGAAACAATATTAGTTGTGTCGTTATTCTTGATTACTGGAATTATTATAATAACAGTATTGGTTATAGCAATTATGGCAGATATATTTGTTTCAAAATATAATAGATTCATTGTAACAATGCGTGCAATTGGATACACAAAATGATCGATATTATTTAGTGTTTTATCTATATCTACTATTTCCAACTGAATATTTATTGGTCTCGGATTTGGAATCAGTGTTCTAATAACGTCGATATTATTTGAATCACTAAAATCATTAGGTATTTACATACCATTCATTTTTGCATGATATGTACCAGTTATTATTATATTAGGGGTAATTTTAATATCTTTATTAGCTTGCTTAATTTCACTAAATAGAGCATTCAAAATAAGGCTGACAACATTATCTTAATTAGTTAAAAAAAGACTTTTATAAAGTCTTTTTTTAAACCCAAATTCCCAAAATATACTGGTATTGATTTTTAAATGAAAATTATATAATATATATAAGACTATTTAAATTTAAAGGAGACCCTATGGAATTAATTAAAGAAATAAATAAAATAATTACTTCAGAACTTTTGACAATACCTGGTGTATTGCAACTAACACACCCGTCAGTTGAATCATCAAAAGATGAAGAACCAATTCATGTTATAGATATTGAAGATGATGAACCAGAAATAAACATTCACTTATCATTAATTAAAGGATTAAATATCATAGCTGTTTCACAAGAAGTTATTGATAGAGTTAAACCTAAGATTGACAAATTAGTTGATTTTAAAAAGAGTTTTTCAGTTAACGTTTTTGTTGACGAAGTTAAAGCAAAGAAGAAGAAATAAAAAGGAAATATAATACACAATGTCACAAGCAACAAAAACACTAAAAGATATGTTAGAAAGTGGAGTAAATAACATTTACAACCATTACCCTAAAATTGATAAACTAAACGTATTTCCAATTCCAGATGGAGATACTGGAACAAATATGAACCTTACATGTACAAATGGATTCGCTGATCTAGAAAATGGATCATTTGAAAACATTGGAGACTTAATGGCTAAGTTCTCACGTGGACTAATCATGTCAGCACGTGGAAACTCAGGAGTTATCTTTTCACAAATTATTAAAGGTTTTTCTAATGGGCTTTCAGGTCAAACAGAAGCAACAGCAGAAATTTGAGTAAAAGCATTCGAACAATCAAAAATAGCTGCGTATGACGCAGTTATGAAACCCGTAGAAGGTACTATCTTAACTGTTATTAGAGAAACATCAGAATCAATTACTGAAACTTTTGCAGCTAACCCAACAATTACAGAAAAAAAATTATGAGAAGCAATTATTGTGGCCTCAAACAAATCTTTAGAAAACACTCCAGAATTACTACCAGTTCTTAAAAAAGTTGGAGTAGTTGACTCAGGTGGATTTGGACTTGTTAAATTCTTCGAAGGAATGGAAAAATTCTTAAGAACAAAAAAAATATTAGCTAGATCAAAAAAACTTGAAGATAACGAAGGTGGAAACGTCGAAATGGATCTTGAAGATGAAGAGTTTGGTTACTGTACAGAAGCTGTTGTTCTTCTTTCTCAAGATTACATCTCAACAATTAATGTAAAAGAAATTAGATCTACTTTTGAATCATTTGGAAACTCATCAATTGTTGTTGTAGCTGATGGAAACATTTTAAAAACACACACACATGCGTTGAAACCAGGAATCATATTAGAAACATTACAAAAATACGGTGAATTTGAAAAGATTAAAGTTGAAAACATGACACTTCAATCTGATAAGCATGTTAAAGGTGGAAACCCATCAATTAAAAAAGGTTCTGGAGACGGTAAGACAATGACAATCATTGATTCTGAAGTTGAAAAACCAAGAAGATTATTAAAAAATACAGCAGTTATTTCTGTTGTTCCTTCAAAAAATATTCTTGATTACTTTAAAGAAGAGTTACAAGTTGATTATGTTATTAACGGTGGATCAAAAATGAACCCATCAACAAAACACTTCATTAAAGCTATTGCCGAAGTTGATGCTAAAGAAGTTTACATCTTACCAAACGACAGTAATATATTAATGGCTGCTAACCAAGCAAAATCATTTGAGAAAAAATCAAAAGTTCACGTTATCCCAACTAAATCAGTTGTGGCTGGTATGGTTGCGTACTTAAACTTAGATAAAGAAGAGAACTTTAAAAAGAACTCAACAAGTATTAATAAAGCATTAAAAGACTTAGTGTCAGTTTCAATTTCTACAGCATCTCGCGATGTTAAGTTGAATGGTGTAAATATTAAATCAGGTAACTTATTAGCTCTAGTTAATGAAAAAATCTTTGCTTCTTCAAAAGACTCAACAGAAATTTTCAAAAAAGTTTTTGATAAATATATAACTCCAAAAACAGAAATTATAACAATATTCCAAGGTACAGAAGCAACTTTCAAAGAAGTCAACTTCTTGAAAAAATACTTAGATGAAAACTTTGATGTTGAATATGAAATCATTGAAGGTGGACAAGAAATCTACAAATTCTTCATTGCAATTGAATAATAAAAACTATGCCAACAAAGGCATTTTTTTTATATAAAATATCTCTATGCGCCAAATACTAAAATCATATCTAAAATTATTCGTAACTTCTTGACTTGAAACTCTAGGGACTTTGTTGTTTTTAATCACGTTTATAATTGTGATTCTTTCAATGTTGCCGGCTCCACTACAAATCTCATTAATGGCTTATCAAACAAACAAAAAAACAAATCAATGAGATTACACTGTGCAACTTACAGGAAATAAGGTCGCTGGATCAAACATGATAAAAAATGATGTTTATGATTTTTCATCTGAATTTTTAGAAAAAATAGCAATTAACTTTAGTAAAGGAAATGTAGTTGCCAAAACATATAGTGATGCATTTGAAACGGACCCAAATTCAATTGAACTAAAACCAACAAGTGGTGAATCTATGTGAATAGGATTTGAATCAATTAGCGAAGAGAGTGATGTTGTTGATTTTGGTAAGTTTCTATACAACCCGTGGTTTAAAGATGCATATGATGCAACATTAAAAATACTTGAAATTGTATTAGATGAAAACCCGAAAGAACAAGAAAACCTTGAAAATTCTGAAAAACTTTTAAACCAAACTAAATACTTAGCAGAAATATTTAACTATACTGTTATGGCAAATCAACATTATAGTCACAATACATCAATTGGTGGTGATGTATTAGACGATAGTGAAGCAGGTATCAAGTCAGTATATATAAATATAATTTCTGATATTGTTGGGTATAATTTTTTATTTGATTCAACTTGAACAAAAGAACTAAATGGAGTATCGAGTGATAAAAACAAAGCACTAGATGAGTTTAATACTGCATTTAAAGAAGCAAAAATTAGCAATGTATTTAAGCCAGAATTTTTAAATTACTATAATGTAAACACAAGAAAAAAAGGATCTGAAAGTACATATATGTTCAGAGATATTTGAGCTTCGATCCAAACAAATGTATATGAACAACTGATTGATCAAGGGTTACCAATTAAATATAATCGTGAAAATACATTGTTTACACTTGCAAAAATTGGATCAAACAAATTACAACCCGTTAACTTTACAGAGGTTCACAATAAAGACAAAGAATCTAAGAAAATCAATAACTTAGTTTTTGACAAGAAAAATAGCGAAGTTACAGATGGCGACAATTTGATAGGATTAGATTCTGCTGGGAATGATATTTTTTATAATTCAATAAAAAAATATGACAACAAATTTACTGCGGGGAATGTAAAAATTGAACTTGGTAATACAGATAAAGTAGCATACAAACTAAATGGAATCACTACAAAAAAAGATTCGTATAACTATTCAATGTTTGAATCGAAATCAACACTTTCTGGTGAATTATATATTAGAGAGAATGCATTCAATGAGTTGTACACAGAACTAGCAGTAATCCAAGATGAAAATAAACCGGTTGTTGGTACAAATAAAAGTCCTCTCGAAATGAAATCAACATTCTATTTGGAAGTTGATGATAGCGCAAATCAATCAGTGGTTATGTCTTATCTTTTAGGTGATGTATCAAATAGTAAACAAAATATATTTGTAATTGATACGGGTAATATTTTTACAAAAGATGAATCACCACAATTGAAAATGATAACAATGGTTAACTTAATGACAATTATATATTCTGTAATTGGTGTTATCTTATTCTTCTTGGCGTCAGTGTTTATGTTGTATTCACAAAAAGAAGAATTAACAAGAACACGTAAACAATTAGGAGTATTTAAATCTAATGGATATAAGACTTGAGAGTTGTGTATTCCATCAACTGTAAAAGTATTTTTATTAATGATTATTGGACTTGTGGCTGGTTATTTATTTTCTTTCCCATTACAAATTAATGCTGTTGAAAAACAATTTGGTGGAATAGGGGCATTTAGCATTGATAAAATTTATGCACATCCAGTATTCTTATTCGTTTTATTATTTGTAATTCCGTTCATATTTACTGGTGTTATATTTTTAATACTATTAAAGTTTTTAAGTGAAAAACCATTAGACTTAATGAAACCGGTTTCAAAACCAGTAAATATAAAACACCCATGATGATATTGAGCATTGATGCCATTAATATTTCCATTTGTTCTTGTTCATAAGCTATCAACTAGAATATGAAGAAATACAAGATTTGCATTTACCTTTAAATTGCAAGCTGCATTCTTATCAATTTCAAAAGGTAAATTTACTATAGTAATAATTTTATTTTCTTTTGCAACATTCTTAGTTTCTATGGAAATGAAAGCAATTCCAGTTATGAACAATATGTTCAATGAAAGTACTTCATTTATGGATGATAAAACAAATCATGAATCATATATAAACGGAGACAACATAGATATTGATAATGATGGAAATTGATCAGTTGAACAAGAGCGTTTTATTGGTAGAAAATATATTGACCTTAACGGAAAAACGGTTGATCATTATCTTGAAAAACAAGAAGCATTAAGCAGCGAACAAAGAGAATTAGATGATTTCGTTTTCGACGTACATAATGTTATTGACCTCATGTTCAAACAAAGACTTGAGTTCTTAAGCGATGTAAGAGAACCTGATGATGCAAGAATGGAGTTGTCATCAATATTTGCACTTGGCGCATTACTGCTTCCTGTAAAACCAACGAGTGAATCTTTAGAATACTATGAAAAAATGGTTAATGATATTGAAGAATTCGTCAATGACCCAGAAAACAGTCAAGAAGCAATTGAAGAATATAGTAAAGAAAAGGTTAGCGAATTTTTCGTGGAAGCTAAAAATGCATGACTTGACCCAGAAGTGAATTATGAATCACTAATTTTTTCAACACTTCACAAAGACAAATCGCAAATTGAAAAACCGAAAGCAATACAAGCAAACGACATATTTAAAATTAGTTGAATGCTGATTTCTGGATTAACAGAAAATGTTGAGTTAGCCAAACTCCAAACTGTAAATGAGGTTAGGCAAAAATTGACTGAATATATGGAAAGCGGAAACAACGATCAATTAAGAGGTTCAAAACCTGATAAAACTGTTGAAGAAGAAATCGAAGAATTAGTTGAAAAGATAAAAGAAAAACTAATTGAAATTATTTCATTTTTAACAGACCATGGTTATATGGATGTTATTGAAGTTGCGGTTACAAACTCAAATTTTGTACAAAAATTAATCCAACCATTATTATTAACTGATAAAGACACAGATCCTTTAATAACAAATAACGCAATTGTATTTGATAGCAAAAAAGAAACTTTGGTAAAAAACGATGAGATAAGAATTGAAGGACATAACTTCTATTCAACATTAATGGCATTTGATTCAAATAATGATTATGGTGACATTAGACGTCAATATAAATTTGAAGGAGTTGCAAACTGAAGTCGTCTTTCTAAAATAAATGCTGACGGTTCAATTAATGTGATCATTACAAAACCGATTGCAAAAATTAAAAACATTGGAGTAGGCGATGAAATTGAAATTTACTTACGTGGAAATAAAGAAAATCAAAAAGCAGTAAAAGGTCACGTTATTGGAATTCAAACAACAAACATTGTAACCCATACTATTTATGCAGATTACTATGCATACTTAACGGCTCAAACTGGACTATCAACCGATTACACTTATGTAGACAAAGAAGCAATTGACCCAGAGAAAAATGAATTTGCATATAAAGATGTCCATTATTTCAACAAGGTTATATCTCAAAAGAAAAAAGTTAACTTGCCAATTTCAGATATCGGATTTGATTTTACAGAAATTACAAAATCATTTACATTCACTCAAGATTCATTTTCATATATGACGTTTGTAGAAAATCAAGATAAAGCACTTTGATTTACATCAATGATTGCTGGGTCAAATTATTTAAGCAAATATCTATCAATTAACGCAACTGAATGAAAAAATAAAATATCACCGAATAGTTTCTTTGTAGATGTTCCATCAATGATGGATGCTACAAGTTCATATGAAATCATTAAAGCGGGTGCACAAGTAATGATTAAGTTAATTACAAATATGATGATTGTAAACATTGTTATTTCATTAGTGTTGTTATTAATCTTATTCTCAGTACTAATTAAAATTATTATTTCTGATGCTCAAGGTATCATAATATTAATGAGATCATTTGGATACAAAGACTTACAGATTAATTGAATTGTTATTGGTAAGTACTTAACTTATTCAGTAGCTGCATTTATTGTTATGTATATTGCATCATATTTCACATGAATATTTATTGCAGACTTAGCTTGAAATAAATATGCAATTATCTTAGCTATACCAACAATGTACTGACTACCATTTGCGATCTTTGCAGTAATGGAATCAGTTATAGCAATAGGTTGATTATTTGGAGTTTATCGTCTAAAAAAATTACCTTTAGCAAGAATTTAGAAAACATAAAATGTAAGACGAAAGTCTGCATTTTTTATTCTTAAATTTGTACGATAATTTATTACTATTTATATTAATTATCAAATAATCATTTAAAATATTAATCATAAATAGGAGTATAAAATACATGGATAAATCATACACAACACCACAACCAGTTGGAGCAACTGGCGGTGCAAAGTTTGGGTACTTTATATTAATCATATTAACTTTAGGAATATTCTGATTAGTAATGATAATTGGCAGAAAAAATAAGATACGTAGAATGGGGATGAAAGTTGATGAATCAGAATCAGGAATTGATGTTCAATTGGCTAAAAGAGCTGATACATTAACAAAGTTAATGGACACAGTTAAGTCATCAATCAAATTTGAAACTGACATACTTACAAAAGTAACGGAACTAAGATCAAGAGCTACAAGCGGATCAAATGATATTACAGCAAAATCGCAAATCAATAGTGAATTGCAAGCAGTAGAAAGAAAAGTTGGATTAGCTATTGAAGCTTACCCAGATCTAAAATCAAATGAAAACATATTACAATTGCAAAACTCAATTAAAGATGTTGAAGATAATATTGCAGCATCAAGAAGAATTTATAATTCAAATGTTACAACATATAATTCACAAATAATTACATTCCCAACAAATGTTGTTGCAGCTAAAATGGGATTACAAACAAAAGTATTGTTTGTAGCAACTGAACAACAAAAACTAGACGTAAAAATTGATTTAGGTATTTAGTAGACTTTTATGCAAGAACAACAAAGAGATATTTTAAAACAAAATATTGCTAACTTCATTAAGTCTGATTTAAAAGATGAATCAAAAGAAAATTTAAAACATAAAATCTTGGGATGAGGATCTTTAGCGGTTGCTGCCATAATGATTGTTGGATCAATTACATTTGCATTCAACACAGATAGCCAAGTTGGAATAGTTGTTTCATTTACGGTGGGGTTAGTCGTTGCACTTGGATTATTATATTTTGGTATATCACAAGTTGCTAAGTCTAAACTTACAACAAAAGAAAACACTTTAAAAGTTAGAGAACAATTACAAAAATATTTTGAAGAATATTTAAATTCACTAAATCCTGAAATTAAAATTGACAGAATAGAATTTAAAAAGCTAGCAGCACTTGGAATTACATTAGATATAAGTGGTCAAAAATTTTTATGTGATACAACTACTGTAATAAGAAAAGAAACACGTAGAGATTTTCTTGCAATTAATTCAAATAGAAGAAACCGCAGAAGAACATATTATTACTATGATACAACTCTAAATGTTTCTTCTTCAATCAAATCAGTTGGACTAACAGGTACTATTGAAATTAAAAAAGGTAATACACCAGAAGGTAAGTTAAATAAATTTGCATCTGAGTCAATTGAGTTTAATAAAAAATTTGATATCAATGCCTCAAAAGAGGATGGATTTAATTTTTTTACACCAAAAAAAATTGAATTATTTATAACTAATGCAGAAGAAATAAATGAAAATGCATATCAAGTTAGAGAAGGTGAATTATCATTTGGCAAAAGTTGATCTGTTATAAAAAATAACAGAAGAGCAAAAGAGATAGCGTCAAAAGATATTGATAGATTATCTTCAAACGATAACAAGATGTTAAACCAAATTATGTTATACATTGAAAGTTCAATGGTTAAACCATTGAAATACCTTGAACTTGTATCAAAAATGTCTTAATATTTTTTCCAAAATACAAGTATTATCTTGTATTTTTTTATTCATTTAAATATAATATTTATATAAATAAAAAAAGGAAAAAAATAAAATGGCAGGATTTCTACCTAGATTTATCAAAAATATAATAAACTGATTACTAACAATTGTAACAATTGGAATTTGACAAATAGTTATGCTTGTTTTCTTCTTAATGGGAAAACAAAACCTTGGACATAAAGTTGCAAACTTAAATTACAACAACAATGACAACATATTAATACATGGTATCTTCGTACTAATTATGGAATTCTTATGAGTACTTACATTTGGAATTTGAGGAATCATTGACCTTGTTTCAGTAGTACGTGGAAATGGAACTTCAGCTGAAAAATGAGCTAAAAGAGGTTTAGTTCAATAATATAAAAATAGTTTTAGAACTATTTTTTTTATTTAATTTTTTTAATTAACTGAGCCATTGTCAATACGTATTTTTGGTTTAAAATAAACATTATGAAAAAAGATATTTTAAACAAGTTGATAAAAGAAAATAAAGCTGACGCTATATTACTTCACTCACCGCAAAACAGATTGTGATTAACAAGATTCAATTCTTCTCTTGGATACGTTTTGTTTTTTAACAATAAAACATATTTATTAGTTGATGGTAGATATCACACAATGGCTGTTGAATCTAAAGAAATAACAAACGTCGATGAAATAATAAATATGAGTAATGCCACAAAACAAATTAATGATTTAATAAAACAATTAGGAATCAAAAAATTAATAATTGAATCAGATTGAATATTTTTAAATCAATTTGATTCTTGAACAAAATCATTTAATGCAACTTTAATAAAAGTAGATACTTCAAAAATTAGAATGATCAAAGACGAATGAGAAGTTCAACAAATCAAAAAAGCATGTGACATCACTAACAAGGTATTTGAATCAGTATTAAAGTTTGTAAAACCAGGGATGACTGAACTAGATTTATCTAGATTTGTTTCCAATGAATTTTTGCTTTTTGGAGCAGAAAAACTGAGTTTTGAAACAATTGTAGCTAGCGGAGAAATTAATGGCTCAATGCCACATGCAAAACCAAGTGATAGAAAATTAAAGATCGGTGACTTTGTAACTTTAGATATGGGATGTACTGTTAAAGGATATTGTTCAGATCAAACACGTACGTTTGCTTTAGGAGCTCAAATAGACCCTAAACTGTTGGAGATATACAAAATAGTATTTGATGCTCAACAACAAGGTGTAAACGCTTTAAAAGATGGAATATCAGTTGGAGATATTCATAAAACTTGTTTTGATTACATATCAGAAAAAGGATATGGACAATACTTCACGCATGGAACAGGTCACGGACTTGGATTAGAGATACATGAAGAGCCATACAATGCTAAAAACCAAACCGAAATATTAAGAGCCGGTATGGTTGTGACTGTTGAACCAGGTATTTATATTCCAGGAGTTGGTGGAGTAAGGATTGAAGATGATCTTTTGATTACAAAAGATGGCTGTGAATTTTTAACAAGTTCAAAACGTGAGCTAATACATATAAAAGGATAAGTAGCATTTAATATATATAATTAAAGGACAAGAGGTAACAATGATTAAAATAGCATTTGATGTAATGGGTTCAGATAATGGACCTAAGATAGCAATTAAAGCAGCATTAAATTTTTTAAAGAAAAATAAAGATGTTGAATTACATTTAGTTGGACAAGAAGAAATAATTAAAACAGAACTTAGTTCAAACAAATATAATGGAAGTAATATTGTTATTCATAATGCAACTCAAGTTATAGAAATGAGTGACGGAATATTAAGTGTTAGAAGAAAAAATGACGCTTCTATGTTAGTTGCATTAAGACTTATAAAAGATAAAGTAGTCGATGGTGCATTAACTGCTGGAGCATCAGGACCTTACATCGCAGGGTGTCATTTTGTTTTAGGTGAATTTGAAGGAATTTCTAAACCAGGATTTATGCCAATTATTCCAACCGAAGTAAAAGGTAGAGCAACTGCTTTATTAGATGTTGGAGCTAACTTAGAAAATTCACCAGAAGATCTTGTTAACTTTGCGTTAATGGCAAATATTTATATGAAAGAAATTCTTGGATACGAGAACCCAAGAATTGGTTTACTAAATATTGGTGAAGAGAAATCAAAAGGATTACCTTTACAAGTTGAAACATACAAATTATTAATTGAAAGAACTGATATTAAATTCATTGGAAACATTGAAGGTTATGAAATCTTTACAAACAAAGCGGACATTATTGTTTCAGATGGATTCACAGGTAATGTAATGTTAAAAACAATGGAAGGAGCAGCAAAGTCTGTTTCAAAAATTGTTAGTGGACATGTTAAAAAAAATATAATAAGAAAAATATTTGCTATCCCATTGATCCCTGCATTTAGAGGTGCAAAAAAACAAATGGACGTTAGGGAATACGGTGGAGCAATTTTATTAGGAGTTGATGGAATTGCATTTAAAGCGCACGGTTCTTCTGATGAGGTTGGATTTGAAGCTACAATCAGAATGGTACATCAAGCAGTTAAATCAGAAGTTTTAGCTAAGATGAAGGAAAAATTAGGTAATTAATATGGATTCAATTAAAACATTAAAAGAGTTGATGGCTTCTTTAGGCATTGAAATAAAAGATATGGACTTGTACGATGAAGCATTAACTCATAACTCATGAGCAAATGAAACAGGTAACTCAAAAACATATCAGAGATTAGAATTTTTAGGTGATGCCATTTTACAAATGAAAGTTAGTGAATACCTATTCGGTAACTTTGTAACATTTAATGAAGGTTCTCTTACAAAATATAGAAGTGCAATGGTACGTGAAGAGTCGTTATCGTTTGTTGCAAAAAACTTAGACTTAGGTAAATACATCAAATTAGGTATTGGCGAAATAAATAGCAAAGGTCATGAAAAGGCATCAATGTTATGTGACGTTTTTGAATCACTAACTGCTGCTATTTATTTAGATCAAGGTCTAGAAAAAGTTAATAGTTGATTAGAACAAACACTATTTAAAGTAGATAATGTAACACACTTTATTGAACAAACTCATGATTACAAATCTGAATTACAAGAATTGATTCAATTAGATAATAGAAATGAATTGGAATATAAAGTTATTGACAAAGTAACTAATGATTACAATCAAACAACTTTCAAAGTAGCTGTAATGATTGGAAGCAAAATATACGGAACCGGAGAGGGTCAGAATAAAAAAGCTGCTGAGCAATTAGCTGCAAAATCAGCAATTTCTAAAATGAAAAAAGGATAAAAGACAATACTAATTAACAAATAAAAACACTCACTAGTTGAATTAAGTGAGTGTTTTTATTTGCTTTTCATTTTTAGATACAAATCATAAACTCGTTTTTCATAAACTGAATGATCTTTGTTTTTATAGTATTTTTTATCTTTAATTTCGTTGGGCAGATATTGTTGATCAACTCAATCATTTTTATAATCATGAGCATATTTATATCCAATACCTCTACCAAGTTTAGTTGCTGATTTATAGTGGGCATCTTTTAAATGATCGGGTACATCATAGATTAAACCATCTTGTACATCTTTCATTGCAGACGCTGTTGCTAAATAAGCTGAGTTAGATTTTTCACTTAACGCCATATCTACAATTGCTAATCCTAAAGGAATGATTCCTTCAGGAAAACCAATTTGTCTAAATGCGTTTGTTGCTTGTAAAACGCGTGGGGGAATTGCTGGGTTAGCCATTCCGATATCTTCATAAGCCATGATAACCATTCTTCTCATTAGGGTTTCGTAATCACCAATTTCATATAGTCTTGCAAAATAATACAGAGCAGCGTCAACATCACTTCCTCTAATTGATTTTTGTAATCCAGATTTTAAATCATGAAAATCATCACCATAAGATCCACTTGGGTTTTTAGCATTAGGTACGATTTTCATAACGTTAGTTATGTTAATTTTTTCACTTGGATATAGTTTTAAAAATAGTTCTAAACTATTAATTAAAGATCTAACATCACCTGAAGATATTTCGCATAAATAACTTAATGCTTCATCTTCAATGTTTAAATCCATTTTGTTTTCTGTGATTAATTTTTTAATGTAAGTAAATAGGTCATCTTTATCTACGCGCTTTAATTCAATAATATTTGCTCTTGAACGAATTGCGGGATTAATTACAAAATAGGGATTCTCAGTAGTTGTTGCAAAAAGTTTAACATTTCCTTTCTCCATGTACTCCAAAAGGATATCTTGTTTGTCTTTGTTCATTCTATGAATTTCATCAATTATTAAAATAAAGTTTTCCTCATCAATTGCAGAATTAATAATCTTATTTAATTTCTCTTTTTTGTCATAAGATGCATTAAACATATCGTATTTAATTCCCAAGTCTTTTGCAAGAGCGGTTGCAAAAGTAGTTTTTCCAGTTCCACTTGGTCCATAAAAAATTAATGAAGAGCAAAATTGTTTCTCTATCATTCTTGTAATTAAACCGTCATTATTCAGTATGTGTTTTTGTCCGATAATATCTTTTACAGATTCTGGTCTTAATAAGTAAGCTAAAGGTTGCATTGTGTTTTCCTTGTCATAATTTAAATATATGTTAAACCAATATGGTGAATAAATGTACTATATTGTAGTATTTCTGATTGGCATTTTTTTATACATAAAAGACCATATTTATATATAATAAAGAGGACAAAACATAGGAGCCAATATGATCTTTATTAAGAAATTTGAAGCTAGCGGATTTAAATCATTTGCCGATACAACTACATTAAATTTTGATTATTCAATGACTGGAATCGTTGGCCCTAATGGTAGTGGAAAATCAAACATAACTGATGCGATTAGGTGAGCACTTGGTGAAGTATCACCTAAATCACTTCGTGGTGGAAGCATGGAAGATGTTGTTTTTTCTGGTTCAGTATCTCGTAAAGCTTTAAACATAGCGGAAGTTACAATTACATTTGATAATTCAAAAAGAATATTTAAAAGTTTAGATTTTGATGAAGTGTCAATAACTCGTAAGTACTTCAAAGATTCAAAAGACTCAGAGTATTTTATTAACAAAGCACGTGTGAGACAAAAAGATGTGCAAGAAGCCGCTATTGAAACTGGTATCACAAAATCATCATTGGCAGTTATTTCACAAGGTACAATTTCTAGATTTGCCGAAGCTAAACCAGAAGAAAGAAGAAATATTTTCGATGATGCAGCCGGTATCTCTATTTACAAAAAAAGAAAAGAAGAATCAGTTAGAAAATTAATTCGTACTGAAGAAAACTTAATGCGTGTAAACGATATTGTAAATGAAATCGAAAGAAAACTTCCGACATTAAAAAGACAAGCTGAAAAAGCAAAACAATACAAAATTAACTGAGATGAATTACGTGTAATTGAGATTGCTATTTTAGTAAAAGATATTGAAATGTATGAAAAAAGATTAAGCACAATCAAAGATAGTTCATCAGATATTAGAGCTAGAATTTCTGACATCCAAAAAGATTTGGATGTAAAACAAAATGAATACAATAGTATTTATGCTAAAAGTTTTGAAACAGAAAACCAGTTAGAATTACTTAATGTTAAGTTTTCAAAATCAATTGAAAAAATAAGTGAATTCAAAGTTTTGAAAATCAATCTTGAGTCAAAGAAAAATACAACAAACTTAAACCAAGAAGAATACAAAATAAATGACATCAAAAATTCAGTTAGAGAAATTCAAATAAAGTTAAACCAAGAAGAAGAAAACTACAAATTATTAATTGAAGAAAAAAATACAAAGCAAGCACTTAAAGAAGAAATCGCTAGAAAAAGATTCGACCTAAACAATGAATTGGAATCTGTCAAAAGACAACTTTCAAGATTAGAGTCAACTATCGAAATCAAATCAAGTTCTTCTCATCAAAGAGATGGTATGCACCGTGGGGTTGCGGCTATTATCGAAAACAAAAAAACATTACCAGGTATTATTGGTACTGTTGCAGACATGATTAAAGTTGAAGATAAATATGACACTGCAATATCTGCATTGATTTCTGGATCAGCTCAAAACATTGTAGCGACTGATACTCGTATTGTTAAACAAGCAGTAAATTTCTTAAAACAAAATAATGTTGGATTTGCAACGTTCTTACCATTAGACAATATTAGAATTAATAGAATTCCAGATGATATTAAGTTTGCAATTGAAAAAGCAAAAGGGTTTGTTTCTTTTGCAAACAATGTAATAAACATTGAAAAGAAATATACAAATGTTGTTGATTATTTATGTGGAACATCAATTATTATGGATAACTACGATAATGCAGTTAGTGCATCAAAACTAGTTAACCAAAGATATAACATTGTTACATTAGATGGTGAAAGAATATTACCAAATGGAGCAATTGTTGGTGGTAAAAGGAACTTTAGAAAACTTTCATATAATCCAATGGAAGAAATTGAAAAGTTAACTGAAGAAAAAAACAAAAAAGAAGAATTAGAAAGTTCACTTAAATCTCAAATATTTGAATTGTCATCTCAAATTGATTTAACAATCGAAGAAATCACAGGTACACAATCTGCAATGGGAACTTCAAGACAAACACAAGATCGTCTTGAAGTAAGTGAAGAAAGACTACGTGAAGAATATCGTATCTTAACTGGTAAACAGTTGGGTAATGAAAAACTAAACGAAACATCGATTGATTCTCAAATTATTGAAACAATCGAAAAAATTGGACAACTTGAAAATTTCAAAACTCAAGCACAACAAAAAATTACAATTCTAAGAAACACTAAAGCAAAATACAGTGGAAAGCAAAGTGAACTAAATACTGAAATTTTGGAACAAAGACAAATGCTTGATAGATTAAAAGAACAAATGTCTTCAATGAATACAGATGGATCTATTTTGACTGAAAGAAAAACAAACTCTTTGCAAAGACTTGCTCAAGATTACAACTTAACATTTGAAACAGCAAGCACGCTAGAACAACCTTCAATTAGTAATGAAGAAAAAACTAGAGCTAGAATTGCAGAACTACGTGTAATTATTAAAGATTTAGGAAATGTAAACTTAGATTCAATTGAAGAATATGAAAACGAGAATTCACGATATGAAGAATACCAAAAACAAGTTAAAGATATTTTGGAAGGTCTAAACAACATTAAAGAAGCCATAAAGGGTATGGACACTTTAATGGTTGAACAATTTACTTCAGTTATTACAGAAGTAAACAAAGCTCTTCCAGAAACATTTAAAACATTATTTGGTGGTGGTACAGCTGAAGTTTTTTACACAGACCCTAACAATATGTTAGAAACTGGAGTTGACATAAAGGTTAATCCTCCAGGTAAAAAGATTTCAAATCTTAATCTATTGTCTGGTGGTGAAAAATCACTTGTGGCGTTAACGGTTTTATTTTCAATATTAAAAGTTAAACCATTACCAATTGTAATTCTAGATGAAGTTGAAGCTCCGCTTGATGTTGCGAACGTTGAACGTTTTGCGAAACACGTTAAGACATTTACAAAAAATACACAGTTTATGATTGTTACACACCGTCAAGGAACAATGGAAAACTGTGATGTATTGTTTGGTGCAACAATGGAACAAAAAGGTATCACTAAGATTGTTCAAATCAAATTAGTTGATGCAAAAGAATTGACTAGTGCAAATTAGTAGGAAAAAACACAATGAAAAAAAAGACAATCATTTTAATTGTAATAATAGTAACTTCTATTGTTTCAATTTTTATATGATCATTAGCTATGCCAAGTAGGCTTGTTTATTTTGGTGGTTCATCAAGCGTGAATCCATTTATGCAAATTGCTACAAAAAAATTTGGTGAAGAATATAAACATAGTGATGAAATTATTTATAATTCAAATGGTTCTCAAAATGGAGTCAAGTCTGTAGAAAACGGAACGTATTCAGCAGGAATGATTTCAAAAGAAGTAAAACAAAACACTCTCTCATCGGGGAGTGATTTTTCTAATATTCAAGGATTTGATAATGAGTTTGAAGATACAAAAACATTCAATGATTTTAGAAATGAAGTAAATAAAACAAAAGGGATTAATGCAATGGAGTTTGCAATTGATGCAATTGTAATTATGTATAATCCTCCAAAGTGATTTATTGAAAATCCTGAAATTGCAAACTCAATAAATTTTGATTTCAATAAGGATGATCATAAAAAAATTGTTAAAAAAATTTATTCAAACCCAAATTATATGTGAGCGGATTTTGTAAAGGAATTAAATCCTGAAATAAAAGATTTTAACCATGGCAACGAATTATTGATGCCGGTTTCAAGAGAGTCAGGTTCAGGTACTAGATCTGCATTTGATGACTTCTTTGAAATTGAAGACATTGACTCAGGTACTGCCAATTCAAATGGTTCAATGATTACTCAATTAAGAGATACAAAAGGTTCATTTGGTTATGTGTCATATGGATTTTACAAAAATAGTGAGAACAATAATTTACAAACCCCTTGATTTAATAACAAGAGATTGAGTAAAGACGAATTTATTGAAGTGCTAAATGATGACGGAACAATTCAACCTGGTGAATCTAAAAACGAGGAACATATTAAATCAGATGCAGGCTACGAACTAAAAAGGCCGTTCATAATGCTGTTTGATTCTGAAAATAAAAAGACAAATTCAGTACTTGAATTTGTTGAATTTCTAATAACTGAAAAAGCTAATAGTGCTTACGAAGAAGAAGGGTTAGTGAGAAAAGTACAGTATCACAAATACGATCTAATACCAAATGATTAAAAAAAGTAGAAGTACCAAAATGTAATTAAAGGATAAAAAATGAACCAACAAAAGAATTCACAATTCAATATGCCAAAGCAAAGTTTTTCTAAGAGGGACCAAGTATTCAAATGATCAATCATTTGTGTAACTAGTTTAGTATTGGTTATTTTAGCTGTGTTAATTGGTTTCATTATTTTTCAATCATCACCTGGATTCCTAGGTGGGGAAATTTCAATATGAGATTTCTTATTTACAGATGAGTGAAATCCAGATGCTGGAGATTATGGAATAGGGGGAATAATACTATCAACAATGATGATGTTATTTATTTCATTATTGATAGCGGTTCCGCTAACTATATTCTCTTCACTATTTATTAGTGAATATTTAAATAACTCAACTAAAAAAGTTGTAATAACAACGATTCAATTGTTGGCAGGAATACCATCAGTTGTGTTCGGACTATTTGCAATTGATTTCATTGGGCCAATTTATGTCGCAATGGGTGCAAACTCAAGTTACAACATGATGACGGCCTCAACAACGCTTGCGTTTATGGCTTTACCAACAATGATTACTTTATCAATTAACGCAATTGAAGCAGTGCCGGATTCATACAGGTTTGCATCTGTTGGGTTAGGTATTTCAAAAGAAAGAACAACTTATAAAATTGTACTAAAAAGTGCGATGCCAAAAATAATTGGTGCAATCATTATGGGTATGGCTCGTATCATTGGAGAAACAATGGCGGTTATATTAATTGCTGGAAACTCAACTTCAGGGCTAAACACAAGTGATGGATTCTTTGGTTTTATCTTTTCATCAATTAGAACACTATCGGGAACAATTGGTTTAGAGATGTTAGAGAATGGTGGTTCAACTCACCAATCTGCATTGTATGCAATAGGATTAGTGTTGTTCTTCTTGGTAATTATTATTAACTTAGTTGTATTTGGTATTTCAAAAGCAAGTACAAGAAAGAATGTTAAACATGGAAAGACAAATACAAAGAATTATAAATACAAAAACATAGAAACAACAGGTGGCATTGAAGATTCAAGACTGTCAACATTAATTAGATCTGTAACTGACAATAGAGGTTACAAGAAATTTGAATCATTTATATTTAATGCATTTATGATTTGTTCTGTGGCAATTATTATGTCATTTACAATTTGAGTAATTGGAGCCGTTATAGTTCAAGGATTGATTGGATTTAGTTTTGGAGCTATGGTCCATATTGAAGGTCAAAAATCTGGAATATTTGCAACTATATTTGTGACACTGTTATTGGTGATAACAACTATAGTAATCGCAATTCCTTTAGCTTTATTTGTTGCAATATATTTCAATGAATATTCAAATCATAAATCAAGATTCACACGTGTTATTAAGTTCTCAATAAACATATTAGCGTCAACACCATCAATTGTATTTGGTATCTTTGGGCTAACAATGTTTATTCAAATAATGGGAATACCATTATCAATCATGGCGTCAGCTCTGACTATGACAATGGTAATATTACCATCGCTTATTATTTCATTTGAAGATGCGCTTTGATCTGTTCCAAACATTTATAGAGAAGCAGCTTATGGAATGGGGATGAGAAAATCTAAAATGGTATTCTTAGTAGTTATTCCAAATGCTATGCCAGGATTACTAACAGGAACAATTTTATCTATTGCAAGAATAGTTGGAGAATCGGCTCCAGTATACCTAACACTTGGTACAGTTGTGAGAATGCCATCAGAAGGGTTTATGTCGCCAGGAGCCACACTTACAACAGAAATATACATGTTAGTTCAAGAAGGTTCGAATGCGGCTGCTATGAAAGTTGCATACCAACTATCATTTATAACTTTATTATTTATACTATCTTTAAATGCGTTATCAGCTTACGCTGCAAAAAGGTTTAATCCTGAATTTAAAAAATCATCGTTTGATCAAATATGAATGAAAAATGCAGAGAATGTTTTAAACTTTGTTAAGTTTAAATGACTTGTAAGGTTGAGTAAAAAAGTTTGAAACAGAGTCAAAAAATGAAGTACAGTTTTTAACTTCAAACATACAAAAGAAAATATCAAAAAATCAAAAGAACGTAAAAAAGTAATAAAAGAAATTTACAAGGAGGTTCAAGATGAATAGTACAGAAATTATAACTGGCAATATAGATGCTGGTAAAAAACCTAAAAAATTAAGGTTGTCACAAAAGCCAAACATTATAGAAATTAAAGATGTTAACTTTTACTACAACTTTGGAAATAAACATGTTTTAAAAGGTATTACATTAGATGTAAAAGAAAATACATGTCTCGCATTGATTGGACCATCTGGATGTGGTAAATCAACTTTATTAAGAAATATAAATAGAATGAATGATTTAGTTGAAGGCGCAGGGATAACTGGTGAAATTGTTTTCAACAATGAAAATATTTTACAAGACACAATTGATGTAACTAAGTTGCGTGGAGAAATTGGAATGGTATTTCAAAAAGCCAATCCATTCCCATTCTCAATTTATGACAATGTAGCATTTGGTCCAAAAAACCAAGGTATCAAAGATAAAAAAGTATTAAACCAAATTGTTGTTGACTCATTAAAAAAAGCAGCACTATGAGAAGAAGTTAAGGATAACTTAAATGATTCAGCATTAGGTCTGTCAGGTGGACAACAACAAAGATTATGTATTGCACGAGCAATAGCGATGAAACCAAAAGTGTTACTCATGGATGAACCAACAAGTGCACTAGATCCAATTGCAACATTGAAAGTTGAAGAACTTATTTTAAAGTTACGTGACGAATACACAATAGTAATAGTTACTCACTCAATGGCTCAAGCTGCACGTGTTTCTCAATTTACCGCTTTCTTATTAAGTGGTGACCTTGTTGAACATAATAGAACTAAAAAAATATTTACAAACCCAAAAGACACAAGAACAGAAGATTACATTTCTGGAAGATTTGGATAGGAGGATAGAATGTCATTTAATAAAATTTTAGATAACGATATTAAGCAAATCAAAAAAGAGCTTAATTCAATGATTGAAAAAACAAAAGATCAATTTAAATTAACATTTGAATCTCTTATTACAAAAGATGTAGAAAAATGTAAATTAGTAATTGAAAAAGATAAAGAAATTAACAAACTACAAAATGATTTTATAAAACAAGCACAATGAAAAATTGCAAAACAACACATGGTAGCATCTGATTTAAGACTTGCAATTGGATCAATTATGATTGCTCGTGATTTAGAACGTACAGCTGATGTGGCAAAACACATTTGTCAATATATTGTAAAATACAAACCAGAAACTATTGATGTAGAGTACATCTCATCAATCTTTGATACTGTAACAAAAATGTTTAATGAAGTGGCAACACACATTGAAAATCCATACGAAGATAGAGCAATCAAAGCGGTCCAAGAACAACTTAACATTGCAAAAGCCTTTGATGAGTTATACAATAAACTAGTAGAAAATGTCTCAAAAAATAACAAACCAGAATCAATAGTAAAAACATTTAGAATTGTTCGTCGTTTAAGAGATTTAGAACATGTAGGTGAATATCTATTGGGAATTGAAGAATCAATTAGATTTATCAAAACTGGTAAAGTTGATGAAATTCAAAAAGCTATTGTAGAAGAAGTTAAAGTAAGCAAAAAATAAAATGGGATTTTGAAAGAAATTAAAAGAAAGAGTATTCAATAAAGAAGCTCACACAGAAGAAAAAAAGATTGAGCAAGATGTTCAATCTTTTGAAATTGTCGAAGAGCCTAAAATAATTGAATCTGAGCCCCAAATTGTTCAACCAACACCAATTGTCGAAACTGTTGTAGAACCAACTCCTGTAGTGGTCGAAACAGTTATTGAATCACCAAAACCAATTGAACCAACTCCTGTAATTGAAAGAGTTGAAGTACCCAAACCAAAAATTGTTGAAGTTAAAAAAGAAGCGCAACAACCTAAAGTTGAATTAATTCAAAAAACTGAAAAACAAATCTTAAAAGATTTAAAGAAAAAAGCTAAGAAAGAAAAGAAAGAAGTAAAGATCGAAAGAAAACAACTTAAGTCTGCGCTTACATTTTCAAAAGATATTAAGAAACTATCCAAGAAATACAAAAAGATAAATAGTGAATTCTTCGAAGAATTAGAAGACGTACTAATTAAAACTGACATGGGTGTAAAGATGGTTTTACAAATTTCTAACCGTGTTCAAAAAAGAGTTAAACCAAATGCTACACCAGAATCTATAAATGAAATTTTAGTAGAAGAAATTTATGATGCATATGATTCAGGAAGATATGATTCAAAAATGCATTATAAAGATGGTGAGCTAAATGTTTATTTGATCATGGGTGTTAATGGAGTTGGTAAAACAACATCAATTGCAAAACTTGCAAACAACTATGCTCAATTAGGGAAAAAAGTTTTAATCGCAGCGGCCGATACTTTTAGAGCTGGTGCAGTGGAACAATTAGAAGGTTGAGTTACTACAAGACTAACTGGTGTTGATTTATTGAAACCATCTAAACCGGGTGTTGATCCAGCTTCAGTTGTATATGATGGTATGAAAAAAGCGATTGATGAAAAATACGATGTTTTACTAATTGATACAGCAGGTAGATTACAAAACAAAACTCAGTTGATGGCTGAGTTAGAGAAGATGTATAAAATCATCAAAAGAACCGTTTCTAAAGCACCACATGAGTGTTTGATGGTAATTGATGCAACTACTGGTCAAAACGGTGTAATACAAGCTAAACAGTTTGCAGAAGTGGCTGCTGTCACAGGAATCATTCTTACTAAAATGGATTCAACTTCAAAAGGTGGAATTGCATTAAATATTAAAGACGTATTAAACATCCCGGTTAAATTTATCGGACTTGGTGAAACAGTAAATGATTTAGTAGAATTCAGCTTAGATGAATATGTCTATGAACTAACTAGAGACTTTATGGAAAGCTCAGATGATGAGGATGAAGATGAGTAATATTGACTTAAAAAAAACAGATGATGTAAATCAACTGTTTGATTTATACAAAGAATTGTTAACACCAAAACAACGTGATTATTTTGAAATGTATTATTTTGAAAACTACTCATTAACTGAAATAGCAACAGAGTTTGGTATTTCAAAAAATGCCGTTTATGATAGTTTACAAAAAACTACACAATATCTTGAAAACGTAGAAGAAAAGCTTATGTTTAATAGTAAAATAAACACTATAAAAGATTTAATATTAAAAGACGATATAGATATAGACCTTATTAAAAGTAAGATCATGGAGTTATAAAATTATGAACATACTAGTAATCGGTGACGTATACGGCCACGTTGGTCGTGCAATGATCGAAAAACTTATCAAAGACGTAATGGAAGTTGAACAAATTAGTTTTGTTATCTGTAATGCAGAGAACATAACTAATGGTAGAGGTACTTCACGTGAACACTACAACTTCTTAAAACACAACAACGTTGATGTTGTAACTGGTGGGAACCATACATTTGATCACTATGAAGCATTTGAATTGCTACAAGAAAAATCAGATTTCCTAAGACCTGCGAACTACAATAAATTTACACCAGGTAAAGGAACTGTTTTAGTTAACTTTGCTGGAGTAAAGATTCGTGTGTCTAATTTATTAGGTAGAACATTTATGAATCAAAACACAAATAACTTCTATGAAGTTATGGATGAAATTTTAGAAAAAGAAGAAAAATCAGACATTCACATTGTTGACTTTCACGGTGAAGCATCATCTGAAAAACTTGCCTTTGCACATAATTACAAAGATAAGGTTACAGCAGTTCTTGGGACTCATACACATGTTCAAACAGCTGATGATCAAATCATTGATGGTAAAGTTGCATACATTACTGACATTGGATTAACTGGAGCATTCCATTCAATCATTGGTGCTAACACTAAAGAAGTTATCTTTAGAGAAAAATCAGGTTTACCAATTAGGCTAAGAACAGCTGATGGTGCAGGACAATTTTGTGCTGTTGTTATCAAGATTGATAACAAAACATTTAAACCAACAGAAATCAAAAGAATATTTTTAAAAAATGTAAATGTCTAATTTACATTTTTATTTTGTAGTTGTTAAAATAAAAGCAAGTAAACAAGAATTTAGCTCAAGGAAAAAATGGAAGATTTCAAATTAAACTTTAAAAATCTATGAAAATACTATTTGGTAAAAGTTGCATTCTTACTTTTGGGTTTATATCTATTTACTTTAGGTATTGCAATATACACTCCAACAAGTGTTGGAGCTAGTCATATGGACTTTTCAATATTTGCAATCATATCAACATTACATGGTGTAGTGGGTGATAATTCAAATGTTGATCTTGGATATTATCCAAATTTATTAACTTTATATTTTGTGGGTATTTTAATAGGTGCATTAATATTTGGTTTAATCTTTTCAGTTAAAGACTGAAAAGAAAATAAAAATAAAATGACTTGAATAAACTTAACAATTATTATTCTTGCAGATTTAATTATTGTATTTGGTTTACCGCAAATGGTTAACATGCAGTGGTTATATATTCCACAAGATGCAATTGCAAACATAAATAATGCTAGTGCTAGAAACTGAATTTTTATTGGGGCATATAGTATTTATGTATTTGGTGTAGCGTTTTGAGTAATGTCTGGAATACTTGGTGGACCGTACAATACAATTTGTACATACCTAATGAAAGCTACAGGTTGAAAATATAATGTTGCCCGTATTGTAGCTGATCTTATAATTACATTTCCAGGGTTTATATTTATATTGGCCAATGGATTAACTTGAAGTCAAAAAGGTGATTTCATGTTAACTTACCTAAACTTTGGATCTATTTGTTTTGTAATCCTAACTGGACCAATAGTTGGTTTAATTATTCCAAAGATAAATAAAGTATGAAACATCGAAGATTACAAAACAAAACTACAAAATTTAAATACTCAATAATTTAATTTTCGTGTTTTAATAATTAAAGAAAATTAAATAACTTATTCAGAACTACCTAGAGAACAAAAACTTGACGATGTAGTAGCAACCCAGTTGGATGGGTGCTTAAATAGGGCACGACCATGTCATCAATGAGATAAACATCTTATAAACGTTCTGAATATAGAACGTTTTTATTTTCTATTTAAGGAGTTAAAAATTATGACAGAAAACAAAATATTATTTACAAGTGAATCTGTATCAGAAGGTCACCCAGATAAATTGTGTGACCAAATATCTGATGCAATATTAGATGCTTGTTTAAAAGAAGACAAATATTCTAGAGTTGCTTGTGAAACTTTTGCATGCAATGACTACTTGGTTGTTGGTGGAGAAATTACTACTAAAGCAAAAGTTAACTACGAAAACATAGTTCGTGAGGTAATCAAAAAAGTTGGATATGATGATAGTGAATTTGGAATTGATTGAAAAACATTGAATATTGAAATTAAATTAAATACACAATCTTCAGATATCGCAGCTGGTTTAAAAGATGAAGACTCATTAGGTGCTGGAGATCAAGGTATTATGTTTGGGTTTGCAACAAATGAAACACATAAGTATATGCCATTGGCTATTCAAATATCACACGAACTTGTTTATCTTGCAACAAAGTTAAGAAAAACAAAAGAATTCAAATGAGCAAAACCAGATATGAAATCTCAAGTTACTATTGACTATACAAACCCAAACAAACCAAGAATAGATAATATTTTAATGTCTATCCAACATGATTCAAAATATAACAAATCAGAGTTTGCTGACTTTATTACAAACAAAATAATGAAAGTTGTGGCAAAAGAATTTAATATGAATGAAGACTTTAAAGTGTTAATTAACCCAACAGGAATATTTACAATAGGTGGACCTAAAGGTGATACTGGATTAACTGGTAGAAAAATAATTGTAGATACTTATGGTGGTTATGCAAGACATGGTGGTGGCGCATTCTCAGGAAAAGACCCAACTAAGGTTGATAGAAGTGCTGCTTACATGTGTCGATATGCCGCAAAAAATATTGTGGCTTCAGGGTTAGCTGATAAAGTTGAAATTCAAGTGTCATATGCAATTGGGGTCGCAAAACCTGTTTCAATATTTATTGAAACTTTTGGTACAGAAAAAGTATCGAAATCAGTTATCTTAGATGCAGTTAATAATGTTTTTGATTTTAGTGTTTCATCAATTTTAAAAACACTAGACCTAAGAAAACCAATATATCAAAAAACCGCAGCTTACGGACATTTTGGAAAAGATGGTTTTTCATGAGAAAAATTAGACAAAGTAAATGAGTTAAAAAATTATTTGTAATTAAAATGATTTAAAATTAAGTTAACAAAGGATATTTATGATTTTAGAAGTAATAGTAGCAAGAAAAGAAGATATTGAGTTTATCAATAAAACAAAAGCAGATCGTGTAGAATTAGCAGTAATGGAATTTGATGGATTAACACCATCATATGATTTCATTAAAGAAGCCACAGATAACATAAATAAACCAGTTAATGTTATCGTTCGTGATTGATATGAAAACTTTGTTTACAACGAAGAACAGTTTTTAAAAATATTAGAACATATTGAATTTATTAAAACTACAAAAGCAAATGGAATTGTTTTTGGAAGTTTAACAAAAGATAATGAAATCAATGAAGACCAATTACAACGTGTAGTTGCAGCTAAAGGACATTTAGAACTTACATTCCACAAGGCTTTTGATTATACAAATGATTTTATTAAATCATATGAAATATTGAAAAAAAACAAAGTTACAAATGTGTTAACTACAGCTGGTCATAAGTTTGAAGATGGAATCGAAACACTAAAAAAACTTGTTTCATTAAATGGACCAAAAGTTTTAATCGGTGGTGGAATTAAGCAGACAAACTATCTTGATGCATTTAAGATTTCAAAAAATGTACACATTGGTAGTTTAGCTAGAATTGATAACAAAATCTTAAACAACATTGATGTTGAGAAAACAAACAAAATCAAAGAGGAGTTTTCAAATAATGATTAAATTAAAAGAAATAAATTCAGAACTTAACGCCGTTGAGTTCATTGCTAAAGTTGAAAAATCAATTCAATCAACTGGACAAAACGGTAGTGATTATTTAATTGTGTACTTCATTGATGATACTTCAAAGGTTGAATCAAGATTATGAAATTCAACTAAAGCAGATGCAGAAACTTTAACAGTTAATAACTTAGTTAAAGTTGAAGCAGATGTAAAAGTATATAAAGGTGTAATCCAATTAAAAATAAATAAAGCAACCATTGTTACACCAGAAGAACTAAAAGCAAACAAGATTGATCCTGATACTTTTGAAAGCAAAGTAAAAATGGATGTTGAAAAAGAATTCAACAGAATCATAAAAGACATCACAGGGTTCAAAAACGAAGTATATAGAGAGATTGCACTTAAGTTGTTAAATGCACACAAAGACAGATACATAAACTATCCTGCAGGGATGTTTATGCATCATAACTTAGTTGGTGGTTTACTATGACATAGTATTTCATTATATGATATGGCTAAAGGTATTAAACCAGTTTATGCTTATTCTCAAAACATAGATTGAGAACTAGTATATGTTGGGGCATTATTGCATGACTTTGGAAAAGTAATTGAAATGAAAGACAAACAAGGAACTGACTATACTGAGTATGGAAAACTAATTGGACATATTTCAATTGGTTCTCAATTTGTATATAGAACTGCATTAGAGCTTGGTTTCATCAAACCTAAAGACACAACAATGAATGAAGACGTAATGAAACTACAACACGTTATTATAGCTTCACATGGTCAATTAGAATATGGTTCACCAATTGAACCAAGATTAATTGAAGCAATCATTGTTTCATCATTAGATCACATTGATGCAAGACTAAACAAGGTAAGTTCAGAATTAGATAGAATTGAAACAGGAAGTTTCACAGCCCGTATTCCTTCAGAGAAGGGTGCTCAATTCTTAAAACATAAAAAGAATTAAAACCGCAAAGAAAAACAACACTCAATTGTGTTGTTTTTATTATTTTGTAATTTGTTCAAATGATTTATCAATATCAATTTTTTCAACAATATTATTTTTAGTAACAAAGCCTTCAGTTTTTTTGTACTTAGGTATCACATGTTGGTGAAAGTGAAATACCATTTGAAATGCCTCACTACCTTGATTTGATACAAAGTTAAAACCTTGAATATTATCAATTGAATTAGATAATAGATTTGACACATGCTTCGAGGCTTTACTTACTTCACTCAAATAATGATCATCACATTCACTAAAGTTTTCAAAATGTTTTTTTGGAATAACCAATGTATGACCATAACTTACAGGAGAAACATCTAAGAAGGCGAACACAAATTCGTTTTCATATACTTTCTTAGAATTAATTGATCCATCTATAATTTTACAAAACAAACAATTCATTACATATCCTCGTCTTCTTCGTCATCAATGTATTTTTTAACCATGTCTCAAATACCTGAATAGTATATTTGTTCTTTGTCTAAATACCTAGAATAGATGTCGCGTTTAGCTGCGTCAACAAAAGTTGCATCGGTACATGCCATGTATAATAATTCATTAATAAAGTTATCTCTATTTGAGTTTTCAGATAATGTTGCTCTAACATCCGTTGAACCTTTTGTGTTTACGTGTTTATTGCTTCAAGTACTTAAAATATCTTCTTTGTCACCTGTTTGACCAGCTCTACCAAGTTTAATATTTTTCGAATTACCGGCACCGTCAGATAGTGAATAAACTGATGTGGCATCAGCATAACCAACTTCCGGTTTAGATTTTGCTCCAGCCATTAGTTCGATGAAATAGACAGGTAAAACAACAGCAATTTCATTGTAATTAGGGTTCTCGACATCAAACCCTGGTTGAGTAGAAGTGTTTGAAATAATTTTAGGTCCATCTTGTTGTGAGTTTACTTTATCAGCTCATGATTTTCCTGAAGTCGGATCTTCTCCGAAACCGTCAAACTTAATACCTTGATAACCAGATAATCCAAAATATGAATCATATGAACTATCATCTAAAATTAAATTTTCAGGAGTAATTAACGAATTCAATTTATTCACAGCTTCTAAAATTGTTGCTGGATTTTCTTTATTCTTAAGTTCCTGGTTTTGGGTGTTGATTTCATTTCAAAACTTGTCGTTATCAGCTGCTGTTGCAAACTTTTTGTACTTAATTGTTCACACCATTCTAACATTTGTTTTTCATTCACTTGAATTGTTAAAATCCTGAAGTTTTTTTGTGAATGAATTTGTTGGATCAATGTAAGCATCAGTGCCTCTAAATCTGAACATGTTAGTATTCATGTGACTCATAACCATCACATCTGAAACAATATCTGCCTTTAATTGATTTTCAAAGTAATCTTGGAATCTTAAAGATAGGGCGGTTTGAGCAGAAACTTCTCCTCTTTTTGCACCATCTTCACTTTTTATCACAAATTGTGCTCCACGGTTATCGACTTCAAATTCTTTTGTAAGTGTTTGAATTGTAGGAATGTTAGATTCAACTTCTGAACCATTAGGAATTTCAACACTTGTTATTCAAAGGACTTCTTCATCAGTTTCGTTTTTGAATCATACTTGATCACCAGACTTAACATCAATTGGATTACCACTAAAGTCTTTAACTGAAATATCATTAATTACATTCAAACCAAATCCATCCATTAATTTTTGGAAATCAAATGATTCATTGTTTGATAAAGAAGTTGTGTATTCTTTAAATAATTTCTTTTGTGCAATAGAGTTTGCTTGGAGATCATAAGAAGCATCCTTAAAATCTGCTGCTTTCTCGTACTCTACAAACACTTTGTCATCGTCTGATGTTTTTAGTAGTTTCAAGTTAGAATTTGTATCTTCAAATGCTGATTGCAGACCCAAAGTAGAATCTAATGTTGATTGAATAACTTCATTAACTTCTGATTCACTAAGATAATCACCAAGATTCATCTTGATGTCTTCTCCGGTAATTTCAAAGATTATTTTTCTCAAAGTGTCAAAATCATATTGTAGTTTATCTTGCCTTTGTAATCCTGTTGTACATGATACAAGTAGGGAAGCGGAAGTGACTGTCAATGTTGATACTGCTAAAATAGCTAATAATTTTTTCATATTAGTTACCTCCTTTTAAAGTGTAGTCCACAACATAGTTGTAGTAACTTTCACTTATTTCAAACTTTGCGTTGGGTGTAATTAAAATAAATTTCTCTTGTATTTTTTTAACCATATCAGGAGCGCTAAAAGGTTCTGTGAATTTACCTTTTGGAGGTTTAAGTGTTGTAGAAGAGGAATCCTTAATTGAATCAATAGTCTTCACTAATTCACGATATTGTTTTTCCATTGTCATGGCTGAAGTAACATCAGAACCCAAACGTAGAGTTTCGATCATTTTTGCAATATCTTTTAATAACTGTTTGCTATTTTCTTGTTCTTCAGGAGTATCGTTCTTGTCGCCAAAGTCAAAGAAGATATCTATGAATTTTTCATCAGAAGATTGTCCGTCTTTTCCTTCAATTGTTTCAGGATCAACTAATGACTTAAAGTAATCATAAATTGCTAATTTAGCATCTAAAGACCCTTCAGTATTTGTTGAACTTGTTTTTGCTCAGTCTTTCATTGAACCAATAACGTCGTAAGTAGAAAAGCTTCCTGTTTCATTTGCTACTAATGAGTTATTTATTAGGTATTTAGCATATTCGTTTTCAATTGTTTTATTAATTCCACTTAAGTTTGAATTAACTTCTCCGGATCCTACACCATAATCATAAACTGCATCTATTTTTTGTGCAGAATCTAACTTATTAAAATTGAATAGTGCCATTTGTTGTGCAAGTAGCTCTTTTGAAACTTTGTCTGACTCCATCTCTTCAAGTCTTTCGATTACTTCATTACTTTTACCTTGTTCTATTGCTCCGTGAACATAAATAAAGTGAATACCAGTTGCATCTGCATAAACAAGTATGTTTGGATTTGATCCAACAGAACCATACATATTTTCATCAGTTACTCTATTTATTTTTTCAATAAATTTAACGCCATCGTTCTCACCTTCGTAAGCAGGTGTAGAAGTAATTGTTTGACCCGTTCCACCGTTTAAGACAGCGTCGTAAACAACAGATTTTAAATATGAATCTTGTTCACCATCAATAGTTATAATTTTATCAGCCTTTGTAACGGTACCACCATAGTCACTTGAAAAATCAGGATCAGTGATCATTGAAGCTCAACCTTTATTGTTTGTGGCTCTCACTTCAATATCTGCTAAAAATTTATTTAACTTTGTAGCATCTTCTCCGGCACCAATGTTACTTATACTTTTACTGTTAATTCCTTTTTCAAACTCAGTTCCGGCTGTATATGCAAAACTAACTTCACTTATAACAACGGGAGCTTTAGTTGCAAAGTAATCGCCTAAAAAATAATTTTGAGAATTACTTAAAATACCATTAATGCTTGTGCCATTACCAGTAACAGATAATTTATCTACTTCGTCTGGAACAGCGTGAGTTGCACCTTTGAAACCTTCAACAACATCAAACATTGTGTCAAAATCAACATCAATATTTTTTACAGATTTCATTTCACCAACTTCAGATTTACTTGAATTAAACAATTGAACAAATTCTTTTCTGTTTAATACATTACTTGGTGTTTTGATTTCATTTTTATATTTTTCTACGTCGTCTTTAATTAAATCATTATGTTTATTTCAAATCGAATCTAGTTCTTTTTCACCAACAAGGTTAACACCACTATGGTAATTATCGATAAGAACTTTTTGAATTCTTGATTCAACATTATCGTCACCATCAATTAATAGAGACATTTTATATTTGCTTTCTAAAAAGGGTAGGTCAGCATCGTCAACACCTTTTTGGAAATTAGGAAATTTTGCAACAAGTTGTTCTTTTCATTTTTTCTCTCATTTTTTACCATGATCTTTTTCAAGTAGGTCTTTTTCATCTTTAATTTGTTTGTCAACTGATTCGTTAACGTTGCTTCAAACATTGCTCAAAGTAGCTGAAGTAGAGTCATCATAAAGTTTAAAATCTGTATTCTTAGGTTTTCCATCTCCAACAATTACACCATTGTCATCTTTTTCCATATTGAAAAATAATTCAAGATTACTCAAAAAAGAGTGGTTTGCAATTTCTAAAACATCTTGTAATATTTTGTTTTTAAATCCTGGTTTTTGTTTTATTGATTCTAAAATTTTTCCAGAATCAAGAACCATCTCACCATCAATTTCTTTTCCGTATTCTAAGATAATTGAATTACCATCTGAATTAATATGTTCGTCACCATTGGCACATGAAATTAAAATTGCAGCCGGTGCAACTGATAGAGAGACTACTCCAAGAAGTGTCATTAGTTTTTTCATAAATATAAATCTCCGTATAAACATAAATATTATATACAATTATATATAGATTAAACACACAAATACCAATTCAATTTAGGAGGGTAAATGTTCAAAAAAGAATTCCAAAAATCATTCAACAATAAAATGGTTTATCTTGATAGTGGTGCAACTTCTATGAAGTTAGATCTTGTTGTAGAATCTGAAATTGAATTTTTAACAAAATTCAACACAAACACTCACAACGAAGTGTCTGAAAGTTCATCTAAGATAAATGAATTAATTGAAAATTTACGCGTAAAAGTTAAAGAATTTTTAAATACAAAAGAGGGTAATGTGGCTTTTGTTTCTGGAACAACATATGCATCAAACCAATTAGCATTCGGTTTAATTGAAGAAATTAATGCCAAACATGAAGTTGTAGTTACTGCTGTAGAACACAGTTCAAATCTGCTTCCATGAATTGAAATCTCAAATAAAACAGGTGCTAAACTAAATTATTTTGACTTAAATAATGACGGAACAATTGATATCAAAAGCATAAATAAAGTGGTTAATAAGAATACAAAAATAGTATCTTTTGCCCACATTTCTAACACACTTGGATATGAAAATGATGTAAAAAAAATAGTAGAAGAAATCAAAAAAATAAATGAAAATACATTAATTTTTATCGATTGTGCTCAATCAATATCACATGAAAAGATTAATGTTTTTGAATGGGGAGTTGATGCAATTACTTTTTCAACACACAAAATGTACGGGCCATTTGGACTGGGTATTTTGTGAGCAAAAGACACAATTTTAAACAGATTAAAACCACTAGTACTTGGTGGTGGTAACATAGTTAGTGTTGAAAGAAATTCATTTCAACTATCAGATGGACCACATAAACTTGAAGCTGGAACTATGAACTTAAGTTCAATTTATGCTTTCGATAAGTTATTAGATTGATATCAAAAAACAGATATTAATAACATTAAAAGTTATGAATTAAAATTGAAAAAATATTTTGTTAGTGAATTTAACAAACTAAATGACGATGAAATTATTATCTATAATCTAGATAATAATCAGTCATCAATACTATTCAACATCAAAGGTGTAAGCTCACAAGATTTTGCAATATTTTTAGAAAAAAAATATCAAATTATTACTCGCGCGGGACAACATTGCGCTCAGTTGACTAAAGAATTAACAAATAGCAAAACAACAGTTAGAGCGACATTATCTATAGTAAATACAAAAGCAGATATTGATAAATTAATTGAAGCATTTAAAGACAAAGATAAATGAAGTGAGTACATAATTTAAGGGGCAATATGAACAACAGAGAAATAATGCTAAAAAATTATACTAACCCAGAATTCAAAAGAGATTTAAGAGGTTCAAATATTGTCATTGAAGAATATAAATCAAGATCATGTAATGATGATGTTGTTTTATATTTTAATGTTAAAGGTTTAATTATAAAGGAAATGACCTTTTTAGGAGATGGGTGTGCAGTTTCAACATCTAATGCAAATATTATTTGTAAGATATTTACAAATAAGCAAATTGATGAATGTAAATTAATTGCTGAAGAATATCTAAAAATGATTAACAATGAAGCATTTGATAAACAAATAGTTGGTGAGTTAATCATTTTTGAAGAAATTAAAAATCAAAGAAGTAGAAAGACATGTGCAACTTTAACAATGAACACATTCAATAACTATATTAATAAATCATATTAATATATAATATATGCAAGGCGTGGGCCTGACAGGAGAATATTATTGTATGAAAAAAGCAGATAACATTAAAGTTAAAATTACTGCCATAGAAAACTTTGGTGCTTTTATTGAGCATCATAATGAAGATGAGGTTTGAAAAGGATTAATACACATTTCTGAATTTTCTGACTTCTTCGTTACAGCTATTACTGACTTTGTAAATGTTGGTGATGAAGTTGATGTTGAAATCTTAGAAGTAAATAACGATAAAAAACAATTGAAATTGAGTTACAAATCAATTAGACCAGAACTAAAAAAGTCATCAGAAATTAGAGAAACTGGTGATGGTTTTGACAAACTAAAATCAAATACTGATAAAAAAGTAAACAAAAGGTAATTAATGATTAATACTAATTTAAAATTCTCAGGAATTGAAAAAGAAGTAAAACAGTTTGACAAAAATAAAGTTTCTAATATACACAAAATGATCCATGAAAAATCAGGTCTTGGTAACGAATTCTTAGGATGAGTTGATTGACCAGAAACTTTTAATAAAGCAGAACACGATAGAATGAAAGTTGTTGCAAACGACTTGCGTTCTAAAATAGATGTTTTATTAGTTGTAGGAATCGGAGGGAGTTATCTTGGTGCTAGAGCAGCAGATGAAATGATCAGAGGTTTATACCCAACTGACAAAGTTGAATTAATATATGTGGGAAACACTATGAGTTCAACTTACACTCAAAACATACTTGACTATATCAAAAACAAAGAATTCGGAATTGTTAATGTTTCTAAATCAGGAACAACAACAGAACCAGGAATCGCATTTAGAATTTTTGAAGAATTCTTAATTAACACAAAAGGTAATGATGTTGCTAAATCAAGAATCGTTGCTGTAACAGATAAATCACGTGGTGCATTAAAAGAAATGGCTGACGCAAAAGGATATGAAACTTTTGTAATTCCAGATGACATCGGTGGTAGATTCTCTGTAACAACTCCGGTTGGATTATTTGCATTATTGGTAGCCGGTGTTGACACTGACGCAATAATGAGAGGCGCACTAAAATCCAAAAAAGATCTATCAAAAGAATCGAATGATGCTTACCAATATGCGATCGCGAGATACTTACTTCACACAGAGAAAAAATATTCATCTGAGATGTTGGTATCATACGAACTTCAATTACAAGTTTTTACTGAATGGTGAAAACAATTATTTGGAGAATCAGAAGGTAAGGATGGTAAAGGTCTTTTGCCAACAAGTTGTATTTTTTCAACTGATCTTCATTCACTTGGGCAATTTATTCAAGATGGTACAAAAAACATAATATTTGAATCAATTATTCGTGTTAAAAAACCACAAGTGGATATCAATGTTCCTAAATTAGAAAATGATTTAGACGGACTAAACTATTTAACTAAAAATTCATTACACAAAATTAACAATATCGCAATTGAAGGAGTAATTGATGCCCATGTAAATGGCGCTCAAATTCCAAATATTGTTTTAGAGTTTGATAAAATGGATGATGAAATGTTTGGTTATGCAACATATTGATTTATGAAAGCTTGTGCTATGAGTGCTTATCTATTGGGTATTAATCCATTTGATCAGCCAGGTGTTGAGGTTTATAAAAAAAATATGTTTAAACTACTCGGGAAACCAGGAATTAAATAGAATCAAAAAGCAGTTAAAACTGCTTTTTTATTTATGCATTATTTATGCAATTAAAAATCATTAAAACATTTATCTTGTTAAAATAGTAGTGAGGTTTTTATGATAAAAAATACTGAATTAGTTTATTTAAGTGAAAAACAATCAATGCTTGATAACTACATAATTAAATCAAAACAAATTACTGTAAATGATGATGTTAAAAAGAAAAAAAGAATCGCATTTATGGTTGAGTTATTTGAATTTATTAATGAAGAAAAAAGCTTTAAGTACTGATCAAATAAACGCAACATAAATCAAAACGATTTAATTGAAGAGTTTATTGATGGTATTCACTTTATTATTTCTATAGGTAATGATTTATCATTTAACTTCAATGACCACAAAGATAATTATTTTAAAAATAATATTGATGATTGTATTATCGACATTATTGAGAAATTTAATACATTCAACAAAAAACTAGACACAATAACATATGATGAAATGTTAACAAGTTTTTTAAACATTGGATTTAACTTAAATTTTCAAACTGATGAAATATTAAAAATATATAACGAAAAAAATAAGAAAAATTTTGAGAGACAAGACAATGGATATTAATACAATCACAAGTACAAAAAACGAGTACATAAAAGAAATTTCAAAATTGAAAACTGATTATTCAGAAAAGTACATCTTAGAGGGTGTACATACAATCGAAGAAGCTCTTAAATATGGAGTTATTGAATCAATATTATTCACAAACAAAAACACAATCAAGTTGAGTGAATATGGAGATGCAATTAAAAAATACCTAATTACAGAAGAGGTGGCTCAAAAAATAAGTGCCGTCAAAACAAACCAAGGTGTATTTGCTGTTTGTAAAATAATTGAAAAAGAAATTGATTTAAGTAGTAATGTTTTAGTTTTAGATGATGTACAAGACCCGGGTAACATGGGAACTTTAATTAGAAGTGCAAAAGCATTTGGGTTTAATTCAATTGTAGCTGGAGAAAGAAGTGTTGGTTTCTTTAACCCAAAAGTTGTTAGATCAACACAAGCTAATCATTTTTCAATGAGTCTTGTTAAAAAGAATCTTGAACAAATGATTAAGTTTTTAAAAGCGAACGAGTATTTAATTGTAGGTACTTTTTTGAATCAAGATTCAAAAAAAACTATCACATCAAATACGAAATTTAAGGATAAAAAAATTGCACTTATTTTAGGAAATGAAGGTAATGGGATTGATATCGAATATTTAGAATCAATTGATGTTAACTATGTAATTAAGATGAGTGAAGAAGTTGAGTCACTAAATGTTGCCATTGCTGGTTCAATAATAATGAGTAGTATATATAAAATCTAATAATTTGATTTAGTGGTAAAATCAAAACATTCACGAGGTAAGTATGGATTACAAAGCAATGATTAACAATGAGTTCATTGTTACAAAAAATAAACAAAATATTTTAAGCCCAATTGACAATAAAGTAATTGGTACTGTTAGTGCGTTATTAGAATCAGATATCAATAATGCATATGACGTTGCAAAAACTTCACAAAAAGAGTGAGAGAAAACTCAATTGCTTAAAAGAATAGAAGTTATTGAAAAATTTAAAAATGAAATTATCAAAAATAAAGATAAAATTGCAGACATTATGATGGCAGAAATTGCCAAACCATTAAAAGAGTCTTTAGCAGAAGTACAAAGAACAGTTGAAATAATTGATTTTACAATCGAAGAAGTTAGACGTTTTTATCCAACAGCAATGGACGCTAAGGGTTGAGGAATTGAAAATAAAATAGGTGTATTTGAAAGAGTGCCTGTTGGAGTAGTTTGTGCTATTTCACCATTCAACTATCCATTCAACTTAGCATTAGCAAAAATAATTCCAGCACTATTAACTGGAAATACAGTTGTATTTAAACCAGCAACACAAGGGTCATTAACTGGTTCATTTATTGGAAAGTTGTGAGTTGATGCTAAATTGCCAAAAGGTATATTTAACGTAGTTACTGGTAAGGGAAGCGATATTGGTGACATTATTGTCTCAAATAAAAACATCAACATGATTTCTTTTACTGGTTCAGTAAAGGTTGGTCAAAGAATTAAATCAATCGCAAAAACTTCAAACATCGTTTTAGAACTTGGTGGTAAAGATGCTGCTTTAGTTTTAGATGATAAAAATTTAGATCTATATGTATCAGAAATTATTAGTGGTTCATTTGGTTTTGCTGGACAAAGATGTACAGCTATAAAACGTGTACTAACAACTAATGAAGTGGCTGATAAATTGGTTCCATTATTAGAGGCAAAAATAAAAGCATTTAAACACGGAAACCCAAAAACAAATCCCGATATAGTACCTGTGGTTAATGAGCCAACAAGAGATTATATTATGGGATTAATTGATAACGCTAAAACTAAAGGCGCATCAATTAAAACTGGTGGAACATACGAAGGTAATTTAATACAAGCTACATTAATTGATAACGTAACTAAAGATATGAGAATTGCTTGAGAAGAACCATTTGGTCCAGTACTTCCAATTATTAGATGTAAAGATTTGGATGAAATTATAACAATCCAAAATGAATCAAATTTTGGGTTACAGTCATCAGTGTTTACAACAGATATTAATTTGGCATTTAGTGTAGCTAAACAAATTGAAGTAGGTACAGTTAACATTAATTCAAGACCACAACGTGGACCTGATAATTTTCCGTTCTTAGGAATCAAAGATTCGGGAGAAGGTGTCCAAGGTATCAAAGAGTCATTAAATTCAATGACTCGTTATAAAGGTATTGTTATTAATTGAAAATAAAAAGTTGTTAGATCACTAACAACTTTTTTTATTCACTAAGATTTAACTCTGTTTGTTTTGGTTCATCGGGTGAAACATGGGGTTTTACTATTAAGATTTTTCTAATTAGTTTACCTCAAGCTGTAACAACTATTCCAAGTACAAATACATAAAACACAGTCCCAAAGCTAATGTTTACTACTAAGAAGTTTCCGATATCACTTCAAGGTGTACCGGTTAACCCCATAATAATAATTACTATGAAACCAGGGGCAAGTATTAATAAGTTCATAGCAGTTCTACCAACTGAATAAGATTTAATTCCCGTTACTTTTAAAAAGTTTGTGCAAATAGAATTGTAAGGACCAGATAATAAACTTGCATATACTCAAAGCGCAATACCTAGTGCATAACATGCGAATGCTAACATAAATATATAAACTCGAATCCCTGGTGCAGCGTTTGCAATTGCAGCACCAGGAATATAAAGTAAGTTCATTTCGATTAATAATGGAATTCCTAAGATTATTATGATATCACCAACAACTGCCAGACCCATCATTACAAATAACATTTTGTTACGTGTAGTTTTATAATCTTTAGCAACTCAGATTGACATAAATATTAAAGATACGATAGACATTCCAACATATAACAATCCGCAATATAGGGCATAAGGGCTATCTTGTACTTTAATAGTTCCAGGAACTATTGTTGTTCCTTGAGTTTCCATTAAACCCTCTGATGAAAATAAACCAGAAAATATAGTGAAGTCAATCATGCTAACTCCAACGGCCGTTTGTGAACCTATAGTGATACCCAAGGTAAATATATATAATCCAAGAATAAGAGCTACTATTCGAAATGAATAATTTCTTTTATTTAAGCTTATATCTTTAACTAGATAATTTCATTTTGTTTTTATTTCAAACATGATGTCTCCAATTTTTGTTCATATAATATATATAATTTGTATACATTTATTATAAAATAGTAATTAAAGAAAAGGGCTAAATATGATATCTAAAATAATTAAATTTACATTACTGACTATTATCTCATTATTCATGATTTTACCTTTTATATTATTTCAAGGTGATGATGGTGTTGTATTTGGGACATTGTTTGATCAAACAATTTTTAAAGACTTTGGCGACCCAACATCAATCACTACAGCTAACAAATTAATTGTTCCGCTAATTGGAACATTATCAATTGCTTTATTAATCTTATTAATTGTCTTTTATTTATATGAAGCTTTTTTAGAACAAAAAACATTTGGATTAATAATAGTTATGAATATAGTGTTATTCATATCAATTGTTGTATTTGGATTATATTTTTATGGATATATTGCAATTGATAATATTATTGGAGAAAGTAATCCATTAACATTTGGAGAAACAAAAGTTACAAGTCTAGTATTTAATATTGCATTGTCTGGAACAATGCTGAGTTTAGTTTTTATATTGTTTGTATATTCGAATGTGCTTTGATTTCCAATTGTGGCAGATAAATTTAGAAGTAGTAACAAATCATTTTCTTTCAAACCAAAAAAAATATTTAACAAGAAAGAAAAACAATCAATCGTTGACGAAGATGAAGATTTAGACGAAGACGGTATGGGTTCACTACAACCAGGGCTTGAAAGAAATGAAATTCAACAACGTAAAGTTGCAGCATCTCACGGTAGAGTATCAATTGATGAATTTGAAGAAGTATATGGTTTACAACTAAAAACACAATTATTAACAGATAGTAGTTTAGAACCATATGTTGAACAGCCAAAACAACCTAAGTATGAAACAGAAATTCCAAAGGTAAGTAAATCTGATCTTGAGATTCCAACAAAAGTAGATAGAGATGTCGAAAAAATATTTGATGATTACGAAAGAAGATTAAAAGATGAAAATGAACCCATTTCACCACAACGTGAAATTGTTCAAAATAATAATTTAGATAATGGTGAATATTTCATGCCAAGAAATAGGGTTGTAAACCAAAACCAAGTAAATGAAGATCCGTTTTTTAGTGCATCAAATAATAGAGTTAAAAATAACACAATAGAACAAGAAGATTTATTACGTGATTCAGAAAGAATAAAACAACTTTTAGAACCTAAAAGAAATCATGCTCCGGCTGCAGTTCAACCCGCAGTTGTTAAAAAAATTAAAAAAGAAAAAATTAAAGAAATAATACATGCACTTCCAACTGAAATTGTTTCAACTAACTTAACACAAGTAGAAGACCCATTAAGAAATGTCGACGAGACAATCACATATAATGATATTAGACAAAATAACACTGTACAAATAAGACAAACTAAAATTGATACTGAACCTCTTTATGACACAGATGAAGTGATGGTTAGTCAAGAAATAAGACAAACAATTCAGTCTAATGCACCCGAAGATACATACGAAGATACAGATGAAATAATATTCAATCGAACTGTAAATCAGGATAATAAAGACAAAAATAATGAAGACACCAAACCGCAGTCAACTTCAACAATAGACTGAGATTTAGACTAATTAAATGAACATTTTATGTTCATTTTTTATTTAAAAAAATTTTTAAAAAAAGTTTTATTTTTTTAACACAAAAGTTTTTCTTGTGGTAATATTTGTTTAGTGTGATTAATCACACGCAAGAAATAGAGAAAAAAAGCTGGAAATTATTGCAATTTCATTGTTTTTTTACACTTTATTGAACGATCTTTGAAAACTAGATAGAACATACAACAAAAAAAATTACTTGTCTTGACAAGTTGATTTCTTTTAAGTAAACAAATACATACAAAATATGACAATTTAAATGATATTGAGTCTCGAAACAAATTAAACGATAAATAACAATTTATTGAGAGTTTGATCCTGGCTCAGGATGAACGCTGGCGGCATGCCTAATACATGCAAGTCGAACGAGGGTGCTTGCACCCTAGTGGCGAACGGGTGAGTAACACGTATCTAATCTACCCTTAGGTGGGGAATAACAGTTGGAAACGACTGCTAATACCGCATGGGACACTACTATCGCATGAGAAAGTGTTAAAAGGACCGTTTGGTCCGCCAAAGGATGAGGATGCGGCGTATTAGCTAGTAGGTGGGGTAATGGCCCACCTAGGCAGTGATACGTAGCCGAACTGAGAGGTTGATCGGCCACATTGGGACTGAGATACGGCCCAAACTCCTACGGGAGGCAGCAGTAGGGAATTTTTCACAATGGACGAAAGTCTGATGAAGCAATGCCGCGTGAATGATGAAGGTCTTCGGATCGTAAAGTTCTGTTGTAGGGGAAGAATAGCACGGACAGGAAATGGTCTGTGTCTGACGGTACCCTACGAGGAAGCCACGGCTAACTATGTGCCAGCAGCCGCGGTAATACATAGGTGGCAAGCGTTATCCGGATTTATTGGGCGTATAGGGTGCGTAGGCGGTTAGATAAGTTTGAGGTTAAAGCCCGGAGCTCAACTCCGGTTCGCCTTGAAAACTGTCTTACTAGAATACAGGAGAGGTAGATGGAATTCCATGTGTAGCGGTAAAATGCGTAGATATATGGAGGAACACCAGGGGCGAAGGCGGTCTACTGGCCTGTTATTGACGCTGAGGCACGAAAGCATGGGGAGCAAATAGGATTAGATACCCTAGTAGTCCATGCCGTAAACGTTGAGTACTAGATATCGGAATTATTCGGTGTCACAGCTAACGCATTAAGTACTCCGCCTGAGTAGTATGCTCGCAAGAGTGAAACTTAAAGGAATTGACGGGGACCCGCACAAGTGGTGGAGCATGTGGTTTAATTCGAAGCAACGCGAAAAACCTTACCAGGGCTTGACATATAGTGCAATGTTATAGAGATATAACGGAGGTTAACATTAATACAGGTGGTGCATGGTTGTCGTCAGCTCGTGCCGTGAGGTGTTGGGTTAAGTCCCGCAACGAGCGCAACCCTTATCATTAGTTACTAACATTAAGTTGAGCACTTTAATGAGACTGCTAGTGCAAACTAGAGGAAGGTGGGGATGACGTCAAATCATCATGCCCCTTATGCCCTGGGCTACACACGTGCTACAATGGCCGCTACAAAGAGTCGCAATCCCGCGAGGAGGAGCTAATCTCAAAAGGCGGTCTCAGTTCGGATTGGAGTCTGCAACTCGACTCCATGAAGCCGGAATCACTAGTAATCGCGGATCAGCAATGCCGCGGTGAATACGTTCTCGGGTCTTGTACACACCGCCCGTCAAACCACGAGAGTTGGCAATGCCAGAAGTACGTATCCTAACCGCAAGGGGGGAGCGTACCAAGGTAGGGTTAGCGATTGGGGTTAAGTCGTAACAAGGTATCCCTACGGGAACGTGGGGATGGATCACCTCCTTTCTATGGAGTAATAGAAAAGAAGCAGTTGAATCGTTAAACAACTGTGTGACCAATATCATTAGTTCTATCTAGTTTTCAGAGATTGTTCGAAAGAACAATTTCTGAAAGTATCAATCGTTCTTTGAAAACTGAATATTAGATGAAAATTAGACATTTTTCCAACGTGTAACATTTAGTTATACGTTTGTAACTTTTATAACCAATTGAAAAATTGAGTTCAATAAAAATATATTAGTGGTAAAAAATACTAAAATTTCAAACTTAGTTATTAATAATAATGCAATAGGATTTTCTTAAGAAAAGTATAGTAAGGGCATATAGTGAATGCCTTGGAAAATGGAGCCGATGAAGGACGCGATTACCTGCGAAAAGTTTCGGGGAGCTGGAAGTAAGCTTTGATCCGGAAATGTCCGAATGGGGAAACCCAATATGATTAATCTCATATTATCCGACCACTGAATACATAGGTGGCGAGAAGGGAACCTTGGGAACTGAAACATCTTAGTACCAAGAGGAAAAGAAAACGAATGTGATTCTGTAAGTAGCGGCGAGCGAAAGCGGAACAGGCCAAACCGGTTTTTACCGGGGTTGTAGGACTCCTTTTAGAGTTACAAAATTTATATATAGTAGAAGCTGTTGGGAAGCAGTGCCATAGACGGTGATAGCCCGGTATACGAAATGTATAGATCTCGTAGGAGTATCCTGAGTAGGGCGGGGCACGAGAAACCTTGTCTGAATCCACCCAGACCACTGGGTAAGCCTAAATACTACCATTTTACCGATAGTGAACCAGTACCGTGAGGGAAAGGTGAAAAGAACCCCGAGAGGGGAGTGAAATAGTTCCTGAAACTATATGCTTACAAGAAGTCAGAGCCCGTTAATGGGTGATGGCGTGCTTTTTGTAGAAAGAGCCGGCGAGTTACGATAGCGTGCAAGGTTAAGCAGAATATGTGGAGCCGTAGTGAAAGCGAGCCTTAATAGGGCGTTTAGTACGTTGTCGTAGACACGAAACCGGGTGATCTAGCCATGAGCAGGTTGAAGTTTGGGTAAAACCAAATGGAGGACCGAACCAACGTTCGTTGAAAAGACCGTGGATGACTTGTGGCTAGTGGTGAAATTCCAATCGAACCCGGAGATAGCTAGTTCTCCCCGATATGGCTTTAAGGTCAGCGTCGAGGTTAAGGATTATGGAGGTAAAGCACTGAATCTATGATGGCCCCACCTAGGGGTACTGAATAGAATTAAACTCTGAATGCCATAATACCATACTCGGCAGTGAGTACATGGGTGATAAGGTCCATGCACGTGAGGGAAACAGCCCAGATCTACAACTAAGGTCCCAAAATATCCGCTAAGTGTGTAAGGATGTGAAGGTGCACAAACAGCTAGTATGTTGGCTTAGAAGCAGCCATCATTTAAAGAGTGCGTAACAGCTCACTAGTCGAGTGCCTTTGCGCCGAAAATGTACCGGGGCTTAAGCGGATTACCGAAGTTTAGGATTGTAGAGATACAGTGGTAGGGGAGCGTTCTAAGTGCGATGAAGTCAGACTGTGAGGACTGGTGGAGCGCTTAGAAGTGATTATGCCGGCATGAGTAACGTTTGGAGGTGAGAATCCTCCATGCCGTTTGACCAAGGTTTCCTGGGCAAGGTTCGTCCACCCAGGGTTAGTCAGGACCTAAGGCGAGGCCGAAAGGCGTAGTCGATGGACAACAGGTTGATATTCCTGTACTACCTATGTTGTGATGGAGTGACGGAGAAAGATAGTGGATGCCCTCTGATGGATATGAGGGTCCAAGCATAAAGGTGTGTACGTAGGCAAATCCGCGTACTTTAACATTGAAATGTGATGGGGAGTGAACACTTCGGTAATTAGCGAAGTCCATGACTCTACGCTTCCAAGAAAAGCTTCTAACTTAAGACATAGGTACCTGTACCTAGAACGAACACACGTGGTCAAGGAGAGAATCCTAAGGCAAGCGAGATAACTATTGTTAAGGAACTCTGCAAAATTACCCCGTAAGTTAGCGATAAGGGGTGCTCACTTTTAGTGAGTCGCAGTGAAGAGGAAGGGGCAACTGTTTAACAAAAACACAGCTCTATGCAAAGTCGTAAGACGAAGTATATGGGGTGACGCCTGCCCAGTGCCGGAAGGTTAAAAGGAGATGTTAGCTTCGGTGAAGCATTGAATTGAAGCCCTGGTGAACGGCGGCCGTAACTATAACGGTCCTAAGGTAGCGAAATTCCTTGTCAGGTAAGTTCTGACCCGCACGAAAGGCGTAATGATCCCTTCGCTGTCTCAACAATAGACTCGGTGAAATTTTAGTACCAGTGAAGATGCTGGTTACCCGCAACTAGACGGAAAGACCCCGTGGAGCTTTACTATAACTTTGTATTGAATTTTGGTATAGCATGTAGAGGATAGGTGGGAAACTTTGAAGCGGTCACGCCAGTGGCCGTGGAGTTAACCTTGGAATACCACCCTTGCTATATTGAAGTTCTAACCTAGGTCCGTTATCCGGATCAGGGACAGTGCATGGTGGGTAGTTTGACTGGGGCGGTCGCCTCCTAAAATGTAACGGAGGCGCTCAAAGGTACCCTCAGTACGGTTGGAAATCGTACGCAGAGCGCAAAGGTAGAAGGGTGCTTAACTGCGAGACTTACAAGTCGAACAGATGCGAAAGCAGGACTTAGTGATCCGGCGGTCCCGTGTGGAAGGGCCGTCGCTCAACGGATAAAAGTTACCCCGGGGATAACAGGCTGATCTCCCCCAAGAGTTCACATCGACGGGGAGGTTTGGCACCTCGATGTCGGCTCATCGCATCCTGGAGCTGTAGTCGGTTCCAAGGGTTGGGCTGTTCGCCCATTAAAGCGGTACGCGAGCTGGGTTTAGAACGTCGTGAGACAGTTTGGTCCCTATCTGTTGTGGGCGTTGGAAAATTGAAGAGAGCTGTTCCTAGTACGAGAGGACCGGAATGGACGCACCTCTGGTGCACCTGTTGTCACGCCAGTGGCATAGCAGGGTAGCTACGTGCGGAAAGGATAATCGCTGAAGGCATCTAAGCGAGAAGCCTCCTTTAAGATGAGTTTTCCCATTTCCTTGAGAAAGTAAGATCCCATGAATACCACATGGTTGATAGGCTGGGTGTGTAAGTGCCGCGAGGTATTTAGCTTACCAGTACTAATAGATCGAGGGCTTTTCTGAATAAGAAAATCCAAAAAAATATTGCATAAATTAATTCTAATGTTCAGTTTTCAGAGAATGATTAATTCTTTGAACAACCAGACAAATCTGGTGACAATAGTGCTGAGGTCACACCTGTTCCCATACCGAACACAGAAGTTAAGATCAGTAACGCCGACGATAGTACGCAAGTGCAAAATAGGTAATTGCCAGTTTGTTTAAAAACACCGAAAGGTGTTTTTTTGTTTGTTCATTTTAGACATAAAAAAATAGGTGTGGTTAACCTATTAATCTATTCATTTAATATTAAATCTAAATGTTATTTTTTGTAAGTGTTTTGGAACACCTGTAGTGTCCTTTAATTCACCAGCTATGTCTACTGAATGTATTTCTCCATTCTCGTCCACGATAGGCTTATTAAACTTATCTAGCGGTATTGTTAGTCCGAAGTCTGTGCGAGCAAAATCAAAACCATTCTTAATTATCATTTCTCATGCGGTTTCACTAGCAGGCATACTGCTGATATTAACTTTTTCACTAATTGATGTTAAAAAAGTATGTGTATTTTTTACAAGTTCTTCAAAAATTTCTTTTTCACCAATTGAACCTTTAGAAAATGTCAAAGTATTCAATTCTAAGTCACCATCGTTGTCATCAAATATTGTTGATGCAGATCAAAGATCAGTAAATAAACTAGTTATACCGAGACCTGTACTCAAGTCATAAGTAGAATCGGTTTTAACAACTTCATGTAATTCTGGCTTATCAATGTAGATATAACTTCCGCTATTACCAGAAGAAACATTTTGTTGAATTCTATCTTTTTCAACAAGACTATAGTCATATGATTCGGAAGTTCAATATGATTGAAAGGGCAAAAAGTCAAAATCGAACAGTCATCAATATTTTGAATGAGTTCCTTTTTTAACTATGTCTTTTTTAATTCTATTAAAAGCATCAATTAATAATCCACTAACGTCTTGACCGTTACCAGTCAATGCATTATTGATTATTCTATGGATATCATCTTTTAGTTTAGATAAAGATTTTTGCAGAAATCCTTCCTCAGGTAAAAACATAAAATAGTATTGGTCATCATCTTGGGTAGTGGTATATCTATTTAATTTATCTTTTGATTCAAGAGAAGTGTATAAAACTTCAATTGCATTCCATCATGTCCAGTTTCCACTATTGTCACTCAAGAACTCCTTTGGAATGAAAAAGTCACCATCACTTTGTACGTATATGTTTTTTAGAAATGTTACAAAAGGTGTTAAGAATTTAATTGTATCAATATTACCTGCGCGATTGCTAATATCTTCAACTCTATTGCTTGTAGTACCAATTGAAAATAATTGGTTAATATCAAATAATTGAGATGTCGAATCAAATTCTTTAAGGTCAAGTTTTGAATTTTTTTCCTTAATAAATTTGTCATTTTTATTTACACCAGAAATTACGAAGTTATCGTATGGATTAGATGTGTAATCAGAAAATTCTTTGTTATCAATGCCTTTACTTGAGTCATTTTTATTTTCTTCAAAGAATAGATTAAACAATTTTTCGTATGAATCGTAAAGTTTATCTGTGTTTTTTGCATTGCCTTTTGAATCTTTTCCTTCAATTTCTAAAAGTAATTTACTTGATTGTTCACCCAAAATTGAACTTTGATTATTGGGGTAGGTACCGTCTTCATTTTTTTTATGCATATTATTTAGCAATTTAAATTGCATAAAATTAGAAAGGAATCCATCATTTCCATAAAATAAAGTTGGCATTAATAAAGCATTTTTAATTGGCTCACCTTTGTAATTTATTTTCAAAAATAAAACAGAATTTGCAACATTGAAGTTGTTACTTTGAACATCATTAATATCTAGTTTATTTGTCAAATTAACATCAGTATAAATATCTACAACTTCAATTTGGCTCGCGTCAGAAAATGTAGAACCATAAATAGGGTTTTCAGCTATGAAATCAATAGGTGCTCTTTCAAAGATATCGTTGTATGCGTATTGAAGCCTTAAAGAAGTGGCTTCTACTGTTTCATATTTAACATGGCCATCTTGTGCTTCATGAACAACTCTGACAAATGCTACTTGATCATCGGTGATATGGTTCATTGGAGTTTTTGCAAAATCAACCTCAAAACCATTTCCTTTTTTAAAGTTCCAGTTTGGTAGCTGACCGTGAGTTTTAATACCATTGTAATTAACAACGTCAGTAACAAAAAAATAAGCTGTTGTAGTAAAGGCGGCAGCACTTAGTAAGAAGACAGACGAAAAAATACCAATTTTCATTTTATTGTTTCTAGGTATAATTCTAACTTTTCCTGTTAGTTCATTTAGTTTCTTTCAACTACCTGGTTTTTTAGCCACAACAGATACTCCAATACGATTTTATTAATGTGATTTTATATAAATTAAATACATAAAACAATTGTTATGGGTCTAATAATAATTAATTTTTTAAGTATAATAGTACTAATATGAAAAAATTATTGAAATTACTTACAGTTACAATCATGACTACAATTCCTGTAATAGGAGTTGTTTCTTGTGGTACTGGAACTACTGGAATAATTAATGACAAGATTAATGTTTCGATGTCAATCACAATGGAAGAACCAGTAGTTATTGCTGAACCAATAAGTGAAGAAACTGCTATTGATTATGGTGATGCTTTGTCAAAAGTTTTCGAACAAGCAAAAGTTGAAAAAAAAATACCATCAGATTTAAGAATGAGCCAAGTAGTTACAAGTGACGAGTTCTTTGAAAGGGTAACTAATGCTCCAGACTATAGCCACACAGGATATGCAGTTTATACTGTGATTTCTGAAGAGGATTCTAAATATTTTGGTGCAATAAATATTAAATTTAAATTGATAGAAACAGACACCGTAGGTGAAGAAGAGGTTGAAATACCGGGGCAAGGACCTGGTGAAGGAAACGCAGGTGGAGACCCAACTCAAGAATCAATGACGGACCTTACTAGATTTTATGTTTCAAGCGATAAAGTAGATAAAGATGAGTTGGATAAGTTTAAATTAGAGTTAATTAAAACTGCTAAAGAAAAGTTTCAAACATCAACTGACCCAAATGACGTTGACTATCCGGATTCATTTTTTGAATTGCATGATAATTTTGAAATGAAAGTTATCACAAAAACAATAGAAGAAAATACTGCAAACCAAAAAGTTGAGTTCTCATTAACAACAAAAGAAGCATTTTGAGATGAAGGATCAAAAACATATTTTTTAGGTAATTTTAAAATAGTATTTTACAATGCGATAGTAAACAAACATGTCATTGATGTTAATTTTGACTACAAACATCCACCAACTACAAAAGAATATGAAGAAGATGTTTTTGAAGCAATAAAAGAATCTGTTAAAGACACAGACACAATCCTAAACGAAGGTGGGGTTTCAAAAAACTTTTCTGATTATTATGATTTTGATTGAAAAGACAGTGAATTAATCCCAAAAGATTTTGGAGATAAAAAAATCATCCCTAACAACTCGTATGGTCACTCAAAATCTGATATGAACGAAACGGTTTTTGGGCGTAGTGAAAATGACATTATTATTTCTGGAGATTTAGAAATCGAACCAATTGACTTAAGTTTATTAAATCAAGTAGATGAAGAAATTATTGAACCTGCACCAGGTAAATTCATAATGAATGAGATAATTGATGTTAATGGAAAAACGGCAGGACCAGAGATTATTAATATTGAAAAACAGATTTGAGATTTCCTTGTAAAAGAAGCTAACCAATCAATTGCCGAAAAATACTCAGGTTATTCAAAATGACCAGCAATTGAACGTAAGCATTTCGATACAGAGTCACAACCAGATAAGTGAATTAAAATTATAGAAGAAACAATTCGTACAATGGAACTTGGATCATCAAAAACGATTACTTTTACTTCAATGGTTGATGTCAACAATGAACAAAGATTGTTTAAAAATGGTATGAGTGTCATTGTTACATTTAGAAATAATCCTACTTACATATATACAGAAGTAGAACCGATAATGTTATCAAAACAAGCGACCGAAGAAGAATTGTTCAATACATTCAAACTTCAAATTGAAAAACATATTGGAAAGGAACTTGGTTCAATGAACACTGATGCTCTCGTTAAAGATGAAGAACTACACGAACTTGCATCAGCAGTATCAGAATCAATTAAAACAGGTGAGTGAGTTGAATATTCACAGGAGTTCCCAATGGGCGGTCCTGTACAACCGATTGCCGTTGTAACACATGGTGTATTAAAAGTTACTGATACACCAAATGTAAATACTTATGAACTGGACTTTAAAGATGTTCAGGACTTCATGTACTTTGTCCAAGCAACTCCAGAAGAAATTGATGTCTCTATTAAAAAAGTTACAAACAGAATCTTTGATGAAATTAAATCAAAATTAATTGAACAAAATATCCAATCTGAAATTGAGGGCACTTCAATGCTGATACAAGATTGGGGGACAATTAACGGCAGTGCTAAAAAAACATTACAAAAAATTATAAGCGATAAACTTAAACCTATGAATGGTGGCAATGGCACTTCAGTTGATATAACTGAAAGTTTAACTTCATTAGTTGAACATAGTGCATTTAAAGGTGTTATTAAACTAACCAACCTAAATATATCAATATTAAAAATATAATTTTAAGAAGTAAATTGGAACTATGATCGAAAACAAAACAAGAAATTTTAATATGACACAGACAGAAAGCGAACAAAAAGCCCTCAAAATGGAAAAGATGGGTGTCGAGTTTACTAGAATGTATTTTTCAACAAGAATTGAACGCATTGGCCGTTCAATTCTTTTGCTTTCTCAAGTAGTGATGTTGGTAGTCTTTATGATTAACTTTGCATCTTTATCTGCATTTATTGCAAGCAAACTACCAATTCACGAAGTAATAAATGCAATTGGTATTGCCGACGCATTCTTTAGATCAACTTTGATTGCTTTAACAACACTTGGTATGTTGGTTTGTCTGGCATTTATGGTTCCGCTTTTAGTGGTGAAAAATGCTAAAGCAGTAAAAGATACTGGACAAATAATATTTATTCTTGGATTGGCAGTATCGGTCAGTTTATTGATATGATCAATAATCTCAATTTCATTATTTCCCGTTAAATTCAATATTCTTGGTATTGTATTAGCTGTAATTAATATTGCTCTAATCTCAATTGGAAGCATCATGATGATTTCATCTTCATCAAAATTAATTAAAAAGGTAACAAAAGCTATTGATGATAGCAATGACCTTGGAATAGAAACCCCAAAAGGTAATAGGGGGTAATATGGCAAAGAAATATCGTATGAGAACCGTACCGGAATCTCAAGAAGAAGTAATTGATTATGTTGACCCAAGATCAAGTTCTTTCCAAGCATTAGATGCAGATCCTGAACAAAAAATAATTAGTTCATTAGTTACTGATGATTTAAATAAAGTAAAAGATAGAACAAAACGAGCACTTAAAAAGAAACAAATATCTGAAAAAGATAGAATTTATTTTTCAACTGGTAAAGAAGGGTTCGCAAGAACGGTAATTGTTATTAGTCAAATAGTTATATTTGCAGCGTTCATGTCTTTGATGGCTACAATGGCAAATACGTTCTTTGGTCTAACAAATAATTTGATCACAGGGATTCCTGGGTTTACAAATAAGTTACTTTTCTTATTTTCACCATTAATAATAATTGCGGCATTTATCTTGATTACTGGTTTTATTGGACAATTATTATTTATTGTTATTCCAATATTGTCCGCTCAAAAAATTGAAACAGTTTCATTTTGAACTAAGACATTATTTTTTATTTCTATATCAAACGGAATAGTAATGTTACTAATCACAATAGTGATAACGGTGTTATTTAATTTAAACAATTGAGAAGTATATAACTCATTACAATTGATTTCATTTACACCATTTATAACTTCAATATCAATTGCAATAGTAACTACATTCTTTGGATTTGTGCTCTTATTTTCATCTGTTAGAGGTGTTCGCGCCACTAACAAAAGAATAGTTGAGGCAAACATAAGAAACTATAACAGCCAATAGTATATCAAATAAAAGGAGGGTTATCATGATAGCTAAAATTGAAGACAAAACAGCAGAAAAACAATTAGGTTGAAATACTAGAATTGAACTTGCAACTAGAAACTTAATTATTTTTGTAACCTTAACTTTATTAATGATGTCATTTTTTGTAGGTGCTGGTTGTGCAAGAATATTTAACCAATTTGAAAACATAATTGGAGAACAAAGTCATTTTAGTTTCAAGATCCGATATATAATTGTGGGTTTGATAACACTTTTGGCATCATTACCGATTTCTATATTTACTGTATTCCCATATATTTTTATGAAAAGGGCTGCAAGAATTAAAACATATATATTCATTTCATCAGCGTTTATTCTTGCATATGTAATTGCATGTATAGCTGTAATGATTTCATATGAAAACATTTATGGGTATTCAAATCCCTATATTACCGCAAGTTATGCTGTGATAGGTACGGGGATATCAATAGTAATGATTTCAAAAGTTCTACTTTGAAGAGAAGTAAAAAAACAATGAAAAATGAGAAAAGCATTTGAATATTTGAGAGAAGAAAAAATATTTGAAACAGCATCTGAAAAACAAAATAAATTAGTAAGCGAAAGAGATGAGTTGATTAAACTATCAGTTGAAAAAGATAATCTTGAACAACACGTTATTGACAATGTTAACAGCATGAATGGTAATCCAATTAAGAAAAAACACTTATCAAAATTATGAAAAAGGAAAGCACTTGCAAAAGAATTAAAAAGTAAATAGGGACTCAAATGGCAACTAAAAGAAACTGAAAAATTTCAAGAAAAGGAAACAAGATATTGTTTATTCTTTTAGGTGTTTCAGTTGTAGTGGCTCCGTCAGTTACAATAATTTATTCTTTAGTTGCAAAAGCAAATTATGAAAATAAGGATCCATGAAGTGAAGCTTTTGAATTAGACAAATCATTAGAACAAGTAATATCAGATAAGTTCCAAGACGATAAAATACGTTTCACTGTTGGTGAAAAAAGTGACACTGGGATTTATGTTACAGAAAATGATATTTCAAAGATAAGGACATATCTAAGAAGTGGTGAGTGAGTTAAAGAACTTGATGATAGTGTAATTCACGGAATGCTATTTGAAACAGGTGCGAAATGAATACCACCATTAAATGAAGGCGAAGAAGGCCATGTGTTATACAGTGGTAAAAAAGTCAAAAATTTAGCATTATTCCCAACTATATTAGAATATCCATACGAAGGCCAAAATAAATATGGGGAGATATTTTTCAAATCCTCTGCTACATATGATGGAATCTTTCATTATGGTGTTAGGCTCAATTTGAGATTAGGTGTAGTTGATGGTAGGAACAAACCATTTGATTTACAAAAAACTTATGATTACAGCTTAGATCACGGACCAAACATACCATTTGCAGAGATGCTAACATTGATGAACAATGAATCAATTAAGAGTTTTGTCGCTGACGGTGGGATAAATAAAAGAAGTGAAAATGACAAAGTATTATCTTCGTTACTTAGACGTTATTATGATATGACACCAAGCAATATGAATCTTCTTGACACAATTAATCCGGTGGGTGGTTCGATTCCTTCAAACGAAATTTCGGAGTCAGCAAATGCAAAAACATTACATGTTAAATATGATAGTCAAAAAATAAATAACTTAAATAATTTTGGAGCTGGCCTTTTTGAAAAACACACAAGTGAATACAAGAAAATAGAAACCATTTTTAATAAGATTGGAATATCAATGCCAACTTTTCAAAACGACCCATCTGGATATAGAAAATCAGATAGAAAGGGAAACTTTGAATTGCCACTAAATTCAGGTGATATCAACTCTTACAAAGGTTATGTTGGTCAAGATTTTAATGATGACATTTCTGATAAAAATGGAACAATATTTAGATCAGAACATAATGTCTTTACTAACCAAGTGGAAGTTAAATTTTTAAATGTAAATAGTGAAAGACAGGGTTCGTTGACAAGAAGACCTACAAATATTTATTATGATCAAACTCCATACTCAAGAGGTACTGTTTCTTATGATAGTTATAAGATTCAAACTGATATAAATTCTGTTCTTGAGGACATAGAATTTGATAGTGACACTTCAACAATAAACTATGATTTAAATCAACAAAATTTCAATATTAAGAAAAATATTGAAGCAGCTGTTAAACAAAGTTTAAACAGTTTAGGAGTAAGTGAAGGTGTGCTTAAAAATGTAGCTGTTGATAAAATGTTGGCCGCATCAGGACCAATGAAAAATTATCCAAGAAATGGAAAGGATTCTTCGAAGGTTTATGTAGATAATTCATTCAACTTTTTTCCAGCTACAACAACTGTAGAGTTATATAGATACAACAAAGATGGGTCAATCCTTTCAGGAATTACAGATAAAATTACAAAAAACCATAATGTAAGTTCTGTGACCAAAGAAGATCCGGTAGGTAAAAAGAAAAAAAACATATCCGAGTTCCAAGCAAACATGAGTGCAAATGTTGACAATCTAAACTCTAGAAATGAATGAGATACAAGAACATCTGAGTATACGATAATCTCACAAGTCAAAAACGAATTAATGAAAGAGTTACAAAATTGAATAGATAATGCATCCAAATCCGAGGGATATCCAATTGAATCAAACGAGTATAACAGCATTGAAATGAAGTTGGTTGGACCTGTTAAAAATGGAAAATTAAAACCAGGTGATTACAAGATTAAATTTAGTGCACCAAAAAGCGTATTGAACTTTTTTGGTGAAATGGAAACAACAAGTTTCTTCATTGAAGCAGAACCTGAACCAATTCCTGAACCAGAAGAGTAATACAAACTATTAATAGTAAGTTATATAAATAATATATATAATTGACTTATTAAATAAAAAGGAGGTACAAACAAAATGAGAACAAGACCAAATCATAAAAGTCAGTTTCCAGAAATTAATTTATTAGATGATGAAAACAGACGAAAAAAATATGAATCGGATCTAAGCGAACTTTCACGAGCAGAACAAAAGAAATTTAGTTATGTACCTCCAACAAAAGTAAATAACTTTTCAGGTAGAAAATTATTTTGAAGTGTTAAGTTAGAAATTGCAGGTAGATTATTAATTTTTCTAGCAGCAATAATGACAATTGTGATTTCATTTATTTTAGGTAAATATGGATTACTTGCAACTATAGAAGAAACATTCGGAATTAACATTGTGTTTTTCGGAATTGACGTTAGTCATGTGGCGGCCTATGGTCTCATGTATGTGTCTTTAATATTTAGTTTATTTTATATTCTGCCAATGATATTAACTAGAACGGTTGGTGGTGTAAAGCGTTGAGCTATGGTTTACATTGGTTTTGCAATAGCATACTTTATATTTTTTGAATTAATTTGTGCAGGTTTAATTATATTTAACAGTATTTCACTATTCGAAGGTGGAGCTGAAGTAAGTAAAATTTATCCATTATTAATTGTATTAGTCCTAACAACAACAATAATTCAAATTATAGGTTCATGTTTCTTAGTCGTTAAATCTGATGACATAAGACAAAGATTGAGCTTAGAAGTATAAAAGGAATAAGAGAATGACAACAACAAATAGAATAGAAGAATTAATTAAACAACTTCAAAAAGGTGTTTATGAAAAAAACGAAGTATTCGTACTTTCGATATTAGCAATGTTAGCTGGTGAATCAATATTTTTACTTGGTAAACCAGGGATTGCTAAATCACTTGTAGCTCGTCGTGTTAAATATGCATTTAACAACGGGTCAATTTTTGAATACCTAATGAATAGATTTTCAACACCAGAAGAAATATTTGGACCAATCTCAATTGAAGGAATTCAAAAAGGTGAATACAAAAGATTAGTAAATAAATATCTTCCATCAGCTGATATTGTTTTCTTAGATGAGATTTGAAAAGCTGGACCTTCAATTCAAAACACGCTTCTAACAATCATTAATGAAAAGATTTTTAGAAATGCTGGAGAAGATATGAAAGTTCCAATGAAACTTTTAATTTCTGCATCAAACGAATTACCAATGCAAGGTCAAGGACTTGAAGCTCTATTTGATAGATTTATTATTAGATATATTGTTGAAGGTTTAAAAGACGAAAAAAACTTTAATGACATGATTGGTGGGGATGCTGCTTTAGAGGTTGAAGTTGATCCAAACTTACAAATTAAAGCTGTCGAATTTGAAGCATGACAAAAAGAAATTAAAAAAGTTCAATTAGATTCTTTAACATTTAATTTTATTTCAGATATAAGAAAAGGATTGGATGTTGCAACTGAAGGTGAAGCTTATATTTCAGATAGACGTTGAAAAAAAATTGCAGGTTTAATGAAAACTTCAGCATACTTCAACGGAAGAGCTAAAGTAGATAAACAAGATTGATTAATAATTCCATACTGTATTTGAGATGATGAATTACAAGAAGAAGAATATCGTGCACTATTTAATGAGTTCTATTTCGAATCATTAAAAGTTGATATCTTTAAAAGATGAGAAGAATACAAAATAGAACTTGTTGAATTGAAAAAACAATACGCATATGTATTAGATACTATTAGTGAAAAAAGCATTTATCAAAATGTGTTCTCTAAAAAACTACCAGGGAACTACCACAGACTATTATGAAAAACGTCTGAAAACCCAATTTGTTTTATTAAAGTAGAAGATTACACAAGAATATTTCACAATAAAGAAACAACTACTGAAATTGAAATTTTTTGTGGAGATGAATTAGATAACTTAGTTGTAATTAAAAAAGCAGGTGTTACTTATTCAAATGAAAGATCAATCAAAATTGGTAATGAAATTGTTTCATTTGAAATTCAAAATAAAAAAGACCAAAACGAACTTGATGCTCTTTTAGAACAAATAAAAGATGTAACTTGAAAAGTTGAACACTTACCAAACTTAATGGTAGAAGAAAAAGAAAGACTTGAAAAAACTTCAAGTATATTCTTTAAACAACAATTTGACTTAGTGCTGAATAGTGCGTTTGCAGAATACATCGACATAGTAAAACAACAAGAACAAGAAGAACATGAAGATCTTGAAAAAAGAGTACAAAAAATAAACGAAACTCCAGTTGATCCATCACCAGAAGTTACAACAAACAAACCGGGTTCAAATACTTAAAAATAACTTTTAGGAGCCACTGTGGAATTTCAATTAGAAAATAGAATAGATAAGAAATTAGAAAAAGAGTTAGGATACCTACGCAATAAGGATTTAATAAATCCTAAATATATGCTTGCGATAAAGAGTAGACGTCTTCCTGCTAATTTTTTTGATGATCGAATCAATGATTTCTATGATGAAACAGTTAAACATGACATAAGAAAAATTAAACTATCTCCAGCTTTAGAAAAAGAAATTTATTTATTTCACTGAGTACAAATAAATGGATATGAAGGAGTAAAGAAAAGTTATAACAAAATACAAGATTTTCTTTACAATGTTAAATCACATTTTTACAACAGATTAAACTTTTATAGATATGAATTTAATAAACAAAATAATGATCCAACAATGATTTTCAAAAACTTCATAAATACATGAGAATTAATTTTGACTAAAAGTGTTGTTGAATATCGAATGATAGTTGTAGAAGAACAAAGAATGAAATTCATTGAAAAACTATATGACTACATTGAAATATATGACCAATCATCAAAACTATTAAAAACAGTTTGAAATTTTCTTGGTGATGTTTTTGACGATAAAGAAACATTGTCTAAAAATATCAATATTAAAACATTAGAAATGTTTGCAAGTTATTTAGAAAACAATCCAGCGATTGTAAAAATTGCATCAATGATTGGTAGACAATCTGAAAAAAGTAATTTATTTGAAGAGCGCAAACTAAAAGATTTACCTATAAAAACAAAATTAAAGCCTGTTTACAACGCAACAGAAGAAATTGTGGGTGTGTCTCAGTCTAATGTCTTAGAACATGTTCTAACGCCTGAATTTGCAGTTCTAGGAATTCCTGTATTAGAAAATATCTTTTACAAGAAATTCGTAGAAGGGCAATTACAAGTTTTTGACTTTCTTTCATTTGAAGAAGTTCCAGAACGCATTGTTGAAGAACGCACATATAGAGTTGAAGTCCCAGAAGAAAAAGGACCAATCATTCTTTGTGTAGATACTTCGGCTTCAATGCAAGGGAGTCCAGAACAAATTGCAAAATCACTTGCTTTAGCTATTACAAAGATTGCAATTAAAGAAAGAAGAAGTTGTTATATGATTAACTTTTCAAATGGACTTGAAGTAGTTGATCTGTCTAAAACAAAAACACTATTAAAAAATCTTGTTAATTTTTTATCTCAAAGTTTTAATGGGTCAACAAATATTGAACCAGCTCTTGCGCATACAGTTAGGGTTATGAGTCAAAAAAGATGAAAGAATGCAGATTTATTAATGCTTTCTGACTTTCTAAACCCAGACTTACCAGATGAGATATTTGATAAAGTGGATGAGTTGAAATCATTAAGAAATAGATTTCACGCAATATCTATTGGTATATTAAAAAATAAATCAATCCAACCATTATTTGATAACTCATGGACATATGATCCAAGAGATCCATTTACATCTGAAAAAATAATTTCAGATCTATCAAATGAATTAAACCCAACTAGAAGTAGGTTAACTAATCCAAAAGATATTTTTAAACAAATTAATAGAAATTAATAATAGATAGGATTTAAAATGAAAAATGAACAATTTGAACAATACATCCAAGACTTTATAAGTACAGAGTTAGAAGATGAAGGGAACTCAAATCAAAAACACGCTGTTAAAGCTTGGGTTTTTACAGTATTGGGAATTATATCTTTTATTATTTGGGTAACTACCTTTGTAACCAGTATTGAAAATGGAATAGCTGTTATCTCTATTGCATTTATCTTGATGGTTATATTTGTGTGTCTTGCGATATATAGTTTCAAGAGATCAAAAGGGACTACAGCGAAAAATGTAGATATTATTTCTGACAATCTTCATAGATTCGTTTCGAAATACCTGGAGTTAGTTCACCCAGAATTTGTGGTTGAAGATATTGATCTTAAAATTTTTGGTGGTAGCGAAGTTTGGTTTCAAATTGGAGAAGCTACATATTATTGCGATGCCGACATCGAAGAAATAATTAGATACGAACTTGTATCGAGTGGTAAAAATGCAACAACTGTACCGGTACATTACTTCATAAATAGGCTAAGTGTTCGGTTGTCTTATGAACCGCTACCTATCGAAAATGCTGTCGGTATAAAACTGGGTAAAACTAAAGAAAAGAATATTGATGAATATGTTTCTGAATCAATTGAATTCAATAAAACGTACAAAGTAAATTCCTCTAAAACAGACGGTTTCAAATTGCTTACACCAATAAGAATTGATTCTTTAATGAACAACAAACATTTGATGGGTGATATCAAATTCAATATCACTGGCAATAATGCAGAATTTTATAGAGAGTGAGAAATACGAAAAACATTTAATAGAAGTAATACTCTTGCTTCGAAACCATTAACTACGTTGTCTGCAAATGATGACATTATGTGTGAAGAAATAACAAAACACGTTAAAGAAATAGTTGAAAACCCAATTAAAAATTGAAAAATAATGGAAACATTATTACTACATAAATAATTTATATTCTTTAAAAACCTAAACAAATGTTTAGGTTTTTGTTTAAAACAGCGGTTAATTATTATAAAATATTATTATAAATAAAAAGAGGTAACCATGATTTTATTAGACAAGTTAGCCAGCGAAGTCGAACACTTGGTTGAACTAAATAACAAATTTCCAGGAGTGATTCAAGAAGAAAAAATTCAAAGAATTTTAGATGGTTGAAATAACATTAAAGCAAATCCTGAAAAACACGATAATACATCTTCAGTTGATATTTTCAAAAGAGATCTAAAAGGATGTATTTCAATTTTAGAAGAAAACTTAACACCACACCAACCACACCAAAGTATGGATGGTGGAATTAATATGAATAACTTATCAGCGCGTTTAGCTAGATTAAATCCAAATGCACAACGCGCTCACCAACCAATACCGCAAGTCAACAATACTGTTGTTACTAATGGTGGTAAGCTAAGAGAAAATGATAGAGAAATATTTATAGCTGAAGACTTGAGAGCCAAAATTGAACTTGAATTAAAATCACTAGTCGCTGAAGATAGTTCAGAGACACAACTATTAAAAGAAAAAACTATAACTATAAAAGCATTAGACATGCTAATTGCAAATTTGAAAGCAACAAGATAATGGAAAGAGCAAAATATTTAATTACAAAAGACATTAAAAAATCAATCAAGAAAAACAAGACGCAAGTTGAGCAGCTTTCTAATGATTGATTTTTAAAGTATTCACAACATTTAAACGACTTTCAAAAAGAGGGTTTAAACGAAAGTGGAGTTGAATTAAATACTTTTGAACATCATTTATTTGATAACAGATCAAAACGAATTAACCATGTTGAATTTGATAAAAACGAATTACAAGAATTTAATGTCAATCACAAGAACAAACTAGTCAGTGTGGTTGGTCTAATAAACAGAAGTGCACACAGATGAGTTATTGGATTGCATGATTGATCTGAAAACAAATATCAATCACTAAGAATGTTAGAACAATACAGAAAAAATGGTTATAACATTATTTCTTTTGATACAACTGGTCATGGAAAAGACTTGAATGAAAAAACTGATTTATGATATTCAACAATTTCTACAATTGATGAAATTATTAGAAACATTAAAGATAATTATCTAATGAGTCAAGTGGGTTTAGTTGGGGTTGGTTTTGGTGCTTCGGCCGCAATTGCACATTCAGAGATAGGGAAGAAAAAATCATCAGTAAATTGAATAATAGCAGATTCTCCAATTTCAGATTTAGACACATATTTTAAATACGATTTACAAAACAACTTCACAAATATGGATTGATGAAAAGTAAGTTTTAATTTCTTGGATAAATTTAAACGTAGCTTAGAAATTAAATATGATTTTGATATTTTAAAAGACATTAAAAAGTCATTTAAAACACCGATAATGTTTATTGCATCAACCAACAACAAAAAAGTTCCACATTGAATGACTGAAGAATTATATGAAAATAAAATCAAATTTGAAAAAGAACAAATTTCAGAATTATGGTTAACTAACAAATCAGAACATCAAAAAATTGTATCTGACTTTGGAAAAGAATATATGGAAAAGACATTTAATTTTTCATCTAAATGAGAAAAATAAAAACAAATAGATTATCTATTTGTTTTTTGTTTATTTGGATTAAAATATAAGTGAATCAAAATGAACCAATCGCTATATTTGAAAAAGAATATAGAGGAAACTCCGCGCTTGCACCGCCTGTGATGGTGGTAGTGATTGTGCCAAGAAATAAGGTGATCTTGGGTACCGCAAGGTAACGACGCTTAATTAATCTAAGGGAAACTACGATTGAAGCATAAAGTGCCACAGAGACGAGCAATGGGAAACCAGGCAATGGAACGGGTAAACTCCACAAGCAAGAAACTCAAATTTTGGTAGAGGAATTCAAATCAGGTAACTGAACTTGGTTTGTGATCGTAAGATAGATAAATGGTTGGTACACGTAAGTGAACAGAACGCGGGTTATGATTTTTGATTCTATTTTTTAAGGACTTATATGGAAATACTAATTAACTGAGCAACAAAGAATAATTATTCAATCTCAACATGTGAATCATTCACTGGTGGAGCATTTTCAAATGCTCTAACAAATGTTGCTGGGACATCTAAAGTATACAAGGGTGGTTTTGTTTGTTATTCAGATGAATTCAAAACAGATATTTTAAATATTGATGTAAAAGTAATTAAAAAATATGGGGTTGTTAGTCCGGAAGTTTTAACTGAAATGTTAAAAAGCACACAACAAATATTAAAAACAAATATTGTAATTGGATACACAGGCTGAGCACCTCCATTTGACAAAACAAATCCAGACTCTGGGCTAGCACATTATGGTTTTAGAATTAATGATGACGCTTTTGTCTATGAATATAGACTTGAAGATTCTATGGATCGTGGACTATTTAAAACAATGATGGTAGAAAAATTACTAAAACAAATAAAAAAAAGAATGATTTAATTTTTTTCTGACGTTAATGATAACGGAGGATGTAAAAAATGAACATTACAAAAACAAAAACAAAAGAGGACATTATTATGCCAAAAGATATATTTGAAGACCCAGATCTTAAAGCTGTCTTAAAAGAGATTGAAAAAACTCATGGTAGAGGATCAATAATGACACTAGGAGATAAGGCGGATTCTAAGATTGAGGTAATCTCATCGGGAAGTCTGCTACTTGATGACATCATTGGTGTTGGAGGTTACCCTAAAGGTAGGGTGACTGAAATATTTGGTCCAGAATCAAGTGGTAAAACCACTCTTGCATTACATGCAATTGCTGAATCACAAAAAGAAGGTGGAGTTGCTGCATTTATTGATGCCGAACATTCATTAGACCCAGCTTATGCAAAAAGAATTGGAGTTGATATTGATAACTTGATAGTGTCTCAACCAGATTCAGGAGAACAAGGTCTTGAGATATTAGAAGCATTAGTTAAATCAGGTAAGGTTAGCATTGTGATCGTTGACTCAGTTGCAGCTTTAGTACCTAAAGCTGAACTTGACGGTGAAATGTCAGATCAACAAATCGGTGCGCAAGCCAGACTTATGTCTAAAGCTTTGAGAAAAGTTAATGGAATAATCAACAAAACAAATACAGTAGTTATATTTATTAATCAACTAAGAGAAAAGGTTGGAATAATTTTTGGTAACCCAGAAATCACGCCCGGTGGCCGTGCACTGCGTTTCTATTCTTCACTAAGATTAGAAGTCAGAAAGGGTGAAACTGTATTACAAAATGGTATAGCCACAGGTAATAAAGCAAAAATAAAAGTTGTTAAAAACAAAGTTTCACCACCATTTAAAACATGTCAGGTCTTGATTATTTATAACAAAGGAATTGATAGAATGTTAGAAATAATTGAATTAGCAATTTCTAAAGAAATAATTGATAAAGCAGGATCTTGATTTGCATATAATGGTGAAAAAATTGGACAAGGAAAAGATAGTGTTAAAGAATTTTTAAATTCAAACCCAAAAGCCTTGGATGAAATTTATATTAAAATTAAGAAAAATGATATAAAATAATTTTGTTAGTAATCTAACACGCAGCCTTTCTATAGATGGAGAGGTACCAAATTGAAAACAAATTATTTATTATTAAACGCTTCTATAACTGAGATTTCATTAATCACAGTCATTGCTATTTGTGTTATCGCAATAGCTTTGCTTGTGTTTTTTGTATTTAAAATAAAAAACAAAACAAAGAATGAAACAAAAATTGCTCAGAAAAAGGCAAAGAAAATTTATTTCAAAATTATTAATGAAGCTAAAGTTGAAAAAGAAGAATTATTAAACAAAGCTGAAGATAAAAAAAATGACTTATTAAAAGAATCAAACGATGAATTACAAAGAATTATTCGTTTGAAAGAAGAGATTTTATTAGAAAAAGAGAAACACACTAGAATCAATCAAAGTTTCAAAGCTGCTGAAAACTCATTACAAAATGAAAAGTTAAAGTTAAATTCAGAAATATTAAAAATGGTTGCTGAATTAGAAACGGTAGCTTCAATGTCGAAAGATGAAGCACGTGATAATTTAGAAAAATCAATTTATAAATTACATAGAGATGAACTAAATAAAAGTCTAAATGAACTTGAAAATGTTTCAGAACTAAAGATTAAACAAAAGGTCCAAGACATCTTGATATCTGCCATGCAGAATGTTGTCATCGAAACAACTGAGTCATATAATTTAACATTCATTGAAATCAAGCATGAAGAAATGAAGGGTCGAATTATTGGAAAAGAGGGTAGGAATATAAAGGCATTCCAACAATATGGTGGAGTTGATCTGTTTATTGACGATTCATCAACAAAGGTGGGAATATCTTCTTTGAACCCGGTTCGAAGAGAAGTTGCTACCAGAACTTTGAATAAATTATTAGAGTCTGGTCGTTTACAGCCCGTATCAATTGAAGAAGAGTTGATTGTTCAAGGAGAAAAGATTGAACAAGAAATGAAAGAAATTGGTCAAAGGGTCGTTGACAATTTAAAATTAGAAAACGTCAATCAAAGAATTAAGTATTTATTAGGTAAATTAAGATTTCGTTCAAGTTATTCTCAAAGCGTTTTAAATCATTCTATTGAAGTTGCTCAAATTTCGGGAATGATTGCTGCAGAGTTGGGATTAAATATTGAATTAGCAACAAAGTGTGGGTTACTACACGATATTGGTAAGGCTGTGGATTTTGAGGGTGAAGGCTCTCATGTCAAAATGGGTGTTGCTGAATTAGTTAAATTGAACGAAGACAAAATTATTATTAATGCAGTTGAAGCTCATCATGGTGATGTTAGAAAAGAAACAATATATGCTGAAATCGTAATTATTGCTGATGCAATTTCTGCTGCAAGAATTGGAGCAAGAAACAATGACATAGCAGCGTTTGTTGCACGAATAAAAGAAATTGAAGATGAGTGTAATAAAGTAGAAGGTGTTTTAAAAACATTTGCATTACAGTCTGGTAGACAAATACGAGTAATTGTAGATGCAGAAACTATATCAGATATCGATATGAAAAAACTTTCAGTTGAATTGCACGATGTTATTAATCGTGTAAAAAAAGTTCCTGGAAAAATTGTTTTAACTTTAATAAAAGAAAAAAGAATATCAATAGAAATCTAATGTGGTTAAACCACATTTTTTTTATCTAATGTATAATTAAACCAATTGAGGTATTTTATGGGATTTGGAGATTTTTTAGCAAAACGCTTTCAGAAATCAATTGAAAAAAATTTAAAGAAATCACAACTTAGTGAAGAAAACATTAGTGAAGCATTACGTGAGATTAGACTTTCTTTATTAGAGGCTGACGTAAACATTGATGTTGTTAAAAAAATAATTGCAGCTATCAAAGAAAAATCAATTGGTGGTTTCATTGAAGAAGGTGTTCGTGCTGATCAACAAATGGTTAAAATTGTTCATGAAGAATTAATCAATGTTCTTGGTAAAGAAAAATCAGAATTAAACATAAGTAGAAAGCCGTCACCAATTATGATGGTTGGTTTACAAGGTGCCGGTAAAACAACAACAGTAGCCAAACTAACTAACTTGTTAAAAAAACAAGGTAAGAAAGTTTTAATGGTTGCTCTAGATATTTATCGTCCTGGTGCTATTGATCAATTAGTTGAACTTGCCACAAAAAATAAATTTGATGTTTTTGAAAAGGGTAAACAAGATCCAACTAAGACAGCAAAAGAAGCGATGAAATATGCAGAAGACAACAAATATGATGTTGTACTTTTAGATACTGCTGGTCGTTTACAGATTGACAAACAACTAATGAATGAGTTGAAAGAAATCAAAAAGATTACTTCACCAACTGAAATCATTCTGACAGTTGATGGTATGACTGGGCAAGACATAATTAACGTCGCAACTGAGTTTAACAGTACACTTAAAATTACTGGAGTTATTGTAACTAAACTTGATGGAGACGCACGTGGTGGGGCTACATTATCTATTTCGTACGTTACAAAAGTTCCAATTAAATTTATTGGTGAAGGTGAAGGAATTGAAGCGCTTTCTGAATTCTATCCAAAACGTATTGCTGATAGAATCATGGGATTTGGAGACGTTGAAACACTTTTTGAAAAAGCTACAAAACAAGTTGATCAACGTACAATGGAAAAAACAATGCGTCGTATGATGCAAGGTTTATTTGATTTAGAAGATTTAAAAAACCAAATGGGACAATTAGCAAACATGGGAAACCTTGGTGGATTGATGAAAATGATGCCAGGTTTAAATGGTAAAGTTTCAGAAGAACAAATTATATCTGCTCAAGTTAAATTAAAAAATGCTGAGTACCTAATGGATTCAATGACTTTAAAAGAAAGAAGAGACCCTAAATTACTTAAATCTTTAAATAGGAAAAAAAGAGTAATCAAAGGTTCTGGTAGATCAGAAAAAGAATTCAATGAATTAATCAACCAATTTGAGAAATCAAAAAAACAAGCTTTAGAAATGGCTAAGATGTTTAAAAGTGGAAGAATGCCAAATATGGCAAACTTCGGAAAATAAAAATACGAATCTAATTCGTATTTTTATTTTGAAAGTAAGATTAATAAAATTGTAATGTAGAACAATCTATCAATGTGTTCTGTAATAAATACTTCATCATTTTTTGATATGTTATTTAAATTTATTCCAGACAACCTTTCGATATCGGTTAAAAAGTTTTTAACAAATTCAACACCAAACATTTCAACTTGAAAATCAGAAATTTCTCTTTTGGCTGTAATTATATTTTTCAACGAAGTAACTCTTTCGATGAATTGGTTTTGTGAATAAGATATAAAGTTTTTTACTTCAATATTAATTATTTCATTTTTAGATTTTTTGATAACTGATTCAATTAATTGTTTACTTTGAGAAGGGACAAGTTTGAATAATTTATAACCTTCATTATTAGTTGAAGGATCTAGTTCATAACCATTCAATTCAATATATGATTTTATTTTTTTTGGTGTAGAAAACATGTCATAACCTAGTGAGTCTGGGTATTTGAATTTTCTTTTATGCATTTGATAAATTAAGTTATAAACAATTTCTAAGTAAGTTAAGTTCAAACTTTTATCTTTTGAACTTTTGTGAATTGCAATATTATTTACTGTTGTTAATTGTTTGAAGTCCATCCCGTAAAGATCAAAAGAAATCATGTTACAAAATGTAAGTATTGTTGAGTTGCTTAATAGGTAGTTAAGAACAAATTCTAAATCTGCAGATAGGTGTTCGTTTACGTTTGCAGATTTGGCTTTTATATCCAAAACTGAAATAAAGTTTTTATTCATTTGATCTCCATAGTTATATACTTAAATATTATAATATTAATGAGGTTCCAAATGAAAATTAAAATAATATGCTTTAACAAAGTGGACAAAGAATTCAAAGACGTAATTAGCTATTACTCTGACAAGATTTCAAAATTATGTAATTTTGAAATTATTGAAATAAATGAAGTTGCTACAAACAACCAAACTAAAAATATTGTAGAAAATATGAAACTGTTATCTAACAAATTAAATGTACTAATTGAAAATAGATTTCAACCAATAGTGTTAGATGTTAATTCTAAAATCGTTGATTCAATTGAATTTAAAAATTTAATTGAAAACAATAAAGATACTGGAACGGGTAATCTAGCGTTTATTGTTGGACCAAGTGATGGGTATAGCGATGAGTTCAAACAAAATAACTATACTAAAATTAGTTTTGGAAAAGTCACTATGCCACATCTATTGTTTAGAGCAGTGTTGTTTGAACAAATATACAGATCATTTAAGATAATGAATAATGATAAATATCATAAATAAAAGTATAATAAATTGGAGGTAAAATTATGAGTCAAAATACAACTAAAGCATCATTCAACTGATTTCCAGGACACATGAATAAAGCCTTAAAAGAAATCGAAGAGCTAATTGTAGCTGTTGATTTCATTGTAGAAATAGTTGATGCAAGAGCACCGTTTTCTACACGTAATCCAATGATGAGAAAAATTGGAACAAACAAAAAAAGATTATTTGTTTTAACAAAAGGGGATTTAGCAGATTCTGTTGTAACAAAACAATGAATGGAATATTTTAAATCAAGAGGTGATGACTGTTATTTAATTGATAAAAAAAATAAAAACATACTTCCAGATATCGAAAAGATAATCAATAAAAGAACGGAACCACAAAGAAAAGCTGCGAAGAAAAAAGGAATCGACGCTTTACTTGTTAATGTGTTGGTTGTAGGTATTCCAAACGTCGGTAAATCTACTTTTATCTCAAAACTAATTAAAAATAAAAAAATTAAAATTGCTAACATGCCAGGTGTAACTCGTGGTTTCCAAAGATTTAATCTAACTCCATTGATTACACTTATTGATACTCCAGGAATATTACCATCAAAATTTGATAGTGAAATTCAAGCATGTAACTGTGTTGCAGCTAATGCAATTAAAATTGATGTAATCCCAAAAGAAAGATTTGCCACAAGAATCTTAAAGTATATTTATGACAATTATCCAAATGTAATTGAAACAAGATACAAAACAAGAAAACAATTTAAAAGACCAATCAATTATGATGACTCATATAAATTATTTGAAGAGATAGCAAGAAGAAATGGTTTAATACTTTTCCAAGATATTCCCGATGTTGATAAATCAATCAATTTATTTATTAGAGATTTACTAGGTGGTAAGTTTGAAAAAGTTTCATTTGAAAAACCTTTAGATATTGGCGATACATCAACAATGATCTTAAGTACACAAAAAGAATTAGAAATTACAGAAGACTTTGATAACACTATTGAATGATAAAATATGACACTAATAGAATTTGATAATCAAATAAAACTTGACAACAAAGTAAAACTAATTTCTGGAAGTGACGAAGTCGGCAGAGGTGCAATGGCTGGTCCAATTGTTGTCGCAAGTGTAATTTTAAATAATGGATTTGAAGATTCGAGAATTAAAGATTCAAAAATTGTTTCTGCAAAATTAAGAGAAACACTTTTTGATTTAATAATTAAAAATTCAACTTCATATTCAATTAAAGTTTACGACAGTCAATATGTTGATAGGGTTAATCCAAAGCAAACTTCAAAAAATGGAATGTTAGAAACAATCTCCAAGTTAAAAACAAAACCAGACATTGCTTTACTTGATGCTGAAAAACTTGATATCAAAGATATACAAACAATATCTTTGATAAAAGGTGATAGTAAATCACAATCAATTGCAGCAGCTTCTATATTGGCTAAAGTTTATAGAGATAGAATTATGTATGAATATGACAAACAGTACCCGGAATATAGTTTTTCAAAGCATAAAGGCTATTGCACTAAACTGCATTATAAAGCTGTGGATGAGTTTGGAGTACTTGATATACATAGAAAGTCATACAAACCAATTATTGATGCCCTGAACAAGAGATAAGTTTTAATTAACTTATTTTTTATTTAAGTATATTAATATTATTTTGATTTAGTAAAATAAAGGTACCAAAATAATTCGGAGGAAATATATGTTTGATAAAAAAAATACTAAATACTTAGAGTGAATTGAAAATGAAAATTTAATCCCTGAGTTAAGAGAACATTTACTTAATGCAAATGATGATGAGCTTAATGCTGCATTTTCAATCTCACTTGAATTTGGAACAGCTGGAATAAGGGGTGTATTAGGCGCTGGACCAGGTAGGTTTAACATTTATACAATTAAGCAAGTTACACGTGCTTACGTTGAACTATTAAAACAAAAACACCCAAAAGATTTGGCAACTAGAGGAATAGTTGTTGGACACGATAACAGATACAAATCAATTGAGTTTGCAAATGCTGTAGCTGAAATCCTAACTAGTTTAGGAGTTAAGGCTTACTTATTTAAAAACAATGATATGAAACCAACACCAGTTGTTTCATATGCAGTTAAAGACCTAAACACAATTGGTGGAATAGTAGTTACAGCTTCACATAACCCAGCAATTTATAATGGATATAAAATCTATGATGAATTTGGTTGTCAATTAATTGACAGTGATACTGTAGTAATTTCAAAAGAAATGGAAATCGATTCTGAAAACATGATTGATTGAAATTATGTACCAAATAAAAAACTATTATTAGAAGTATCAAATTCAACAATTGAAAACTACAATACAATGATCAAAAAATTACAGTTCCATGAAAAAGCAGACAAAAATAAATTTGAAATTATTTATTCAGCAGTTAATGGAACAGGGACAGAATTTGTACCACCAATTTTAGAAGAGTCAGGATACAAAGTTATTCAAGTTGAAGAACATGCATTTGAAGATCCAAGTTTCAAAAATGTAATTAACCCAAACCCGGAATTTCCACCTGCTTGAGAAATACCTTTAAAAAAATACGGTAAAGCAAATCCAAATGCAAACATAATTGTTATGACTGATCCAGATGCAGATAGAATTGGTCTTGCTGTAAATCACAATAATGAATGAATTAGATTAGATGGTAACCAAACAGGACCATTATTAATTGATTGAAAATTATCACAATTAAAAGCAATTAATAAAATTCCAAAAAATCCAGCATTGTATTCTTCATTTGTAACAAGTGATTTAGGTGATAGAATTGCGGCTGAAACTTACGGAGTTAAAGTTGTTAAGACATTAACTGGTTTTAAATGAATGGGTTCTGAAATTTTAAAAGAAAAAGACAATGGTTTAAACTTCGTATTTGCATATGAAGAAAGTTATGGTTATGTATTAGATAGTTCAACACTAGATAAGGATGGAATACAAGCAGCTATCATGTTGAGTGAGATGGCTTGATTTTATAAAACAAAACACAATAAATCACTTATTGATGTATTGCATGACCTATATGCAAAATATGGTTTCTACACTACATATACTGAAAACCTAAATTTTAAACCAGAAGAAATTAAATCAAAAATTGATCCAATTTTATCTAAGTTTAGAAATAATCCACCAAAAGAATTTGCTGGATTAAAAATGATAAAACAAGAAGACTATATAAATGGTTTACACAATATGCCAGGTCAAAACTTATTAAAGTTCTATTATGAAGATGGTTCTTGATTTGCAGTTAGACCTTCAGGTACTGAACCAAAGGTTAAAATTTACTTTATTGCTGTGGCAAAAGATGAAAAAGAATCAAAAACAAAACTAGACAAAATGCTAGTAGAATTGAAAAACTTTATAAAATAAAAAAAATAATTCAAAAAAATGAATTGTTTTTTTTGTTTCTTGACGTTATAGAAGGTGGAGGAATAAAAAAATGAACAATGTAACATTAATAGGACAACTAGTAAATGTCCCTGAACTAATCTTTGAAAAAGATGGTGATGAAAAAAGACTGTATAAATTAACCCTGCGAGTTGAAAGACCTTTCAAATCAAAAACAACAAGTATTGAGGCTGACTTTATAAATATAAAAGTATGAGCAAACGTATTGGGTGATGAAAGTGAATACTTTGAAGATTCACTACTAAGTGTTGAAGGCAGAATAGTTTCTTACATGTCAAAAGACAAAACACAATATATCAATGAAATGATTGCAAGTAAAGTTATCAACTACAACTAATGGAAAAAGTATTATTATACTTTGCACTGAAATATAAAGGTGATTGAGACAAAGTCTACAAAGCACTTGAAACAAAAGAAAAAATTGAAATGAATGTTTTAACCGAAGCGATTAAAAGCATCAGATGTAATTGAACCACTATTATTTCAAGTGATTACCCAGAAGCGCTTAAATATACTTTTAAACCGCCATTTGTAATCTTTTACATTGGTGATTTGAGAGTATTAAATACCACTAACAATGTAATGAGTTTTGTTAATTCAAACGATTCAATAAATCAAGTTGATGATCAAACTCACGTTGGATTAATTAAAAGTGTAAAAAATCTTTCAAATAAATCATTTCTTGTATTAGATAATGGTATTTACACATATATGCTTGAAAATGAATCCCAAACAAGTGAACTTGTTTTATCTGAATCATATAATGACTTTGAAATACCAAAAAATTCAATACTTAAAAATCAATTGAGATTTGTTTCATCAATCAGCAATAGTGTTGTGATTGATGAATACGACGAAACTGTAATTGAAGAAATCAATTCATTTTCAACAAATGAAGACTTCAAAATATTTGTAAAAAACAAAAACCTTGATTTAGATTCAAAATTTTCAAATGTTTTTATCTTTAACAAAAATTAGAATTTATTAGTCATGGAAATGACTATTTTTTATTAACTAATTAATATAATATTTTATTATATGCAAATACTAGAAGGGGGTTAGATATGAAGACTCAACAAGAACAGGAAAAAATATTAGACCCTCGTGAGAAGGTAGAAAAAACGTCAACACAAGACACTTTTGTAAAATTTGATGAATCAGATATGAAGGCTACAAAAAAAATATTAGGTAAAGAAGCTACTTTTATCGGAACAATGTCAGCACACTTTAAGAAAAATCCTTACAAAGCGTTATCACTATTTGTTTTAGTTATACTTGCAGCTACTTGCGGAATTCTTGCCCCATTAATCATTGAACAAGTTATGTTAGATTTAAAGAATATTCCTACATACTTCTTAGGTATTAAAATGGTTTGATGATCATGGGGTATTCTTCAATTAATACTTTTTGTTTTTCTTGGAGGTTTCACATACGCGACTCAAATTATTGCTGGAAGAATGGGTAGACAAGTAGAGATAAATTTAAGAAATGATTGTTTAAAAAGGCTGTTCACTCAAGACATATCTTATTATTCAGATAAAAAAATTGGTGAAATTCTAACTAAGTTAATATCAGATACTCAAATTGTTGGAGAACAATCTCAGATAGTTCCAATTGCTGCAATTAATGCAATCATCACATTCTTTGGTTCATTAGTTGTATTCTTTATAATTGATGTTTATCTTGCGACAGTAGTTGTTGTAACTATTTTCTTAGCAGTGTTCTTAATGTTCTTAGCATTATTTATCATCAGACCTTTAATGGTTAAAATGCGTGGAAAACTAACTACTATTAATGGTGACGTTACTGATCGAGTTAACGCTATTAGGTTAATTAAATCTTCTGGTTCAGAAGATTTTGAAATGGAAAGATTTTGAGATAGTCATAAAAGATACTATAAATTCACAAATAGTATATCAATCATGGTTGCTTCGTTTATCACTATTTTAGTTACTGCCACAAGTTCAATGCAAGTTATAGTTGTTATTTCTGCGGTATTAATTTATAGCAACGATACTGAGCTTTTATCGGCAAAACTGATTCCGTTCATTGCGGGTGTTGGAACCATGACCGGACCGATTATGCAAGTTGCTAAGATTATGTTTGGATTTATCCAAGCTGAAGTTGCATCTTATCGTATTCAAGTGATAATCAAATCATCTTCAAGAATAGATCCGCATTACGACTCTACAAAGGGATATACAATTGAAAACTTAAATGGAGATATAGTATTTCAAAATGTTGAATTTACATATCCAGAAAAACCAGAAAGTGTAATCATTCCAAAATTTGATTTTGTTTTTGAAAAAGGGAAATCATACGCTTTTGTTGGAGAGACCGGGTCAGGTAAATCTACAATTGCAAAAATGCTATTAAGATTTTATGATCCAAGTAAAGGTAAAATTTTAATTAATGGAACTGTAGATTTAAAAGATGTAAAACTATCAACATATTTAAAACATGTTGGATATGTTGAACAAGAACCACAAATTATCCTTGGAACTGTATTTGACAATATTAAATATGGTAACTTTGGAAAATCTGATGAAGACGCTATTCAGGCAGCTAAGAAATCAGAACTACATGATATCATTATGAACTTCTCAGATGGATACAACACTGTGCTAGGTGAAAAGGGATTCATGTTATCTGGTGGTCAAAAACAAAGACTAGTTATTGCTAGAATGTTTTTAAAAGATCCACAATTATTAATCCTAGATGAAGCAACTTCAGCATTAGATAATATTGTAGAAAAAGAAATACAAGCAAACATTGAATCATTGATGAGTGGTAGAACTTCTGTAACTATCGCTCATAGACTTTCAACAATAAAAAATGTAGACCAAATCATTGTTTTAGGAAGGGGTCAAGGTATATCTCAAGTAGGTACTTTTGACGAACTAAAGTCAATTCCTGGCCATTTCCAAAACTTATACAATGCAGGTAAAATGCAATAATATGTGCATAAGTGCGAAACTTTTTAAAACTCAACATTTGTTGAGTTTTTTTTATTTTTAATAGTACAATTAAGAAACAAATAGGAGAAAAAAATGCAACAAATTTATAAAAAAAGTTCAATAGAATCATTGAACAAAGATATCGAAAAACACTTCAGTATAATTACACCAATCCAACCAACTGATGTGAAGTGTTTTGACAGTGTTTCAAGAATGGTTATGCTTGATAGATATTCACAAAAAGACAAAGCATTAACTACTTTAAAAGTAGGAGATGTTGTTATTACAACAATCAAGGACGACAACGCTTTCCCAACAAGAGGGATTGGAACGTTAAAAGAAATAAAGGGAAGCAAATACATCATTCAAGTTGACGACCAATACGTTGGACAAATTGACCCATTATTATTAGAACAAAGCAAAACAACTAATTGTATTATTAAAGACAAGTTCAGTTTAGAAAAACCACTAGAACTTTTCTTTGAGCAAATCGCACGTCGTGTCGGTAAAGCACTTGCCAAAGCCGAAGGGACAACAAAACAAAAAGAAGAATGAACAGAAAAATTCGTTCATGAACTTGAAACATTAAATGTTGTTCCAGCAGGTAGAGTACTTTATGGAGCTGGTAGTGATTCAAAAGTTACTTTCTTCAATTGTTATGTAATGCCGTATATTGAAGATTCAAGAGAAGGTATTTCTAAACATAGATCACAAGTTACAGAAATCATGTCACGTGGTGGTGGAGTTGGAACAAACGGTTCAACATTAAGACCTAAAGCCACAGTTGCCAAAGGTGTTGGTGGACGTTCATCAGGATCAGTTAGCTGATTAAATGACTTATCACAACTTACTCACTTAATTGAACAAGGTGGTTCAAGAAGAGGGGCTCAAATGATTATGTTGTCAGATTGACATCCAGATATCATTGAATTCATTATTTCAAAAATGCAAAACCCAGATATTTTAATGTGATTAAAAACAAAGTCAAAATCTGAATTAATCAGACAAGCAGCAAATGCTAAATTGACTTTTGAACCATTAAAACAAACTGAAAGAGAAGTTTTTGAATTTGTTTCAAAAAACAATACTGCAGTTTCAAGTGATGCACTAAGATCAATCCAAACACAATTGAAAGATGGTGGAAAATGAGTTGTTAACAACCCACACTTCCTTTCGGGTGCAAATATTTCAGTAGCCATTTCACATCCATTTATGAAAGCTGTTGAAAAAAACAAATCATGAGATTTAAAGTTCCCAGACATTGAAAATATGACTGCAGTTCAAAAAGAATTTTATGACAAAGAATGACAAAACATTGGTAATGTTTTTGAATGAGAAAAACTAGGTTACCCAGTTAAAGTTTATGAAACAATTAAGGCAAAAGACCTTTGAGACTTAATTAACTTTTGTGCAACTTATTCAGCAGAGCCAGGAATATTCTTTATTGATGCCGCAAACGATATGACAAATGCACAAGGTTACGGACAAAAAGTTGTTGCTACAAACCCATGTGGTGAACAACCATTAGCGCCGTTCTCAGTATGTAACTTGTCTGCAATTAACTTATCAAACTTTGTAAACAAAGAAACAAAAGAAGTGTTATACGATGCACTTTCTGAAACTGTTAAAGTTTGTGTGAGAATGCAAGACAACGTTATTGACGAAACTCCTTACTTCTTAGAAGAAAACAAAAAACAAGCTCTTGGTGAAAGAAGAATTGGTATGGGTGTAATGGGATTACACGACCTACTAATTTGAGCTGGAGTTAAGTATGGATCAAAAGAAGGTAATAAAATTGTAGATAAAGTATTTGAAACAATTTCATTAACTGCATACAGAACATCAATTGAGTTAGCTAAAGAAAAAGGTGTATTCCCATTCTTAGATAACAAAGAAAAATTTGCTCAATCTGGATTCATCAAAACTTTACCAAAAGATATTCAAGATGGAATTAAACAATTTGGTATCCGTAACTCACACTTAGTAACTGTGGCTCCAACAGGATCAACAGGGACAATGGTAGGGTGTTCAACTGGTTTAGAACCTTACTTTGCGTTCTCATACTTTAGAAGTGGTAGATTAGGTAAGTTCATGGAAGTTAAATCTAAAATCGTTCAAGAATGATTAGACTTAAATCCTCAACATACTGATGAAAAACTACCTGAGTTCTTCGTGAGCGCAATGGAATTATCTCCAGAAGCACACGTTGAAGTTCAATGTATTATTCAAAGATGAGTTGATTCATCAATCTCAAAAACAGTTAATGCTCCAAAAGGATATTCTGTAGCTGAAGTAGAAAAAGTTTACATGCAACTTTACAAAGGTGGAGCCAAAGGTGGAACTATCTATGTTGATGGAAGTAGAGACACACAAGTTCTTTCTCTTGAAATTGAAGAAACAAAAGAAAGAAAAGGATTTGTTGATGAACTAGAACCAATCAATCATGAAAACGAATTTATCAAAAAAACAGTTGCCGAAAAAAACATTGGTACAGAAATTGGTGACACATGTCCAATTTGTACTATTGGTGTCGTAATCGAACAAGGTGGATGTCACACTTGTCCAGAATGCGGTAGTCAACTAAAATGTGGTCTTTAAGATTACAACTATAGAATAATTACCAAATATAAACAATGATAGTGTATAAGTGCTAACATTGTTTTTTATTTAAAGGAGAAAAATGAAAAAAGATAAAGGATACATTCACATATATTGTGGAGAAGGTAAAGGTAAAACTTCAATATTAAACGGATCAGCAATGCGTGCCAAAGGTGCTGGCTTAAATGTTTTATACTTTAGGTTTTTAAAAAATAGACCAACGTCTGAAAATGTAATGTTGGAAAAATTAGGAATTAAAATAACTAATTTTTATGAAAGCTCAACTAAGTTCGTCTGAGAAATGGATGAACAAGAAGTTCAAATATTCAAAGATGAAACATACAGAGGCTATAAAGAAATAAAGAACGCATTAAAAGATGAAGCGGTTGATGTTATATTTATCGATGAACTTCTAGGATCTGTTGAAAATGGTTTTATTAAAAAAGATGAATTGATTAAAGATTTAATTGAAAGGAAAAATCATATTGAAATTTTCCTTTCAGGTAGATTTTCCTTTCCTGAACTAGATGAAATAGCAGATTTAATTTCTGTAATACAACCTAAAAAACACTACATGGACATTGGTGTTAATGGTAGAAAAGGTATTGAATATTAAAATATATAGCAAAAGCACCTAAGGGTGCTTTTTCTTATATAATTAAACTATGAAAAAAATCGTAAACATTATTGGAGCAGGGCTTGCTGGAAGTGAGGCTGCATACCAACTAGCAAAAAGAAATATACATGTAAATCTATATGAAGTAAAAGGGATTAAAAGAAACCCGGTTCAAACTGTGGATACTTTTGGTGAACTTGTTTGTTCAAATACTTTGAGATCAACTGATCCAGCAAATGCTGTGGGTACATTAAAAGTTGAGATGCAAAAGTTTGATTCATTAATTTTAAAAGCGGCCTATAGTGCGCAACTACCAGCCGGTGGTTCACTTGCGGTTGATAGGGATTTGTTTTCCAAGTTTATAGATAATGAAATTAGAAACAATAAACTTATAAATGTAATAAGTGAAGAGGTTGGAGACATTGATCCAATGGAAATTACAATTATTGCTTCTGGTCCTTTGACAACACCTAAACTACAATTAGGAATCCAAAAGATTGTCGGTAGTGATTACTTTTATTTTTTTGATGCTGTTGCTCCAATTGTAAAACTAGATAGTTTAGATATGGGTAAACTATATTGAAAGAACAGATATGACAAAGGTGAAACTAAAGATTATTTAAATGCTCCAATGACAAAAGAAGAGTATTTAAAATTTTATAATGAATTATTAAATTCAGAAAAAGCAGACCTTCATTTAAAAGATGAAGAATCATTACGTGTATTTGAGGGTTGTATGCCTGTTGAAGTAATGGCTAGTCGTGGTGAAAAAACATTACTACACGGACCATTAAAACCAGTTGGATTATATAGAAGTAAAGAAGACCACCACGATCTTTTTGCCGTTGTCCAATTAAGACAAGACAATGCAGCTAAAGACTTGTTCAACTTAGTTGGTTTTCAAACTAATTTAAAATGAGGTGAACAAAAACGTGTATTTAGTTTAATCCCAGGATTAGAAAATGCTGAGTTTGTGAGATATGGTGTTATGCACAAAAACAACTTTATCAATTCACCAACATTATTAAACAAAAGCATGCAATTGAAATCAAATCCAAATGTTTTCTTTGCTGGACAAATTACTGGAGTTGAAGGTTATGTTGAATCAACCGCATCAGGAATAATAGCTGCAATTAATGTCGCAAGGAAAATAGAAGAAAAAGAATTAATTGAATGACCAGAAACTACAGTTATGGGTGGATTGGTTAATTACATTTGTACAACTTCATCAGAGAACTTTCAACCAATGAAAGCCAACTGATCTATTGTAAACACAGATGGAATGAATAAAAAAATGAAAAAGGTTCTAAAAAAGGAACAATATTCAATTAAAGCAATTAAAGATGTTGAGGAATTCATAAATAAATATAAAATATAATATATGGCAAATAACGTAATTAATAAAAACTTTAGATTCTTCAATGAAAACCAAAACAATAGTTTGTTTTGGTTTTCATTGCATTACATGGTTAAAGGTAATGGGGAACTTCAGTACATTGTTAATACTAGAAAAAAAGAACTTTATAGTTTGTATCAAATTTGCCACTTAGCTATTGTTCAATATATGCTTTATCGTGGAGTTTGTCTTGAGTCACTAAGTACAAATGATATGAAAGAATATTCAGATTACATTTTAGAAAATTACGACAGTATATATTCTTTGAAATATAGACACGTAGAACAAAAACAAAAACCACCAAAAATTAAAATTGAGACACCTAAAGAAAGAAAAGAAGTTTCTCAAATGATTACTGCAATCTGTTTACCACATATTAATGAGTATTGTTTTTTAGAACACGATAGTTGAAAGAACTTATCAAGGTCATATATTGCTGAGTTAGCTCATAAAATGCATTATGACATTAACCATATATTTGACGATGATTTTAAAGTATCAGAGGTATATCCGTTTTTATTTGTTCTAAATTTAATTAATAACGTTGATGCACAAAATTTATACAGCAATGTTTCGCACGCTTTCATTCCAGAAAGAATTATTGAAAAATATAATGGTGGAAGAAAGTGATTTATAAAAGAAGTTGAATATTTAAAATCAACAATGGAAATCATTTCAAATCCTGATGAGTTTAAAATCTTTTTAGGAAATTTTGAATATGCAAAATGGATAACTTTTACAAGACAAGAAAAAATAAAAGCAATTTTTGAATTAACAAAAATGGCTGCCATTTTAATGAAAGATGAAATCGCTAGAATAACAATGTTAAAAGAAGGGCAAGATGCATTTGAAATCTTAGAAGAGTACATTCCAATCTTTGTTCCTTCAGATAAAGATGAGGGTGTTCGAAGTATCTTTAAACGTAATGAAGATATTGTTGTATTGTCTCCATTTACATACCAAAACGTTAACCCATTATCATTGTTGCGTTATATTGAGAGTAAAGGTGATTACCACGTTAAGGTTAACGAGAAAAAGCTATACCACTACACACAAATTGTTCTATCTGTTTTTTCAAAAATGAGAATAACATTATTGTCATATCCGTTATTTCCAGATTATATTTATGACACTATAATAAAACCTAAATATGATGTTTGGGTTGACACACTATCTATATTCAAAATGAAAAATGATAAATTAGAATCAACAATTGAATACCATGAATTAGCAGTTGAAGAGTTCATCATTGACGAAGAAGAAATTGAATATATGAATTCAACACCAGCAAAAAAAATATCTGATGTAGAAAAAGATCATGCAATTAGAAAAATTGGATTGATCCTTAACGTAATTATTGGTTTAAATAAACCAACATTAAAACTATTTGAGAACAATATTGAAGACTTAGTTGAATATACATATATTATTTTTGGACCACATCCAATTAATAGAACAATTCAAACAACTGAAAATATTGTAATTCTATTAGAAAGATTCAAGACATACATCAAATTATTCAATGCAGCTTCAGAAGATGAAGTTAAAAAATATGGAATATATTTTGATCTACCATCAAAATTATTTAAAAATGAAAACTAAAAATGATTTAAAACTTTATTGACCACAAATAACAATAGGGTCAGTACTAATAATTTTTCTTATTTTATTTGGTGTTTTTGATTTAGCTATTGCAAAATCATTTACTACATATGAAAATTGATTTTCAATTGGTTTTGATATGTGGGGTAAACAAGCGGTCGTTATACCGATTGGTATAACAGCGATGTTTGGAATTGTGTCTATTTACAACATAGCAAACAAAACAAAGACACATATAATTGAACCTTCGCTAATTGGTCTTTCTATAGTCATTGTTGGAACAATTGCCTTTCATTCAATTGGATATAAAAATTTCATTATTGTAGACGGGGATTTAAAATCATTAATAACTACAATTGCGACATCAATAATATTTTCAATTACAATTTTGAGTTTTATCGCTACAACAATAATGATAAACAAATTATCAGTTTTTAGAGATAGCCAATATATTTCTACATTGTGGATAAAGGTTATTTATGCACTTGTGCTTCTGACAATAACAACTTTGATTGTTACTGTCTTTAAAGAAATTTGAGGTAGACCAAGACCAAACTCTGTAATAGATGGTACAAATGAGTTTAAATACTTATTTGAATTTAATTTTGAAAGTGATAGGGGGAAAAGTTTCCCGTCAGGTCACACACAAGCAGCTGGGATGTTTTTCTTATTAATTTATTTCATACCCAAGTCTTCAAAACAAACTTATTTCAAAATTATATTTTTATTAATTTCGGTTTGTTCAATTTTACTAACAGGTATTTCAAGGATTGTTTATCACAAACACTTTCCATCAGATGTGACATTTTCAATGTTACTAGTTGGTGTGTTTTATACGTTTGGTCCAAAAATTGTTAATTCAATATTAAAAAAATAATGACACAAGTCATTATTTTTTTGCAATTAAAGTAATTGTATTTAAGTTTAAAATACGTGCATTGTTGTAGTTCTTTATTAATTCAATATTATTAAATCCCAATAACTCAGAAATCATTTTGATTTCATTTTCAGAATATCATTTTAAATTAAATGTCTGAAGTTCGGTTGAAACTTCTTTTCCATTTTTAAAATGAACATATTCATTTTCAGAATAAGCAACTTGTTTTGATCAGTCAATTGAATTATGGTTTATGTTTAACTGAATATTGTTTTCATTATCTAATTCAACGTTGGTCACATGTTTTGAACCTGGTTTAAATGTAGTGGGGTATATGAAATCAATTATGACCTTTCCGCCAACTATTAATGATTCATAAAAGTTTTTTAATATTAATTTTAAATCTTCTATATTTTCAATCATACAAATACTTCCGGCAGGCATGATGATTGCTTCGTAAGTGTTTGGAGAAATATAGTCTTTTAAATTCATATTAATTATCTTTCCACTAAGATTATTCGAATCCAAGTTATATTTATAAATATCTAACATTTCATTTGAGATATCTATCCCATCAACTACTAATTCATATTTTATTAATGGGATAGACACTCTTCCATTTCCGACCCCAGCTTCTAATATCTTTCCTTCCAATGGTAAAAGAAGTTTTTTATAGAACTCAATATCACCATCACTACTGGTTCCAGGCGGTTTTGTAAAATCATATATAGTTGATGATAAGGAAGAATAATAGTTTTTCATTTGAATGCTCCTTATGTAATATTACTTATTATAGTTTGTATACAAAAATAGGGTGTAAAAATTAAATAATTTAGTTATAATTTACTATGAAATGCCCACATAGCTCAGTAGGATAGAGCATGCGCCTTCTAAGCGTAGGGTCAGAAGTTCGAATCTTCTTGTGGGCGCCATTTGAAATAAATAAAAGATGTGATTAAACACATCTTTTTTTATTGTCTTAATAACTTAAATAGTTAAGTTGATTATTCTTTGTCTCCGGGAGTTTGAAGAGCTGCACGTCTTTCTTTTCTATTAGGACCTTCGGGCTTGCTATCTCTTCTTCCGCCATCGCGTCCACCGCGTGAACCACCATCTCTAGAACCATATAATCCACCGCGTGAACCACCATCTCTAGAACCATATGATCCACCACGTGAACCACCACGGTCGCGATCTCTTGATCCTCCGCCAAATGATCCACCGCGTGAACCACCATCTCTAGAACCATATGATCCACCACGTTCTTCTCTGTTTCTTGGAGCATCAGAACTTGATGACATTGTATTTGATTTAAAAGGGGAGTCAGCACCTGAACCACCATCTCTAGGAGTGAAGTTTGAACCACCATCTCTAGGTGTGTAGTTTGAACCACCACGGTCGCGATCTCTTGAACCACCACCGAATGATCCACCTCGTGATCCTCCGTCTCTTGAACCATAACTTGATCCACCACGTGAACCACCACGGTCGCGATCTCTTGAACCACCACCGAATGATCCACCGCGTGAACCTCCGTCTCTTGAACCACCGTAAGATCCACCACGTGAACCTCCGCCATATGATCCACCACGAGATCCACCGCGTGAACCTCCGTCTCTTGAACCACCACGTTCTTCTCTGCTATTAGCTGAGTTTTCGGCTTTATCAATTTTGTAAGTAGAAGGGTCAACTTCATAAATTGAAATTTTAAACTCATGTTCAATTTCTTTAATTTGTTTTAAAGTTCCACGACCATCTACAAATGAAATGGCTGATCCTTTTTCACCGTTTCTACCAGTTCTACCAATACGGTGGATTACATATTCATTATCACGAGGGATGTCATAGTTAATAACTAAGTCAACACCTTTGATGTCGATTCCACGAGCGGCCACATCAGTTGCGATAAGTACTTGAACTTCTCCACGTCTGAAACGGTTAATTGCGCGAGTTCTTTCTGATTGTCTTTTATCACCGTTGATAACAACACCATCAATACCGTTGCTTCTTAAAGTTTCCATAATTGTATCTGTGTTTGATTTTGTATTACTGAATATAATTGCAGCTTGGGGTTTGTCAATTTCAAATATATTAATTAATAATTCTATTTTTCTATTTCTTGCAATGTAAACAAACTTATTGTCAATGTTGTCATTAACTTTAACTACGTTATCAACAACAATAGTTTCATATTGTTTCATGTAGTTGTAAGCCATACTCATAACTTTATCGTTTGTAGTTGCACTAAATAGTCCAATTTGTACATCTGGATGTGCTTTTTGGAAAATGTCATCAATTTCATTTTTGAAACCCATTTTTAACATTTCATCAGCTTCATCTAAGATGATTGTTTTAATATTATCGAAGTTAAATGATCTTCTAATCATGTGATCATTAATTCTTCCTGGTGTACCAACAATAATGTGAGTATCACGTAATGATATTAATTGTTTACGAATTTCAGCTCCTCCAATAAGAGAAGTAAGTTTTATACCTTCGTAACGGCTTGTTAGTTTTCTAATTACATCCACAATTTGGTTAGCTAACTCACGAGTTGGAGCAACTATTAATGCTTGTGGTTTTCTCAACTTTGGATCTAATTTTTCAAGTATCGGAAGTGAGAAGGCGGCAGTTTTACCTGTACCTGTTGAAGATTTTCCAAAAATGTTTTTACCTTCTAAAAACATTGGAATAGCTTGTGCTTGAATATCTGTTGGTGTATTGAAATCCATTATTTCTAATGATTTTAATACTCTATCATTTTTTATAAGTTCTTTGAACGTCATCTTTATTTCCTTTTTATTTGTCACTATTAAGACAAAATTCCAAGAGCTTCATCAAAATACTTATACTATTATTACCTAATTTGAAAGAATAAGTAAGTTTTGTTTGAAAAAGAAAAAAATAAAGAAAAATAGGGCGTTAAGTAAGTTAAGTTAAATTACTTAACACATTTATTTTTTTTAATGTATATTATAAGTATTAACAAAAAAATAGGAGGACCAATGGTTAAGTTAAGATTAAGAAGAGCAGGTAAAAAACGTGCAGCATTCTTTAGAATTGTTGCAACTGATTCACGTGTTCAAAGAGATGGTATTTACATCGATTTGATTGGAACATACAATCCAATTAATGGAGAAACAAAAATTAATGAAGAAATTGCATTAAAATGACTTTCTGATGGTGCGCAACCAACTGACACAGTTAGAGATATTCTTTCAAAACATGGAATAATGAAAAAATTCCACGACTTGAAACAAGATAAAACTGTAGTTAAAAAACCAGCAGTTAAAAAACCAGCAGTTAAAAAAGCTCCTGCTAAAAAACCAGCAGCAGCAAAACCAGCAGCAAAACCAGCAGCTAAAAAATAATGATAAAAGACAATTTAGCGTTAGTAGGAAAAATTGCATCAACCCATGGAATAAAGGGCGAGTTAAAAATTATTTGGTTTACGGACACAAATGAGATTGATATAAAGACAAATGATTTTGCCTTTATAGAACTAGGATCAACAATTGAACCTTTAAAAATTAAACAGCTTACTGATTTGTATATTAAAAAACCATTAGTTTTATTTGAAGGTTATGAAAGTATTAACCTTGCACAAAAACTAATTGGTAAAGATATATATATAAAAAATGAATTAGTAACAAAACTCCAAGATGAAACATGTATGGGGTTTGAAGCTATTTTTAAAGAACAAGTAGGTAAGGTTATTGATTTTCTAGATAATTCAATTTATATAACTTATAAAGTTGAGTTTGAAGAAAAAACAATATGGATCCCAAGCGTTGATGAATATGTTGAAGAAATTGATTTTGATAACGAAACGATTATTTTAAAAAATATTGAAAGGTTAACATAATGAAAATATCTATACTTACTTTATTTCCAAATTTAATAAGCAATTATATTTCTGAGTCAATTATTAAAAGAGCAATTTTAAAAAACAAAGTTGAACTTGAAGTAGTGGACATTAGAGAACACACAACATACGATCACAACCAAGTTGATGATTATCAATTCGGTGGTGGTGCTGGAATGTTGATGATGATTGAACCTGTTGTTAGAGCGATAAATTCTATTAAGACAAATGAATCTTTTATTATATTAACAAGTCCACAAGGTGTGACTTTAAACAACAATATATCAAGAGAACTATCAATCAAACATAAACATATCATATTGATATGTGGACATTATGAAGGCATTGATGCCAGAATAATGAACTATGTTGACATGGAACTATCAATTGGAGATTATGTGATCACTGGCGGTGAACTATCATCATTAGTTATAGCCGATTCAATTATTAGATTAATTGATGGGGTTATAACTAAGGAATCACATGAAAACGATAGTTTTGAAAATAATTTGTTAGACTATGATTCATACACTAAGCCAGTTGAATTCGATGGTCATAAAGTACCTGACGTATTAATATCAGGACATCACAAAAACATTAATAACTTCAGAAGAGAATCACAATTAAAGAACACTTTATCAAAGAGAAGTGACTTGTTAGAAAAAACAACTTTAAGTAATGAGGATCTGAAGATTATTGAAAAACTTAAAAAAGGAGAATAAATATTATGAACTACTCAAATATTGTAAAAGAAATTAGTGAATCACAATTGAGAACAGACTTACCAAAGTTTAACTCAGGGGACACAATTCGTTTAACGGTAAAAATTAAAGAAGATAAAAAATTCCGTATTCAAGCTTTCGAAGGGGTTGTAATTAAAACTCAAGGAAGCGGAATAACAGAAGTTGTCACAATTAGAAAAAATTCAAATGGTGTGTTTGTTGAAAGAACACTTCCAATTCACTCACCAATCATTGATACAATTGAAATTATCAAACGTGGTAAAGTGAGACGTGCAAAAATCTACTACATTAGAAACCTATCAGGTAAGGCTGCACGTATTCAAGAAAGATTACCACAACGTGCCAATCTAAACGAACCAGTTGAAGAAAACAAAAAAACAAAATCAGATGCTAAATCTGTTACTTCTACAAAAGCACTAGCTGCACACCAAAGACGTAAAAGAAAAGCAGTTGACAAGAAAAAAGAAGTACGAATCAACAAAGACAAAATTGAAAACAAAAAAATTCAAGCAGCTAAATTGGCAGCAAAAGCAAAAGTGGCTAAACCGGCTGCAAAACCCGCAACTGCCAAAAAAGCAACAACAAAACCAGTTGCAACTAAAGCAGTAGCTACAACAGCTGCAAAACCCGCAACTAAAGCTACAGCTAAAAAAGCACCAGTAAAAGCAAAAGTGGCTAAACCAGCTGCTAAACCAGCTGCAAAAAAAGTTGAAGCAAAAGCAACAACAAAAACTGCAACTAAAGCTACAGCTAAAAAAGCACCAGCAAAACCTACATCTGTTAAAAAATCAACAGGTGCTAAAAAAACACAAGGTAAATAATATAAGAATGGATAATGTCCATTTTTTTATTTACATACTAATTATTTGTATTGAAAGTAGTAACTATTTTATATATAATTATAAATATTATAGGAGAAAAAAATATGTCAACAAAAAAAGTTTTATTATGAATCATTATTGCATCATCAATAATGTTCATTTTAGGTGGAGCGTCATTTTCAGGTGTAGATTTCGGTAGTTTCAAAGGAATTATTATGTCTGTGTTTGCTGTGATCTTCCCAGTACTAATGTTAATCGGTTCAATCATCGGTTTTGTATTAGGTGGACCAAAAGTTTTATTAAAATCAATTTTTATTGCAACATGAGCATTCATTATTGTTTCAATTGCGATTTTAGTATTTGGTATCTTAGACTTCATTGGTGGAGATTTAGATACATGAGGTTTTGTATTAGCAATGCTTAATGCAATTGGGTTCTGATTCTTAGCTGGTTTAGGAGCTATGGGATTAAAATCAATTAAATAAGACTTAGGTCTTTTTTTTTAAATTTTTTGAGTTGTAATTGTACTTTATTTATTTAGAATAGCCTTTATTAAAAAGAGATAAAAAATATGAAACTAATAGGAAAAATCTTTTCTTCAGTTGGACCAATTGCAACACTAATCTTTGTGTTGATATTGTTGTTTGGTGTTGGAGTTGGGTACAATTCTTTTCTTGGAGACATTAAACTAACATTTGGTGACCTTACAAGTCCAATGACAAGTGTTGGTAAGTATATGATAGTGATGCTAACGTTTGCATTGGTTGCTGCATTGTCATTTATACCATTATGATTTGTAAAATGATCAAAAATGTTAACTATAATCGTTAACGCAGGTATTGTGTTTTCATCATTCATCATTGGAATCATGAGTATTTGTGTATTGGCTGATTCAACAAATGACATTATTACACCAGACTTACTTACATTGGCTATGTGATGAATTTTAGGAATCATTTTACCAATCGGGGCAGCAATTGTTTCTGAGGTATTTGGATTTGTTGGAATCTTAAAAGCAAAATAGTAATCATTCAATATTTTTAAAAAATAGAATTAATTTTCTATTTTTTTTTTTTTTTCTTAAGAAGTAGTGCTTAAAATGAATTAATATAATTATTAATAAAAGGAAATGCGCATGTCAAATTTAATTTCATTATTTGAAGAAGAAGTAACAAAACCAGAGATAAGTAGCTCAACTGCTTTAATCATTTTAATAATTGGCGTCTTTTGTATTGTTGCATGTGCGGTCCTTATGTACTTCTTTGTTTTACACATTAGACGTGTAAGCGCAAGAGAAAAACATAATTCAGAAGTGTTCAGACGTAGTTTTTGATGAGATGAACCAATGAAATTTTGATCATTTTATGTTTATGCATTTTTGGGAATTTCTCTATTATTGGGATTTATTATTTGTTTAGTTATATCAACTCCATTTTTATAAAATAAAAATAAATATAATATAATATTTTTTTTCAAATTCAAGTAATAGACTTGAATTTTTTTTTTTTTTTTGTTAAATTTAACCTTAGGTCTAGTTAAAAACTGACTAAAAAACAAGGAAAAAAATGACAGCTCATAAAGAAGAAATGTTGGCCACTAAAAAACAAAAAAGTGGTTCAAGTAAATGAAACAAATTTCTTACAATGTTGCAAGAATTAGGTAAAGCACTACAATTTCCAGTAGCTGTTCTTCCTTTTGCTGCAATCTTGAATAGATTTGGTGGATTAGGTATTTCGTTCGCAGAAGAAGGTTCTGTCGGATATTGAATATCATATATAATTCAAAAGCCAGGTTCAGTGGCTTTTGATCAATTACCGTTATTATTTGCAATCGGTATTTCATTTGGTCTCGCAAAAGATCATAGAGGTGAAGTAACCATGGTTGCAGCGATTATGTATTTAATCATAATCTTAATGACAGGTGAGCACGGTATACCAGAAATGTTATACGGTAATGTACTAACATTTGAGGCGCATGAACAAGTTTGAAATGCAGACCTTGGTGCAATGGAGACCGTTATAAATCACTACTCATCGCTGATGTATGTTGGTACTGAAAATAGTGAAGGTATTTATGTAGGGGCAACTTACGTGCTAAACGTTGGTGTTCTTGGTGGAGTAGTTTCTGGGGTATTGGCAGCAGTGCTATACAACAAATTTAAAGAAATTAAATTACCAGCAGCTTTATCATTCTTTGGTGGAAGAAGATTCGTGCCAATGATAGGTATTGTTGTGGCAATGGGGTTGGTATTTGCATTTGCAATTACATGACCATGAATTCAATTGGTATTAATGATGATGGGTCAAGCGGTAGCTGACCCAACAAACCCTGCGGTAGCAATTCCAGGAACAGGGTTGTATGCATTTTTAAATAGATTGTTATTGCCATTTGGTTTACACCAAATTTTAAATACATTCTTCTGATTCCAAATGCCAATTAATGGAGATGTTATTGATCCAATTACAGGTGCAATTTCAGAAACTGACAAATGAATTAATGGAGATATTAATGCGTTTGCAGGTGGGTTAAACACATCAGGATTATTCCAATCAGGGTACTTCCCAATTATGATGGGTGGAGTTCCAGCAATAGCATTAGCAATGATATTTGCAGCTAAAAAAGATAGAAGAACTGAAGTTGCAGGATTCTTAGGTGGGGTAGCGTTAGTTTCATTCATCTCAGGAATTACTGAACCAGTAGAATTCTCATTCGTATTCTTGTCACCAGTATTATTATTGGTACATGCAGGAATGGCTGCAATATTCATGATGATTACAACTGCAATGCAAATTCAAGTAGGATTTGGATTCTCAGCTGGATTTATTGATTATGTAGTATCATTTGCACAATCATGAGGATTATCAACACATAAAGGTGGAGCAATGCAAGTTGTCTCTAACCCATTAATGATGTTGCCTCTAATTGCAGCAGCGGGAGGAATTTACTTCTTCGTATTCTCATTATTAATTAGAAAAATGAATATTCAAACTCCAGGTAGAGAAGAAGACGGAGGGTTTACAACTGAACCAGTTGAAATAACTTCAAATTCAGGCTCAGCTGCGGTTGTTAGCACATCAAAAGGTACTGTTTCAAAAGCAGACAAATATGATGTTATGGCTGAAAAATTCGTAGCAGCAATTGGTATCGATAACCTTGAATCAATTGATAACTGTGCAACACGTTTAAGACTTGTGTTGACTAACAATAAAACAATTGACACTGCAGCTATTAAAGCTGCGGGTGCATTTGGGTTCAAACAATTAGGAGATCAAGCGTTACAAATTGTAATCGGTCCCGATGTTGAACATGTTGCTAACTCAATGAAAAGAATTAAAAATGTTTAAAAAATAAACTAATCCGATCTAATCGGATTTTTTTATTTGTTTAAAGCTATATTAAGTATTTATAATAAATAGAAAGGTGAATGTATGGACAAAAATAACTACTATGTAGAAACAATTGAAACAATAAAAAAATTGATCAAGAATTCTAATAATGAAGAGGCATTGCAAATGCTAGAAGATGAGTTAACTGCACCATATATTCCACGTGAATATGAATTTGAATTCCAACAATTACTAACTTCAATTGTTGACATCGAAAGAATGAAAGAACACAAAAAATTATCTGATCCATGAAGTAAGGAAAAGGTAATTGAAGTTCTTTCAAAAGAAGGTGAACATGAATTGCACCTTGTAGCGATTGGAAAAATAAAAGATCTTAATGCAAGAAGTTTCACTGATTTTTTCATAAGTTATTTTGCTAATAAAAATAACTTATGAATGTCTAAAATGTACGCTCTGTTAACATTTGCAAAACAAGGAATTGATTGTGAATTTAATGTTATTGACAACTTAAAAGAAGTTAAGCTGAACCCATCAAAAATAAGTGTAAAAGAATATGATGAATCATTCAATAAACTTAAAAAACAATTAGAAAAACAAGTTGGTTCAAATGACATAATGTTAACTAACTTTTCAAAACAATTAGTAACAGAATACTATTTCATAAATTTTCCTAACAAAATAGATGATAATAGTATTAATGATATTATTCTATTTATAATAAACTCATGTAATAAAATGTTTAACATAAACAACTTTACTGAATTAAAAAATAAAGATTTAGAAAAACAATTAGAGAAAGAATTTAAAAACGCAGGGATATTATAGAATGAAATTTGTAGATTTAGCTAACTTTATAATCAAGTCAGGAAACGGTGGAAATGGAGCCGTTTCTTTTAGACGTGAATTATATGTGGCTAATGGTGGTCCAAACGGTGGAGACGGTGGAAAAGGTGGAGATGTTATTTTTGCAGTTGATGAAGGGAAAACGTCACTACTTGATTTAAAGCTTCAAAAATTTTACACTGCTGAAAACGGAGATCACGGTGATATTAAAAATATGTATGGAAAAGGTGGAGATGATATTTTACTTTATGTTCCACTTGGTACAACAATTTACAACAGTAAAACCGGAGATAAGATTGCTGACTTTACTTCAAAAGAACAAAGACAAGTAATTGCCATTGGTGGAAAAGGTGGTCGTGGAAATGCTAAGTTTGCTAACTCAAGAAATAAAGCTCCAACAATATATGAAAATGGTGATCCAGGTACTGAAATTGAAATCCGTGCGGAATTAAAAGTTTTAGCTGATGTTGGATTTGTTGGTTTACCAAATGCTGGAAAATCCACAATGCTTAGAGCAATTTCTAATTCAAAACCAGTTATTGCTGATTACCCATTTACCACTTTAAACCCTCAATTAGGGGTGTCAAGAGACAATAACGGTAGAACCTTTGTAGTAGCTGATTTACCTGGTCTAATCGAAGGAGCTTCGCTTGGTAAAGGGTTGGGAATTCAATTTCTAAAACACATTGAAAGATGTAAAATTATTTGTCATGTTATTGATATGACTGGTAATTACGGAACAGAAGATGTAATTAAAAACTATGAGTTAATTAGAAAAGAATTATCTTCATATCGTATTGATTTAACAACTAGACCTGAAATAATACTTGCAAATAAAATTGATGAAGAAGAAGGCCAAATTAACCTAATTTATTTTAAAGAGAAATACAAAGATAAAGTAATCATTGAAACTTCAGGATTAAAGAAACAAAATATTGATAAGCTGTTATTAACAATTGGAGATACTTTAGAAGAATACAAAGATAAAACATTTGATTTAGAAGAGAAAAAAGAATTATTTAAAGTATATGGTTTTGATGATCCAGATGGTGATATCAAAGTAAATAATTTAGGTAATGGAAAATGAAGTTTATCTGGTGAAACAATTTATCGTGTTTATCAAAAAACACCAACAACAACATACGACAACTTGTTATTATTTAATGAAAAATTAAAGAAACTTGGAGTATACGATACATTACGTGAACGTGGTGCAAAAAAAGGAGATATGATTCAACTATTTGATGTAGAATTTGAATGAATGGACTAAGAAAATGAAACTAAAAGAATATATAAATTACTTATCAGATTGAGTAAAAGAAGAAGTAAAAAAAGCTAATGCAGAAGGTGTAATCATAGGATTATCAGGTGGAATTGATTCTGCGGTTGTTGCGTGTATCGCGCAAAAAGCGTTCCCCAAAGACCACTTAACAGTATGAATTAATTGTGAGTCACCATCATATGACTACACATGTGCACAAGAATTAATCAAGTTAAAAAACTTTAACAGTATAAATTTAAACTTAACAGGTGCGTACCAACAATTAATTGAAGAGATTGGTTCTAATGCGTCATTGTCAGGTATTGCTCGTGCAAATACAAAATCAAGATTGAGAATGACAACATTGTATTCAATTGCACAATCAAAAAATTATTTAGTACTTGGTACAGATAACGCAGATGAATGACATATTGGTTATTTTACAAAACACGGAGATGGTGCTGCGGACTTACTACCAATTGTTCACTTGCTAAAAAGAGAAGTTAAAGAAGCTGCTCAAATCCTAGAAGTAAATGAAGAAATAATTAACCGTGCACCAAGTGCAGGTTTATGAGATAACCAAACAGATGAAAAAGAAATTGGAGTTACTTACAAAGTAATAGATGATTATTTATCTGGAAAAAGAGTTGATTCAACTTCTAAAAAAAGAATTGAACACTTAAACAAAATTACTGAGCATAAAAGAGTTACTGCTCCAAAACCAAATAAAATGAAATAGGAGAGAAAAATCATGACAGAATTACAAGCAGATAAAATAAGTGAATTTTTGGAAAACAAAATATCTGAAGAAGATATGGATTTAGTGTTTGAAGACCTAGTCTCAATGATCTCTCTTTATTTAGCGACAACACTTTTTGGTCTTGATATAAATAGACTTTATTTAAGTGGTATAGAAAACAATATTGATATTGAAGAAACAATTAAAAAAGCACAAAGGGATATCCAACTAACTAAACAAGAAATTACAGAGCATCTAGCTATTATTTTTGAAGATGAAGAAAGATCTGAAATGTTTGCAACGGGTTGTGTTGAATCGGGCGTTTATGAAATCGGATTACCAGAAACATTACAAAAATTTATAGACGAACTACAAGTTCCAAAAGACGACTATATCGTTGAAATGATTATTTCATTCCAATCTGAATTTTATGACTTTTTTGTAAATGAAGTAAATGTAGAAGAATGAAAAGATGAAATTATTGAACAAATACTTTTAAATTGAGAATAAAGTGATTAAATATCACTTTATTTTTTTGTAATTTTTTAAATTCAAAAATTAAGTTAAGAAAACATATAAAAGTGTTGGTATAATTATATTGTGTATTTAGGGCAAATCTACACATAAACAGGTATAAAGTTAAGGGCAACATGAAAACAAACAGCGCTATTTTTGAAATCTTAGATTTAAAAATACCATTGTGAGTTTTTATTATCATATTTATTATTATTGGATTACTTGCAGTCGCAATTTATCTTTTTTCATTATTTAAATCGAAGAAAGAAATTATCTATAATAATAAAAAAATTTCTGTTCATGAATATGAGCAGATGAAAACGATGAATCTTCAAAAAGAAAATTTTGAAATGGAAATTTCAAAAGTGATTTCAATTGTTAATAAAAATTAATTTAACTTTATAAACTGTTTAATAAGGAGAGTAATGGCTTTATTCAATAGTTTATTTAAAAAACAACAACAAGATAACCAACAACAAGCATTTGAAAATAGTGCTTTTTACTCATCTCCAAATGATCAAATTCAACAACCAGTTGAACAACATAAATATTACCAACCATCAAATCCAACAAGACAAAAAAAACAATTACAAATCCAAGATGGATATAGTCAAAAACCAATGGACGAATTTATTCAAGAGTTTAACGCCCCAATAAACAATCCATATCAAATGGTTAATCAAAACCAAAATCAATATTCTGAGCTGCCAAGACAAGATGCTAACCAATTTTATATACAAAACAATAACTATGGTTTGCAACAAGAGTCTTATTTATCAAGAGAAGAACAAATTCAATCAAGCCAGATTCAACCAACAACAGAAATACCGATTGCAATCTCAAAAGAGATTAGAAGTGAAAAGCTAAAACAATTCATAATATTTGTTTTAAGCTTTGGTTCAGTTGTAGGATGTTCTTTGATGTTGATGGCGTACTTCAATGAAGAGTTGATGGGTATTTCTAAAAATTCTGTATTGCACCCAATGTTATCTATTCCGTTTTTATTGATTGCAACACTGTTCATGCTTATGTCAATATCTGATTCAACAATGTTAAAAAGATCAATGGTCAAATACAGAGAAGATTTATCACGCGGTATTGATTCAGTTCCTTACTTCCTAGTGAAGAACTACAAAAACTTCACAAGAAGATCTGTATATATAAACTGAATGTCATTTTCAGTTTATATAGTAGGTGTAATACTATTGTTAATATTTTACGGGTTACAAGCTCAATACTCTTCAGGACAAAGATCATTTTATATATTCTTCTGAAGAATTGCTGAACTTAAGTCATTAGTGTCAGAAATAGTTGTAATCACTATGATTCTAATAGGTACATTAGTAATGCATATCTTAAACATTGTTTGAACTAAGGGTCGTAAAAACAACATAATCGGTTACTATGGACATGAAATTGTACATCCTACTGAGTTGTCGCAAATCAAAAAGTCTGCAAATATTAAATGCGCAATAATTACATTCGTTGTACTTTCAATATTATTATTTGTAGTGTTTATTCCTTGATTAATTATTAGAAAGAAAAATGGTAAATCAATTTTACCAATTGGTAGAATTTAAAGAAAAATGATTTTAATGTCATTTTTTTATTTTTTGTGACGTTGTAGTTAATAGAGGTAAAAAAATGAAAACTAATACAAACAAAAATGGCAACCCAAAATTCGATACAAACATTTTTAATATGTCTGCAATTGAATTTGAAATAGTGGGGTTATTCGAACAACACGTTCTAAATGACGAAATCAGCTTATTGTGAGAAAAGATATCAAATATAGTAAAAGGAGATAAATATGTCACAATAATTGTCGATTTATATAAGGAAGGTAAAATACCGATGATCGAATGTGAAAGTCTAATTTTATTATTTGTAAGACACAATCAACTGGTATGAAATGAATTAAATGATGAATTGAAAGAGTCAACTAAATTCAGATCGCCAGTTGAGTTAATTAATAACATCTTAAATACTAAATGCGACCAACTAAAACTTAATGTATCTGAATTGAAATTTATTACAAAAATCATGAGAATCAAAAGCGATATTACATATAACAAGTTTTTTGAAACAAGCTTTTCAACATTTAAAAACCTATTGCTAATCAAAACTTTTTTTATGAAACGTTCAATATTAGAAAGTTACACATCTGAAGAATATACAGAAAATATTCATCACTTAAAAACCAAGACAGTCAAGGATTTAATATGTCATTTTCTAGTAAAAAAATTGAATAATTAAATTAGCACTTTTAGTTAGACATTGCTAATTTTTTAGTGTAATATTATTTTAGTTAGCAGATAAATAGTATGAGTGCTAACTTAGGAGGTGTTGAATGGATTTCAAAAGAACAGATGGTAATGACCCAGATATTTTAGAAAAATACACTAGAGACTTAACGCAATTGGCAAAAGAAGGAAAACAAGATCCGATAATTGGTAGAGGAGACGAGATTACTCGCGTAATTAGAATCTTATCTAGAAAAACCAAAAACAACCCAGTATTAATTGGTGAACCAGGTGTAGGTAAAACTGCGATAGCAGAAGGGCTTGCGCAAAGAATAATCAAACAAGATGTACCGAGTGCATTAAAAAATAAAAGAATTTTAGAACTTGATATGGGAAGTGTTATGGCTGGAGCCAAATACCTTGGAGATTATGAAGAAAGAATAAAAGGAATTTTAAATGCCATTGAGAAAACAAATGGTGAAGTCATTTTATTCATTGATGAGCTACATTTAATTGTTGGAGCTGGTAAAACTGGTAACGGTGGTGGAATGGATGTTGCAAACTTATTAAAACCACAAATGGCAAGAGGGGAAATCAAAATTATTGGTTCTACTACACTGTCAGAATATAGACAATATATTGAAAAAGACGGCGCACTTGAACGTAGGTTCCAACGAGTGTTGGTTCAAGAACCGACCGTCGATGAAACAATATCTATCCTAAGAGGAATCAAAGAGAGATATGAGAATTTTCATAAGGTAAAAATAACTGACGCAGCCATAATTGCGGCAGCCACACTATCAGATAGATACATTACAGACAGGTATTTACCCGATAAGGCCATTGATCTTATTGACGAAGCGTCTGCTACAATTAAATCCGAACTCTCAACTGTTCCAACAAATTTGGATAAAATTAATAGGCGAGTTATTCAATTAGAAATTGAAAAATCAGCATTAAAAAAAGAAACTGATGAAAAATCAATTGAACGTTTGAAAGAAAATGAAATTGAATTAAAAAAACTAAAATCTGAGCAAGATAAATTGAATACAGAATGAAATAGTCAAAAAGAAAGTCATACTCAAATTGCAAAATTACGTTCTACAATTGAAATGTTGAAGAGTGAATTTGATCAAAAACAACTTGAAGGTGATTTCAAAAGAGCTGGTGAAATTCAATACTCATTATTACCAATGAGTGAGAAAGAATTGGCAAGACAAGAAGAACAACGCAGTAAGCATAAACTAATTTCTGAAGAAGTTAATGAATCAGAGATACAGGCAATAATTGCTCGCTGAACTGGAATCCCAATGCAAAACCTTGTTGAAACTGAAAAAGCTAAAATTCTAAATTTAAAATCTAATATGAAAAAGACAATTAAAGGTCAAGATCAAGCATTAGAAGTTATATCTGATGCAATGATTAGAAGTACATCAAAAATTAAAGATCCATCAAGACCGATAGGTAGTTTCTTATTTTTGGGTCCAACAGGAGTTGGTAAAACTGAAGTCGCAAAAACACTTGCAAGACTGTTATTTGCCGATGAGAAAAAGATGGTTAGAATCGATATGTCAGAGTACATGGAAAAACATTCTGTGTCTAAACTTATAGGTTCACCACCGGGCTATGTGGGACATGAACAGGGTGGTCAACTAACTGAACAAGTCAGAAGAAACCCATATTCAATTGTTCTTGTAGACGAGATTGAAAAAGCACATAAAGATGTATTGAATTTATTCTTACAAATTTTAGACGATGGTGTAATTACTGATTCGCTTGGTAAAACAGTAAACTTCAAAAACACAATTATTATAATGACTTCAAATATTGGTTCAGAGTATTTATTAAATACAAATGAGAACTCATTAAACGAAAAACAATTAGAACAAATATTGCTACAAAATTTAAGACCAGAATTTATAAACAGAATCGACAACATCGTCACATTCAACAGTTTATCTAAATCTGTTGTTAAAGAAATTATAAGCAATAGATTAAATGAATTAGTTGAAAGAATAAACAAAGAAACAGATTTAAATATGACATATTCAAATTCAGTTGTTGAAAAAATTCTTGATGAATCATATGACATCAACTTTGGTGCAAGACCAATTAAAAGATACATCGAAAAACATATCGAAACATTTATTGCAAGAAACATATTATTAAACTCTATGGATGTAGATAAAAAATACACTATCGATATCAAAGATGGTGAGTTTGTAGTCACAAACAGCAAAGGATTTAATTAGGTGTGTTATGTTAAAAGATAGACAAAGTAAAGTATTGAAAATCATTGTAAATGAATATATAAGAACATCTAACCCAGTTGGTTCAAAATTCATAACAAATGCATTTGATGGTTCAATTTCTTCCGCAACAATCAGAAGCGATTCCGCATTTTTAGAAAATAATGGATACCTTGAAAAAACTCACACTTCATCTGGTAGGGTACCGTCAACAAAAGGATATAGATACTTTGTTGATAACTTGATGGATAAGTTTGGGGTTGAAGATATTAAATTAGAAATAGAAAAGGTATTTAATACTCGTGGTAACAATGTAAATAAAATAATCGAAGAATCATCAAGAATAATATCTGAAATGACAAAACTTGCAACGGTCGTGACAACACAAAATGCAAACGACAATGAACTTGTTAGGTTTGAAATGATCCCGATTTCAAGTGAGATGGCTACGGTTATTTATGTTTTATCAAATGGGGAAGTTAAAAATAAGACATTTGATATAAAGGGTTATTCACCCGAAGATATAAAAACATCGATATCAATATTCAATGACAGGTTAGTTAATACTAGACTATCTGAATTAGAATCAAAACTTGAGTTGATTAAACCGTTATTGGAAAAACAAATTAAGCACTTTGATTTTATTTTCAAAAATATAGTTAATGAATTGCTGTTGAATGTAAAAGCAACATCATCAACATCAGGTATTAAATATCTACTAGATAATCCAGAATTTTCAAACCCAGCAAAGGTAAAACAAGTGTTAGACATGATCGATCACATAACTCCTTTTACTTGGTTTGAACAACAAGCAAAAGAACAAACAATTATGATTGGTATTGAAGGTGGATTAGAAAATGATGATATGGCTGTAATAAGCGAAAACTTCAACAACAATGGAACTAGTGCAAACATGACATTAGTTGGTCCCAAAAGGCTACAATATAGAGCTGTAAGCGAAATATTAGATTGATTGAAAGAAAGAATTAACGAGGAATATAAATAATGGCAAAAAAAGATAAAGTCGATGACAAACAAACTGTTGTTGAAGAAAAAGAAATCGAAACCGTAAAGGAAGTAGAACTACCAATTAAAGATGATAAACAAATCATTGAAGAATTAAAAAATGAAATATTAATGATGAAAGCAAATGAACAAAACGTTGCTAAGATGTTTAAGTCAGAGATAGCTAGTTCAAAGAAATTTGGATCAGCTGATCTAGCAAGGGATTTAATCCCAGTAATTGATATGTTAAAAGCTGTTGTAAACTCACCAACGAGTTCACCAGAAGTGCAAAACTATTTGATTGGATTTAATATGCTGATTTCACAAATTGATCAAGCATTAGCTTCTAATAAAATAACATTAATACAAACAAAACAAGGTGATGACTTTGATATGTACTTACATCAAGCAATTGAAATCGTCGAAACTGATAAAGTTGCTTCAGGTAAGATAGTTGAAGTTGTTGCAAATGGATACAAACTACACGATAGAGTTATAAAACACGCAAACGTAAGAGTTGCAAAATAAACAGGAGATTAAGAAAATGGCAAAAGAAAGAATTTTAGGTATTGACCTTGGGACAACTAACTCAGTTGTTGCAATTATTGAAGGTGGTCAACCAATAGTATTAGAAAACCCAGAAGGGCAAAGAACAACAGCGTCAGTTGTTGCAATTAAAAATGGAGAAATCATTGTTGGTGGTGCTGCAAAAAGACAATCTGTTACAAACATTAATACATCAATGTCTGTAAAACGTTTTATGGGAACATCAGAAAAAATTAAATTAGAAGGTAAAGAATATTCACCAGAACAAATTTCAGCTGAAATTTTAAGATATATGAAAAAATATGCTGAAGAAAAAGTGGGAGGAACAATAACAAAAGCTGTTATTACAGTTCCCGCTTACTTTAATGATGCACAAAGAAAAGCAACAAAAGATGCAGGTAAAATTGCTGGATTAGATGTTGAAAGAATTATAAATGAACCAACAGCTGCAGCGTTAGCATATGGTATTGATAAAAAAGACGCAGAAATGAAAGTGCTAGTTTACGACTTAGGTGGTGGAACATTTGACGTTTCAGTTCTTGAACTAGCAGATGGAACATATGATGTTCTTTCAACATCAGGAGATAACAAACTAGGTGGAGATGATTTTGATGACAAAATAATTAAATTTATTGTTGATGGAATTAAAAATGAATTTGGTATGGACTTATCAAATGATAAAATGGCAGGTCAAAGATTTAAAGATGAAGCAGAAAAAGCAAAAATAAATCTTTCATCTCAATTAGAAGCAGAAATTAACTTACCATTCATTGCTATGAACGCAAGTGGACCAATTAACTTTTCAATCAAAATAACAAGATCAAAATTCAACGAACTAACAAAAGACTTAGTTGAAAGAACTAAAAAGCCAGTTCTAGACGCATTGAAAGAATCTGGTTTAAAAGCTTCTGAAATTGACCAAATCCTATTAGTAGGTGGATCAACACGTATACCAGCTGTTCAAGAATTAGTTAAATCTTTATTAGGTAAAGAACCAAACAGAACTATCAATCCAGATGAGGTTGTTGCTATGGGAGCAGCAATTCAAGGTGGGGTTTTAGCAGGTGATGTAACTGATGTATTATTACTTGATGTGACACCATTAACACTTGGTATTGAAACAATGGGTGGTGTTATGACTAAACTGATTGAAAGAAATACAACAATACCTACTCAAAAATCACAAGTATTTTCAACTGCAATGGATAACCAACCAGCTGTAGATATAAATATTTTACAAGGTGAAAGACCGATGGCCTCTGATAACAAATCATTGGGTCAATTTCAATTAACTGGAATTCAAGCAGCACCAAGAGGTGTTCCTCAAATTGAAGTTACATTTAAAATTGATGTTAATGGTATTGTTTCAGTATCAGCAAAAGATAAACAAACTAATGAAGAAAAATCAATTACAATTTCAAATTCAGGTAACTTAAGTGATGATGAAATTGAAAGAATGGTAAAAGAAGCAGAAGTAAATGCTGAAGCAGATAATCAAAAAATTAAACAAATTGAAATTAAAAATAAAGCAGAAAGCTACTTACAAATTTTAAAAAGTTCTGTCGGTGAGGAAAATTCACAGTCAACTGATGAACAAAAAAAACAAGTAGAAGAAATGACAAAAGAAATTGAAGAATTAATTGCCAAAGAAGACTACACAACTTTAGAATCAAAAATTAATGAATTAGAAAAAATGATGAAAACTGTTTCTGATATGCAACAAAATCAAGATCCTAATAACGATAACAACGAAGGCAATACAAATTAATAAGGATAATCGTGAAAAACAAAAGAGATTATTATGAAGTACTTGGTGTTTCTAAATCCGTAACAGATGATGAGTTAAAAAAAGCATACAGAAGTCTTGCTAAAAAATATCATCCAGATGTTAGCAAAGAAGAAAATGCTGAAGAAAAATTTAAAGAAGTAGGTGAAGCATACGAAGTGCTGTCTAACAGTGAAAAACGTGCAAGGTATGATCAATTTGGTCATGCTGGAGTCGACGGATCTGCAGGTGGTGGCTTTGGTGGTGGAGGTTTTTCAGACTTCTTCAATCAAGGCGGTGGAAACAATAATGATTTCTTTTCAGATATATTTGGTTCTATGTTTGGTGGTGGAGGTCAAAGATCTTCTAAACAAAACAATAGTGGTAAGGATATTTTAATTGAGATAACATTGACACTAAAAGAATTAATACATGGTGTTACAAAAACATTTGATTCAAAAATAGATATTGAATGTGATGATTGTAATGGTGTTGGAGCCACTTCGAAAGCTGACATAAAAACATGTAATGTGTGTAATGGTACTGGGCAAGTTGTTGGCTTTAAACAAATGGGACCGATGAGATTCCAAACTCAACAGCCATGTTCAAATTGTGCTGCTACTGGAAAAGTTATTTCGAACCCATGTAAAAAATGTAAAGGTCAAGGAAATCTAAAAGCTAAAACAAAAATTGACATACCAATTCCAAAAGGTATGATGCCGGGTCAACAAATTAAGTTTTCAAACATCGGAAATGCCGGAAAGAACGGTGGACAAAAAGGGCACATTTTTGCAGACATCAACGTTAGCATGCCAAGAGATGTAGAAATTTTGAGAAACTACGACTTAAAAATGAGGTATGACATTAATTACTTGGATGTTATATTTGGAGCAAAAAGATCATTCAACTTTGTTGGTGAAAAAATACAAGTTGAAATTCCAAAAGGGATTAAAAATGATCAAGTTATTAAAATTAGAAATAAGGGTTTATACAAATCAACAAATTCATCTGTTAGAGCAGATTTAAATTTGATTGTAAATATTGTTATTCCAAACAACATTTCAAATATTGAAAAGAGCTTATTGAAAGAAGTTAGTGAAAAGTCAAGTTTTGAACCCGATAATAATGTCTTCTAATAGACGTTATTTTTATTTATAATAAGTGAGTATGAGGGTAAAATGAAAAAGAAAAAAGTAATAGTTGGTTTGTCGGGTGGAGTTGATTCTTCTGTAACTTTGTTGTTGTTACAACAACAAGGATATGATGTAGAAGCATTCTTCATGAGAAACTGAGATAGTGCATTAAACAATGATGTGCTTGGTAATTTTGATGAATCTGAAATTTGCCCTCAAGAAATCGATTACCAAGATGCGAAGAAGGTTGCAGATCAATTGAATGTAAAATTGCATAGAGTTGATTTCATTAAAGAATACTGAGAGTATGTATTTAAACATTTCGTTGATGAGTATTCAGAAGGTAGGACACCAAATCCAGATATTTTATGTAATAAACACATTAAATTTGATCAATTTTTAAATTACGCAACTGAGAAACTTGGTGCTGATTATATTGCAACTGGTCACTACGCAGGTGTTAGATTTAATGGAGTTACAAATGAATATGAATTATTAAAAGGTAAAGATATAACAAAAGACCAATCATACTTTTTATCAGAGTTAAGTCAAAAACAATTATCAAAAACAATGTTCCCGCTATATGATATTGAAAAAACAGAGATTAGATCAATCGCTAAAAAATATAAAATAGCAACAAGTGAAAAACCAGATTCAACTGGAATTTGTTTTATTGGTGAAAGGAACTTTACAAAATTTCTTCAAAACTATATTCCAAACCAACCAGGTGATGTAGTTGACATCACTAACAACAAAAAAATTGGAACACATATTGGAGTAATGTATTATACAATTGGTCAAAGAAAAGGTTTAAACCTTGGTGGACAAACAGAGCCTTATTATGTGGCTGACAAGGATGTTGAAAACAAAATACTTTTTGTATCGCCAACGAGTGACAAAAAATATTTGTATTCAGATAAGTGCGAAAGTGAGAATTTCAACTGAATAGTAAATCCAAAAAATTATTTCAAAGAAAATAAATTCAAGTGCACAGCAAAATTTAGATACAGACAACCAGATGCTGGTGTTGAAGTTGAAATAATTGGTAATGATATAAAAGTAATATTAGACGAAAAAACAAGAGCTCTAACCCCGGGACAAGAAGTGGTTTTATACCATGGTGAAATTTGCCTTGGTGGTGGAGTTATAAAATAGGAGCAAATAAAATGACAAAATGATTATTTTCAGATTTTGATGGAACAATTGAAATACATTCAGATCCTGAAATAACTAATAAAAATGTTAAATTTTTAAAAGAATGAGTTAACAACGGTAATAAATTGGTGTTGGCGTCAGGTAGGTCTCACAGCTCTTTAAAGAAAAAGGCAAATTTCTACGGTTTACAACCAGAGTACTATGTCACAAACAATGGGTCATGTACATTTAAAAAAGATGGATCAAATTTAGAAGAAATTTTCATTGCAAAAGAAGATAGAAATGAACTTTTAAAATCCATGATTAAGTATGAAGATAGTTCTAATATTGTGTATGTAGTTTCGGAAGGGAAACGTGGGTTTTCATTAACAGAAAAAACTGAAGAAAACGCAGTGGAACATGATCATCTTGTTGAAACATTTTACAATCACGGTGTAGATAAGGAACGCGCGATTGTTGATGTTATTGAGAGAGAAGATCTTTATGGAATTTATTTCATATTAGATAAACCTCATGGTGGACACAAGATATTAAATGACTATACAGATCATAAAAACATTAAAGTAATTTATACATCAAAAAGATTAATTGAAATGATGCCAAAGCACGTTTCAAAAGCTAGAGGTATTAAAATAATTTCTAAGTTAGAAAATATCAAATTAGAAAACATTTACTCTGCTGGTGATTCTCAAAATGATATAGAGATGTTGCGGTTCACAAATAATTCATTTGCAATGAATGAGGGACACAACGACACTAAGAAAGCTGCTAAAAATAATGTAGATAATTTACATGATATAAAAAACTATATATAATATCAACAATTAAGGAAAAACCAAATGAACCCAACAGTGATGATTATATTTGGGGTAATAATTGTTGCAGTAATTGCATTCATTATTATTACTTCATTTACTTCAAAAAAATCTCAAAAAATTGAACAAGAAAAGAGAAAAAAAGTCGTTAGAAACGAAATCAAAGTTTGACTAGATAACGAATTCGGAGTTAGAAATGTTCAAGTTATTTATGAAACAGTTTATGCCAGAAAAGGTGCTGAATACAAATATAGAGATGTATTTGACGTAATCATTACCATAATGGAACCAAAGACTAATAAATTTGTTGAGAGAATGGCTGTTGAAGTTGAAGGAATCACTACACGTACTGATAAGAAAAAATATGATACAAAGTGAATTATCAACACTAGAATATCGTTAGATGACACAGAAAAAAGAATAGCTATTGCTGAGAAAAAAGTTAAGTTATCTAAGGTTGAAAAGAAAACCTTGAAGAAACAAGAAAAAATTGATTACAAAAAACAACGTGAGATTGACAAAGTTGAATACAAGAATAGAAAAGTTGAAAACAAAGATGCGATCAATAATAAAATTGTTAAACAAGATATAAAAGATCGCGGTGAAAAATTTAAACCAAGAAAATAATGCTTAGCATTATTTTTTTTATATAATCAACGTATGTACAACAAATTATCTGTCTCTAAAGAAGACTTTAAATCTTATTTCACAAACTGCCAAAAGCTTGCATGATTTTTTTCTAATAAAGAAAATTTCTTTGAAGGTGTTAGGCTGAAAAGGGAAAAGATTTATGATTTTGATGCATCGATAAGCACTGAAGAAAAGGATTTTAATTCATCAGTTAGTTTTGATATTCTTACTGAATTTGAATTTCTATTTGAAGAAGGTGTTGTTTTGGATCCAAAGCAACAAGAAAAAAAAGATGCTTTGATGGAACAATTTTCAAGTGATAATGGATTTTCAATTGAGGCTTTCAAAGGGAAACAAATTGAAGATGGTTTACTTGCCGGTTTACTTGCTCAAGAATATTTTGAACTTAGACTTTATCGTGAAAACAAGGTTTTTAAAGAAAGTAAAGTTTCACTTAACTTTGAGTCAAAGAAAATGAGCACAGTACTGACAGATGAAGTCGAAGAGGCACTGAAAGACAATAATATTAAATACTTATATGAACCAGCGTTTTATGCTCTTAATGGGATGGTTAAAACAAGATGTGACATATTAATCAACAAAGGTAATAAACATGTTGAGATAGTTGAGGTAAAGGCTGTTTCTAAAACAAAAACAGAACACATATTTGATGTTTATTACCAAAAAAAAGTTTTAGAATTATGTGGGTACATTGTAGACAAGGTTTATTTACTTAGATTAAATAAGGAATACATTGCCAATCGTAATGCTGGATATTCAGATTACGATCCAAAACTTATGCCCGAAATTGTCTTTGATGATTTCAAAGATTTGATTGAAGAAATGAAATTGATAAAAGATATTCCTGAGGCAGAAAATGTTGATGTTGAAATAGAGGAATTATTTGTTTTAGATGATCGTGGTGTGAACAAATCAAAAGGTGAACTAGTGACACTTGAGTTTTCAATTGACTGTTTAGAAAAAACAATGAATTTTGAAGAGAGCATTAATGCAATTAGCGAGTATCTTCAAAAACCGAATTTGGAAAGTCAATATTGTTCAAAACTATCTTTGAAAGTTAAAAGTGAACTCTGAATGCCGGAGTTAAGAGCTTGTTCTCACGTCTTCAAACACATGGATTCAAAACATAATATCTTAACTTTAAAAGGTTCAAGAAAAAGTGTTAACATGGAGTTTGTTATTGAAACAGGGATAACAGATTTAAAAGAAATAGACAATGAAATAATTTATAAAGATGGCCACAAATTATTTGATTCATCAAAACCCAAAGAACAAATGAGGGTGTTGATGCCATATTTAAATGGCAAGAAATACAAAGTCATAAATCCTGATGGATTAGAATTAGTAAAAGAAGAATTGTTAAATTATAAAAAATACCCAGTGTATATGTATGACTTTGAAACTTCAACTTGGGCAATTCCAAAATTTTCAGGAACTAATTCTTATCAACAAGTTCCATTTCAGTATTCAATTGATGTTTTAGTAGATGATAACTTTGATGTTAAAAATAAAAAGTCATATAAACACTATGAGTTTTTATCAAAACTAAAAACAGATCCGAGAAGGAGTTTTGTAATAAATTTCATAATTGATTCATTTTCACAAGGGCCTGGTATTTATGTTGCATACAATATGTCATTTGAAAAAACAGTATTATCAAAACTGATGCATGAATTTCCAGAATACATAAAACCATTGCAATACATCTATAATAACACGATTGATTTAATGTATTTCTTTAACAAGAGTGCACCAAAAACTGACGCAAATCCAATGGCATGTTTAATGTATCATCCTGATTTTAAAGGTTCATATTCAATAAAATATACTCAACCAGCGTTATACCCAGATCTTAATTACAATGACTTAAAAGTTAATAAGGGTGATAAAGCTTCAGAATTATTCAGACAATTTATTGATGGTAAGATTAGTGAAAATACGTATGCAACAGTTTTATATAATGATATGTTAATCTATTGTAATAGAGACACTGCTGCGATGGTTGCATTATTGCAATCAATAATAAAGTTAGTAGAAGAGGAAAGTAAGTAATGAAAATAATATTTTGTGGAACACCAAAAATATCTGCCGATATTTTAAAAGCGATTAATGAAAATCCTGACTTTGAAGTAGTGGGAGTAATCAGTCAACCGGATAAAGAAGCAAATAGAGGTATGAAACCCAAACTTAGCAAAGTCAAAGAGTACTCTTTGGAGAATGGTTTGAAATTATTTCAGCCAACTAAAATGCTTGATATTGTTGATGAAATAAAAGAATTGAATGCGGATTTTTTAGTAACTTGCGCTTTTGGAAAAATAATCCCAGAATCTTTTTTGAACCTATTTAAAAATTGTCTAAATTTCCATGCTTCACTATTACCCAAATATAGGGGTGGATCACCAGTTCAACATGCAATTATGAATGGTGAAACTAAAACCGGAATTTGCTTGATGCAAATGGTTAAAAAGATGGATGCTGGTGGAGTGTACTGTTCGCGTGAAGTTACAATTGCTGAAAATGATGACAACGGAATTGTGTTTGAAAAATTAACAGAAGTTGCTATTGAAATAGTTAACACAGACTTATTAAATGTTTTAAATGACAAATATAAAATAAAACCACAAGATGAATCTGAAGTAACTTTTGCATATAATTTAAAAAACGAAGAAGAAGAAATAGATTGGAAAAGACCTGCAAATGAAGTGCACAACTTTATTCGCAGTCTAAAACCTAAGCCACTAGCGTTTACATATTTGGATGGAGTTAGAATAAATGTGATTGAGGCTGACTTGCCAATGGTTGTTCCGCTAATTGCTCTACCGCCAGGAATAATCTTTATGATAGAAAAAAATGGTATGTTGGTTTCGTGTGGAGGCGGATTTGTTTCTCTAAAAGTGATTCAAAAAGAAGGCAAAAAACCAACAGAAACTAAAACATTAAAAGGAAATAGTGAATATATTCACAAGCAATTTAAGATATAATTATTAAGACAAAAGGGGACATAATATGTCAGTAAACGATTTAAGACCAGGAACTACATTCATTTATGAAGGAAACTTATTTGTAGTTGTTGAACAATCTTTCTCTAAATCAGGAAGACAACAAGGAAAAGTATCAGCAAAAGTTAAAAATATGAGAACGGGAGCTAGAGTTGATATTACATTTACGGGTGGTGAAAAAGTTCAAAAAGCCATGATAGAAAGAAGTGATATGCAATTTTTATACAACGATGGGGAAAACGTTGTATTGATGAACACTGAAACTTATGATCAAGTTGAAATTTTGGCTAGCAAATTAACATGAGAATTGAAATTCTTAGTTGATGGAGCAATGGTAAAAATGACTTCATTCGATGAGGAAATTCTTGGAATTTCACTGCCGGACAAAATTGAATTGACAATTTCTGAAACAGAACCTGCAGTAAAAGGCGACACAACAAGTGGTGCGCAAAAGAAAGCAACTTTATCAACTGGATTACAAATCCAAGTCCCTTTATTTATAAAAGAAGGTGAAAAAATTATAGTTAGTACAACGGACGGAAAATATTCTGGGCGTTCAAATTAGAGGTATAACATGTATTTAAATGTAAAACAAACAGAAAAAGGTTCAATCAATATTTCTGAAACTGTTATTGGTGGGCTACTTAAAGATCAAATTAGTAGACCAGTCTTAAAGTCAGTTAAGAACTTTGAAATTAGAGTGTTTATCTCATCGGATAGAAGTATCTATATAACAATCAATGTGTTTCTGTCTAAAGTTGAAGAAACTATTACACTTTCAGAAACACAAATTGTTGCAACTGTAAATTCAACAATTAAAACATTAACAAAATTAACACCAAAAAATGTTGCTTTTGCATACATAAAAAAATAATTCACCACACTTAGTGGTGTTTTTTATTCATTCGTTAATCAAACATGTTGGATTAACCACTAATTACAATAAAAATAAATTATAATTATATTTGTATGATAAGTTCGATAAAACAGTATAAGAAAGGGGAAGTCAGTTCAGTCCAAGACAAATTGACTCCAAATGAAATATACAAAACTCAAAATTATGGAAAAGAATCTTTGGATTTAATTTTTGACTATGAATTAAATAATGATTATGACTTTAAACTATTGATTTCGTCATATTCAAAAATTGAACTATTAGATAATAAAAACATCTACAAAAAAGAATTAATTAAATTTTGAGAACATCAGTTCAATCAAAAGTTTTCTAATTTTTGAAATGTGTTTTACAACATAACAAAATCAAGAATTGAAAAAGAAAATAGCAGAAATCAATCACCAATCAACAATTGAGAAAATAGACTAGGTATTGAAAAGAAATTAATTGATCCAATAGATTTTAGAATTTCACTGTTAGAAAAAAGTGGAATGGCAAATACAAATGTAAGTAGAAAAGACATTGTGAGTTCTAACAATGACATTGTTGAAAACAATACATTGAATGCGATGAGGTCACCATTTCTAACAAAAAGTGCAGAAGAGACACATGTAAAAAACGTTGATTCAGCAGGTAACATTAATATGTCAGAAAAAAGTACTGAAATTAATCAGGCACCAGATCCACACTTATTAGAATTTTTATATGGTAACGATGCTGAATCAAAACTAAAGAAAAAATCAATAATTAACGAAAAGAAAATTGAAGAAATACAAACATTAGCAGACACTCAACGTAAAAAAAAGAAAGTAAAACAAAGAGAAGCTGAAGCAAAAGTGGCTGAAGAAATTATTGATAGACTAGCCACGGTTAATCTTGATGATTTTTATACATACTCAAAATCAAATTCCTACACTCACGAGTTCTTCACAGAAGAATTTAAAAATAGTTTAAAAGGTCCTAGTGACTCGGAAGAATTAGATAAAAATTATTTTGATAGACCAAATTTTTTAGGAATTGATGATAAACAAAACATTGTTGTTGTACACGAGGAAGACTCCACAAAGTATCAGCTTGCGCATGAATTGTTTAGAAGAGAAGAAGTCTCAAGATCTCCTCAAGTCATATTAAAAGAAAAGATGCCTATAATAAACAAAAGTATAAGCAAAAATTCAATGAATACAATTGATGCTAAAAAGGAAGTTTTAAAAGAATTAAAACAGGAAGTTGAATATAAAAGACAACTACATAAACTAAACATAAAAAATAGCAAAATTATAAAATTAAGAAATGAACAAAGTGCAAGAGAAGAAGAAAAACTTCAGGAGCAAAGAACTAAGCTAAAAAATAAGTCGATTAAAGAATATAACAAAATAAGTTCAATTGAAAATGAAATTCAATTAGATAAATTGATTAGTAAAAAATCAGGGTTAACCGGTAAAAAGAAATCTAAACTAAAACAAGAAACACATGAAAAAACAACAATTTTTGAACAAATAGAAATATTTGAAATTGACTCTCAATTAATTGAAACTCAAAATGCAATTGCAGACATTGATAAAAACATTAATCAAAAATAATAATAGAGGTTAAATATAATATAATTATTTTATCTACTAAGGAGAAATTATGAAATTTAAGGAAAGAAAAGAATTATCAACAGGTCAAGGAATTTGAACAGTAACTGTTGATGGAAAAGAATGAGGAGAATTTGTTGAACGTGGTAAAAACAAAGTTAGAAAATCCGTTTCAGTTCCAGGATTCAGAAAAGGTAAAGCACCAGCTGTAGAAATCGAAAAATTTGTTACAAGCGATAGATACTTAAGAGAAGCAATGGGGTTATCAATTGCACCGTTATTTGATTTTGCTAGAGAAGAAAAAAAAGATGTAGAACCATGAAGTTCGCCATCACCAAAGCCAATTAAAATTTCAGATACTGAATTTATAATTGAATTTATTTTTGACTTAAAACCAGCAATTAAAATCGGTAAGTACAAAGGATTAAAATCAAAAACATTAGTTAAAACTGATCCCGTTGCAACTAAAGAGGAAATTGATGCGTCAATTGATGCGGAAAGAAATAAATTAGCTCTTGAAAAAACAAAACCAGCAACTGCTTCAGTTGTTAAGGGTGATGAAGTTGTATTTGACTTTGAAGGATTTGTTGACGGAGTGCCCTTTGACGGTGGTAAAGCATTAGATTACAAATTAATTATTGGGTCAGGACAATTCATTCCAGGATTTGAAGATGGAATGATTGGCAAAAAACTTGGTGAAACATCAATTGATGTTAAGTTTCCAAAAGATTACGATGCTAAACTTGCAGGTAAAAAAGCGACATTTAAATTATTAATTAAAGAAATTAAAGAAAAAATATTGCCGAAAAAAGATGATGAATTAGCTTTAGATATTAACGTTAAAGGTATTACTACGCTTGCTGAATTGGAAGCTCATGTGTCAAACAAAATCGTTACACAAAAAGAAATCAATATGAAAAATGCATTTGTAAATGAAGTTATTGAATTAATCAAACAAGATTCAAAAATTGAATTACCAAAATCATCAATTGAATCAACAATAGATGATTTATACAGAGAATTTGAGGGTAATGTTTTACGTCAACAAATTACAATGAAAGATTACATGAAACAAACTGGTCTAACAAGAGAAGCAATTAGAAGTGAATTAACTCCAGATGCTATAGCTAGATTATCAAGTTTCTTAATTACTGATGAAATCAGAAACAATGAAAAATTTGAAATTACAGATTTAGAAATTAACTCAGAACTTAAAAAATTTGCTGCAAACTTCGGAATGGAAGTTGAGTATGCTTTAGATAAATTTATAACAAAAGATCAAATTAAAGAGCAAATTGCAAAAGAAAAAATTGTGGACTTTTTATTTGAAAATAATGGATAATATCCATTTTTTTATTTTTTGTGACGTTGTATATAGTGAGGTAAGTTAATATAAAAGTTATAATTAATAGAATAAGCAATAAAAATAAAATATCACAATAAGGAATAGGGGAACATGGCTGAGTTACTAAAAAATAAAATTAACTATGAGTTAATTAGCGAATTGGCCGCAAGAGTTAAATCAGTGTATGAACCATTTCAAACACACAACTTTATAAATGATGTTATTGATAAAACATGAGAGCGAACTGAATTAAAAGCTAGAATAAGAAAAATTACAATAAATTTATATAAGTATTTACCCAATAAATTTGAACAAGCAATTGATATTTTAAACGATACCATAATCACGTACCCAAATGGATACAGTGCATTTGTATTGATGTCTTTTCCTGATTATGTTGAATTATATGGTCAAGGTGATAGTGATTGAGATTTGTCAGTTGAATCTTTAAAAAGATATACACAGTACTCAACATCAGAGTTTGCTGTCAGGGCATTTATTTTAAAAGATGAGAAAAAAATGATTCAACAAATGATCATATGATCAACTAGTGAAAACGAACATGTTCGCAGACTTGCAAGCGAAGGATGTAGGCCTCAGTTGCCGTGAGGTAATGCATTAATAAGTTTTAAGAAAAACCCGACACCAATTTTAGATATTTTGGGAAACTTAAAAAATGATCCGTCATTATATGTTCGTAAAAGTGTAGGAAATAATCTAAACGACATTTCAAAAACACATCCTGATTTAGTTGTGTCAATTGCAAAATCTTGATACGGAAAAAGTAAAAATACTGATTGAATAATTAAACATGGTTGTAGGACACTTCTAAAAAAAGGTAATAGAAGTATGCTTGATATTTTTGGATTTGAAAGTTCAGATTATGTAACAATTACAAATTTTATTTTAAATAATTATGTTTTAACAATTGGAGAAGAAGTTGTTTTTTCTTTTGATGTGATTGTCACAGAACAATCAAAAATAAGAATTGAATATGAAATAAACTATGTAAAAGCTAATGGTAAGTCTAGGTCTAAGACATTTCAAATATCAGAATCCATTTTGAGAAAAAATAATAAAAAAACAATAAAACGAAAACACTCGTTTGCAGATTTGAGTACAAGGAAGCATTACCCAGGAAAACATTCAATCACACTAATTTTAAACGGTGTAAAACAAGGCACGATTGACTTTGAAATTTTTGCTAATAAAAAGATGGATTTGTAGAACAAATAAAATAAATAAATATTTTTTCCAACCTTAGCACTTAAATAACACAAGTGCTAAATTATGTGTTAAAATTATCTTGTAATTTAGGAGGTACGTATGAACAAATTACCAGTATTGATAACTAGAGGAACATTCTTGTTTCCCAAAGTTCAACATTCAATTGAAATAGGTAGAGAGAAATCTATAGCTGTTTTAGCTGAGTCTACAAAAACACATAACAACAAAATTCTTATTATTTCACAACACAACCCGTTAGAGGATGATCCTGATTTAAAAGATGTATTCACAGTTGGGGTTGTTGCAACATTTTCAACTAAAAAAGTTTGAAAAGACAACACACAATCAATTCTAGTTTCACCAGAAGATAGAGTTACAATAAAAAACTTAGCATACGAAGGTGGGTTGCTATATGCAGAATATGATGTTGTACCTACAGAAAAAGGCAACAAAGAAACAGCATTAGACATGTTTAAAGTTATAAAAGATGCAGCAGTAGGTGTTGCGGATTTTCCAGAAAATATTGATATGTTATTAGAAGATGAAAAAATAGCATCAGATCCAAACGTATTGGTAGATTCAATTGCTCAAGTTATTTCATTTATTGGAGTTTCAAAAAGACAAGAATTATTAGAAGAATTTGATCCAATTAAAAGAATGGAAATAATAACAAAACTATTAATTGAGAAAAAAAGTACTTCAGAAATCGACACAGATATAACTAAAAAAATAAAATCAAATGTCGATGAACAACAAAGAGAATATTACTTAAGAGAAAAATTAAAAGTAATAAAGGAAGAACTTGGCGACTTGGATGGTGAAGTAAATGAGCTGAACGCTTACAAAAAAAGACTTGAAGAAGAACCTTTTCCAGAACATATTAAAAAAAGATTATTAAAAGAAATTTCAAAATTAGAGGGTATGCACGCTTCTTCTCAAGAAGCTAACGTTTTACGAAATTACATTGATTGAATGATGGACATTCCTTGATATGAAAGATCAGATGACAACTTTGACCTTGAACATGCTCAAAAAGTATTAGATGGAGATCACTTTGGTCTTGAAAAAGTTAAAGAAAGAATCATCGAATATCTTGCGGTAAGAAAAAATACACAAAGTGTAAAAGGGCAAATCATTACATTGGTTGGTCCTCCAGGAGTTGGTAAAACATCACTAGCTAAATCAATTGCTAAAGCAATGAACAGAGAATACGTAAAAGTATCTCTTGGTGGAATACGTGATGATGCCGAAATTAGAGGACACAGAAAAACTTATGTAGCGGCAATGCCAGGAAGAATTATCCGTGGAATGAAAAAAGCTAAAGTTCTAAATCCGTTGTTCTTATTGGATGAAATTGATAAAATGGGTTCAGATCAAAAAGGTGATCCTACAGCAGCAATGTTAGAGGTGTTAGATCCAGAACAAAATTCACAATTCTCTGATCACTTTATTGAAGAAGAGTATAACTTATCAAATGTTGCATTTATCGCAACTGCAAACTACCCAGGTGACATACCAGAAGCACTATATGATAGAATGGACATCATTCAGTTGTCTAGTTATACGGAAATTGAAAAAATTGAAATTGCAAAAAATCATTTGATTCCAAAAGCTTTAAAAGAATTTAACATTACTACAAAAGAACTTAAATTTAAAAAAGAAGCAATTGAAGAAATGGTTAAATATTACACAAGAGAAGCTGGTGTAAGGCAACTAGAGAGATTGATTGCGGCAGTTGCTAGAAAATTCATTGTTAAAAAATTGAAAAATGAATTAACAGAAATGACAGTAACTCCAGAAGTGATTAATGACTTATTAAAAAAACGTATATTTGAACACAGTAAACAAGCGGAAAAATCAGAAGCTGGTGTAGTTACTGGTTTAGCGTACACACAATATGGTGGAGACATTCTACCAATTGAGGTTACACACTTCCCAGGTAAAGGTGGCCTTGTTTTAACTGGTAAACTAGGTGATGTTATGAAAGAGTCTGCAACTATTGCATATGATTTTGTAAAAGCAAACTATAAACGTTTCCAAATCCCAAAAGAAGTTTTCCAACAAAATGATGTACATATTCACGTACCAGAAGGTGCTGTTCCAAAAGATGGACCAAGTGCGGGTATTGCAATCACTACAGCTATAATCTCTTCACTAACTAACCAAAAAGTGTCAAGAGAAATTGGTATGACTGGTGAAGTTACACTTAGAGGACTTGTCTTACCAATTGGTGGATTAAAAGAAAAATCTATTGCTGCGCATAGATCGGGATTAAAAACTATTGTAATCCCATCTCAAAACGAAAAAGATTTAGATGAAATTCCACAAATTGTAAAAGATAACTTAGAAATAAAATTTGCTAAAAAATATGAAGAAGTATATGAAATTGTTTTCGGTACAAAAATATCTGAATACACAACTGAACTTCCAATGTTTAAAAAGAAAGAAGGCACAAAACAAACAACAAATTAGTCAGAAATTTCTGACTTTTTTTATTCCAATAAATTTGAAAATTTAGTTTGGGGTATAAAATTTTATAAAAAACTATAAAATTAAATTAATTAAGTTGGAGACAAAATATGAGTATATACATTAAAAAAATTAACGAAACACTAAATATGGTTATCAAAAAACATAAGTTAGTTGGAAATGTTATTATCGAAAAAACAAGAGATGCGTCAAAAGGTGACTTTGCAACAAACTTTGCAATGATTAATTCTAAAGCAAATAATTTAAAACCTAGAGAATTAGCTGAATTAATAGTTTCTGATCTATCAAAAGAAAACGTATTTAGTAAAGTTGAAATTGCAGGACCAGGATTTATTAATATGTTTTTAGACTCGTCTTTAAATAGAGAAATTCTAGTTGAAGTAAACACAAAGAAAAAAAAGTATGGTTCATCTTCAAAAAGAAACTTTAAATACAATTTAGAACTTGTATCAGCTAATCCTACAGGGTATTTACACGTAGGGCACGCACGTAATGGAGCAATTGGTGATTCTGTTGCAAGAACACTTAAGTTTGCTGGATACGACGTCGAAACAGAATATTATACAAATGATGCAGGTAATCAAATTAACATATCTGCATGTACTTTATTTTTCCACTATAAAAACTTATTAAATTCTCCAGTTAACAAACCAGAAGAAATGTATGGTGGTGATATGTATATTGAAATTGCGAAACAATTACTTGATAAATTTGGTGATAAATATATTAAATTTGACATATCAGAAGATAACAAAATAAACGATAGCACAGTTCATGAGAAATTTAAATCTGAATCGATTACATTATTTATGATAGCAATTAAGCAACAACTCCATGATTTTGGTGTTGGAATAGACTTGTTTACAAGTGAACAAGAAATGTACGATAAAAATATTATTGAAAAAACATTAGACGTTTATAAAAGCAAAGGAAAAATTTTTGAACAAGAAGGTGCACTTTGATTGAAGACGACTGAATTTGGAGATGACAAAGATAGGGTTCTTAAAAAATCAAATGGCGATTACACTTATATAACTCCAGACTTGGCTTGTCACCATGTTAGATTCAACAGATCAAAAGCAAATAAATATGTAAACTTTTGAGGTGGAGATCACCATGGTTATATTAATAGAGTTAGATCTGGTTTAGCATTGTTAGGACATGATTTCAATGCATTAGATATCGATATGATTCAAATGGTTCGATTGATGAAAGATGGTGAAGAATTTAAAATGTCGAAACGTAAGGGAACTGCAATTTGATTAATAGATTTAGTCGAAATGGTAGGTAAAGACTCCGTAAGATACATGTTGTTAAGCAAGACACCATCATCACATATGGACTTTGATCTTGATGTTGCGGTTCAAAAAAACTCAACAAACCCAGTTTACTATGCACAATATGCAACGGCAAGAAGTTTTAAAATTTTAGAAAAAGCTAAAGCAGAAGGGTGAGAGTTCAACGCCTCAAAAGCTGAACTATTGGTTGAAACAAAAGAAAAAGAATTGATAATGTTGATTGATTCATTCGAAAAAGAAGTTAACTATTCAGCTGAATCGAGATTACCAAATATAATATGTGAGTTTATCCAAAACCTAGCAAGAAGATTTCATTCATATTATTCAGATGTAAAAATATTTGAAACAGAAGATAAGGAATTGAGAGATCAAAGACTAAATTTAGTTTCTGCAGTTCATCAAGTATTATCAAATTCATTTGATTTAATTGGGATTGAAGTAATGAACAATATGTAAAAAAGTGCTTTTAGAGCACTTTTTATATTTCTAAAATTTTAGAACATTTAGCAATTTGATTTAACTCACTTAGTGAAATTTCAATCGCACTTTCTAAAAGTCTACATGCGAAATTGGCCAGTTTTTTCTTACGACGATCGTCTGTTTCATATTGCAAGATATCACTTTTTGAAAAACCAGTAACTCCTTGCTCTTTGTATTTTTCATATTTAACGCTAGTGTTATTAACTGTGAAATATTTCTTTGCAAATAAATCATTGTTAGTAATTAATAGTTCAATATTTTTTGGTGTGAAAAATAAAAATGTATTTTTTGTATCGTTTTTCTCAACTGCATATATTTCATTGAATTCAATCGACTCAGTATTGGCTTTCTCTAAACCAGTGGAAGTTCCTTTTTTAAATGAGAAGTCACCAACCAAGTTAAATTTGTTTGTTGATACACTTGCTGAAGTATGTGTAGTTATATATTTTTTTTGTTCTCTAGTGCCAAAAAAATCTGGTGCATCACCAAATAAAACAGATAGGGCAATAGAACCAACTACAGAAGCTCCAGTACCAACGTCATCAACTGCATTCTTACCTGAGTGCTTTGATTTTTTATGTACAACTTTATCAATATCAACTCAAAACTTATTACTTGAATATTCATATTCAATTTTAGACCCACTATAGTTGTTTAAATTAACGTGCAACACTTTTATATTTCTGTGTTTTTGTTCAATAATTTCTTTTGCAGTTGGGCTTAATAATTCGGCAAGCTTTTCACCTTGCTTAACATTTAACCTTGTTAGGTGATAAATTGCTCTTCAAAAAATGAATAACCAAGCAAATAATACTGGTAAAAATATAACAAAAAATATCATTGTATTAAGTTGGCTTAAATCATAATCTTCATTAAGTGGAATAATGTTAAAAAGTATAATTAACAAACAAGGACCCAAAAGAGTAAGGAACAATACCACGCAAACAAGTAAATAAAGATAACCTTGTAATGTAGGTTTTGCTCCAAACTAACCAGAGTTATCTTTGATAATATCTTTAACTTTTTGCTTTGTATCTTTATCTAAAACAACCATAATTATCCCTTTTGAGTTATTTTATATAGTTATCCAAAAATTAAAAGTGAATTGCATAACTTTAAAACCATTTTTTAATTTCAAATTTAATCTAATTTGGTATATAATTTTAAGGTATTTATACATTGTTATTATTAAAACCCATGAAAGAATATAGCTTTGTATAAAACGTAAAATAAATAGGGGTATACAATGGTTTCAAAAAAAGATAAAGAAACGTTGGTTAAGAAATTTGGTTCAAACCAAAAAGATACTGGAAAGACAGAAGTGCAAATCGCAATTTTAACTGGACACATCGCAAACTTAGCTGATCACTTAAAAGAAAACAAAAAAGATATTACATCAAGAAGAAGCTTACTTAAAAAAGTTGCTCAAAGAAGAAGATTATTAAATTACTTATTGAGCTGTGATGTAAAACGTTACAAAGAAATTATCAAAAAATTAGAATTAAGAAAATAATTCAATTAATAAATGTTGACAACTAATTTAGTGTTGTTTATATTTATTTATATGCGGGTGTAGTTTAATGGTAGAACTTCAGCCTTCCAAGCTGACTGTGAGGGTTCGATTCCCTTCACCCGCTCCAAAAGAAAACTAATTGCAACCTTTGGTTGCTTTTTTTTATATAATTTTATAAAAGGTATTATTTACATGAACTTAAAAAGAAGAAAAGAAAAGACACTGAACACAGTTGAGTTACGAGATAGACAATTAATTACTGACTTTGGTTGAGTAACATTGGCAATTGCAGTAGGTGTTTTAATTCCAGGAATTATTATGTGATTATTGTTTGGTTATGATTTTAGCTTTTCAGTAGAAGTGACAATCGGAAGCAACGGTGAATTGTTTAGAGCAATAACTACAATCATTGTTTTAATAACATCAACAATATCAGCGTTGTCATTTTATTTTTTAAAAATTTGTAAAGCAGATATATTTTTATTTTCAATTGCGTTCTTTTCAATTTATGTGGCATTCTTTTATACTGGTCAAGTATTTAAAGGAACGGGCGGTAAAGAAGTTATATTTAGATTTTTAATATCACTTGCTTCAGGTGCTGTTGGAACAATTATTGGAACAATGTTGTCTTGATATGTTGTTAACCTTGAGTATAAAGAAGAAGAAGAAATGACTGAAATTCTAAAAAGAAAAGAAGAAAACAAAGAGTCTTTATCCGCAAAAGAAATTAAAAAAGTTAAAAGACATGAAATGCATGAATATAAGTTGCAAGCACAACAAGAACACGATCAAAAAATATTAAATATTTTAAATAGTAAGGTTCAATCAAAATTACAACAAGAAGCTGAATTGGTTGATGCGCTTAATAAGAAAGAAGAGCTAGAGAGGCAAAAAGATAAAGATAATATATAATAATATTAATTAATAAAAGGTGGTGGATTATTATGAAAAACAAACATAAATTTGATGGACTATATCAAATTGGATGTATCATTAACATCGCAATGAACTCAATAGCTTTAGCTATTTTTGGGTTTTTATTTCTTTTTACTGTGTTTCCGCTTTTGTTACTTTTTGGTAATGATACAGGTAATGATGGGGGTGCCAATATAATTGGTGGATTTGTCGTCCTTATATTTATGTTGATACTTATGTTGGTGTATTCTGTTTTAAGCATAATTAGTATTGTTTTTTCAGCAAAAGAATTAAAATCTAAATCTACAAGTAGATATGTTGTAAATGGAGTTTTTGGAATAATAACAAACTTAATTGGTGGAATATTAATTCTATGTGCTGAAAAAGAAGCGGATACAACTAGTCCTGTAAAAATTGAAACAAAAGAAGAAACAAAAATTGAATAATAATTAATAGACTAAACGATTGTTTAGTCTTTCTTTTTTGTCAAAACAAATTGATTGAAATATTTTATCTCCAGTTACTTCAAACATGTAGTTTGCTCAAAGCGATCAAAGAATATCTTGATATTTTATTTCAAGATTTAATATTCTTTTTTCTTTTATTAATCCTTTCTTGATTGAAATATTTATAAAATATTTAATTAAGTCTTCATCATCGTTTAGTGTTTCGCATATAAAACTCGCAACATCAAAATATATATTGTTGTATGAAACAAAATCGTAGTCTATTAATTTGATGTCGTCTAAACCATTGAAAAGAATATTTCCAGGAACCAAGTCATTGTGAGATAAAATGTATTCTAATTCATCTAATTCTACAAAAATATTCAAATCTAAATCAATAGGGAACAGAGGTTCTTTGATGTGATTGATAAATCATTGTAAATAATTCAAATGATTAAATAATTCTAAATTTTTAATTTCAACTTCGCGTATTGATTTGATTCCGTCTGAAACCAGTTCGACAATGTTTTTATCAATCTTAAAATGACTAATATCTTTATAAGATTTTAGGAATGGAAATGTTGATGTCATAATTTCATTTTCAAAAGAGAAATCAATTGGCTTAACAAAAATGGGTGAATCTATTTTTGTTAATTCTTTTAAAAAGACAAATTCATTTTGTTTATTTAAATAAACTGAAGTTAACTTCTTAGAAGTTTTTTTAACAACTTCATTTATAAGTTCAACCTTATTTGTAAATCCGTCCATCATTTTATTCCTCAACCAAATTATAAAGTATAATCATTCCATGAAATCAAAAACAATTTGAATAGCTACAACTAATGAAGGTAAGATAAATAACTTCAAAGGTATAATGTCTAGCTACAATATTAAATCTATTAAAGACCACGATGATAGTCTTGATATTTTAGAGACTGGAATTACATTAGAAGAGAATGCGATGATTAAGGCAAAGACATTTGCTAATTTAATCAACCAAACTGTGATTTCAGACGATTCTGGGCTTTTTATTGAAGCATTAGGTAATTTCCCTGGTGTTTATTCTGCTAGGTGAGCTGGTGAGGGTTTTTCAGATTTAGAATTATGTGAAAAGATTATAGATAAACTAAAAGAAAATAATCTTGAAGCTAAAATAAATAAAGCTTCAATGAGAACAGTGGTTGCATACTATGATCCTGAAAAAAATATTGAAAAAATATTTAACGGGAGAATTGATGGTGTGATTACAAAAACAATTAAAGGTGAAACGGGTTTTGGATATGATTTTATCTTTGCACCAAACGGTGGAGAAGGGAAAACATTTGCAGAACTTGGATATGATTTTAAAGTTGAACATAGTCACAGAAAACTGGCTGTTAATGAACTTATAAATTTTTTAGAGGAAAATGGAAATGAGTAGAAAAATAAATGTTATTTTATTTGAACCAGAAATTCACAGCAATGTCGGTTCAATTATGAGAACATGTGCATTAACTGATGTCAAACTTCATTTAATAGAGCCATTCGGTTTTGTATTTGATAAAAGAAATTTTGCAAGAAGTTCAGCTAACAACTTTGAAGGTTGCGAATATGTTAGATATGATGACTGAACTGATTTTCAAGAAAAAAATAAAAACCCTAAAATATTTTGCTTAACAAGATATGGTAAAAAACCAATATCTGATTTTGACTTTAAACAAACAAACGATGAAATTTTCTTGATGTTTGGAAAAGAATCAACAGGAATTGATAAAAATATTTTGAAACAAAACAAAGAAAATTGTTTTAGATTACCGATGGTTGATATTGGTAGAAGTCTAAACATATCAAACACAGTAACTGTTGCTGTATATGAAGTATTAAGACAATGAGATTATTTAAACCTTTCAAAAGTAGAAGTTGAAAAGGGTGAAGATTATCTAGATAAACTATAGGAGGCCAAATGAAATTTACAGATTACGAGTTTAAACAATTTATTAATGATTCACTAGATGAATTAAAATTTGAGAGCCCGACATTAATTCAACAAAAAGTAATTCCGTTATTAAACAAAAAAGAATCTGTAATTGCGCAATCTCAAACTGGTACAGGGAAAACCCATTCTTTTCTTTTACCAATAATGAATAATTTTGATTTTGAAAATCTTGCAAAAATACAATGTGTAATTATTACCCCAACTCGTGAATTGGCTAGACAAATATTTGCGAACGTAAAACAAATCATTAAATTTAATCCAGAAATTAAAGCTCAATTATTAATTGGTGGAGAAGAGTTAAATTCACAAATTAATAATTTAAAAGTACAACCAACAATTGTTGTGGGTACTCCAACAAGACTTAAAAGACTATATGAAGATAGACATTTAAAAATCACAACAGCTACAAGTGTTGTGATTGATGAGTGCGATATGATTTTTGATCTAGGTTTCATCGAAGACGTGGATTTCCTAATTTCAAAAATAAACAATAATGCAAAAGTTTCGTTGTTCTCAGCAACAATGAAAGAAGAGTTGAAGCCATTTTTGAAGAAGTACTTTACTGAAGCAACGTTCATTAATGTTGTTAAAGAAAACCCAATGAACGTCAACATCAAAAATATATTAATTTGAACTCGAAATAAAGAAAATAAGCTAATATTTAAAATACTTATGAATCAAATAAACCCGTATGTTTGTCTTGTTTTTGTTAACACAAAGCAACAAGTTCCAATAGTGATTGGTTGATTAAAAGAATTTGGAATTACAAATATTGGTGAACTCCATGCTGGATTAGATCCAAGACAGCGTACCAATATGCAAAAAAGAATCCAAAACATGGAATTCAAATGAATTGTGGCAACTGATATTGCTGCTCGTGGTATTGATATTGATGGGGTAAGTCACGTAATTTCTGTCGATCTACCAAACGAACTTGAATACTACATTCACCGAAGTGGTAGAACAGGTAGAAATAAATACTTGGGTGAAAGTTATGTTTTATTTAATTCACAAAACCAAAACTTAGTAGACAAACTAAAAGAAATGAATATTGAATTTAGTAATATGAAAGTATCTGAAGGCCAAATTGTTGACATTAAGGTTAGACAAAAAAAACAACATACAAAACCTACCAATACAAAATTTGATATTGAACAAGCAAAAATAATTAATAAGTTTAAGGGTGGAAAAATTAAACCTGGTTACAAATCAAAAAGAAAAGCTGAAATAGAAAAACTTAAAAAAGATGTTAGAAGAAAACATATTAAAGAAAGTATTGCTAAGATTAAGAAAGAAAGATATACAAAACGTAGAAAAGATTTATTTGATTCAGAAGGGTAGGTACAAGCATGGAACTAAGAGAAAAGGGTTTAGACCTTATTGTTTATTTAAAAACTGGAGATAAAATTTCAGATATTATCAAAAAAGTTGTAAGAGAATACAAAATAATAGATGCAAAGATTACAGGATATGGTTGATTACATTTCTTAGAATATGGCGTACTTGTTAAAAGCGATCCAATCTTTTCAGAAAAAAATCACTTAATTGAACTTGTGACTGTGGGGTCTTTAATTGGTCTAATTGCTGAACGTGAGATGGAGTTAATGGTAATTGCTTCAACAAAAAGCAAACAACACATCGGTGAGTTTATTAATGGTACTGTTGAAAATAATTTTTCAATCATAATTTCAATCATCAAAAATGATATTTAAAAATGAATTATATTCATTTTTTCTTTTTATTCCTTTAATTACAATTAATTACATTATTTATTAAGTATAATTAATGTAATTAATTGTAGGTAAACATGATCGGGATAATCTCAACAACATACTTCGAATTGAATGAAAGAATTCTTGAAGGTTTTAAATTAGAAAAAAAATACTGATGAAAAAATGTTGCTATTCAACAAGTTTCATATAAAGGTATCAAATACATTTTAATCACAACTGGAATTGGTAAAGCTAATGCCGCAATGGCTTTAACATATGTAACTGAGAAATTTCCAAAACTTGAATTGATATTAAATATTGATATTGCACTTTCAACAAATGAAAATTTTAAAACAGGTGATGTTGTTTTTGGTTCTAACTTTATATATCGTGATTCAGACTTAACGGTTTTTGAAGATGTTAAATACGGACAAATGTTAAATGAACCAGAAAACTATTCATTTACAAACGACTACATATCTAAAATAAAAAATTTCAAAATTGGAATGAATGAAGGGGTTGTAGGAACTGCAGATACTCTAATTTATAATTCAGACCAATTCAAAGAAATGATTTCAAAATTTGGTTACAGTATCGATATCATCGATAATGAAGCTGGGGTGTTAGCTCAAATTGCAAGAAAATCTTCAATTGACTTTATGGCCCTTAAGATTGTCTATTCTAATGCAATGTTATCATGAGAAAATGACCCGCTACATCACATTAGAATTCTTGAAGCAACAAACAAAATGAAGTATGTAATCATTAAATTGATGAACTTATTAGCACTTGATATCAACATTGATTTCAATGATTTAAACGATATGGAAGTAGAAGTGGTGAATGACTTATTTTACTTTTATGACACTGAATGAATTAAAAAATTCCACAGTAATGCAAGTTACTTAATTTCAGGAATGGGTCCATCACTGTTTATCACAGATAGCAAAAGACTAAATCCTGTTGCAGTTGAATTTGTATTAATGGATTGATCGAGATCAAATGATGTCCTATCTGAATCAAAGTCTGAAATGTCGTCGACATCTAAATTTTGAGCAAATAAGAAAAGGTATTTAGATTCAATACAAATATCTCCATCAAATATCTTGTTGAACAAATCAACTCGTTCAAATCCTAAGTCAAAAAAATTAACAATTGAAAATTATTCTAAGTTTATTGCAAAACAAATCGCGCTGAAATGTGAAAACAAAGATTATTATTCTTTTAATGGTGTGGTTATTTCAGATAAGAGCTTAGTTGTATCATTGCTTACACATCCTAACTTCTATATAACAAACACTAAAACTCATGAAATAATTCAAGATGCCAAAATAGCTAGAACGTTATTAAAAAATGAGTTTATTAAATATTTAACTTTTTACTTAGAGAAGATTAAGTCACCATTTAAAACAATAATTGCCTTTGTAAAAGTTGTGTTAGATAACGGACTAACTTTAGATATTAATATCGAAACCCAAAACAAGGTAAACCAAGAAATAAAAATTGGTAGTCCAGATAGAATAAACAATTCGTATGTAATTGTTGATATCGAAAGAGATGACTACGATCAACAATTGGTTGGATCAATAAAAATAAATATAGATATAAATAAATAAGGAACATCATGAGACAAGACGAAAAAGATGAATTAATGAAAACATTAGTAATTGACGCTTTCGTCGATTTAATGTTGGTTGGTGAACCAGAAGTAAGTGAACAAACCATTGATAACTTTTTAAAGGATAGATACTTTCTAGATAGGTATTTGAAATTGAAAAAATCATTTGAAGTAGAAATTGCGAAGAAAAAAAATCCAGCAAGTATTCCAAAAATTAATTTATCAGATAATGTCTATACAGCTAGATCAGTTAATAAAAATGATATAAACAGTATCCTTAAAAATGCTCGTGTACAAAATAACAATATGAAAAATAATTCTTGAACTGACCCACAAGATAAGTTGGAAGCTGAGATAATTGAAAAAGCTAAACAATCGGGTAAGAACGAATTTGATTCTGACGTATTAAGAGAATTAATATTGCATAGACAAAAAAATAAAAATAGAGATTCTAATATTGGCGTAGGTATTGCTGAAGCTGCAAAAGAAAAAATGAAGGAAATGAAATAGACATTTTTATGAAAACAGAAAAAGACATAATCAAAATTTCAGATGAGAAAGATTCAGCCGACGGAGCAGTTACTGAAGAAATTTTAGTTATGTTAGAAGAAACAAATAGTATTGTTTCTGCTGATGAAGTAATTGATAAAGACGAAATCAAACAATTAAGTAAACGCCTAAAACAATCTAAAATAAATAAAGATACTAGTACACTGGATGACGAATCACTTGTAATCAATAGTGAAGACTTAGAAGTTTTTCAATCACAAATGTTATCAAGACGTGAAAAAACACTTTTGATGAAACATTACATGAGAAATAAATTTGTTTTTGATTTAATGAAAGTAGCATTGTGTGCATTGCTTGTAACAATTACATTTGACTACTTCATCTCCATAACTGGTAAAACAGGGTTGTATCCTGCTGGAGTGGGGGCTTTTGCTAGGTTCTTTTCAATACTTACATCTGATAGTATTAAGATGCAATCATCATTTTACTTTGTATACTACTTTGCAATAAATATTCCATTAATTGTATTTGGGTTTATGAAGCTTGGTAAAAAATTTACATTGCTAACCGTCTTGTACATTGGTCTTCAAATTGCGTTTGACCAGATTATTCAAAATATACCATATATAAACCCAACTGACTTCAACTTCATTGTTAACTATCAGTTGTTAAATGGTAATGGAGTTTCTTGAAACAATGCCCACTGATTATTTATCTTTGCCTTAATTGCAGGATTGATGTTGGGATTTTCTTATTCAATTGTTTATAGACTTGGATCATCAACTGGTGGGTTAGATTTTGTATCAGTATATTTAAGCAGAAAATTCAAAAAGCCAGTAGGTGGTCTGAACAAAAATATTAACTTGTGTATATTATTTGTTGTTATATTGTTAAACACTTCTGTTATGCCAATTGCTGCAATAAATGGTGATATAAAGATTGATATTATTTTAAATGGTTCACAAGATTGAAGTAATAGTCCTAAACTATTAGAAAACATTGTTAGAACGTATGTAACAACAGATCCAAATATACTTGTAACTGAAAACGGTGTCATGTTAAATGATTTACTTTCTTCATTTATCCCAACTGGGGAAGAGCTATATAAAAATGTTGATCAAGTTGTATTTGCGGTGCTTGAATCTTTTAAAACAAGTAATTATTCATTAGGGATAGATATTAAAGATAATGTCTTTAAAGAAATGGTAATTGGTGCTTGTTTAAATGGATATGACGGAACTGGACTATCAACTGGTGCAATGGTCGGAATCAAAGCTAGATTCATAGTAGGACCATCATTGTTTGCATCTTTAGTGTTAATTTTATCTTCAGGGTTTGCAACAAACATGTCATACCCTAAATTCAAAATTTCAACATATGTTATCAATACAACACAATCAAAAGAAATCAATACTAAATTATTTAAATTAGGTTATCAAAATGATGTTTTACACTGAAATGGAATTAACCATATTAATGGTAATTACATACACACAGATATGCTGATGATAACGATGCCAGTAATGGAGTGAACACCAATTGAACGAGAATTATTCTTAATTGATCCTGAAATGAGAATTAATATAATTTCAACTACGGCCGTAAAAGGTATGTTTAATTATGAAGTTCACAAAAACGAAGACAGAGATGTCATCATTAAAAACCTACACGACAATTCAACTGAGGTTGAAAAAATCAAACAAATTGCGACTGTAAGATACAAAAAAATGCAGAGAGCCAAATTAAAAAGTAAAAGAAAATAGAACAAACATTAAAACTTGTTGACTTAAATAATAGAGATATATTCGTATATCTTTTTTCTTTTAATTGTAAGATAATAAACATATGAAAACGAATTCAGGATATTTTTTAATAAATAAACCTAAAGGAATGACTTCAAATGATTTGGTCCAAACAATAAAGAAAAGGTTCAACTTTGATAAGGTTGGGCATTCTGGAACGTTAGATCCACTTGCGAGTGGGCTAATGGTTGTGTTGATTAACCAAGCTACGAAAGCATCTGATTTTTTCTTGTCTTCGAACAAAGAGTATGAGTTTACTATTAATTTATTTGAAACAACTGCTACATTAGATTCGGAGGGTGAAATAATTGAATCTCAAAAACCGTTCAAAATTACAAAAAGTACAATTGAAAAAGTGGTTAAAAAATATAATGGTTATATGTATCAACAAATTCCACCACTTTATAGTGCAATTAAAATTGATGGAAAAAAATTATACGAATACGCAAGACAAAACAAAGAAGCACCCGAAGTTAAACCAAGAGAAGTTTCAATTTTTAGTCTAAAATTGGACAATTATAATACTGAAACAAATCAAATTTCACTTACTGCCAATTGTTCTAAAGGAACGTATATTAGATCACTTGCATTAGATATTGCAAAAGAGCTAAACACAATTGGATATGTTGCGCGTCTTCACAGGACTAAATCAGGTAAATTTGAAATCAAAAACTCAACAAACTTAAATGACGTTAGGTTAGAAAACATTTTCACAACATATCAAGGCCTAATATTAAATGAATATCCAATCTATGAATATAAAAATACAAAAGACATTTACCATGGAAAGTCTATAAAAATTAATGCAAAAGAAGAAACAATCTTTTTAAGTAACTCAAATAATGAAGTGCTTGCTATATACACAAGGGTTGCAAAGGGTATTTACAAATGCAAACGAGGCCTTTGAGAACAAAATGATACCAATATGACAATTGCACAAAAAGCGGAACTGTATGGCGAATAATATAATCAAAACAATTCTTCAAAAAAATGATGAATTTAAATTTAAAAATAATTCAAATGTAATTTGTATTGGTAACTTTGATGGGCTACACCCAATACATCAAAAAGTTATTTATAAAACAAAAGAAATAGCTGCTGATTTAGGTTATTCTTTTTCAATTTTTACTTTTGAAAAGAAAATAAACCCATTGAAAGATACATTTAACATTTTTTCAAATGAATTGAAAAATGAAAAAATATGTGCCCAATTTAATCCAGATTACATATTCGAGTTGAAAATAAATGATGCAACCATTGCTACAACAGCAAATGATTTCTTAGATTATTTAAAAAATAATCTATGTGTTAAAAAAATTGTGGTTGGATCTGATATTAAGTTTGGACACAAAGCACAAGGTAACTCTGGTTTATTAGTTGAAATATTTGGAAAAGAAAATGTAATAATTTTTGAAAGAGAAGCTAAAATTTCTACAACTAAAGCTAAAGAATATTTAATTTCATCTAAATTTGAAAAATTCAAAAGTGTAATGGGTTACAACTTTAGAGTTGAGGTATTAAATGAAAACAAAAAATATAAACTAATTAGCAGCGGTTTTAAGGTTAAAAACGGACTTTATAAAGTTGCTATAAATAATGTTGAATATGATGTTGAAATAATAAATTATGTGGTTAATATTCAACTAGATAAAGAAATACAATTTTTAGAAATTATAAAATTAATCAAGGAGATTTAATAATGGGGATGAAAATGATAATTAATAACCTATATTTAGGTGACAGAAAATCCGCGCCAAGAGATAGTGAATTAATAATTTCATGTGCAGAAGAAATGTACATTGGAGATAATGAAGTAAAATTTAATCAAACAGGCAAGGTAACCTATGTTAGTTTTGAAGATTATCCATATAATTTGGATATAAATCTTGTTAGAAAAGCTGTTAATGAAATTGAAAATAATGTAGACACCAAGAAAGTTTATGTACATTGCTTATGAGGGATAAATAGAAGTGCTTCATTGGTGTTTATGTACATGGTTAGAAGCAAAAATATAATAGCTGATAGTTATGAAGAAGCGCAAAAACAATTTTGAAAAATCTATCCAAATCATTCACCAAATCCAGGTTGAAAGAGTTTTTTGAAAACTAACTACCCATATAACTTCTAATTAAATAATAAAAAAATAGAATTTCAAATTCTATTTTTTGTTTTAAAACTTAGTTACTTTTTTCTTTATTTCAGAATCAAGATCTTTTAACAAATCAGCAATTTGTCACTCAGATTTAGGCGTCATTTTTAAACCTTGAACGTTGATTGAATCAATGTTTTTAATACCTAGAAAGTTAAATATGCTTTTTAGTTGACCATCAATATTAGCAAATGGGTATTTTTCAATTGTCCCACCTGTTGTATTGATAATTAATGCGCTTTTAATGTTTTTAACTAAACCAGTTTCGTTTGTTTCTTTCACATATTTGTATGTGAAAGTTTTATTCGCAAGACAAACTAGGTCAAGTCAATTTTTAACTATAGTAGGTATACTAAAGTTAATCATTGGTACGTTAATAATTAATTTATCAACTGAAAGTAATTCATTTATATATGTATCTGATGTTTCTCAGAATGTTGACATATTTTTAGAAGTTAGGATTGGTACGTTTAGTTCATTCAAATCTCTAACAATTATTTCATCTTTTGGATTTAATAATTGGTACTCATCAATAAATTTTGTTGCAATCGCATGAGATTTTGAATTGTTTTTTGGAATGGGACTACCATTTAAATATAATATTTTAGCCATTTTTTTTGCTCCTTATTCTTAATATATTATAATTTATATTGCGCTTGTAATATAATTAAAGTGAAATATATTGAGGTAAACATGAATGTAATATTAATTGCAGGAGGATCTGGTTCGGGTAAGAGTACCATATCGAATTCTCTAGCAAACTCAATCGCCTCGGAAAATGCAGCCTTTATATCAATGGACTCATATTATGCAACACTAACACACTTGCCGTTAGAAGAAAGAAAAATTGTTAACTTCGACCACCCTAATGCGATTGATATAAAGAAATTAATAAAAGATATCAAAACACTTAAAGAAGGGAAACCGATTCAAGTTCCAATTTATGACTTTGAAAAAAATGATAGAAAGAAAGAATCATCAACAATCAAACCGGGAAAAGTATTAATTGTAGATGGTATTCTAGCGTTGCATTTTAAAGAGCTCCGAGAGTTGGCAGATATAAAGTTATATATCCAAACAGAAGGTGATATTAGATTTATAAGACGTTTGTCGCGAGATATTAAAGAACGTGGAAGAACGATGGAAGACGTTATCACACAATACCTATTAACAGTTAAACCAATGCACCAAGCATTTGTCAAACCTTCAATACAACATGCGGACATAATAATTCCATATTATGAATTCAATGCAACAGGGGCAGATTTAATTGCTTCTAAAATAAAACAAATTATTAAGAAATAGTTGTAGAATATTTACAATACAAAAAAAGGAATTTATGAGTTTAGAGTATATTAAAAAACAATTAGAACAATCAGTAGATTTTACTGAATTAAGAAAACTAGTAAAAGGGTCAAGAGTTATGATCGCATTAATAATTATATTGTGCATTTTATTTTCAGTACTAGTTTCAACACTTCCATTTGTAGCCATTGTCCAAGAAATGAAAGATAATTTACACATTATTCTTCCAATCTTAGGAATATCTACAGTTGTTGTAGGAGCGTTGTTAATTCTGTCGTTTATTACATTGGCAAAAACAACTACAAAAATTAGAAAATATATCAATTCACTTGATTTAGCAAATATATATAAAAAATCATTTGACAAAATATTAAATATTGAAGGATTAAAATTTAAAGAATTAAACATTATTCATCCGAAATTAATTTTTGAAAATTCTAAAAAATGAGATGCATTTAGTTTTTATGAAGACGTAGATTTATTTTCTCTGCCATTTAATAAAAATACAGCAACTTTTGATTACAAAGGTAAGGAATTGGTTTTCCAATCTCAATCAGTAATATTAAAACGTGTATCATGAAAAATACTTTCAGAGAATAGAAAGAAAGGTTTAGAAACTAAATCTAAAAAAGTTATTAACACATACAGTCTATTGTGAAAGAATGATGAAATTGTAAAAAAATATAAAGGTGTTAGTTTAATTACGGGAACAGCTCGTGAAGAAATATTTCAAACTGACAATGAAGAATTCAACACAAAATTCTTTGTTGACGACGAATGCCAAGATGGTCAAGCAGAAAAAATGTTTAGTGAAGGGTTTGTAGATAGTCTTTTAGAAACTACACGTAAAAGAAATCACATTACTTTCCATGGTCTTGCAATCAAAGATGAGGGTATTGTTGTTTGTAGAACAGCAGAAACTTCAAATTATCAAGGTGAACTTTCAATAGTTAGAAATGCTTTTGCAACATCTGATGAAAGAATAATTGATTTTGTTGCTAAAAACATTAATACAGATATTTTAAACTTCACAAGATCAGTTAGATATCTTGTTGGCCTAGAATAGTCATATATTATTGCGTATATATAATATATTTAATAATAGAAATTTAATTTATCATTATTATCAATAACAAATAAACAAAAAACTCAAAAAAAATAGACATTTGATTAAAAAACAAAAATGTCTATTTTTTTATGTTATATATATTTGTAGATTAGGAGAACAACAATGGCTGAAGTAGCAAAAAAGAAATCTACATACTCTGATGATTCAATTCAGGTATTAGAAGGGTTAGATGCCGTTAGAAAACGTCCTGGGATGTATATCGGTTCAACAGACTCTCGTGGATTACACCACTTAGTTTGAGAGATTGTTGATAATGCAATAGACGAGGCGTTAGCTGGATATTGTACAGAAATTGATGTAATTATTGAAAAAAATAATTCAATCACGGTTAAAGATAATGGTCGTGGTGTTCCGGTAGGATTTAATAAACAAATGCAAAAATCAACTCCAGAAGTTATTTTTTCAATTTTACACGCAGGTGGTAAATTTGGTGGAGACGGTTATAAAACTGCAGGGGGACTACATGGTGTTGGTTCTTCAGTTGTAAATGCACTATCAAAATCTTTTGAAGTAACAGTATATCGTGAAGGTAAAAAACACGAGATTTCATTTAAAGATGGTGGAAAACTAGCAAGTGATCTTAAAGTTGTAGGTAAAAGTTTAAAAACTGGAACAACAATTAATTTTTTACCTGACAAAAAAATGTTCAGTGAAACTGTATTTTCATTTCACGCAATTTCTGAAAGATTAAAAGAGTCAGCTCTTTTAAACTCAGGATTAAAAATTACAATTGAAGATAAAAGAAAAGATAAATCTATCGAATACGTATTTGACGATGGACTAGTTGAGTTTATTAAAGAATTACGAGGAGACGCAAAAGAGGTTACTTCTCCAATAATAATTAAAGGTGTAGAACAAGAAATTGAAGTTGAAATTGTTTTAGCTTATACTGAAGAGTATTCTGAAACTTTATTGTCATTTGCAAATAACGTTAAAACCGGAGATGGTGGTTCACACGTTACTGGATTTAAAACCGGTCTTGTAAAATCATTAAATGAGTTCGCTAAAAAAGAAGGAATCTTAAAAGAAAAAGACAAAAGATTTGATTCGAACGACCTTAAAGAAGGGATGATTGCAGTTGTTACTGTTAAAGTTCCTGAAAAATTAATTCAATATGAAGGTCAAACAAAAGGTAAACTTGGTACTTCTGAGGCAAGATACGTTGTTGAGAAGGTTGTTTCAGATAGATTAGAATGATGATTAACCGAAAATAGACCAGCTGGTAAGAAAATTGTTGAGAAAGCAGTTCTTGCGCGTAGAGCCAAAGAAGAAGCTAGAAAAGCGAGACAAGCAATTCGTGATCAAAAAGTAAAAGGTAAATCAAAATCAATGTTAGGTAAGTTAACTCCTGCTCAAGGAAGAGACAAAACATTGAATGAACTTTTCTTGGTTGAGGGTGACTCAGCTGGTGGTTCAGCTAAATCAGGTCGTGATAGAAAATTCCAAGCAATATTACCACTACGTGGTAAGGTGATTAATGCTGAGAAAACTAAAATTGCAGATCTTTTAAAGAATGAAGAAATTACAGCAATAATTAACTCAATTGGAGCTGGAATTGGTCAAGACTTTGATATTTCAGATTCAAACTATGGAAAAATTATTATTATGACGGACGCTGACACCGATGGTGCTCATATTCAAACGCTGTTGTTAACATTCTTCTTTAGATATATGAAGGAATTAATAGCTGAAAAGAAAATATATATTGCTTTACCTCCGTTATTCAAAGTTACACCTGCAGGTTCAAAAAAATTCTTCTACTTATGAACAGAAGATGAGTTGGCGCAATATGTTAGAGAACACAAAGGTAAAGTTGAATTGCAACGTTACAAAGGGTTGGGGGAAATGAACGCTGATCAACTTTGAGAAACAACAATGGACCCAGTTCAAAGAAAACTAATTAGAGTAACTATTGTTGATGCTTTAATGGCTGAAAACTCTTTTAGAACTTTAATGGGTGATAAAGCAGATAAAAGAAAAGAATGAATTGAAGAAAATGTTAAGTTTACTTTAGAAGATAATGTAGACTTTGTAGAAAGTGAAGAAGGAGAACTTGAAGATGGCGACAAAGAGTAAAAAAGCAATTGCACCTATAGAAACTCCAAAAGAAAACATTATTGATTTTGCTTTAGATGAGTTGATGGGTGATCGTTTTGGTCGTTATGCTAAATATATCATTCAAGAACGTGCATTACCTGACGTAAGAGACGGTTTGAAGCCTGTACAGAGACGTATTTTGTACACAATGAATGAGATTCAACTATTCCACGATAAAGCTTACAAGAAGTCTGCCAGAGTAGTTGGAGAAGTAATTGGTAAATATCACCCACATGGTGATAGTTCAATTTATGAAGCTCTTGTTCGTATGAGTCAATGATGAAAACTAAATGTACCGCTTTCTGACATGCATGGTAACAATGGTTCGATTGATGGAGATAGTGCAGCTGCCATGCGTTATACAGAGGTTCGTTTAACAAGAACTTCAGAACTTTTATTAAAAGACTTGAAAAAAGACTCAGTTAAATGAGCGCCTAACTTCGATGATTCAGAAACTGAACCAACAGTTTTACCTGCTTATTTTCCAAATATACTAGTAAATGGATCAACAGGGATTGCTGCGGGTTACGCTACAAACATACCTCCACATAACTTTAATGAAATATTAGAAGCAACTATAAGATTGATCGAAAGACCACATTCTTCAGTTGATAAAATTTCTAAAATAATTAAAGGTCCAGATTTCCCAACTGGTGGAATCGTTATGGGTAAAGAAGGTATTATTGAAGCAATAGGTACTGGACGTGGTAAAGTTGTTATTCAATCAAAAACACACCTGGAAGATGGAAACATTATAATTGATGAAATTCCATATGAAATTGTAAAACAGGATCTTGTTAAAAAAATTGGTGAAGCAATAGAAGAAAACCCTCAAATGGAAATCAAAGACATTCGTGACGAAACTGACCGTAATGGGTTAAGAATCGTTATTGAATTAACTAAAAATGCAAACATTGAAATTGCTAGAAAATGACTTTTAAAAAACACGCCATTACAAGTTGCTTACAACTATAACAATGTTGTTATAGTTGATAAAAGACCACAACTTTTAGGTATGGTTGAAATTTTAAAAGCATATATAAACCATTTATCTGAAGTATTCCTAAGAAAAACAAAATTTGATTTAGTTAAAGCTGAAAAAAGATTAGAGATTGTCAAAGGTTTAATTAAAGCTGTTTCAGTTTTAGATAAAGTAATTGAACTTATTAGAAAATCAGTAAATAGAGGTGATGCAATTGAAAAATTAATCTCTAAACTAGACTTTTCAGAAGTTCAAGCAACTGCCATTGTAGACTTACGTTTATACAGATTGTCTTCAACTGATGTTAATAAATTGAATTTAGAAATGAAAGAGTTAGAAACAACAATCGATCATTACAAAAAAATACTAAATGATAAATTAGTTCTTGATCAAGAACTAATTGATTTATTAACTAAAGTTAGAGATGAATATGGTGTAAAAAGAAGAACAGAAGTTGTTGATGAAATTGAGAACATTGAAATTGATTTCAAAGAAACAATTGTTAAAAAAGATTACAGAATTTGAATTTCAAAAGATGGATACATCAAATCACTTGATGAAAAGTACATTGCTCAAAACAAACTTGAACCAGAAGCTTTCGCTAGAAAACCACATGATATGTGAATTTCTACAGCAAAAGTATCTTCGTTAGATCATCTAATTCTTGTGTGTTCTGATGGTACATACTATTTATTACCTGCATACAAAATTACTGAGTCAAAATGAAAAGATATTGGTATGCATATTAATAAAGTTGCTCCATTCTCTGGAGACAACCATATCTTGTCTGCATTCGTTGTGAAATATTTTGACAATGCAAAACAAGAAATATTGATCGCTTCTAAAAAGGGGATGATCAAACGTGTTCCTGTTGAACAACTTGAAACAAAAACATTCAACAGAGCATTTAAAATTATTAACTTATCAGATGATGATGAAGTCGCATCAGCATCATTAGTTACTTCAAAAACTAAATATGTATTAATGCTAACAAAAACTGGGTTTGCAGTTAGATATGATATCAACGAAATACCATCTTCATCACCAGGATCAAAAGGTGTTAAATCAACAGCTTCTAAAAATGAAGATGTTATTGCTGGTAGAGTATTTGACAAAGATGATGAGTTATTCATTCTGACAGAAAAAGGTGGAATAAAGCGCCTTAAACAAAACCTTATCCCAGTTATGTCTAGACCAAAACGTGGTGTTAGGGCATTCCCATACCCAACAACTAAACCAGAGTTTGCTAGATATGCATTCAATGTTAAACCAGGTGATATCTTAGATATTCTTGATGAAGAAGATTCAATCATTACGTTAGATTTAAAGAAATTTAAATCACAATCAATTGATTCAAAAATCATTAATATTGATGAATCAGGGGTTCAATTTGCATCGTTAAAACACACATATGTTATTGATAACGGAGATATTCCTCCGTCACCAGAAGGTAAAGATGAAAATTCAGTTATGCTAACTGCTAATTTTACAAGCTTAACTCAAATGGAAGAAAAAAATATTGATGATATTAAAACTTCTGACTTAATGTTAGATTTAGATGATATCTTAGATTAATTAAAAAACACCAATGGTGTTTTTTTTGTTTAACAATATAGAATTAAACTATGGAACAGACTGAATTTAAAGCACGTATAAAAACAATACTTAGAAAAGAAGAAAAATGAACAATGTTAACTGTGCAAACATCAGGTGATCAAGCCAAGTTAGCTACATGTCTTGTTCTTTTTCCTTTTGAGTTCAAAGACGGTTTAATTTACAAGTGGAAAGGTGTTTTTGAAACATCCACAAAAAATTCCTCAAAACTATTTAAAGTGAGTGAAGTATATATTGAAAATAATTTGGACGCAGAAGACTATATAGAATTATTTAATTCAAAATTATTCCCTTCAATTACTAAGAAAGACGCTGAGAAAATTCTTAAAGTGTTTAGCAACCCAATTCAAACTATTATGGATGACGAGGTTAACTTTAAAGCAAACGTAAAACTATTTGGGGATAAGACTCAAATAGTAATTGATAAAGTAAAAGAACATTTTAAACTTAAAGAAATTATGGAGTTTTTTTCAATTAATAAACTTAACCAAAATATTTTAGCACTGTATAGTGAAAGGTTTTTTAATGACGAGTTAAAAATAACCGAAGCATTAAAAGGTGATATATTTGAAAATCTAATAAAGAATAATTACTTTAAGTTTGATGACGCAATGAATTTATATTTAGCATTTAATGAAAATAAAATAGATAAAGTAGCTCTTAGTTGATATGGGTGATTTGCCATAAAAAAATATCTTGAAGATTCAGGTCATAGTTATGTCGATTTAAACAAAGCATTAGAGCTTACTAAAAAAATGACAAGAAAAAGTGAACAAGAAGTATTTGATGCTTTTGCTGAATACGCCAAAAAAAATAAGGTATTAATTTTTAATGACAAGAAAATCTATACGCCCGAGAGTTTCAGACATGAACAAACAATTGCTGAAAGCATTAACTATATTAATGGATCAAAAATAAAAAAACCATCAGATAAAGAGATAGACGTTTTTTTAACAAATTATAATAGTTTAAATAAATTTGATTTAAATGAAGAACAAAGAACAGCTGTTTTTAATTGTCTGAATAATCCTGTAACAATAATAAATGGTGGTCCAGGTACGGGTAAATCTACATTAATTGATGCAATTGTTAAATCAAGTATCGAATTGCTCAATGTTAAAGAATATGCAATCTTATGTCCAACAGGTAGAGCAGCTTCAAGAATACGTGACATGTTTGGTTTAAATTCTAAAACATTTCATAGTTACTTGGGGCTTGATAATGAGGAAGCTGAATATAAAACTTCAGATGCTTCAATTGATGCGGAAATATTAATAATAGATGAAGCTGTTATGGCATATGCTGCATTATTTTCTTTCTTATTGAATAAAGCTAGAAATGTTAAACGAGTTATTATAATTGGTGATATCAATCAATTACCTTCAATTGGTGTTGGAAATGTATTTGAAGATTTAATAGAGTCAAAAAAAATAGTAACAACAACATTAAAACAAAATAACAGATCAAAGGGTACATCAATTATTAACTTAGCAAACAAGATATCTAATTCAAAAGTATCTGACATAGACCTGAAGAACACAAGTGACTTTAAATTTATTGAAGATTTAAATAACGATGCATTTTATAAAATGATAACTCAAGAATATAGAAATGGTTTGCCATCGGATTTACAAAGTCAAATTGAGTACATTCAAATCATCTCTCCATTTTATGGTAAAGAAAATGATCGTGGAATTAATTCAATTAATAAACATATTCAATCAACAAATCCAGAGAAGTTACAACCGAAATCAAGATTTAAAGTAAATGACAAAACCATGTTCACAAAAAATGATTATGATTTAGATCTTTATAATGGTGACATTTCATATGTGACAAACATTGAAACTATTAACAACACAACAAGGCAAATTGTAACAATCAATTCAAAAGAAAGAGAAATTGAAATAAAAGGTGACTCACTTCAAGAGCTTACGCTAGCTTACGCAACTAGTGTTCACAAAGTTCAAGGCGGAGAATATGAGAAAGTTATTTTCGTGCTTGACCCAAGTAATTGAAACACTAGAAACCGAGTAACAAAACAAACTATTTATACAGCTTTAACACGCGCAAAAAATGAATTAATTATTTTTGCAAACAAAGATGATTTTTTGAAGGCTTGTTCAAATGAGACTGAGAAACGCAATACAACACTTTCTAAATTAATAAAATAGTATAATTACAATAGGAGATTTACTTATGATTATAAAAAATGCAAATATCGTCTTGGAAGACAAGATTATAAAAAATGGTTCAATAGAAATAGAAAATGGATTGATAAAAAACATTTCAGAAACTACAATTGGTGGTGATGAGGTGATTGATGCTAAGGGTCAATTTGTACTACCTGGTTTTATCGATATACATGGTCATGGTGGTTATGGTATTGATCACAACACGTTTGAAATTGAAAAATTCAATGAGTATAGAAAAAAAGTTGGAAGAGAGGGCGTTACCTCATACCTTCATTCAACAGTGACAATGTCTGATGAACAAATTACAAAATCATTCCCAGTGTTTGCTGAATTTATGAAAAGCCAGAAACAAGACGGAGCAACTTGTTATGGAATGTACATGGAAGGTCCTTTTATTTCAAAAGAAAGAAAAGGGGCACATGAAGAGGCAATGCTTCAAAAACCAGATCCAAAAGTATTTGATAAATACAATAAATTATCTGGAAATAACGTAAAAATTGTTGTCTATGCTCCTGAAAATTCAGTAGGAAACTTTACTGAACATTTGGTCAAACAAGGCGTGATACCTTCAGTTGGACATACGACAGTTAATGCGGAACAATTTCAAGAATTTGCAGATAAGGGTTCAAACAATATAACTCACTTATTTAATGCAATGTCTGGAGTTGATCACTATAATCCAGGTTTAGTTGTTGGTGCAATCAACGATAATAGAGTTATGTGCGAACTTATAACTGACGGTATTCACGTTCACCCTAAAACTTTAAAAATGGCTTACAAAGCAATTGGACCAGATAGAATTATCATCATAACTGATTCGATGAACGCAAAAGGATTACCTGATGGAAATTACTTTTTAGGACCTCTTGCTGTAGTTAAAAAGGGAATGAAAATTACATTAGCTGAAGGTAACACACTTGCAGCCGCAGGTTCAACATATGATAACAATGTTAGAACAATGGCTGCAGCTGCCGGAATTACAAATGATTTATCAACATTAATAAAGATGACTTCAATTAACTCAGCTAAACACTTAGGTATTTATGATGTTACTGGAAGCATAACAATTGGGAAAAAGGCAGACTTGGTTTTTGTTAATGACAAAATCGAAGTTTTAAAAACTATTGCAAATGGACGAATTGAATTTACAAAATAATAATTTAAATCCTAGATTATATATCTACTCAAAATATGCCTTTTCAGCGGGATATTTTTTGCTAATGTTAGCATTGTTCTTAGTGTATTTAAGTAGTTACAAGGACTTAATCCCTGTAAACAACTTGATAATTACTGATGTAGTTATATTGGTATTGTCGCTATCACTATTTGCGTTTTTTACAATATTTAGAATAAACCTACACAAAAAATCAGAATACAAACTAAACAACAAAGACAAAAAGTGGTATGTAGTAGTTATCTTATTGGTAATTATCACGATAGCAATTGTGATTGTTTGAATTGCTATCATCAAAAATATAGATCAAACAAGCTTCTTGGTTTGATGGATTATTAGTCTAGTGCTTGTTGTTGTGCTGTCATTTTCAGCAAGTGTTATTGAGTACTTGGCTAGATTTAATGAGTTCTCTAAAATTGCTTCGGCATTTGAAATCAAAGCTCAAGAAAATGATGCAATCATCACGCAACAGTATTTAGCAAAAAATCAAACAGCTGAAAACATTTTTAATGAGAATATTAAAGAAACAGAAGAAAAAGAGGAAGAAGAAAATGATTAGAATCGGAACAATTGGAACAAGTTGAATTACTGAAGATTTTGTACAAGAAGGTATTAAATCAAAAATTGTAAAATTTACATGTTGTTATTCACGAGATAAAAACAAAGGTAAAGCCTTTATTGAAAAAAATAAAATGAGTAAAACAATTGCAGTTACAAGTTTTCAAGATATGGTGGAAATAATTGATGCTGTATATATTGCGTCACCAAATGGTTTGCATTATGAACAAGCTAAATATTTTTTAACACAACAAAAACATGTACTAGTTGAAAAACCAATTACGTTCACATATGAACAAGCATTAGAGTTGACTAAAATTGCAAAATTAAATAATGTCATTTTAATGGAAGCAATGAAAACAATTCACTTACCGCAATTTGGTGAGTTGATTGAGTTCAATAAAAAAAATAATGCATTTTGTGCAACACTATCAATGAATCAATACTCAAGCAAGATGACCGAGGTCAAAAATGGGGTCTATACAGGACCATTTGATGATAAGTTAGGAAAAGGTTCAACTTATGATATGTTAGTTTATCCTGTGGCTTTAGCAGTTGCATTGTTTGGTAAAGTTGACGATGTTAAATCATTTGGTCAAAAACTTTTAAATAACGTCAACGTTAATGACTCTGTGATCATTAAACACGAAGACGGGACGTTAACAAACATTATGTGTTCTAAGTCGGCGACCGGTGTCATTGGTTCTGAGTTGCTGTCAGAAAACGCTACAATGACTTTTGGTAGATTAACAATGTTAGAAGACATTAAATTATTTGATAGACAAACAGGAAAAACAGAACAAGTGTTCAAACTAAATAAAGAAAGTGGTTTTAAATACATTTTAGATTTATTTATAATGATGATTTTAAACAATGACTTTACATTAAGAGACAATTTTTTATCGCTTACTTGTGAGACAATTAGAGTGTTAAATCTGGTTGAAAACAACCAATAAAAGGGGAATAGTATGAAATTAAATAAGTATATAGACCATACTTTGTTGGCTGCAAAAGCAACTGATAAAGAAATTGTGGCAATTTGTGAAGAAGCAAAAAAATATGATTTTGCAACTGTTTGCGTTAATCCAGGAAGAATTGGACTAGCAAAAGAAACATTAAAAGGATCAGACGTTGGTATTACAACTGTTGTGGGTTTCCCGTTAGGAGCCACAACTAGTGAGTCTAAAGCATTTGAAGCTAAAGATTCTATTTCAAAAGGCGCAACTGAAATTGATATGGTTGCAAATATTGGTGAGATAAAATCAGGTAACTGAGATGTTGTTTTAAAAGATATAAAGACCGTAAAAACAGCAATCGGAAAAACAGTTTTAAAAGTTATTTTAGAAACTGTTTTATTAACAAACGAAGAAATAGTTAAAGCATGTGAAATTTGTATTGACGCTAAAGCTGAGTTTGTAAAAACTTCAACTGGTTTTTCAACTGGTGGAGCAACATTTGAAGTGGTTAAACTAATGAAAGATACTGTAGGTGATCGTGCATTGATTAAAGCTGCTGGCGGGGTTGCGAACGTTGATGATGCAATTAAAATGATTGAGTTAGGCGCAAATAGAATCGGAACAAGCCGTGGTGTTATGATCATGGAAGGTAAAAGTTCTAATTCAGGATATTAATTATTTAAAATAAATATATAATTAATAAATAAAAGAGAGAAATACATAATATGACAAATAATGAAAAAATAGTTATTGAATTTGATGTTATTGTTGATAACTTCAATATTGATGAACCGATAGATTCAAACGTGTTTACTAGTGTTTTATTAGACGAAGTTCTTACAAACCCAAGTAATGTTCTAAGAATTCTAGAAATTAACATTAAGAAAGAAAATATAAGTTTAGAACAATGTATCGTTGAACAAAACTTTATTGGATCAAGAATTTACGAAATAACAGAACAAGAAAAAGTTATTCAAAGAAGAAGAAATAACTTTATGAAAATCTATTCAACTGTACTTGCGCTTGCAAATAATGAACCAATTGCAACAAAAGCTCAAACTGCGCATGTTGAACAAGAACCGATTGAAAATGTTGTTGATGGAAATAACGTCCAATGAGATTTAAAACAAAAAAAAGTTACAAAAGAAGGTCGTCCAAGAATTGGAAAGATCGAATTAACTGAAAGAATTGCGGCAGCTTTTAAATTACCAAAAACAAGATCAAAAACTTTTGTTACATACATGTTTGATGAAATTAGACTTTCATTAATTCAAGGTGAAGGTGTTTGAATTGAACATTTTGGTAACTGAGTACTAGAAAGACGTGCTGCAAAAATGGGTATTAACCCACTGACTGGTGAATCAATTCAAATTCCAGAAGCGACAGTTGTTAAATTAAAATCAACTGCACATTTAAAATCAGTATTAAATCAAAAATAATATCTAAACAACCATTGGTTGTTTTTTTATTCAATAAATATTTTATGGTATTATATATTTAACGAAAAGTAAAAAGGGTGGGTGATTTTAAATGGCAGGAATAGTAATACGTGAAGGCGAAACTATTGAAAGAGCTTTAAAACGTTTCCAAAAAGCAGCAGCCGGTAACAAGGCAGAAGCAAGAAAAAGAGAATACTTTTTAAACAAGAAAGAAAAAAGAATTTACGAACAAAAGTTAAATAGAAAATTCAAATAATTAAAAAACAACTTATTAGTTGTTTTTTTTGTGTCTTAATTGTATAAATGGGTAGTTATAATGGGGTTTAAATGAAAAAAACACTTTTTTATTTAATATTTATATTTAATTATTGATATAATTAATGTATACATTAGGAGCAATTATGTTTAATAGAAAAGAAAAGAAAACAAACAACAAGAAACCTATGGAAGGATTGGTGAGTGACGGAACTGCGCCAATGGCCCATGTTGGTAAAATGCCTGATAGACCAAAAGTATTAGAAGGTGGAGCAAGAAAGCAAGATTTAATTATGCAATCAAGACAAATGGGTGCAGTTAAAAGAGGGGACGGTTCAAAAGATGCATTACCAGATGGTGTTAAACAATCTGTAGAAAATAAAGAAAGAATTATGTTAGAAGTAAACCGTGGGGAAAAAAATGATCCAAACTCATTACGTGACAGATATTCAATTGATACAAAACCAGTAACTAGACAAGATGCTGCAAAATTAAAAACAATCAGACTAAGAAAATTTGGAATTGAATCAGATGTAAGACTTTCAAGAATTGAAGATAGTACATTAGGTATAGTTGTTGATAAAAAAGAGATAGTTGATAGAGTTATGGATAAGGTAACAGACGTTGATGTTAAAGTTGTAAACAAAGTGTTGAACTTAATCTTTGCTGAAATTAAATTAACTTTAATTTCAGGTACTGAAGTTCAATTATCAGGATTTGGTAACTTTACATTAAATAGAATCAAAGCCCACAAAGGAATTAATCCAAAAACTGGTGAATCAATTGAAATACCAAACATTACACTTGTTAAATTTAAAGCAGCAAAAGCTTTAAAAGATGCTATCGAAAAACAAGAAGCAATCGAAAAAAAGAAATTAAAGAAATAATATTTTAAAAATACCTAAATCAGGTATTTTTTTTATTTGTTATTATATTATTATGAAAATTCAAATTATTGGTCCGTCAGGATCTGGAAAAACTACATTAGGTAAATATATTTCAAGTCAATTAAATGTTAACTTTATTGATACTGATACATACTTTTGAAAAGATGTGAAAAACAAAGTCCCAAACAGTATCTCAGATCGTGAAGCTATTTTTTTAGAAGACTTGAACAAAGATACTAACAACTGAGTAGTATCAGGTAGTATTTTTTCATGAAACAAAGTTCATTTAATGGATAGAGATATTATTATTTATTTGTCGGTTGAAGAAGAGATGAGAATTGAAAGATTAATCACCCGAACTAACAAAACAAAAAATCCAAGTGAATTAGATCCAAACTTTTTAACATGAGCAAAAACTTATTTTAGTGAAACAGATGTGAAAAAAGGTGGTACCTATATTTGTCATATGGCTGAACTTAAAGTTATAGAAGAAAAGACGGACGCAAAAATAATTTATCTAAGTGGTGAAGAAACTGTTGAAATAAATTTCAAAAAAATGAACCAAATTTAATTTTATTGACGTTATAGATATGGAGGACATATGTACTACATAAACGCAGATAAAATAAAAATAGATAATTACAATATTGTCATTGAGTTAAATAACCTTGGATACATGGGGGTTTGTTTTGATAAACACATTGAAACAAACAAGTTTTTCTTATTTCAACAGAGTAATGACTATACAAAAATTAACTACTTCTCATCAGATGAGAAAGTTACAAAATTAATTCAATTTTTATATAAAATACCTGGAGTTGGTGAAACAATAATCAGACAATTGCTTACAAATTTTGATTTAATTGAACTACAAAATGTTATTAAAAATTTGAATATAAATTTAATTATAGAAAAAACAAATTTAAAAATATCATTTGTTGAACTTCTAATTGAAGAACTAAATAAATATTTTTTTGATATCAAAAAAACTTCTAAAGATAAAAAGGTAATCGAAAGTTTAAAAAAACTCGGATATAAAACAAATCAAATCTACAACGCCATTCGACATGTTGAGAAATCAAACTCAATTGACGAATATATTAAAAATCTAATTATCAATATTTCATCCAATGAAATTTAATAACATTTTTAGACCAAAAAAGTTTGTAGATTTCATAGGCCAAAAAAATATAATTGATAACTTGAGTATCTTTATCAAATCAGCAAAGCAACAACAAATGGCGTTAGATCATGTACTATTTTTCGGAACTACCGGTTGTGGGAAAACAAGTTTATCATTTTTGATTGCAAATGAAATGGACAAAAAGATTACTTTTATTAACGGAACAACATTAAATAAACCATCAGATTTAATTTCTCCATTAACAACAATGAAGGAAAATGATATATTATTCATTGATGAAATTCATGCAGTTGATGTTTCTATACTAGAAGTGCTGTACCCGGCGTTGGAAGACAACGTGATCAACGTAATGGTGGGTAAGGAGTACAATTCAAAGGTAATAACAATTAAAGTTCCTAAATTTACATTGATTGCTGCAACCACAGAAATTCACAAGGTACCATTACCGTTATTAAACAGGTTTCCAATTCAATTCTATTTGAAAGAGTACACTGAATCGGAAATGGAAATGATTATTAAACTAACATCTCAAAAATTAAAGATGAACCTTGATGATACGTGTGCAAAGATTCTTTCGATGCATTGTAAAAATAATCCCAGGGTTGCAATAAATTTGTTAAAAAGAGTTAATGATTATTTACTAATTTCCGAAGGAGAATTAACAGGTGAAAAAATATATTCTATTTTAAATAGGATTGGAATTGTAAAATATGGCTTAAACCAAATCGATTTAGATTACCTATTGGTATTAAATGACGGTAAATCATACGGCGTTGAAACCATTTTTCAAATCACAGGCATACCAGTCAGGACAATAATTGTAAACGTTGAACCGACTTTGATTAAACTGGGTTTAATCTTCAAATCCAGCAAAGGTAGGACAATAACTGAAAAAGGTCTTAATTTATTAACAAATTTGTAATATCATTTCTATATGTTGAAAAAAAATTTAAACCAACATCAATTTTTAAACATTGATATACAAGGCATTACCCAAGAACTCTCAAACATTAAGTTTCCAGCTTTAATATTAGACTGCGAATTTTTAAATGCTTCACACAAACCAAAAGAAACTGATTACGAAGATACATTGGCCATTCAAAGAAATGATGACAAAGTATTTCTTTTACAATTTTCAATCATTAGAAATTTTAAGGACTTGATATTCAGAAATAACCAAACTGCAGTCAAGCATATGGATATACTAAGAAATTACAAAGAGAAGAAATATAATTTTGAAAAAAATTACAAAGCGCTTGTTAATAGTTTTTTGAATGTATGCAAAAGAAAAAATATTAAAACAATTATTTGTGCAGATACCAGTGCTGAAAGAAAGCTAATTAACTTATGATTGGAAAACGATGTTAACCCCAAAATTGCTCAAGGGTTAAGTTTTTTCAATAGAGATAAATCTATAAACATGTTTGATATTTATAGACTACTTAAATTTACAAAATTTAGTAATCTTAAAAAAGACGGAACACCCTTTGATGAGACTACGACAGAAAAAGTGATTGAACTGCAATCTTCAAAAAAATTAATTAATTGATACGGTAAAAATGAAAAGTTAAAACCAGAGTCTACAGGAATTTATGAAATATGTATTAATGCATATAAATACTATTCAATAGAGCATGCTAAAATTAGTGTAGAAGAATTTAATAAACTAGGACAATATATAAAAGAAGCAAGAGATCATTGTTACAATGACGTTTTAATGGTTGCTGAGATATTGAAGTTCTTTAAACAAATTTCAACAACATAAGTCTGGAGATCGAATGGCAAAAAATAAACAAAAATCAATATTTTTAAACTATTTTAAACCATCATTATATGTTGAAAATGTTTCAAAAATAAATATTGCATCATTAAAAAGTAGTGGGATAAAATTAATCATTTGTGACTTAGATAACACTCTAATTTCGTTTTCAGAAAGAATGCCATCAAAGGAATCAATTGAATTTATAAAGGCTATTAAGTTATCTGAAATTGAGTTTGTACTATTTTCAAACAACATTAGAAGTAGGGTTGAGAACTTCTCAAAAAAAGCAGAAGTTGCAAATTATTTTTGAGACTGTAAAAAACCACTTACTTCAAAAATGACGTACATTCAAAAGAAATTCAACTTCAACAAGGACGAAATAATTATGATCGGCGATCAATTGATTACAGATATATTTTTTGCCAATAGATGTTACATAAAATCAATTTTAGTAACTCCATTGAAACGTTCTTCGGAGGGTAATAAAATTACAAACTGATTTGAAAATATTGTTTTGAAAAATTTAGAGCAAAAAAACATTCTGCATGAAGGTTTTTATACAGAGGGTGAACTTGGTGAAAAATATGAAATCCTTTAAAACATGTCTAGGTTGTGGGGTTGAACTACAAACTACAAATGAAAACAATAATGGTTTTGTTTTAGATGAAAAAAATAAATATTGTTTATCGTGTTTTAAATTAAAAAACTATGGACAGTACACAAAAAAAATAATCGATACAAACGAGATAAATACAATAATTGACAATGTGCTTGAAGATTCAATAAATTCAAGAATTTATTACATAGTTGACTTATTCAATTTACATACAAGCATGAACAAAAATATATTAGATAGATTGTTAAAAAATAAAGTTGAGACAGTTTTCATTATAAATAAAGTTGATTTGTTTAGAGATATTTCAAATCTTGAAAAAATTACAAATTACTTTATTGAATTTATTAAGGGCATAGGTTTTAAAGAACCAATGTTTTTAATAATGAACAATAGCTCACAGAAGCTCATAGGTGAACTAATTGAAGTAGTTATGAGTTCTGATAAGAAACAATACTTTGTCGGTGTCTCTAACAGTGGTAAATCAACTATGATCAATTCAATGTTAAAAGAACTTTACAACAAAAATCAAATTGTTGAGTCATATATCCCAAACACAACAGAAAAAATAATTAAACTATCAATTGAGAATAAAATGGTATTTGATACTCCTGGTTTTTCTAGAGAGTTTTCAATTTTAAATAAAATAAACCCAACAATGTTGCGTGAGTTCAATCCCGAGAAGAGAATTAAACAATATACGTTTCAATTGAATGATGGTCATTCAATTGCGTTCGATTCCTTGTTTGGAGTTTCAATTTTTTCACAAGAAAAAGTAAATGTACACGTTTACACTTCAAAAACATCAAATATTCACAGAACAAAAAATAGCAATCTAGAAAATTATTTTACAAATAATATAGTTAACCACGATTATTTAAAAAATTTTAAGGTTGAAAAGCTTGATTCAAAAGAATTTAAAGTAAAAGCAGATAAAGACTTTGTTTTATATATTGCAGACATTGGTTGAGTAATCCTAAGATCAACAAATGATTTTATTTTTACACTGGATACCATTTTCCCCAATTACGTGAATAGTACAACTCATTACCAAGACAACGAGTTTATTTGGTATAATTTATTTAATTAATTATTTGTCTAATGAAGGAGAATGAAGAATGGTTCTTGCTATAAAAATTGGTAGGTCAGTTGCCCGTGTTGGGATGGTTGATGCTACAGGTAAATTATCATCAATATTCGATGTTCAAATTGAAAAAAGAAATTTTTGACAATTCATCTATGATAGTGTTTCGGAAAAATTTGAATGAATGGGGTTGTCAATTGAAGATGACGTTCAAAAGGTTTCGATAGTTGTCTCTGGTTTTGTTGACCACGATAAAGGTATAATTAAAAACTCTGCTAACATGAACTGAATTAACTATGATATCAGATCAGAGGCAGAAGAAATATTTAAAAAACCAGTAATGGTTATAAATGACGCAAACGCTATGGCGCTGTCAGAATTTTGAATTGGTGAAGGTAAACAATATACAAACATCTTGTTTTACTACGTAGGTGTAGGTATCGGGGGATCTGTTGTTTTGGATGGAAAGCTTTATACTGGTAAAAACGGTTATGCTGGTGAGTTTGGACATGGTGGTACAGATTGACAAGATAAATATAGATGTGAATGTGGAATCCCAAACTGTGTTGAAGCTCTTTCATCTAAAAAAGGAATCATTCAATTATTTAACGAAACAATTGAAGCGGAAGACTCTACAATTAAAAAATATTTTGACGGCCCAATTAAAGAATTGGACGAAATCAAAAAGAAATACTTTGAAGAAAATGCTCCAATTGAAATTTATGACTTACTTTCTAAAGCATTAAGTCCAATCGCTAGACATATGTCAACGATGATTATGGCTTTGGATCCAGAGGTAATTATAATAGGTGGTCCAGTTGCGGAATTGGGTCCAATAATTATTAAAATTCTGGAAAGAATAATTGCAAAACATGTTCTTCAAAACTTTACAGATTCCCTAAAAATAATATTTTCAACAATCCCAACTGACAACATCTTGATTGGTGCAGGGTTATACGCGTTGAACTTAGTTGACGCTATAGGTAAATAAAAATTATGAACAAAATAATCACAAACAATAATGGATTACCTGATGTTGCAAATGATATTTTCAAAAACAAAAAAAATATCATTGATTTTGTTAAGTCTTGAAAATTTTGATTCAAGGCAATAATTACAATGCTAATTATATTTTTTGTTTTATACGACATCATTGACCATTGTATAAACATCCCAAAACACGATGTGTATCAACAATTTATTTATGAAAATAAAAACGGAGAACAACTAGTTGACTACTTTAGAATTGTATTTTGAGACTTATCTTATTTTACAATTCAATCAAATTTGCTAATGGCTGCTTGATTGATTTATGCTGCGATCTATAATTTTAATGAACACGAGAAAAAGCTAACAAGTACAAATGCGTCATTGTTTGTGATAATTTATTTGACAACAACTGCATTAATTTACAATGGTATTTTATTTCCGATTTCAATTGGAAATGGAGAATACAAAGAATGAACAACATTCTATTGAATAAGAAATGAGTTTTTACACACGGTAGGGCCAATATTGTCGGTTATATATGTTTTGTTATTTTTAAAAGTTAAAGAGGTAAAACAAACTAAATTATTTTTCAAAGAAGATAGTTGAAAGTCATTATATTATCCAATTGGGTACGGTGTGTTTTCCTTCGCAAAACAAGGCGTAATGGCCTTAGAAGGGTTTACATACGAAAATACTGCACAATATCCATTCTTGGATATGAAAAATAGTTGATGACTATTTATTGTAGCCGCACTTGCAATTGCAACAATTGGTGTGACGCTATCAACTTTATATAATTTTATTATTTCAAAAAGAATAGGTAGAACCGAACATGGAACAAATTAAAATTGACCGAATTAATGAACTTGCAAAATTAAAGAAAGAAAGACCTCTTACAACAACAGAGCAAGAAGAGCACAAAAAACTAAGAGAAGAATTTTTAATTGATTTTAGATCTGGTTTTGAACAACAATTAAAAGGTATAAAAGTTGTTAAAGTTGATAACAAAAAATAATTAGATTTGATTTTTGGTTTAAAATATAAATGACAAGTAGGAGAACTGACATTATGATGGCATGATGAGGAGTATTAATTATTGCAATTGTTATGATAATATTCGGTGGAATTATTGGATTCTTTATTACAAGAAGTATTTTTAAAAAACAATTAAAAGACAACCCACCAATTAACGAACAACAAATTAGAGCAATGTACCAAAGTATGGGTAGAAAACCATCTGAAACTGATATCAAAAGAACAATGAGTGCCTTTAAAAGAAACGCAGGTAAATAAAAAAAATCACATAACTATGTGATTTTTTTTATTCTGATTTAATTTCGTTTTTAGTTAAATCTTTATCTCTTCATTTTAAGAACTTTGGTTCAGTTCCGTTTAATAAACGTTTAATGTTTTCGATGTGTTTAACAATAACAATAATTCCTGTTATACAAAATATTGCATTATTAATTATAAAACTATCTAAAACATCTGACCCTAAATTAATTTTTATACCATTAAAGATATTAAATAGCATAGGGTTAGCTGAACTTTCATAAGCCAACGTTGAATCAAAGTTATAAGCTAGTGAAGAATCCAACATGCTTAGAGTGGGGATTCAAGTTAGGATACCAAAAATAATAATTGAAACTATACCACATAAGCTAATTCTATTAACTATTAATAAAACTATTCATCATATGGCCATAAATAAGAAAGAAAACATTCAATTGTAAACAAATAATAATGCACTTATTGAGCTAACCCCTTTACCACCTTTGAACTTATTAAAGATAGGGTAAATGTGTCCAATAAAACAAAATGCAGCAGGGATAAATATTAATGTGTCCTTAAAAAGATCACTTGGAATTGCGCAAATTCCAACAGCTATTAATGCTGTTATAATTATCTTAAGGTAGTCTAATGCAAATACTGCAAACCCTCAACCTTTACCGATTACTCTAGATGCATTGGTAGCACCTAAATTCCCAGATCCAATTTCACTTAAATCTTTTCTAGCAATTATGTGAACTAGTAATTTACCAAATAAAATACTACCTAATAAATACCCAATTATCGATGCTATTATTGTTCCTAAAATCATTTTTACCTCATATATAAGTATTATATATAATCAAATAGGTATAATATTAAAAAATATATATCTTGTAGGAGTGAACTATGTACAACGAAATAACTAATATGTCTGATGAACAAGCTAGAAAAGAAATTGAAATTATAGATAGTAACTTAGACATTTTAACCAAAGAAGAACTTAGATTAGAAGGTAAAAAAAGAAAGGGACTAAGGTGATGATTTTTATTACCAATTTTTGGTTTTATAGTTTATATACACTTAGTTAATAAACGTGGAGAAAACCCCGAATTTAGAGAACCTTTAAATAAGATAAAAACAGATATAATGACTCATGAATTTAAAAAATTGATGTTGAAAAAGAAATTAGGAGAACTAGATAATGTCAAAAATTAATGTAATACATTTTAGCCCGTTAACAAAAATAATGTTATGACGTGAAAATTCAATTGCTGCAGTAGGGGATTGATTTAATTGATCTGATCAAGAGGATTCATTAGTAAAACAATTAATAAAAACCGCAAGAAAAGAAAAGAAAAAATCAGTAATTTTTGTTCCAATCACAGATGAAAATATGCACGGTTTTTTAGTTGAAAAAAACCTAACTGAAAAAGCTGGATATTATAAAGTTGATGAAATATTTTTCTATTACCTACACCAAACAATGAGATTAGAAGATGATATGATCGTTGCAAATCTTAACCAATTCTTAAAAATCGATCACTTTCTATTATCAAAAAATTTTCAACTAGATCATGTATTTAATGAAAAATGATTAGAAGAACACCAAAACGAAAGACACACATTTGTTCCAACGGTTAGTGGTGACAAATACATTGCAAAAGTAATAAACTCTTTAAATACATGTAACTTTAAGCTTTTCAAAAAATTAACATTTGTTGATTTTATGTTAGAAGGTCGTGTTGCAGAAGGAACAAAGAAAGCAAGAACTCTTGGGTATCCAACAGCTAACTTAAAATACGATACAAAGTTACCATTGAAATACGGAGTATACGGTGTTGAGGTCTATATCCCACATACTGACAAAACATACAATGGATACGCATTTTACATTTCACTAAACAATGATGAATTTTTTGTATTTGAAACAAATATTGAAAAATTCAATACAGAGATTTATGGTTGAAAACTAGTAGTAACACCAAAAATATTTGTTAGAGAAAATGTTCCGTACACAACTGATCAAAACATGATTAAACTTATACAAGAAGATATCAACAAAATTAAAAGTTATTCAAAAGGATAAATATATATGTCAAAGCTATACTTAGGTTCTCACGTATCAATGAACAAACAAAACGGTTATTTATTAGGCAGCGTGAAAGAATCGATTTCTTATAAGTCAAATACTTTTATGATTTTTACTGGTCCACCTCAAAACGCATTTAAAGCCAATTCAGAACAAATAAACATACCTGAATTCAAAAAAATGCTTGAAGAGCATGAATTTGATATAGATAAATTAATTGTTCATGCAGGATATTTAATTAACATGGCAAACACAGTTAAACAATCAACGTTTGACTATTCAATTGAACTAATGGTTAAAGAAATTGAAGCGGCAGATAAAATAGGGATTACAAATATTGTTTTACATCCTGGTGCTTCAGTTGGAGCTAAAAAAGAAGATGCACTTATACAACTTGTAAAAGGACTTGACATTGTTATTGAAAGAACTAAAACTTCAAAAGTTAAAATTTCACTCGAAACAATGAGTGGTAAAGGAACTGAAATTTGTACTACATTTGAAGATTTCAAATTTATATTTGATAACTTAAAAGACAGTAGTAGAGTTGGGGTTTGTTTTGACACTTGTCATATGAATGATGCTGGATATGATTTAGTAAATGATTACGAATCAATTATCACTAGCTTTGACACACTAGTAGGTTTAGACAAATTATGATGTATTCATTTGAATGATTCAAAAAACCCATTAAACGCAAGGAAAGATAGACACCAAAACATTGGGTATGGTTATATCGGATTTGAAACACTCCATAAAATTACACACGACAAGCGTTTTTTAAATATTCCAATAATTTTAGAAACACCTTGAGTCAATGATAAAAAAACTGCACCATATAAAGAAGAAATCGAAATGCTTTATAGTGGTAAGTTTACGAAAGTATTTAGTATAATATAGTAGACAAACGGAGAGTACATGAAAAAACTTTTATCTATACTTGCAATTTCAACAATTGTAATTGTTCCATCTATAACTTTGGTTTCTTGTTTCAACGAGACAAACCCAAAGTATTTTAGATTTAATTCTGAAGATCCAATTGCTTCAATAATGAACGCAACACGTAGAGAAAAGTTCGTAATTTATAGGGGTGATTTTGTTTCTAAAGATAACGAAGGAGCAGGAAAAACAAAAGTTGAATTATCAGCAGTTGAAGAAGCAATTTACTTTCAAATTTCTAACTCTTTTACGCCTAGAGAAGATGCAGTTGCAGCATTCAATTTTCTAACTACTGACGGAAAACATGGGTACAAACTTTCAAATGGACTTGATGGTGATATTAATCTTGTCGAAGATGAGAATGGTTTTTTTGTATTGGACGAAATTAATACAATAAATATTGAAATAAAAGATGGAAAATCATTTTATGGTTTGAACAAAGATGTAAAGAAAGAAACTTATTTCACAGACGGTCTGACCAATGATAAAAAACTTGTTTCACCAATAAATATTCCAGTTTATTTAGCAATGAATTGAAAAGCCATTGATACGATGACTGATCCAGAAGAAATAAAAATGTGAACAAGCAATATTTCAAGTCAAATTTATGAATTAATAATATCTCAATCAATATACAATATTAAAAATCATGAACCAAAAGTCTGAAGAGAAAAATTTGAAACTTTAAACTCGTCAGAGGTTTTATTTAAAGGTGAGAAACCTGAAGAAGAAACCGTTAAATACTTCCAAAAAGAAAATGTTGACAGCATTACTTCGTTCTTAACAATGCAAAAGAGCATAGATGAAAAAAATGATATTGTTGAAGCAATAATGGATGCAATGTGAACAAATGAAAGCGGTGGAAGTTGAAATGTTTACGTTGATGTAAAAACCAACTTATTCAATATTGAAGTAGTAGATAAAACTTCTGTAACTGAAGACAAGATTGAAAAGGGATTTGTTTCAGATATAAGAATTATTCTTTAAAAAATTAATAGGAGATCGATAGTTATGAAAACTAGAAAAGTAGAAAGAGAAAGTTTTATACAAATAATTTATCGATTTTTTTTATTGTCAAAAACAAGTAGTGAATCAATACAAGAAGTATTAGACGGTTTCCAAGTTGAATTAGACGAAACTGAATCTAAGAACTTAATTTATTTACTCGAAAATATTCAAGCTTATGCGGAAAAAATTGAACCACTATTGGGTGATAAATGAACTTGAGAGAGAATTTCACCATTGCATAAAGCAATACTAATTTGTGGTGCGCATGAAATTCTAGAAATTAAAAATGTTAAAGCAATTGTAATTGATGCTTCATTAGACATTTCTAGAAAATATGCACCTTCAATCGATCCCAAGTTTTTGAATCCAATTTTAGATTCATTTTAAATTTTTGTGACGTTAATAATATAGAGGTACTTAGATGTTAGAACAAAATGTGATTACAGTTTCAGAACTTGGCTTAAATTTAAAAAGCTTTGTTGAAGAATCTTATTTATTTAAAGGATTAAAAATAAAAGGTGAGATTTCAAACCTAACTATTAAAAATAATTCTCATATCTATTTTTCATTAAAAGATTCAAAAGCAAAAATTGATTGTGCTATTTGAAAATCAAATGTAACAAAATATGTATTAGACGTTTTAAAGGACGGGACAGAGATTGTTGCAAATGGTAGTTTGAGTTATTATCCGCCATTTAATAAATTAACTTTATCAGTTAACAATATTATTAAAGAGGGCGAAGGTACCCTAAATAAACTTTATGACGAAAGATCAGCTAGTTATGAAAAAAAAGGTTATTTTGATGACAAAATAAAAAAACAAATCCCAAAAACACCAAATTCAATTGGAGTTATAACTTCAGATACTGGAGCTGCCGTTGAAGATATTGTTTCAACAATTAAAAAAAGATTCCCAATTGCAAATATATATTTATTCCCAGCTTTGGTCCAAGGTGAAGAAGCAAAGTTTGATATTGCAAAGCAAATAAATGAAGCAAATAAATCTAATTTAAACATTGACGTTTTACTAGTTGGTCGTGGTGGCGGAAGTTATGAAGACTTGTGAGCGTTCAATGAAGAAGTGGTAATTGAAGCAATATATAATTCTAAGATTCCAATCATTTCTTGTATTGGCCATGAAACAGACACAACTTTATCTGATTCAGTATCTGATTTAAGAGTGTCAACTCCAACGATGGCTGCAGTTGCATCTTCAATTGATTTAGATAGTTTTATTGAAAATATTAATTATCTAAAAGATCAAGCCGAAGATTCGCTAATCAATAAGTTAAGCAATGTTAAACAACAATTCAGTGCAATGTGTCGTGAAGTAGAATTGTTGAGCCCGTATGGGCCTTTAAATAAGGGATTTTCACTTATTTTTGACACAGCAGATAATAAAACTATTAAAAATATAAAAGATTTAAAACAAGTTAAAGAAATTAAAATTAAAATGGCCGATGGTGAAGTGACATTAAAAATTGAAGAGGTAAAATAAGATGAACGAAATTAATTTAAAAATCGAAAAGATTAAAGAACTAATTCAATTAATTGATAATCCAAAAATTGAATTAAATGATTCAATAAAACATTACGAAGACGTCAAAAAATTGATCAATGAAGTAACTACGGATTTGAAAATAATTGAAGGTGAAGTTAAAAAAATTGTAAACGGTGAAAAAATTGAATTTTACAAAAGCAACAAATAGTGATCGAGTAATTTTTTTAATTGACTTCGATGCTTTTTTTGCCAGTTGTCACATTATTGAAAACCCTTCATATAAAAATCAAAAAATTGCAGTTGCATACAGTGAAAAGTTTTCAATAATAACTGCCGCTAGTTATGCTGCAAGAGAGTTTGGTGTAAAAGCAGGGATGACTGCTTTCAATGCATTGAAATCTTGTCCTGATTTAGTTTTGGTGAAACCAAATTTTAGTCTATATTCAAAAGTTTCAAAGATGGTGTTTGAATTTTTCCACGATACATATTCAAAGAAAATTGAATTGGCTTCAATTGATGAATGTTATTTGGATGTAACAACTGAATATAAAAAATATGGATCAGTTGAAAAAATGGCACAACATATCTTAGATAGCGTTAGTGAAAAATTTAATATTACATGTTCGATAGGGATAAGTACTAACAAGTTTTTAGCGAAAGTTTCTTCTGAAAGAAATAAACCAAATGGCTTTTATAGAATATTACCTTCAGAAATCAAGAAGAAACTTTGACCACTTGATGTTTTAAAAATGTTTGGTGTCGGACAAAAGACAAAAATAATATTAGATAAACTGGGAATCAAAACGATAGGGGACTTGGCAAACTCAAATAAGAACACGGTAATTGAAGCACTAAATAAAAGTGGTTTGATATTGTGGAATCGCTCCAATGGTATTGACCCAAGTGAATTGAATGCTGACTTTGCAGATTTAAAAAGCTTTGGTGCTGAAGTTACATTTTATACACCGACACAAAATATTGGTGAATTAGAACAATATCTATATGACATGGCTTTTACAGTTAAAAATAAATTAGAAAGCCGAAACTTAAGTTGTAAGACAATTGCTGTACTTATAAAGTATCAAGATGAAAAACTTTCTAAGAAAAAAACCTCAATGCAACAAACTGTTGAAATGCCAATTTCAACGTTAGAACAAATTTTTGCTATTGCAAAGAACAATTTTTATAGCTTGTGAAATGGTGCTGAAATTAGGTTAGTTGGTGTGCGTGCAACAAACACATCAAAAGAATATAATGTAAAAGAACAACAAACATTTTTACAACCAAAGAAAAACAACAGCAATATTGAAACAATTGTAGACAACATAAACAATCAAATAAATATTGAAAAGTTATTGACTGGTACTAACTTACAAATAAAAATTGATGAGGAAAAAAGGACTTCAAAATTTCAAAAAGGGGAGTTTGATAGTGATAAAAGGAGATCTTAATGAATATAAATATTGATGAAATTATTACAGAGCTTAACTCTTTACATAATCAATTAAATAAACTACTTTTTGATTCTAAATTAAAGCCAGTAAAGATCGGTATCGAAACATCTAAATTTAGGAGGGTGCAAGCTTGGGCATACTTTGACAGTAACTCAGGTTGACAAGATGGACTATCACAAATAACTTTTTTGACATCAAGATGAAACGGGGATTATATTAAAATAATTTCTACACTTGTCCATGAAATGTCACATCAGTATAACTTTGAAAACAATATAAAAGACACTGAACCATCAAATGGACGACACAACAAAAACTTTAAATCAACTGCTTCAACATTTGGTTTGTTAAACGTTGAGAGTTCAAATGGAGTTCAAGGTCTTAATATAACAAATGCATCTGATGAGTTAATTGTTATAATAGAAAATAAACTTGATTTTAATAAAGAGGCATTGAAGGTAGTGCATGTTGATTCAGTGAGTATTCAAAAAAATAAACAAAAAAACTACAAATACCAATGTAATTGTGTAAATACAATCTATTTAAGAAAGAAAGTTAATATCAGTTGCAACGATTGCAATACTCCGTTTGTTTTGAAAAGTGTATAGTTAACTATACACTTTTATTATTTTTTAGCATATTATTGTTGTGCTAATTTTTTATAAATAAGATAAAATATTATTAAATATATACATTATTGTAAGGAGTTACATGGCTGGATTTTCACCGAGATTTTGCGCAATTCATTTAAAAATTCACATGTGTCCTGACGCTAGTGTTACAACAAAATTAAAACAGCAAGAAGATTCAATTGGTTACAAGATTCGTAGACTACACGGTAACCAAACTGAAGAAGACAAAGAAGCTGACCAAGATAAATTAAAGCGTACGACCAAAGAAGGTAGCATAACTGCCCTACTCGCAAAAGCAAAAGCTACAAATGCTAAGCAACGTGAAGATACTGGTATCAACGATGACGATATGGAACATGGTCCATTAGTTACTGAAGATAACATTAATGACAGAATGGCAAAACTAAGAAATAAAGCCTTGGGTATTGTAGAACCAAAAGCAAAAACCATTTCTGAACCCGATATTTCTGGTGATGAAGTTGTTACAAAAGCTGTTAAAAAAACACCAAAATCGTCATTGAGTGATTCAATTGAAAAAGCAAGGTCATCTCAGCACGAAGAAAAATACGGACATATCGAAAAAACATCTCAGGTTGATGACACTGAAGACGAATACGATGATGATCTAGATAACGAAATGCCAACATACACTGAAACAGAAGTTTCACACATGATAACTAGCGCAGTTGAATTAGCTTTGTCAAAATTCATTAAGTCTAATGCCAAGAAGTCTTCGCCTGCTAAAAAACCGGTATCGAAGAAAACCGCTATTATTAAACCACCAGTTAAAAAACCGGTGGCTAAAAAAGTTGTGGCTAAACCAGCTGCAAAATCACCTGCTAAAAAAGTTGTGGCTAAAAAACCAATAAAGAAAAAGTAACCCTTGGGTTACTTTTCATTTTCTATTATTTCAATTTGTTTTTGATGTGATATCTGTGTGGCTGTAATAATCAAATTAGACACCTTATCTATAACAAAATACACGTCATTGATGTTTGACTGTATGTATAAAGTTTTTGATGTCTCTCATGAATAATTTGATTTTGAAATTATTTCATTAACCTTACCACGTAATTCCAAATCACTTACGTTTAACTTTAAGCGTTCTTTGATTCTGTAATGACTATGTGTTGATAAGTTATAGTTGCTCTTTTCGTAAAACGACATTAGTTATTGCTTTTGCCTTTCTTTTTATTTCAAGCTTCCATTTCTTCATCGCTTTCAAATAGTGATGGATCAATTTGATATGATTTACCTTGTAATGCGGCCATTGATTTTTTTTGCATTTCAATCATAAATCTTCTATATTTTTCTCTATCAACTTTCGGATTAATAAAGAATATTGCAAAGTACATTGCTAAGAATATAAACATGAATGTTATTGTGATGATTGATAACACACGTAATGTCATAAGATTAAATTCACTACTGATTAAGTTTATAAACTGTTCTTTATCCGCAGTTTTTAAATATTCTTCTGAAAATAAGAATTTTAAATAGTTATCCGCAATTGCATTCGGATCGTAGTCTTTAAACCCTAAGTGGAAAATCATTTGTGTCATCCCCCCACTTGAATTCAACATCAACGGGAAGGCAAACACTACAATTAAAAACCCGAATAAGAACAGTGTCGATCCATTAACACGGTATTGGTCTCTATACACTCTAGGCGGTTTCATCATTGGGTACACCATAGAAAATATTATAAGAATTGTTATTACGTTAAGAATTATTGAAAATGGTTCAACACCAGTCGAAAGATTTAATGCTTGCGTGATGATTGTAAACGGAGACATTTTGAATTCGCGATCGAAGATTTCTATATATTTATTCATAAGTGCAATATTATTTAAGTGTTGATTAAAGTCGCCAGTATTAGTAGTGCCTGAGAAAATTTTTGCATTATCACTGTTAATAATAATTACTTGTGAACCTAATATTGCGTAAATAACGATGAACATTATACCTATTAAAGATATTGCTCCAGCGAACACAAATTTAATTCAACGCATTTCTTTTGGCTTAGTTTTAAATGGATAAAACCTTTCGCTATTCATTGGATTTTGAAATAACTGACCCATGTTTTGTTGATTGAACTGCGGTTGTCCTTGTTGTGGTTGTGGTCCACCATTGTTTCTATTTGAATTATTAACTTGAATATTTTCAGCAGCTCCAGCATCAATTGTATTGATCTGAATTGTTGAATCATCTTGAATTGTTGTTGCTTCATGACCCGGTTTCGATTGTTCTCTGTATACTTTTACAAATTCAATGAAATCGGTATTGCTTATACTTTTCTTTTCATCAAATATTGCATCTTTTGAAAATCCAAATGTATTTGAAATTGTTGTTGAAAAGAAAATCATTTCTTCTTCAATTTTATCTATGGTCAAACTTGAGATACTAAATGCAATTTTTTCATTTAATAATTTAACAAGCGCACGAGCTATTGACTTACCATACTGAACATCATCTAAATTAGTTGAGTGGTTTTTTTCTAAAAACATTATTCCATTAATATTTAAAATAACATTTTCTTTAAATTTTTCATCACTAGTAATTTTGGCAAGAAGTTCATCGTTAGAAAAAATAGTATAGCTTAAACTAATTAAGTCTTTATATAATTTTGATTCCATTTTATTCTCCATTGTTTATCATTTTTAAAAAAGATATGGCTGGAATTACTATTCCGTCATATTTACCTGATAATATATTGTTTTGTATTTTAAACAATAACTTTATTTTATCATTTAACAAATCAATATTATTGTTTTTTAAATTAACGATGGCAGATACTCTGTAAGGGTTCATTTCAAGTTGTTTTGCAATTTCATCATTTGAAATTCCCATTTGCTTTAGGAATGAAACATTTCTTGTGGCAACCAGGTTAGAAGATAACAATGAAACAATAGACATTAAGCTACCTTCGTTTTCAATGAAATTATTAAATATATTTATTCACTTAGTTTTGTCATTTGAAATTAAAGCATTTGAAATTTCAAAAATATTGTTTTCTCTATCTTTAAAACAAAGATCTACTATGTTTTCTTTATTGAACATAATTTTACCCGTAATAAATTTATTTAATTCATTGTTCAACAATATTGCATCTTCGCCAATGTAATCAATTAAATAATTTATATCTTCAGTTTTAAATGTGATGTTATTTTTTGTCAACTTAAGATTAATTTGTTTTACTAGCTCATTTCTTTTTGGTTTATCGATTTCTAGTTTTCTTGAATTTTCCAACAAATACTTTGTTAACTTATTAGAATTAAATTTTTCACCTTCAACAGACAAAATGAATTCAACGGATTTATTTTTGAATAGGTCAATTCATCTTTCGAAATCTATTTCAAGTTTTTTGACACCAACTAAAAATGTTGCACCCTTTATAACAATTATTTTTCTTTCAGCAAATAAAGAAAAAGTATTTGCAGCTTCTTCTAATTCATTAATTGATGAATCTTCATAATCAAAAAAATAAACTTCAGTTTCTGAGTTTTCCATTTTTTTTAGCAATTGATGAATTTGCTTCTTACTAATTGAATCGTTGTAACTTCTAATTAAAAACATATGGCACCTTTACAAATATTTTACATTTTTTTGAAATGTTATAGTTTTATATTAATCAATAATATATAATTATTTTTGAAACATATTCCAGGAGAACAGATGGCAAATATTAAATCAAACGAAAAAAGAATTATCACAAACGAGAAATCTCGTGTTGAAAATAAACACTTTAGATCACAAGTTAAAACAGCAATTAAAAAAGCATTAACTGCTAAACAAGAAAAATCAGCAAACGTTGTTGACTTAATCAATGCTGCAGTTAGCCTAGTTGATAAAGCTGTTTCTAAAGGGATTTGAAAAGCAAATAAAGCTGCTAGAGAAAAATCAAGGTTAATGACAAAATAGTCCAATGACTATTTTTTTATTTCAATTTTATATAATCATCAGTATTTCAAATAATTTTGTTACTCCATCCACTTTCTTTTTCACCATTAACAATTATTTTTTTATTATTAAATTTAGACAAAAAACCCTTTGTTGTTCATTTATCTGATGATTTATTAATAATAATTGTTGAAACGTCCTTAAATTCGCTCATCTTGGTATTCAATATATATTGTTGAAAAGATAAACTTATATCGCTAAATACTGCGATATCATTGTTTAAAATCAAAATCCCACCCTTATCACCTTTTGTTTTAGCTTTTGGGTAACTTATGATTTTGTTTGAAGTTTTAGATTCAAAATTTGTCTTTGTTAATTTATTCTTAATTTTTTTATGTTGTTCTAAAACTTCAAACTGTTTATTATTTTTTGCCAATTCATTTTGAATATATATTCATTCAATTTTATTAATACCTTTGTAATCCAAAAATGAATTGATTTCATTTTTGTTTGAAATTCCAAATTGAGTTCCTGCATTTAATATTTTTGCGTTTCCTTTATCAATCAAAACAATATTATTTACATTCCCTGAATTAATTAAATACACACTAGTTTCATAACTGAAAGCAAAGTTTGATATTTGAATTGTTATCATTGCAAAGATAAATAAAAATAAATAAACCAAATTGATATTTATTTTTGCAAATGAATCTTTCTTAATTAAAAATCAACACGCTACATAATATAAAACAACAATAACAACACTACAATGGCCAAATCAAGTGACTCAAGTTAAATGTGTCATTATCATTACAATGGTGTCTAATACGTTTAAAAAGACATCATATGAGTCTGTATTCAATGGTACGAACATCGATATCAAAGAAACGAAATACAACATACACATGTATGGTATTAATATGAAAGAAAAAATCGGACCGAATCATTGGATCTTATAATAAAAAAATATTTGAATTGGAGCAAAAGCTATTGTTGAATAAAAATACATATACAAATATTTTTTAAATCCATTTTTATATCGTGCATTTGCAATTATAAAATTACCAACAAATATAAAATAAAACGTATCAGTAATTAAAAACATTGGATTGAATATTGTTGTAATCAAAATAAAAATATAAAATTTCGTGGTTTTTCTTAATCTGACATTTCATTTTTTTGATCATAGTTCTATGGTTTTATAAATTAAAATCTTGAAAATTAATCCTTCAAAAAAATTTAAATAATTCAAAATGAAAATAAATAATCAAATATATACGTCTAAATATTTTTTTGACCATCCATATTTTGTGCACATTCAATTAATTACCAAAAATAATACAAAAATATTTAGTCATTTTATTTTAGAAATATATGTAATTTCCATGTTAATTAAATTCTGTTTTATGTCCAAAAAGTCTGTATTTTGCCCATAGGTAAAATTTATCAAATTATTCGACTTTTCAACTTTGTTTTTGAAGAAGAATTGAACCCCTTTATACTTAGTTTCGAAACTTTGAATGTTTGTAATCTCGTATTTTACGTTGTCTTTCAAAAGAAACTCATTAAAGTCAAAATCTCAAAAGTGCCCATAAACACTAATCTTTTTAAACTCCCCTACCGTTTTGACAAACTCCCCTACCGAGAAGTCGAACTCCCCCGCACTATTGTCTACATAAAATTTTTGATTTAAGAATTTTAAAATATAGTAGTTATTTCCTTTCTTTGTAACTTGAAAAAAAGTTGGAAATTTAAGCAAAAAGAAAACGAAATCATTGATAAATAGTCCAGCACAAAATAGCACTGCAAACAAAATTAAAAACTTTGTATATCCAAAATAAAATAGATTAGCCGAAATATAAAAGCAAAAAATAATTAGAAAAAGAATTAAATTCGTTTTCCAAAATAAAATTGTTTGGATTACAAAAAATAAAATTGCGATCGAATATTTATTTTTAATAAATCATTTTTTCAATTGCATAATCTAGAAAAACTTTTCTATAACTTAAATCTAAACTTTCAAACATTTCATATTTAATGGCATCAATATCTTTAAAATTAAAATCTCAACAAAGTGTCTCTAACTTAACCGACTCTTCTAATGAAAGTCCTGCATTTAAAAAATAGTTAGTATTAACTTCTTTGTGGTTGAATCTGTTTAATAATTTTACATCCTCAACTTTTAGTGGGATCAGTTTAATTACTATTTCATCTTTTTCTGAGTCTAAAATCTCTCTCTTATTGAAGTAAAAGTTTTTTTCAATATTGTATTCACTATAAAATTCAACAACATCATTTGATGTTACGAAACTCTCTTGATACTCAACTTCAGTTGGTGGAATAATTTTTGTATTTGTTACGTTTATTCCATAATCTATTTTAAATTTAATAACCCTATCTACTTCGTCATCATCTGTGTCGTCATCTTTAATATCTATTTCTCGTTTGATATGGCGTTCACCAAATACATTTTCAAAACTAGTTACATAAATTCCAAGTGCAAGTGCAAGTGGAATAAATATTAATAGTACGCATTTTATTATTGTTTTTCATTTCATTTCATTCACCTCACTACTATTAACGTCACAAAACAAAAAAAATAACCTTTTTACAGATTATTTTTTATATCTTTTAATTTCATTACAAGACTTTCGTATTGTTCTTTATATTTAGAGTGTTTTGATTTTTCGATATCAATCTTTTCTTTTGAAGCTTTGGATATGAAGTTTTGATTAGATAACATATTATCTAACCTTTTTAATTCACCTTCGACTTTTGAAATTTCATCTTGAAGTTTTTTGATAACTTCATCTGAATTAATAAAATCAGAATTATCAATATATATAAATCCATTTGTTAAAGCTATTACACTTACATTTTTATTTTTTGTATTTGATGTTACGTATTTTACTGATGCATTTACCATTTTCAATAAGTAAAGATTTATTGGATCATAGTCCATTTTTAAATCTGTTGTGAAATTTAAGTTGATTGAATTTTTAATTTCATTATTTAATCTAAACTCGCGAATTTTTTCAATTAATTCAAATACATTGTTCATGTTATCTATTTCATTATCTGAAATCTTAACTTTCTCTTCAAACATTCATGTTTCTTTTAATATTGATTCTTTATCTCCAATGTTTGTATAAATCTCTTCCGAGATAAATGGCATAAACGGATGGATCATTATCAATAGTTTTTTTAACGCTAACTTTAATGTTTGTTGAGTTATTGTTTTGATTAATGTTGACATATCAACATTTGCTTTTGATAGTTCAATGTATCATGAACAATAGTCATTTCAAATGAAATCATCTAACGCTTTACCTGCAATTGCAAATTCATATTTATCAATTTGATTTTTGATTTCAATTAATGTTAATTCGGTCCTGTGTAATATTCATTTGTTGGCAATATTTCATTGTTCATCAATCTTGTTAATGTTTTTAATTAAATTTTGTTCATCGATTGTCTCAATTGAATCTTCAGTTTTCATAACTACATATCTTGAAGCATTTCAAATTTTATTTGCTAGATTTCAAGAACTTCTAATTTTTTCAACTGAAAATTTAATATCCATTCCTGGAGATGAATTAACAACTAGTGAATGTCGTAAAGTATCTGCGCCATATTCTTCAATAACTATTAATGGATCAATTCCGTTTCCTAGTGATTTAGACATCTTTCTTCCTTGCTCATCACGTACTAATCCATGCATTAAAACGTGATTAAAGGCCTTTTGTCCGTTATTCATATATTGTGTTGTAAATATCATTCTAGCAACTCAGAAGAAGATAATATCGTATCCAGTTACCATTGTTGATACTGGTCAAAATTGTTTATACAATTCACTTTGTTCATTTTTTGATTTGCTTGGGTCAAACCCTAAACATATCAAAGGTCATAGCGCAGACGATGCTCAAGTATCAAGAACATCATCAGATCTTTTTCAATTTTGAATATCAACTGGTCCATCAACACTTACATGAATCTGTTCGGGATTTTGTTTGTTGTACCAAACTGGTAATTGATGTCCTCAAACTAATTGTCTTGAAATTGTTCAATCATGAATATTATTCATTCAAGTTTTTAGATTTGAATCAAATCTTTGTGGGAAAAAATTAATTGGATCATTTGATTCTTGTAATTTGATAACATCATTTGCTAATTCTTTCATTTTTATAAATCATTGTTTAGACAACATTGGTTCAACAATTGTTTTTGATCTTTCACTTAATCCAACTTGATGAGTAATTTCTTCAATTTTAATTAGGGTTCCGTTATCTTTTAAATCATTTACAAGGCTATTTCGGGCATCAAAACGATCCATTCCAGTTCATTTACCACACTTATCATTTAGTGTCCCGTCATAGTTCATAATGTTAATCATTTCTAGGTTATGTTTTTTACCTAACTCAAAGTCATTCTTGTCATGAGCTGGAGTACACTTCATAACACCCGTTCCAAATTCAATATCAACATACTCGTCTCCGATGATTGGTATTGTTTGATTATTTGCAGGATTGATTACATTTTGTCCAATGAAGCTTGCATATCTTGAATCCTTTGGATTTACAACAATACAAACATCACCAAACATTGTTTCTGGTCTAGTTGTAGCTACTTCTAAGAAGTCTGTTTTATTTTCAAAGAAGTATTTGAAATAATACATCTTACCTTTTATGTCACTATGGATTACTTCAATATTTGATATTGCAGTTCCTAAAACAGGATCTCAATTTACTAATGTTTCTGCATTATAAATTAATCCATCATTGTACATTTTTACAAATACTTCTTTAACGTATTTTTGATTTTCTTCTGAGAATGTAAATTGTTCCAAATCATAATCAAGAGCTAAACCAAACTTAGATCATTGGTTTTTGATGTTCTTTTCATATACTTTTTTCCATTCTCAAATATGTTTCAAGAACTCATCTTTTGATAATTTGTTTTTATCAATCCCTTGTTCTTTTAAGTGTTTATCAACAACTACTTGAGTTGCAATACCTGCATGATCCATTCCTGGTACTCAAGCTGTTGCAAAACCATTTAGTTTTTTAAATCTAATTAATAAATCCTGAATTGAATTATCAAGTGAATGTCCTAAATGTAATTTACCAGTTACATTTGGTGGTGGCATTATTAAAGAAAATGCTTCTTTTGATTTATCTAGGTCTGCTTTAAATAGTCCTAAATCTACTCATTTTTCATATTTGTTTTGTTCAACATCTTTGTGGCTGTATTTGTTATTCATATAATTCTCCTTAAAAAATAAAAACGTTCCTAATTAAAGGAACGAATTTCTCCGCGGTACCATCCTAATTGATCTAATAGATCCACTCAATACTTATTAAATTTTAATTTAATCAACCTTCAAATAACTATCATATCAACTCACACCAAGTGTTGACTCTCTGGAAAGATAAATTACTTTACTCCTATTAAATTTATATAAGTATTATAACAAAAATATTAAAAACAGCAAAATTTAAGAAGTGGTTGGGTGTGCATAAGACTATTTTAGAAAAATATAAAAAAGATATTACCTATCTTTTTTTATTTATAAAGTTGTACTATATTTTTTCTTCTATTAAAAAAGCTTATATTTTACAAGTATATCAAAATTACCTTTAGCTTCATCTGAAAATGTTGTTACATAAAAATAATCAGTTTTAATAAGGTTTTTACCCGTTACTATTTGATCTTTTTGAAATACACCATCAACATTTTTTGCTGTTGTAATTTTTATTGCAGATAAACTATAGATACCTAAATCTAGAGTTTGATTTATGTATGCCATAGATTTACCACGTATATTTTCTCAATTTTGACTATTAAATAAGTCTAGAGCTAAATCGGCGTCTAAATATTCAGTTCCTCATATCGGAGTATCTCAATATGGCATAGTTATTCCAGAATTTCATTGACGATCTGTGTAGTCCATAGCTTCTGGTTCATCATATTTTAATGAAAATGTAAGGTTATACCCACTCATTATATGAAAATCAGCAAGTGATTGATTTGCCTTGTATGAATAAAGGTCACCATTTAATTCTTCTCCATCAGAAATAGCATTTAAACTGATTAAGTAATGAAAATTGCCTAAGTTATCTTGTTTTTTTACTTCAACTGTTAAATCCTTAACCTCGTATGATTCTGCATTGATTAATTTTTCAATAATTTCATAAGCTATTTTTTCATCTCCGATCAGTGATAAATTAGGAAATTTGCCTTCTCCTGAAATTACCTCTAAATTTTTAATACCCTCTTCTTCAACAAAGAGTCTTTGTTCTTCAATAAAATTAATCATTTCTTCTTTATAACTTTCAATTCCAGTTTTGATTGTTGTTCCATCCATAAATTTTAAATTATCAATTGATAACTCAATATCTTTTTCGGCAGGAATAAATCTTGACTCCAATGTTTTCTCTTCGTTTTTAATCAAAACAGTAGTTGGTGCAACAACTGTTGAACTTATACTAATTGTTCCAAGTATTCCTAATAATATATTCATATTTATTTTCCTTTTTGTTCGTATAGTAACTACTTACTACCTGTATATATTATACAATATTTTATTACCATAATTAAGAAGAAAATAACTAAAATTACTATCTGCATTTTTTGTGTGTTGGTTGCAGATTAAGAAATTGATTCCCATCATATTTGTCTGGTTGTCGTATGTTATTTACAACTCAAAAATGATCTGGACTATCTCTATTTAATGAGTATTCATCAAACTCCATTAATCAATCTTTGTTTTTACACAATGGACAAATACCTTTAGATTCAATTGAATCATATCGGTTACTTCATATTTTTATTAAATCTATCGTTGTTCATTTTGCCATATCGTTTAAAATTCCTTATAACTTTATTTTTAACAAAAAAAAAAAAAAACAAGTCAATGTTAGACTTTGTTTTTATTCTGTTTCATTTTGATCTTCAATAATAAGTTTTGATAATCTTTGATTTCTATCTCATCTGTTTGGGAAGTATTTTTGAATTACATATAATATGCAATCAGAAATTAACATTATTAGAACCGGCAAGAAAGCCAATCCTAACATTACCAAGATTATTAATGGATGTGATCCATAATCTGATATTGATATTAATCCAAACATTGATGAACTAATTCCAGGAATTAGTATCATTGCAATATTCAATGTCAACGCTAAAGCTGAAGCCATTAATAAAGGCTTGTTTGATGTGTATCTAAATTTTTCAGCACCGTCTCATGTTGTAATACGCATTGTATTTACAAACAATGCCGGTGATGTGGCTGCCACAAAGAACATTGCAGTTCTTCTAAATTCATCATATGAATCTGTTCCTTTCATATCACTTGCGATAATTCCAGCGATATAAAATGATGCCACAACAACTGCTGTATTTATAACAATGATTCGAATGAACATTCCTCATATTCCTTCAAATAGCGAACTCTTCTTACTTAGCTGAATTTTTTGATCTGTTTCCTCAGTTAACCCCATACCAATAGTTGTTGCTAACATAGTTTCAATTACTAAGTTAATTCACAAAATGTTTGTAGCTTCTAAAGGAGACATTCCAGATATCAAAATAATTAGTCCCATTGCAATAATGTTTGAGATATTAACACCCATAACAAAAGCGATGGCTTTTTGAATACGTTTATAAACTCCACGTCCCTCTTTAATACCATTGATGATAGTAAACAAGTTATCGTCTGTAAGGATGGCGTCAGCGGCTTGTTTGGCCACATCCGTTCCAGTTATCCCCATAGCTACTCCAACGTTTGCTACAGCAAGCGACGGAGCATCATTTACACCATCTCCTGTCATAGAAGTTATATAACCTTTTTTTTGTAATAAAGTTACAATTTTAACTTTATGTTCTGGGTTAACGCGAGCGAACACGCGGATGTGGTCAATTACTTCTAGTAGTTCATAATCACTCATTGATTCCAATTCAACTGAAGTCATTACTTGTTTTTCGTTACGAGCTAATCCAAGCTCTTGAGCAATAGCTAATGCAGTTTGTGGGTGATCACCTGTGATCATTACAACTTTCACACCTTTTTTATATGCAAGTGCAACTGTTTCAATTGCAGACTTTCTAACTGGGTCTTTCATACCAATAGCACCTGAGAACACAAATTGTTCTTCAAGTGATGTCGTATCAATACCTTTAACAATTCTTGAAGCAAACGCCATAACACGTAATGATTTTTTACTTAATTCTTTTGTTAAAGACATAATAATATCTTTATCAGATTCAGTAATGACTCTTATTTTGTCACCTTCATAAATGTGTGTTGAAATTTCTAATACTTGTTCAACTCCACCTTTTGTAAATGCTATTTTTTCTTTTCCAACATTGTTGATTGTAGTCATTCTTTTACGAGAAGAATCAAACGGAATTTCGGCCATTCTTTTGAATTTATTTCTAAATTCAATTTCATTGTGTCCAAGTAATTGTCCGTACTCTGTAAAGGCAAGTTCGGTTGGATCTCCAATTTTTTCACCATTTTGAATGACTGAGTCATTACATAAAATAATTCCTTGTGTCATTCTAATTCCTTGTTCTGTTTCATTAGACTTGTTAGTTCAATCATTTGCAGTAACTATTTGACCGTTATAAATAAATTGTTCACAAGTCATTTTGTTTTGAGTTAGCGTTCCAGTTTTATCTGTGCAAATAACATTCACTCCACCAAGTGATTCAACAACATTTAGTTTTTTAACAATCATGTTATCTTTAACCATTCGTTTTGTACTAATACTTAACGCAATAGAAACTGATGCTCCTAAACATTCTGGTATTAAACCGATGGCTAATGTTAAGGCAACCATTAAGTGACCTAATCATGCAAGATCAGCAGTTTCTCCACCTACTGTCATTAATAATACAAAGAATACAATTCCGATCACGATTGAAGCTGCTGCTACAACCATTGAGAATTTTGAGATTTTTTGTTCAAGTAAAGATTTTTCTTTTTTAGTTTCAGAAATCATTTTTGAAATTTTACCAATTTCTGTTTCTTCACCCACTTTAACAACAATACCAATTGCTCTACCGTTTGTTACAAATGTTGACATAAATCCAATGTTTGATAAATCAGATAAGATTTTTGATTCTTTGTCTAATGCAATGTGATTCTTTTCAACAGCAACAGATTCACCTGTTAAGTTTGATTCATCAATAAATAAGTTTGATGATTCTAAAATTCTTAAGTCTGCTGGAACATATCTTCCGGCTTCTAAAATTACAATATCACCAACAGTTAAATCTGATGATTCAATTTCTAATTGCGAACCTTCTCTTAACACTAAACATTTTGGTTTAGTTAATGAGTTAAGCGCATCAACTGATTTAGCTGCCTTCATTCCTTGTACTGTTTGCAGTACAGCGTCAATTACCACAATTGCGATGATTACAAAAAAGTCAATAAACTCAGTGTAGTCAGTGTGTCCTTGAGTGATATTTATAATTGGAGCAACAAGTGAAACAAATGCCGCAAAGATTAATATTAATTGTATTGGTTCAATCAAAGTGTGCAAGAAAATTAAAAATGGTGATTTAGCTTTCTTTTGTTTGATTTCGTTTCTTCCATAACGTTCATAGTTAAGTTCAAGTTCTGCTTTAGATAATCCTTTTTCGGGATCAACTTTATATTTTTGAACCGTTTCTTCTGGCGTCGTGTTCGATGGGTATGGTTCCATTATTTACTCCTAGTAATTAAACTAAATTATATATTTATTTATTAAACCATTCAATCAATAATGGATATATTTTTTCTATATTATATTTTGATTCTGATGACACTGCAATCATTTCATCTTTGGTGATATTTAATGTTGTACATATTCTTTTTTTAAATTTTTCTATGTCATTCTTTTTTAATTTATCTAATTTAGTTCCAATTATCAAAGCTGGAATTTTATTTGCTTTTAAAAAGTTATGCATAGCAATATCGTCTTTAGTTGGTTCATGTCTTAGATCAATTAGTTGACAAACAAATTTTAAATTTTCACGACCCATCATATAATCTTGAATCATCACTGACAAATCTTCTTGTTTTGTACGTGACAATCTTGAATAACCATAACCAGGACAGTCAACAATTCTAAACTCATTATCATTAATATCAAAAAAGTTTAGCAATTGTGTTTTACCTGGAGTTTGTGAAGTTTTTGCTAATTTATTTTGTCTTGTAATTGAATTAATAAAACTTGATTTACCAACATTACTTCTTCCCATAAAACAAACTTCAGGAATGTCATCAACAATTCACCCTTCGTGAGCTGCTGCTGATTTAATAAAAACTGCTTTTTTAATCATTATATTTTTCTCCACACTCTGCTTTAAACAAGTCTTTAAGTTTTCAATGATATTTCATTGAAAAAATTTCAACTACATCACCTTCTTTATACGAAAATGTTATTAAAGTTCTTTTTAAGTTATTTGTAATTACTTGAATTGATTCAATTGGAATGATGTTATTAATGAAAATAAAACTATTTTCAAACACCAAAACAAATGCTCCATTTATCTTTTTATTTATTATTAACAATAAAACAATAAAGTAAAACAATGATGCTAATTGAATTCCAACTGAAGTTCACTCAATTCATTTTATATCATTAGTTATAAATAGTATAAAAAATATAAGTTGTAGCACTTCAAGTGCGATTGCTGCAGTAAATAAGATAATTATCTGAGTGTACAATTTAGTATTTAAATATTTTTTATCTGTTTTAAACCTATTAACTCGTATTTTATTTTTTATAAGTTTAAAAAGTATTGTCATTAGATATCCAAAAATTACTAATATCAAAACAAAGTTTATAATTTGTGGTGTCATAATGCCCTCTTATCCTTTTAATATCATTTCATATGTTTTATAAATATCATTTCCATCATCTTCAATTAAAAAATATAAATTATAATCTAGTTTAATAATTGTTTCATGAATAAACTTTTTGTTTAAATATTTTACACCTGGTTTAACAACCGTGGCGCCATTAATGGCTAACTTATATGAATTTATTTTTGAAGTAATTACAATATTTTTATTTGTAAAATATAGATCAACAATATCTTTGTTTGACTTCGTGACTTTTCAAGGATTCATTACATAAAACTTATCGGTCGATTCAACAATTGATTTTTTAGTTTTAATAAACTTTGCTTTTTGATTTTTTAAATGTAAAAAGCACACTTCACCTTCTGGTAATTTAAAATCAAGTTCTACAGTTTTTACAACTACATTATTTATTTCATAATCTTTTTTGGCTATTTTAATTTTATTTACTTTGTCTTGTTGAATAAAGGCAAGCAAACCAAAAATAATTAGACAAACTAATCAAATTGAAATTAAAGTAATTATTAATATATCTGTAGTTCTCATTTTATCTCCATATATAATTATATATAAACCCAAGGAGTTAAATGATTAACTATTTCAAGACTACTAAAATTACAGAAAATGATATTAAACTTTTAAGACGTTTTGATACTTACTGATTAAAGTTTGTTCAAAAAGAAGTTAAAAGATTAAATAAGTTCACAAAAAGATTTAAAGGATCAATATCTGAATTCATAGTTGATATTCCTCAAACTTACGAAGATTTAATAAAGTTTGAAAAACAAATGATGAACTATAAAAACTTCTTTAATCAAAAATACAAACAAATGAGAGATATTTTACCAGCTCTAAATAAACTTAGAAATTGAATTGGTTCATATAATACTTGTTTAGGAATAATAATATATTTCAATAATCTATTTAACTTCTTAAGTGAAGATGAATCAATTAAATCTGAAGAATTGAATTCAAAGTTTAATGGGGTTTGTTTGAACTACTGAACTAAACTTGGACGTGAAGTAAGAAAACACATTGGTGAAGATCACTTTCTTGAAACTGTTGATAAAAACTTAATTAACAATGAAAAAGAGTTCATCAACTTTCGATTACCAATTAGAAGTTATCTAATGTACATAAAATCATTAGCTAAGAAAAAACATATTCCAGAAACTAAATATACATATGCAGTAACTGAACTACTTGAGTTTGGAAACTTCGTATTTGGAATTGAAAAATGTATTGCAAGTTTTAATTCAAAAATTAAAAAATAATAATTTCATTACTTATCACCCTCTTGTTTAAGTACAAAAAAAGAAACCTAGGTTTCTTTTTTAAATTATTCAATTTCTTGTTCTAATGCTTTATCAGCTAATGCTTTTTTTGTCATGTGAAATCTTTTTTTGTTGTAAACAACGTTGTTCAAAATAAATCCAGATAACGCTATGTAAACTCAAAATGCAACCAATGTTATAAAGTTAACAATTGATATAATAGCAGTTATCTTTTCAAAGTTAACTGTACTATCTTCTGGCATAAAGTTATTAATTAAAATAATTGCAAGTGTTGAAAGAACACCAATGATTCATGCGATTAATGGGACAAGTATTCCATTAATAAATACTTTTTTACTCATTCCGTCAGGAATTTTATTTGCATCTATTAAAGTTGCAATAACGTATAACACCAATGCAGATGATAATACAAGTGAAGCCACAGCTGCAAATCACGCTCATATTTTAGTTCCTGTTCCAGGATCTGTAATTGCACCAACAGATGATATCCCTACCATTGCAATCGCAATTGTCATAAACATAAAGAAGTAAAGTGCATAATACACACCTAATGGTTTTGATATTTCTTTTTTAATGTCTTTATAAATCGGTTTTCTAAATATGTATATTCTATGTACGATGATTGTTGAAATAATTCATGTACCAAGTGCTACTAATGAAATTATTAATACTTTTAAGTCAGCTGGTAATGTTGCAGCAGTACCAGTCAGCATTGTAGCAGAAATAATACCAAATATTATTAACGCAGGAATAAATGTAGCAGCTAGAAATAGACCAAATCTAATCATTTCTAAACTAATCATTTTTCATCCTAAACTAGAATTTCTTTCAGATTCAGGCATTGCTTTGTAGTATTCAGCCACTTTGTTTGAACCAAGTGATGAATATTCATAACCACGTTTGAAATCAAAAAACATTTCATCTCCACGTCCAGTAATTGCTCTTTGTCTCTCTTTTGAAAACATTGTTTTTATTCCGTCAACAACTGTTTGTGCTGGATCAGCTAAATGAGAAACATTTTTTTCTTTAACAATTAGAATACATAATTCATCCATCATGTTATCTAAGAATTTTGGTTTAAATGGTAATCCTGCATACGCACCATAAGCAGCTTTAACACCTGCTAAGTCATTTGCAGCAATTTTTGTTTGTAAGTCAGTTACATATGTAATTGTTTTTTCATAGTTGAACAACAAGTTTGCTTGTCTTCCACGTAAGTAAGTTTTGATTCCTGTAACTGTTCCAAGGAATACTTTAATTGTTAGTGGTACAAATAGTGCAAATACACCCCCAACTAAGATTAATTTAAATGGGTCAAGAAGTGTTTTGGCTAATGAGTTTGGAGCCATAAAACCTTCAAATATATATTTAAGGTTTTCTGGGTCTGAACCTTTATTTCCGTAGTTAACTAATGCTTGAATAAATTCAATATTTGTTTTTGCTGCTTCTGTAAGAGATTCTCCACTTGCCATAATTCCAAGTGCTTTTAATTTTTCTTCTCCAAATCCACCTTCTCCAACGAATCATGCTCAAGCAGCTTTAGCTTCATCGGTATTTTTTCCTCATATTTCAACTAGTGTATTGTTGAATGGCGTTGAACCTAATTGGTTACCATTAATGTTGTATACAGCAACTGTATCAATTCATGATGAATAACCAAAGTAGATAACAGCTACAACTAACAATGCAATAACTAATTTAACATTATTTCTCATTTTTAATTTCTCCTATTTCTAAATTATTTTTCTAAAATTATTATATATAAATATATATAGAAAAATAAGGTATAAATTACCTTATTTTAATTTGATATTTAATTCGTTCAATTGACTTTCATCAACTTTAGACGGTGAATTGTTCATCATGTCTATTCCACTACTATTTTTTGGGAAGGCAATTACATCTCGAATGTTTTCAGCACCAGTTAAAATCATTATAATTCTATCTAAACCCAATGCTAATCCAGCATGGTATGGTGCACCATAGTTGTATGCATCAACAAATCATCCAAAGTTATTTTTAACTTGTTGTTCACTTAACCCTACTGATTTAAACATTCTTGATTGGATATCTTTGTCCGTAATTCTTTGGCTTCCACCACCAATTTCAAATCCATTCATAACAATATCATAAGCAGCTGCTTTTGCATTGACCATATCTTTGTCGAATGTTTCAAGATACTCTTCTCTTGGCATTGTAAATGGATGGTGAGCCGCTACAAATCTTTTGTCTTCTTCTGAATATTCATACAGTGGGAAATCTACAACTCAAAGTAATTCAAACTTAGTTGAATCCGCTAAGTTATAAAGTTTAGCCACTTCATTTCTTAATGCACCCATTACTTTTGACGCTTTGTAGTATTCATCAACTACAAATAATATTGTTGATGACTTTTTGATACCAAAAGTTTTAACAAGACCATCTTTTTCTGATTCATTTAATTTTCCACCAATTGATCCACTTCAAGTATTGTTGTCAAATTTTGCAAAACCCAAAATGTTAGTTCCGTTTTGTTTTGCAGTTTCTGTTAATTTTTCTAATTCTTTTTTACCAACTAGTTCATCAACTGAAATTGCTCTTATAACTTTTTTATCCAATTTAGTAAATAAAGGTATCTCAGTATTTTTGAACATCTCAGTGATTGTTTTTATTTCCAAACCAAATCGTAAATCTGGCTTATCAATACCATATTTATCAATTGCTTCATCTCAACTGATTTGCTTAAATCCTTTTGTTAATTTGACACCTTTAACTTCGTTTAAAATTTCAATTAGTAATTCTTCAATCACTTCCATTACGTCTTCTTTTTTTGCAAAAGACATCTCCATATCAAGTTGTGTGAATTCTGGTTGTCTATCTATTCTTAAATCCTCATCTCTGAAACATTTAACAATTTGAAAGTATCTATCGATACCACCAATCATAAATAATTGTTTATACAATTGTGGTGATTGAGGTAATGCGTAGAAATGATGTTTGTTTACACGTGATGGAACTAAAAAGTCTCTAGCTCCTTCAGGTGTTGATTTTCCAAAAATTGGTGTTTCAATTTCAATGAAATTATTTTTTACAAAATAATTTCTAATTACATTATTCATTTTTGATCTTAATATTAAGTTGTTTGTAATTGATGGTCTGCGAATGTCTAAATATCTGTATTTCATTCTTGTGTCATCACTTGTTTGAACATCATCTTTTATTTCAAATGGTGTTAATTCTGACTTATTTATAATTGTTATTTTCATAACTTCAACTTCAATTTCTCCGGTTGAAATATTATTATTAATTGATTTTCTTTTGATAACTTTTCCTTCAACTTCAATTACATATTCTGTTTTAACTTCGATTGAGTCTTTGATTATCAACTGGGTGATTCCGTATTGATCACGTAAATCAATGAAATTCATTGCTCCCATTTTTCTAACCTTAGAAACTCAACCTTGAAGCACAACTTCTTTGTTAACTGATTTTGAATTTAGTTCACCACATGTGTGAGTTCTTCTCATATTAATTTCCTCGTATTGTTTTGATTATGTCTCCATAACTTACTTTTGTCTCTTTTTTTGTTTGTTGGTTTTTTATAACTACAACATTTTCTTTTAGTTCACTTTCACCAATGATAATTACATTTTTAGAATTTAATCTTTCTGATTGTTTAAAAACTGACTTCATATTTCTGTCTTGATAGTCAAAATCGGCAATTAAACCTTCGCTTCTTAACATCATTAATAACATTGTTGAAAATTGTTTTGCTTTGGGTGTTAAACCTACAATATAAGCGTCAAGCGCCTTTTCTGATGCAAGTTGGATTTTTTTAGCTTCTAAATCTAAAAGTATTCTTTCGATTCCCATGCCAAAACCAAGACCGCTAATATCTGGTCCTCCTAATTGTTTTAATAAATTATCATATCTTCCACCACCACACAATGTTGATTGCGATGCAAGTGTTTTATCTGTGGACTTTATCTCGAATACCATACCAGTATAGTAATCAAGTCCCCTAACTAATCTTGGGTTTAAATTAACACTAATATCAATTAGTCCAAGTATTTTTACTAATGAGTTTAATCATGTTTTATCATCTTCACTCATAAAGTCGTTCATTGTTGGAACATTTTTTAATTTGTCTTGATCAACTTTACAATCTAAAACACGTAAAACATTTGTTTCAATTCTGGAGCTACAATCATCACAAAGGTCCTTTATTTTTTTAAGTGAATTTTTCAATTCTGAAACATATTTTGTTTTTGATACACCAGAAATTAAGTAGTTTAATTCAACAGATAAATCATTTGTTTGAAACCCCATATTTCTTAATAGCGAAATTGCAAGTGTGATAATTTCAGAGTCTGCTTCAGGTGATTTTTTACCAAATACCTCAACACCACATTGGTTAAATTCACGGTTTCTTCCAATTTGTGGTCTTTCATATCTATAGTATTTACCAATGTAAAAAAGTTTCAATGGTAGATTTTCTGGTTGAGCTAATTTATTTTCAACAACAGCTCTAATAACTGGAGCAGTCCCTTCTGGTCTCAAAGCCATTGATCTATTTTTTCTATCTTCAAAAACATACATTTCTTTTTGAACAATATCAGTCGTGTCTCCAACACCTCTTTTAAATAAATCAGTAGACTCAAAAACAGGTGTCATTATTTCATCAAAGTTATACTTTGACATAACATCTCTAATAATTGTTGAAATAGCAACATATTCATTTACTTTATTTCCAAATAAATCTTCTGTCCCGCGTGGTTTTTTAAAGTTCATAAAATCTCCGTTAGATATATTTTACATTAATTTAAAGATGATTAATATTAGCCAATTATTTTATGTGTCTAAACTACTGGTTTTACATAAAAATTGTTAAAAATAATTACAAACGTAAACATAGCTTCATGGATCAAGTGCATTAAAAAACTGGAAATTAAAGTTTTCCAGTTTTTAGTTTAAAATTTAATATTTTATGTTTTACATCAAAAAATTAATTATTGAATTCATTTTGTTACTATTTTATTTTGTGAGTAATTACCCTACTTTTCCAATTGTAAACCCCTCTAAGTTTAAAAGAGAAACCTTTGCCCACGAATTAAATCCCGTCGGGTTAACATACCCACTTACAGCTCATGTAAAATATGTAGTTCCACTTCAATCAACTAAAGCGACCTTCACTTCTCCTAAATACCTATTAAGTCCTTGTTCCAATGTGTGATCATAAAGACTAGTCATTATTTTATTTACTTCTCATAAATTTCAATTTACTGGGTGTCTATCTACATCATAAATTCGAACCTCAGATGAATGAAAAGATATATTTCTTGTATGAGATTCTGTTTGTTTGTTTATGTAAGTGACGTCATTCTTTTTATTGAAAGCCTGTATCATATATAACGCATCATTCATTTTTTTACCAAGTGGAACTCAAAAAATTTTTGCATTTTGAGTATATTCTTTCCCATAGTCAACAGTTGTATTTCTATATGCTTGATTTACATCAATTGTAACACCTGTTTCACTAATGTATCTGACAGTACCACCAAGTTCATTTTCTCTCGTAGCCTTGGCATGTATATCGTTAACTTTCTCATTTGTATTTGCTTCATAATTCTTGTTTACATTTAAAGAACTTATTGAACCTGAAACCAATAAACTGGTTGCAGCCGCTGTTATTAATAACTTTTTCATTTTTTCTCCTTTTTGTGGAATTAAAATTTTATCACCTTTTAATAAACCACAATAATATTTTATACTTTTTTATAATTTTAAATTAGTATTTAATTTTATGCGCACATTTATTTCTGTAGAAATAAAAAAAGTTAGCGAACTAACCACTAACTATTTGCTTTACTACTTCTGATAGTTTTTTTGAACCTTCAACTAAAATTTCTTCAAATTGCAATTCGTTATCATTTTTAGAAAGTGTATCACTTACTACTTTGAAAGAATATTTTGGTTTATCCAACTTATGTAGTGTTGAATAAATTCCAGCCAACTCCATATCAAACACACTGATTGTTTTTGAAATGATTGCCATATTATTTTGGAATAGCTCAGTTGAATTGATAAAAATATTTGAACTACACAGGTCAACTGAATTGAAATCGTTTTTGAACTTAACTTTATCAGATTGAATGAATTCAGGCATTCTAGGGACTTGACCCAATTTGTAACCAAATCCGGTTGCATCAACATTTGCGATATATACTTTATCAATCACCACTACATCTAATACATCTGATTTTTTACCTGTTGATCCAACAAGTCCCAAATTATAATATTCATCAATATTGTAATTTTCATTAACTCACATAACAGATGCCGCTGCATTCATTGTGCCTATTGTTGTTATCATTAAAAAATCATTTTCATTTTTATATAATTTGAATGGAATACTAGTAACTAACTTAAAACCAAAATCTTTGATTGTATCTTTAGATTCTTCATCCATTGCAAATAAAAAACATCTTGTCATAACTTCTCCTATAATCAGCTTTTAAATAATTTAATATAAAGCATTTTTGCTAGTTGTGCACAAATTACATAAACAACAACTATAGCTATTGCGACTGGAATAAATAATATATCAGGTTGCGCCATTAACACAAACGAATTTATTCCAGTGTATGGAATTATAAATGCAAATGCAATAACAATTATTGATGAAACAATAACTGGTCATGATGCCGTAGATTGTACAAATGGTATTTTTTCAGTTCTAAATACATGCACCACGCACGCTTGAGTCATTAAACCAATAACGAATCAAGATGCATTAAACTGAAGCGCCATTGGGTCGTGAGGAGCCATTTCTCCCCTTCCAATATTGAATGCAAATAATAATATTACGAATGTTAATATATCAAATAACGATGAAACAGAACCATTAATAATAGCAAATCACGCTAAGTTTTTTGATTCTAATCTTTTTGGTTTATCAACTGCAGTTTCATCAACTTTATCAAGGATTGTTGCAAACTGAGTAATGTCAAATAATAAATTTTGTAACAATAAATGAACTGGTTGCATTGGCGTGAAAGTTAATAAGAATAAACCAACGATCAAACTAATAACATTACCAAAGTTTGATGCAACAGTTAATTTAATATATTTTAATATATTGCATAAAGCAATTCTTCCTTGAACAACACCTTGTTCGATTGACATTAAATCTTCAGTCATCAAAATCATATCTGATGCATCTTGCGCAATGTTTGATGCATCAGCAAATGAAATAGCTATATCTGATGCACGTAAAACTGGAGCATCATTTATTCCATCACCCATGAAACCAACTACATGTCCAGTGCTTTTCAATACTTGTATTATTTTTGCTTTATGTAGCGGTGAAAGTTTTACAAACACATTTGATTCTTCAACAATAAATTTCAAATCTTCATCTGAAGTTCTATCAATATCAGCACCTGTAACTAGTTTTTCAACTTTGAAGTTTACTTTTCTACAAATTGCACGTGTAATAATTTCGTTATCACCTGTTAGTATTTTTGTTTCAACTCCAAGTTTTTTTAAACTCTTAATTAGTTTTTCACTTGTTGATTTTGGTTCATCAAAAAACGAAGCTAACCCATAAAAAGTTAATCCCTTTTCTACGTGTTCATCTCCCAATACGTTATGGGCAATACCGACACATCTATATCCATTTTTTCCAAGCTCTTCATATTTGTTTCTAATTTTTTCAATAAATTCTTTTGTTAATTTTACTTTTTTCCCATCTTCGATTGAATATGAGCAAATTTCTAAAACCTCATCTAAAGCACCTTTTGCAATGATTTCTTTTTGTCCATTTTTTTCAACAACAACAGATAAAATTTTTCTTTCAAAGCTAAACGGTATTTCTCAAGATTTTTGATATTCATCAATATTAGGTCTTCTTAATTCTTTATTAGTTAAAATTGCACGATCAATTGGGTTTGCAAAACCAGTTTGAAAGTATGAATTTAAATATAGAATGTTTTCTACAAATTCACTTGGTCCACCACGATAATCAATAACTTTCGATAACTTAATCTCACCACTTGTTATTGTTCCTGTTTTATCAGTACACAATATATCAATAGCCCCTAGGTTTTGTATTGAGTTTAGGTTCTTTACAACTAACTTATCTGACTTTATTTTTTTATAACCTTGAGATAAATTTGAAGTAACAATAATGGGAAGCATTTCAGGTGTAATCCCTACTGCTGCTGAAATTGCAAAAATAACTCCAGCAACTCAATCATCCAACCTCAGTCCTGCGACCAAAAAAACAAACGGAGTTACAACAAGCATAAACGCTAATAGTAACAATGATATTCTTGATATACCTTTTTCAAAAGAAGAAAGTTCTCTTTTCTCTTTAACTTTTTGAGATATAGAAGAAAAGTATGTATTTTCACCAGTTGAAACAACTAAAGCTAAAGCACTTCCCGAAGTCACGATTGTACCTGTATAACAAATATCGCTGTACTCTAAGTAGTTCGTGTGTTTATTAAAAGTTTGTTTCGGTACAGGAAATGTCTCACCAGTTAATGATTGTTGATCTACATACAAATCATTTTGTCATACAATTTTTAAATCAGCTGGAATTATATCTCCATTTGTTATGTATAACAAATCACCCCTTACAAGATCTTCTTTATCAATTTGGTGATATCCTCTAATTAATTCAATTGAGTTTGCGTTAGAAATATTAGTTAATTGTAGGTTTGTATTTCTAACCACCTTTGCATGTTGAACATTTTCAACAAACATTTTTTTCAAAATTAAATGGGTTTTAAATTCCTGTAAAAACCCTATTAGACACGCTATAAAAACCATTGCTAAAACTATAATGGCACTAATTAAATCAAATAGATTATAACCATTTGCAAAATAACTATAGAAGTTATAAACATCAATAATTATTAAAATGATGTTAAATGGGTTAAAAAGTAATTTCGATAGCACTAGAAATCAATTGAATCTAGTTTTTTTTGTTTCGTTATTTCCAAATTCCTTTTCAATTGAATGAACTTGTTCTTCACTCAATCCAAATGAGGTCATTTCTAATTCACGAAGCATTTCTTCGTTACTTAAGTTTGTGAATTTTGTTAAGTTATCTGACTTATTAAAATTTCTATTCTTCTTTTTGTTCATATGACCTCCTTGTGAATTTGTTTATATTTATATAATATACAAATACAAAAAAAAGAACCATTTTGGGTTCCTTTTAATTGGAAATAGCACCAACAATTCTCTCACATGAGTTAACGTTGGGTATCTTAGACATTTTATTAATTAAATCATTTAATTCAGTAACTGAGTTAACAGCTACAATGATTTCTCCACCAAATGTTTCTGTTTCAGTACGAACTTTTAAGTTTATTGAACGAATATCAGTACGTTGCATTAGTTGAGTAACCTCTAAGAAAATACCCTTTCTATCGTCAGATAAGAAGAATATTTTTGAGTAATAAAACTTATCATATGTATTGTCAATAATTCATTTGGCTTCACTTTTTTTAAGAGCAGTGTTTTCTTTCATCAATTGTTGTTGATTCTTTTTACAATCCTCTTTGTGAATTCAAATTTTCTTTTCAGGAGTTCTAACTGCCACAATATCCTCTGGAGGAATTGGTAAACAGCATTCAGCAAATTCATATTTTAAACTTCTGATACCAGCAATTTCTACATCATTATATTCAACAAGCATTTCTTGTTTTCTTGAAAGTTCAGAAGTACTTTTCTTCATTTTAAGATTTGAGAAACTACTAATGTCTGAATCTTTTAAGTAGATCATTTTAATAGCTGTTTCAACAGTATAACTACCAATACCAACATCAAGTATAAAGTCATAAATTGATTCATAACCAATTTGTTGACATCTTGTTAGTAACTCTTCAATTCCACAAACTTTACTTTGTAAATTATTTTGTACAATGTAGTTATCAATTTGAGCTTTTGCTTGTCTAATTGTTTTTAGGTTTTCTAAGTGTTGTTTTTCACGTTGTTTTTCTTCATCACCTGATACGGCAGCTTCGATTTCTTGACGTGCATTAATTGTTTTAATAAATTTAATTCATCTTTTTGAAGGTCTTGCTGCTTCGTTAGTAATAACGTCTACAACATCACCTGAGTTAAGTGGTGCAAATATCGGTACGAACACACCATTTGATTTAGCTTTTGATAATCTATTACCTACTTCCGGTCCGATTTTGTAAGCTAAATCAATTGCAGATGATCCATATGGTAATGTATAAACTTTTTGACTTGGTGTAATAACAAATATTGATCCAGCCAAGAAGTCACTCTTAACGATATCTTCAATTTCGTTTTTTCCTTTAGTTTTTTTAGATTTAATGGCATCAGCTGCTTGTTCTTCTTCTGAAAAGAAAACGTCAAATTTACCAATTTCTTGTGTTGCTGTTTGTTCTAACATTAAAAGTCTTGAGAACATATCCATTTTTTCATCTGATTTTTTTTGTTTCTCTGAAACATTTTCTTTGATTGAATCCCCTGCTTTATAACGTCAATGAGCAGCTGCTCCAAATTCGGCATAATCATTCATATCAAATGTTCTCATTTGAACTTCGAAAACGTTACCATCTTTATTAACAACGTTTGTATGAATTGACTGATACATGTTGTTTTTTGGGTTAGCAATGTAATCTTTGAAACGGTTCATAATTGGAATATACATTTCATGAACCATTGCTAGAATTTTGTAACAGTCATATTTGTTTTCAGTAATAATACGCACAGCTAAAATATCATTAATTTCATCAAAGTCTTTATTTAAGTTGTAAACTTTTTTATAAATTGATGAGATTGTTTTTGTACGTCCAAAGACAACAGTTTTTTTCAATGTTTTATCTGAAAATATTTTCTCTTGAATATTATTTACGATCTCTTGTATTGATTGTTCAAAATTCACATTATAAATTTGCATTTTTTCTGTAACTTGTTCAAAACCTAACGGGTTAACAACTCTAAAACAGTTATCTTCTAAAATTGTTTTAGCAATTTTAATACCCATTCTAGCTGCTAAAGGAACATATATTTCTAAAGTTTCATTTGCAATTTTCTTTTGTTTTTCTGGAGATTGAAAAGAAAGAGTTAAAATGTTGTGCATACGGTCAGCAATTTTAACAATAATAACCCTAATGTCCTGAACCATTGAAACGAAAAGTTTCTTTAGGTACTCAGATTTAATTGCGTCACGGTTTTCTTTTGTAAAGTATGAAACCTTTGTAACTGCTTCAGTAATTGAAGCGATATCATTTCCAAAGATATCATCGATTTCTTCAAATGTTGTTTCAGTGTCTTCGATAGTATCATGTAGTAATCCACAAATAATTGTTGAAGGACCCATTTTTCATTGTGCTAAAAAATACGCAGTTGATAATGGGTGATAAATAAATGGTTCACCACTTTTACGTTTTTGATATGCGTGTTTTTTTTCAGCAAAATAATAAGCAACTTCAATTTGTCTTAATTGTTTTTTATCTTTAATATATTGTTCACAAACTTCCATAAGCTGCGCAAGTGTTTCGATTTGCTTATAGTGAAAATCGTTTTCACTAAGCATTTTTTTAACATTTGTTTGTTGTCCTTGTTTGTTTGAAACAATCAATCTATCATCGGGTAAATCTTTTAAAAATGACATTTGTATCTCCTTCTAATTATTATGTTGATATTAAATATGTGTTTGATTTGGTATATTAATATTTCAAAATACTTTTATATTCAACTCCGTCAAAAACATCATCACCATGAAGGTCAATTAGATCTATTAGGAATATTGCCCCAACTGTTGTTGCTCCAGTCATTTTAACTAGTTCAATTTGAGCTTTAACTGTACCACCAGTTGCTAATAGATCATCAACTATCAATACTCTATCTGTTGGTTTGATATCATCTTTGTGAATTGATAAATTTGAATCATTGTATTCTAACTCATATGATTGATTATGTGCAGGTCTTGGTAACTTACCTGGTTTTCTTGCTGGAATGAACCTTAATCCCGCTGCATACGCTGCAGGAGCTGCAAATATAAACCCTCTAGCCTCTGATCCTACAATTACGTCAGCTTTTTTTTCTTTTGCGTATTTAACGATTTCATCAATTGTAAATTTGAATGCTTCAGCATTATTTAAAATTGGTGTTACGTCTTTGAATAAAATTCCTGGTTTTGGAAAATCATTTACATCTAATACAAAATTTTTTAAATCCATGTTTCTCCTAGTCATTGATTGACTCTATAATTTGTTCTTCGTTTGATACTTTTAATTCAGAAATGAATTTTTTTCTTGTAAGATTCTTTCTTAATCTTCTTTGCTCTATAGTCAATCACATCGGTAAACAAATGAATGAAATAATAATTCACCCAATTATAGAACCGACCAACAGTGTCATACCCATTGAAAAGATTGTAGGTATGAATATCATAAATATTATAAATGTTATTGCATAACAACCTAATACAAAAATGAATTTATTTAAGTTTTCTTTAAATACACTTAACACAATTGAAAGTACGTAGTTGTTTTCTTTTGAGGCCACAACAATTTTTTCATTACCTTCTTTTTTCAATGTTCTATATTCAAGTTTTTTAGATGTTTTTAATTCCTTGATTTTTTCTTTGAAGATATCTTTTGTAATTTTATTAGCATCTTTAGATTCTTTGTTTCATGCCAATATGTTTGCTTTTAATTCTTCTTTGTTCAAGTTCAGTTTTCTTTCTTTTGATTTTGTAGTTTTAAGTTTTAGTTTTCTTTCCTTTAACTCAATTCTTCTTTCAGATTTCAATGTCAGAACTTCTCTTCTAAGTTCTTTTCTAAATGATCTCAATTCGATCAAGACATCAATTTCAGTGTTGAAGAATTCGTTCATTGACTTGCTGTCTTTTGAAGAAATCTTCTCTTTTATTTTACCAAAATAAATTAATGAAAATGAAATGAATAACATGAACAGTGTTCACATTGATACAACCATTGTTGAACCAAAAGATAAGTGACCACCAATTACTACTACGATGATTAATCCAATTGTTAATACAGACCCCATTGCTAATGCAATGAAATATGTTCATCCGTATCTAATCAAGATATAAATACCTAATACTAGTAATGAAACCCCAAATGCAATGGCTGTTGTAACTATTGTTGTTGTAGTTGTTTTTGGAAAAATACGTTTTGATATGAATCCAAAGTTCTCATCGTTTTCATTTGATTCTTCTACTAGGTTTAATCCGAACAATACTTTTTTAAATTTATTTGATTGTTTTGAAGAAATATTTTTTGCTTTAATTTGTACTCATGATTGTTCTTCTACTGATCCTGAATTATATTGAAAGTTATTACCATATGATGTTTCAAAATTAACTCCACCAAAAGAAGTGTTTCTGTTTACGCCAGATAGTCCAATCATTTCATCACTATATCTTGAGAATGCAACTTCAATGAATTCTGCATAAAGTCTTGGTGCATTTTCTTTATTTGCATCTCATTCAAAAATGATATCTGATGCAAATTGTTTTAGATCAGAACTTGCTGATTCATGTAGTGCAATTTCACCAATTGCGGCTCTACCGTCACTATCGACGTTTGCGCCATAAACTGTATATTCAACACGACCACCCATTGTTGAGTCGTAGTTGACACCAATTCCGAATCCTAGCCCTACAGATAAAGTAGATAACAAGATAAAAAATGCTAATAATACTTTTGAGATTAAACTACTATTTGCTTTGAATTTTGAAAGCTCATATCTATCAAATGTTTCGACAACTACATTTGAACTCGAATCTGCTACAACGCCCATTTGTTCAAGTGTTCTTTCAATATCAACAATTCTCAATTCTCAATTTAGTCTTTTTTTTTCATTTTTAATTTTTGCAAGTTTAACTTCATAAGATTTTTTTTGTTTGTTTAAAAGTGAAATGTATTTTGTTTCACGTAGAGATAATTTTTCTCTTTGTTTTGAATAATATTTTTCTAAATTTTCTTCTTGCTTTGCAAGTTTAGTTTTTAACAATTCTAATTTATTTATTTTGTTTTTTGCTTCTGCTTTTGTTATTGCTTTTCTTGTTGATTCAACTCTGTATAAACGAATCATTTCAATATGTGATTCACCTGAAATGTTAATCGCAAATAAAAATGGAAACTTACTAAATAATTTTGTCCCTACTACTAATCTGAATAAAATTAGCAATACAATTAATTGACCCACTAATGAGAACGCTACACCAAATGTAATTAGTATTGAAAAAGTTTTTAAAGCTGCCGATGACAATCAAAATAAACAGAAACTTGGTATTAATAATGCAACCAATATGTCAACAACCACACCTGTGTTTTCTTTGATGCTTAATGTTAGTGAAGATTTGAAATCGCGTTTCAGTTTATAAACTGATTTTTTCATTGCATCTACTATTGTTATTGATAACTGACAATTTATTACAAAAATAATAAACATAGCTAATAGAGTTTCAATTCCAAAAGTTAACCCTAATCATGAAGTTGCGATTGCAAGTGTTGCAAACATAATTGCTAACGTAACAACTAAAACAAACATTCCTAAAATTCTATAAGAGAACAACATGAATAACATGAATAACACCATCAATATCAATATTGCAATTGACATAACAATAAATAAAGTATTGTTGATCAAAGGTTCTACAGTTTCGACAGTATCTACATTAAAGATATAACCTTTACTTGATGCATTAAATATAGTTTCACCAATTCTTGATTTTGCAAAAGAATCAACAAACAATTTCATAGTTGTGTTATCAATAAATCCTGTACCTGATGGCATAGCATTTGATTGTTCACCTTTATATATACTTCCGTTAAAAATAAATTGGTTATTTACTCTTGAAATGAATTCATCTTCTAGTAATGGTTTTTCTTTTGAATATCATTTAATCAATAATGTATCCATTAATTTTTGGAATACATCTTCAATATATCCAATAGGTTTTTCAGTAGATGAACTTAATAGTTTTTCTTTATACGCACCTTCTGTAAATTCATCAGCTGCCGCATTTGAGTTGTAAACATATTTAGTTGTGTTGTTTGTGAATTTTCATGTTGAGTACATTAATTCATGAAACTTTTCATAAGACACTTTATCTGATGAATTTGTAGAAATTAAATTAACCTCTTGTTTGTATCCATTGATGTCAATATAAGAACCAGAAAATAAATCTTCCATAGCTAAAACAACAACACTATCTGATGGCTCATCTGCAATCAATTTTCTAATTGGAGAAATTACACGATCAAAGTATTTTTTAATTCTTAATCTTGAATTACTTTCATCAATTGTTTTGAACATTGATCTAACTGATTCAAAAAATGAATCAGGGTCAGAAAACATTTGTAGTGATAACGGAAGCTCTTCACCTTCTGTTTCTGAAGTTGGAAATAATGATTCAAAATTTGTACTATTGATTTCAAATTCAATAACTGGATTTTTTGTACCACCAATTGAGTGAGTTGATGCTTTTGCTTTTGTAATGAAATCATTTAATGTTTTCTTTTCTAATCTACCATTTTCACCACCTGGTGTTTTAGTTAGAGAAACATCAGACAACTCACCATTGTTTTGATTCATCAAAAAGATACTTCCAGTTTTTTGGATTTCTGATTTGAATAAATCTTGATCCATGAAAGTTGATCTTGATCCGTGAACTTTTAAATAGTCATATCCAGCAATCTCAACTGAAATATCATTTATACCCATTGGGTTTAATCTGTCTTCTAAAATTTGTGCAGATTCTTTTGCGTAATCTTCTTTTGATGTATCGTCTTCTTTGTTTTTTTCAACCTTAACAGTTGCTACATATTTACCAACGAATGTTGAGTCTAGTTTTGCATTGTTTGCAATTTCGATACCAGAAAAAATAATTCCAACTAAAAGCGAAGCTAGAATTATTAAAATAAAAAATGCTTTTGTAATTATTTTTTTCTTCATTATTTATTCCGTATTTATTAACATATATATTATATATAAAAGAAAAGAGAAAAGATAAATACTTAGTTTATCTCTCCTCGTAAATTAGTGAGCTTAAAACATATAGCGGAGCTGTCTCAGCACGTAATATATTTTTACCCAAATGTATCTTTTCAAACCCTATTGTTTGTAGTTGTTTGATTTCACTTTCTTCTATTCCACCTTCTGGTCCAACAATAAATGAAATAGAATTAAAATCATTTTTAGTGATCGCTTCTTTAAATGAAAGTGATTTTTCTTCTTCTCATGCAACAACATTAAGATCTGATTTATACGTTTTAATATCTGATAATTTTCTTACAATTGGTTTTATTTGTGGAACAGTCAATCTTTTAGACTGCTTTGCAGCTGAATCAATAATTGATTGTCATCTAATTAATTTAGCTGTTTCTTTTTTTTCTTCAATCTTTACTACATTTCTTTTGAATGAGATTGGAACAATTTCTTCAACACCTAGTTCAACTGCCTTCTGTAATAGAAAATCTCATTTTTGCTCACGAATGATTCCCATTAATAAAACTTTTTTAACAGTTGGATTTGATGAACTTATTAGTTCAATTTTTTTTGCACTGATGTAGTTATTTTCAATTTCAGATATTTCGCACAAAAATGCGCTATTTTGGAAGACACATTCTATTTTTTCACCAATTTTTAATTTAACAACATTCTTAATGTGATGAACATCATCATCAGCAATTATGAATTTTTCATTTTCAGTTTTGTCAATAAAATATCTATACATTGTTATTTTCCTTGTTTGCTTGCTTTTAATATTTCTTCAATTCTATTAGCATTTTCTAAGGCTTTATCGTACTCAAATGCTAACTCAGGCATAATTCTTGTATTAATTTTCTTTGCAAGTAACCCTCTAATGTACTTAGAGTGTTTCTTGATTTCTTCTTCCACTTTTTCGATATTTGCATCTTGCAATCAAACTGAATAATAAATTTTAGCAATTCTTTTATCAGTTGTTAGCCTTACTTCATGTATAGAAATTTTATCCATATACTTTGCATTAGGAAATTCTCTATTAAGCATTAGTCCTAAATTTTTCATAATTTCCGCTTGTAAACGATCTGTTTGTACTGACATTATTTTTTTACCACTTCTAGCTTAAACGCTTCAAGAACATCGCCATCTTTGATGTCATTAAAGTTTTTGATTGTAAGACCACATTCAGTTCCTTCACGGGCTTCTTTGATATCTTCTTTTTTATTTTTTAAAGACGATAACTCACCAGTGAATATAACTACACCATCACGTAATAAGTGTATTTTTGCAGAACGAGGAATAGTTCCATTTGTAATTCTACATCCAGCAATTGTACCAATGTCTGTATGTTTAAATGTAGCTCTAATCTCTGCTTCACCTAATGTTATTTCTTCATATTCAGGGTCCAATAGACCTTTAGCCAATTCTTCAATTTCTTCAATTACTTTATAAATAATATTATGTAATCTAATTGATACACCGTCTTCTTCGGCTTTTGTGCGTACTTGAGCTGTTGGTCTAACATTGAAACCATAAATAATAGCTTCTGATGCTGACGCCAAAGTAATATCTGTATTTGAAACTGCACCCACTGATGCTCTAACAATATTAATTTTAACTTTTTCAAATACTAATTTTTGAAGTGAACCTTTAATGGCTTCAACTGTACCTTGAGTATCTGATTTGATTATTAGGTTTAGAGTTTTTAATTCACCTGATTCAATTTGCGTTTTGATTGAATCTAAACTGAATTGTTGTGACTTCATTCTTGCTTCGTCATTAATTCTTGCTTCTTGTGCTTCTGAAACTTCTCTTGCAAGTTTTTCATTAGCTAAAACCATGAATTTATCTCCAGCTCTTGGAACTTTGTTTAGACCAAAAACAACTACAGATTTCGAAGGTAAAGCTTCTTTAATTTGTAATCTATTTTCATCTTCTAAGTATCTAACTGTTCCAAATGAACCACCAGCTACAATAGTGTCTCTCGCATGTAAAGTACCAGATTGAACTAAAACAGTTGCAATTGGACCTCTTGATTTATCAAGCTTTGCTTCTAATATAACACCACGTGCATAAACTGAAGGATCAGCTTTGTACTCGTTTAACTCAGAAATTAATAGTATTGTTTCTAACAATGTATCAATACCTGATGAGTTTCTTGCACTACCTTCTACAAATGGTGTATCTCCACCAAATTCTTCAGCTATTAATCCAAATGCCATTAATTCTGATTTGATTTTTTCTGGGTTAGCACCTGGTTTATCCATTTTATTTACAAAAACAATAATCGGCACTTTTGCAGCTTTTGCATGATCAATCGCTTCTTGAGTTTGAGGCATGATTCCGTCATCAGCCGCAACAACAAGAATAACAATATCAGTTACACTACTTCCACGTGAACGCATTTCTGAAAATGCCTCATGTCCTGGAGTATCAATAAATGAAATAACTTGTCCACTATATTCAACTTGGTATGCACCAATGTGTTGAGTAATTCCACCGAATTCCCCATCAACAACATTTGCATGACCTTTTCTAATTGAATCAAGTAAAGTTGTTTTACCATGATCAACATGACCCATGATTGTTACGATTGGAGGTCTTGGTTTTAATTTGGCAGGATCTAGAACTTCTTCGAATGTATCTAAAAGGTTAGCATGTGTAACTTGTGTTTCTTTTTTGAAATCATATCCATATTCCAAACATAGTTCACCCATTTGTTCTTCAGATAACATAACGTTTTGACTCATTATTTTTCCCTGCATGAAGAAATGTTTAACAATTTCTGCTGGTGTTTTATTTATTTTTTGTGAAAAGTCAGCAATTGATAAGTTTTCAGTAAACCTAAATACTCCGTCAACAATCCCTGTTGCAACCTTTTCTTTTAATTGAGTTTTTAAGTGATTAGATTGTTGTTTTGATTTTTGCTTTGACGCAACTTTAGTATGGTTAACTTTTGCTTTTGAATTATTATTTTTTGCCATATCAATTGTCTCCTTTTGTTAATTTGGGTTCATATTTTTTTCTATTAATTTTGTGATGTTTACATCGTTAAAGCCAATTGCGGCTACTTTTTTAGATGCAAATTGACTTTTAACTTCATCAATTGTGAAGTCACTTTTGACAACTTTTACATCGTAGAACTTACATTTATCTTCAAGTTTTTTTAAAGTTGAAGGTCCAATATCTGCAAAGATTACAACTAGTAATACTTTTTTGTTTTTGATTTGATCAAGAAGTTTTTCACCAATAGCAACCTTTCCAGATGCATACGCCATTCCGAATGCATTAAGTAATCGATCCATTATTCTCAGTTTTCCTTGATTTCTTTTTCTATTGCTAAATAAACTTCTTCAGGTAATTTTGTTTTTAATGACCTTTCTAATAATCTAGATTTCCTAACTACTTGCAAAGCATCTAATGAGGCTTTTAAATAAACTCCACGTCCATTTGCTTTACCAGTTTGATCAACAAATATTTCCCCAGATTTGTTTTTAACAATTCTGATCAATTCTACTTTTGGTAACATTTGATTTGTTGAAACTTCTTTTCTTAAAATGTTTTTAGAATTTTCCATTTCTTCTATTGTTTAAAAATGATTTAGAAATTAATTCATCCTCTGTTAAGTTACCATTTCAGTGGATTTTTATTCCTTGTTCATTTGCTTGGTCAAATGAGAAAATATTTATTTTCATTCCAACAAGGTTTGCAACCAATCTGGCAGCCATACCTCTTTTTCCAATTGCAAGTGAAATTTGTTCAGTTGGAACAATCACTGTTGCTTCGTTAGTCTCTAAATCAACTTCAATACTTATTGTTTTAACTGGTGATAACGCATTAATGATAAATTCTGTTTTATCTTCTTTTCATAAGATAACGTCAATTTTTTCACCTTTTAGTTCTTCAGTAACAACTTTGATTCTTGAACCCATGTTACCAACACATGCACCAATTGGATCTACATTTGAATCATGTGATACAACCGCTACTTTAGCTCTAATACCTGGTTCACGTGAACATGCTTTGATTTCAACTACACCTTCTTGGATTTCAGGGACTTCAACTTCCATTAATTTTTCTAAAAATTTAGGATGTATTCTTGAACCTTGTACTTGAGAGTGTTTGTTTTCTTTACTTACTTCTTCAATGAAAAGTGAAATTCTATCGCCTTCATTAATGTCTTCACCTGGAATAATTTTTTTAATTCATAAAGGCAAGATAACTCCATTAACTTCAATGAAGAACATTGTATCTGTAATATCTCTAACTACTCCACCAACTATTGTTTGGTTAAGTGGTTCGAACTCTTTGAACACTACATCTTTTTCTGCTTCTCTGATTTTTTGTTTAATTATTTGAGCAACTTGTAGTGATGCTGTTTTTGAGAATTTTTCAGTAAATTCTACAGGCTCATATACAGTGTCACCAATTGTAACATCTCCATATTTTGCTTTAGCTTCGTCTAAAAGAATATCTAATCATTCATCTTCAATTTTTTTAACAACTGTAAGCTCTTTAAATACTTTGATTTGACCCATGTTTTGATCAATATCAACTCTAACTATTGCTTCAGGGTCAAAGTGCTTTTCGTAAGCTCTTTGAAATCCTTCTTTGATTCCTTCAAATATTATTTCTTTATCTATTTTTTTATCAGCGCGTAATGTTTCTAACGCTTCTAATAATTCTTTTCCATCTATCATTATTCTTTCCTCCAAAAATGAAAGAAGGCCAAGGCCTTCTTATGATTTATAATTTTTACCCAGTTAAGAAATTATCAAGGCTTAATAACTTCTCTACATAGGTCAATGAAATCGGCTACGATTTCAATGTTTGGTAGTCCTGCCATACCAACATTATGGTTTTTGCTTGTTACTCATATAACTGCTTTTCCAGTTTCTTTTCTAACTAACTTAAATGATTTTTCTGTGTTTTCAACGTTGAAATCACTTCCTCATTTATCTAAGAATTGTTCTTGACTCATCTTTATATCTCCATATATATTTGTATTATATACATATTAATTAAATAAATAGCAATTTTTTTAATTCACTTATTTTTTCATTACCAACAAAATACTCAACAATACTCAATCCAAATTCAAGTGTTCCACCTATAGAGCTACCTGTAATTATGTTTTTATCAGTAATTGATCCGCTTCTATTTTGTAAAATTGCTTTATCTAAATATTGGTTTGCCCCAGGATAATTAACAACTTTTTTACCATCAAGCATTCCTCACATCCCTAACAATTGTGGCGCTGCACATATTGCTGCAATTAACTTATTTTCACCATACGCTGTTTTAAATCCACTCTCTACTGTGTTGTTTTTTAGTAATTCATTAACTGCGGGACCACCAGGTAAAATAAGTCCATCATAATCTTCATAGTTTATGTTTGATAGGTGTTTATCAACAATGACTTTATTATTTCATGCACCAGTTACTACATCTTTATTTTGTATTGAAACAACATCAATTCCAATTACAGACTCGGGAAATAGTTTTGCTCCCCTTCTTATTACATCAATTGTTCCGATCGCTTCTGTATCTTCAAAACCATCATATAAAAATATTGCTAATCTTTTCATTATTTACACTTCCTTTTAAATATAATAATTATAACTTGAAGGTGCCACATGAATAATGAACAAAATAAATTCATTGATAAATTAAATATATCTAGAGACGAAGTTTTAGAAACTGGATATCTAATTCACAATGAAAAAAATGTGGATGTCCACATTATATGTTTAAAGTTCATTGATCAAAAAATAAATAACATTACAAGAAATGAAAAATTTGAAGAACAAATTGGTTTTAGAATTTCTAATGTTAAAGCTTTTAATACTTTCCTATTCACAGATTCTGTTGATGTTGTTATATGCGACAAAAACAACAAAGTATTAACAACTTATTCGTCAATGCCAGTTCAAAAGGCTACATCACACTATAAGAACGCATGATACATTTATGTTTTTGCAAAGAAAATGATTAAGTTCTTAAACATTGAACAAAGTGACTACTTAAATGTTGGTAACTATAAGTACTTTTAATTAATATATTTTTTATATGTCTTTAAAAGTTGGTTACCAACATTATTAATTCCATGTTTTTTTACTGCAACATCATATTGTTGTTTTAATAAAGCTTTAAAACCCGCATCTAAATTTTCAAATACTAGACTTCTGAATTTTTCTACACCGTCATAGTCTCTCTCAGAAGAAATTTTATCAGCACAAAATACAATTTTGTCTAAAGTCGACATGTTTTCAGAACCTACCGTGTGTTTGAAAACTGCATCCAATATTTTATTGTCAGTAATTTTTCATTTTGTTTGTAAAAGCTTTCTACCGGCAAAGCTATGTCATACTGGTTTGGGTTCTTTTAATAACTCGACATCTATACCTTCGATTAATAACTTCAATTCACTGTCACTCAATTCTTTTGCAACATCATGTAATGTTCCTGCAATAAGTGCAATGTTCGAATTATCTTTATCAAATTTTAATGCTAGTTCTTTTGCGGTAATTCCAACATTAATTGAATGATCAAATCTTTTTTTTGTCATTGATAACCTTTCTTCTATGAAAAGTAAATTATCAACTGCATACTGATTTAATTCTTCAATCTGACCATCAATGTTAATCAATGATCTAATCCTTGATGAACTCAAGTTTTTGTTTTTAAATTCCCTTAAATCTCATCCGTTATTTTTAACAATGTTTAAATCAACATCGTTATTGCGTTTGAATACAACAAATTTAATAATCTTTTTCAGCTCATCATGGTTATATCACCTTTCAAAACTTCCAACTTGATCTGATCCCATAATAAATTCAAAATCAAAGTCAGGGTTATTTTTAATAAAATAAGAAACTGTTTTAAATGTATTAGATTCTTTTTTATCAATTTCAAAAGTATTTAAAGTAACATTCTTCAAATCTTTGATTGCAATATTAATCATGTTAATTCTATGTTTATCAGTTGCGTGAACCTTTATTTTGAATGGCGAAAGAAATGTTGGTAACACTCAAACAAAATCAAAATTTAACGTGTTAATACATTCGTTAATTATCTCTAAATGATCCGTATGAAATGGGTCAAAACTTCCACCGAAGATTGCAATTTTTTGTTTCATATTATCCTTTCATGGATTTATACATATTTTTGATATCGAACCCAATGATGTCTAATTCACTAAATTCTTCCTTTACTAATTTAACCATATGTTTTACAAATGTGTTTTCCATATAGTGGCCAAATGCAAATGCATTGATTTTATTTTCAACCATATACACCCACTGATTTCATTTGATCTCGCCAGTTACAAACATTAAATTTGTAATATTGTTTTCAATAATAACATCTCCACCAGAACCAGTACAGATATAAAACTTATCAATCATTTCATTTAAGTCAGTGTTTGTGCTAAATTGAACATCTTCAGTTTCAAAAATAGCCTTAAGTGAATTTATTACATCAACTTTTTTTAAGGCGTTTTTAAACTTAATTTCAAATGTTTGATCATTGAATTTTGATTTTGAAACCTCAAAATTTTTAAACACACTTGGAAGACCACTCTTGATTAAAAACCTATCACTTGATGCATCATAGTTTGTGTGTATTGAATAAACTTGAATATTCTTTTCAACTAAAGTCTTATATATTTCTTTTTTAGCGGGATTTGATAATTCAATTTCTAATTCATTAAATATAAACGGATGTCTTGAAATTATTAAATTTGCATTATTTTTAACTGCAAATTTAATCACATCACTTGTAACATCTAAACAAGTAACCACAAAATTAGTGAACACAATATTGTCTGTTAAAGTTAATTGTTCAATCTGAATTCCAGGCTTATCTCACTCACTTGCTAAAGAAACAGGAAATAATATTTCCAGTTTGTTAATTAGTACGTTTCTATCTATTGTCTTTGAACTCATTAAAAATAACCTTATTAACTTCCCTTTTTAAAATGTTTCTATACTTAAGTATTTGTTTGTGTTTTTTTTCTTTCTTTGGTATTTTTACTAATAAGTCATTTTGACGTTGCTCTTCTAATAGTCATTTTTCAAAATAAATCTTTGTTGGTTTTTTCTTTCTCAAAATTGGTCCAAATATAATATCGGATTTGTTTTTAATTTTTACTCCACCATTTTTGTTTATTTTTATAATTTCATAGATTATGTCGTTGTCATCAACTAGTGTTTCCTCTTCAATTCTATAACGTTTAGATTTAGCCCACTTTCTAATTGGTGTTACAGATGTATTACAAGAAATAACATAACAATCAATGTTGTCTGAATCATCTTCAAGTATGTTCAATATTGTGTTAGACCCTAAACCAGCAATTATACATGTGTTTATTTTGACTTTATAATCATTAATCCACTTTATGCCGTTTCCTAAAATCAATTGAATTTCTTTTTCAAAACCAAATGCATTTACATTTATTCTCGCAGCATTCAATGGACCTTCCGAAATATCAGAGGCATATAATTTTTTAATACTATTGTTTGTATCTTTTTTTAAATATATTGGTACATATCCATGATCTGTTCCAATATCTGCTACCGACTCTTCATCCTTTATCATCTTACAAATTGCTAATAATCTTGGAGTAATTAACAAATTAGCCCTTGAAAAAGTCTTTTAGAACTTTAGTTTTTGGGAACGATGAGTTTGGTTTAAATTTTCTAATTGTTTTTGCTTCAATTTGTCTAATACGCTCACGAGTAACTTTCAACTCTCTTCCAACATCTTCTAATGTTTTTGGATTGTCATATTTTGATAAATGATATTGGATCATTTTGTGTTTGTATAGTTGAACTTTTTCGATTGGAGTATTTAGGTGGATATCTAAATCTGAAATTGCTTGCATTAGTTTGTCATAAGTTTCATCATCACATTCTTTTGCAAGATAAACAATTGTTGTTAGTTTAGTTGGCAAAATACCAAAACGCATTCTAATAACTTTCTCTTCACGTGGTTGTAGAATTTCTGCAAAAACTTCATCAATAACTTCTCTCAATGCTTCTTTTTCAGTATATTCACCTGGTGAAATAATATCTTTATCTTCAACAAAGTCACCAAAGTGAGTATCGTCTTCATCACCAAATGGTTTTTCTAATGAAACTGGTTCAATACCTAATTTTTTAATTTCAACAATTTTTTGAGGTGTAATTTCTTTTCCGTATTTTTCTGCAATTTCTTCAACAGTTGGTTCTCTACCAAGGTCTTGAGTTAATTGTCTTTCAATTCTAGTAATCTTGTTTATTGTTTCTACCATATGTACTGGAATTCTAATTGTTCTAGCTTGGTCAGCAATTGCACGTGTAATTGCTTGTCTAATTCATCATGTTGCATATGTTGAAAACTTGAATCCTTTTGAGTAGTCAAATTTATCAACTGCCTTAATTAGTCCAATATTTCCTTCTTCGATTAAATCCGTAAACTCAAGTCCTCTATTTAAATGCTTTCTAGCGATAGAAATAACTAATTTAAGGTTGTAACCGATTAAATTGTCTCTACCCTCTTTAACTTCGTCAGGATCGTCTGATTCAAGCATAATTGCGTATTCAACTTCTTGATCTTTTGTAAGTATTTTAGCATTACCAATTTGGTTGAAGTAAGACTTAATTACATCTTGGATTTTTGTTTCATTTGAAATTTCACCAACTCTAAATGTTGTTGAGCTTGCGCTTTTCTTTTTGATCTTTGCATCGGCGATGTCATCTCTATTTTTTTGAATTTGATCTTGTAATTGATCAATCCCAAAATCTTCATCAATAATTTCTGCTTCTAAATCACTAAACTCAATACCTTTTTCGTTTAATTCTAAGAAAAAGTTATCAACATCCCCATCATCTACTGCTGCGAATTCTTTTGCTATAATTTCTTGTAACTCTTGTTGTTCTACTGAGTTATTTTGTTTAACTGCTTTCTTTAATGTTTTCTTTTTGAAATCATCTCAGTTATCAAATTTTTGTTTTGCTACTGGTGCTTTTGCCATTTTATACTCCTGCCTTTTTCATTTTCTTAATGTGTTTTTCTCTTTTTCTAATTAATAGATTTACATTATCTAGTAATGTATTTGATTCTTGTTTTGTTTGTGACTTAATTAATAAGTCTTGATAAGTTAGAATGTCTTTATTCATTCTTCTAAGTTCAAGTGTACTAATTGAATCTTCAATTACCTTTGTACTTATTTTTAATTTTCTAATGATTTTTTCCTTTTCAAAAACAATATCAATACCACTATAAATCTCTTCAATGATTGGTATTAAGTACTCTTTATTATAGTCCTTAACTTTCTTTATTATTAAGTCTAAGTTGTCATCGTCATATTTAACTTCTTTATATATTTTTAAAATTGTTTTGATTATGTCAATGTGTTGAGTTGAAAAGAATAAGTTAACTGATTTTGTAATCTTTTCATAACCAACCATTGGATCTCTAACCATTGCAGCTATTAGTAACTCCTGTGACTTTAAATACGCAACCGTTCAATCAAGTCCCTTAAGAAGGTCTTGAACTGCAAAACTGGTTTTTGACATGTAGTCCATTGGGTTTCTAAATATCTCTTCTACTTCGTAATCCGGGAATTGTGGTGTAAATAAGTGATCTGATTGTCCGTATTCGATTGGTTCATATTCAACTTTTTTTATTGGTTTTGGAATTGACTGTTTATATTTACTTTCAAACTCTTCATTCAAGATATTAATATCAATTGAAATTTTTGATGAAATTTCTTGTAATAAGAGTTTTCTGTCTGTTATGTTTTTCAATTTTGAAACAACAAATAACATTTTGTTCTTAAATTCAACTTTACCATCAGGTGTTTTCAAGTCATTTTCTTTTTCGTAATATGACATTGTAAACATTATTGAAGTTTGTTTTGATTCAATTAATTCAATTGTTTTTTGTTGTCCAAATTTGGTAACAAAATCATCTGGATCTTTTGAGTCATTGATGTAAACAAACTTCAATGAAACACCTGCGTAGTTATCTGCATTTACTTCTGAATCAGAAATAACAGATAACATCGCATTAGTTCCTGCGTTGTCTGAGTCCAACATCATTGTGATATTTTTTGAATACTTAGAAATTAATTGAACGTGACTCTTTGTAAACGCCACACCCATTATTGCAATTGAATTATTTATTCCGATTTTTTCCAACGCTATAACATCCATATAACCTTCAACAACTATCGCTTCATCTTTTCTATCAATTACACCCTTTGCGTTATCAAGGTTATAAGTTATTTCAGATTTTTTGAATATCTTATTGTCTTTTGAATTCAGATATTTATGCTTTTCATTTTCTTCTGATTTACCAAAAACTCGGCCTGAGAAACCCAGCACATTACCATCAAAGTCTTTAATCGGAAATATAATCCTGTTTTTAAAGAATGGTATAAATTTGGAACCCGATTCAATAAACAGATTTGATTCTCTTATCTCTTCTAAAGAAAACTGACTTCTAAGATTTTCTATCAGTGTGTCATCTTTGGGAGAAACAAATCCAATATCAAACTTGTTAATTAAATCAATTTCGATCCCTCTAGAATTCAAATATTTAATTGCCTCTTCTCCTTCGGGACTAAACAAATTAACAAGATAAGTATCAACTGCTATTTTATTTATTTTGAAAAGTGTCTTTTTCTCTTTTGAAAAATTGCTTTCTTCTGAAACTTTAAAACCGCTAATTGATAAATTAAATTTTTCAATTAATTTTTGTACAGCTACAGGATAACTCACCTTTTCAAATAACATCACAAATGTTATTGCGTCACCCTTAGCTCCGCATGGAAAACATTTAAATATTTTCTTCTGATTTGAAATACTTAATGATGGATCACTATCATCATGAAACGGACAAACCGATCTATAATCTTTTCCCGCCTTATGGATTTTTATATAACTTCCGATTACATCAGAGATTTCAATGGTATTTTTAATTTGCTCGTTTATTTCGTTTGCATTACTCATTGAATTAAAATCTCCTATTTATTTTTTGCTATATAACTTAAAATTTCATCAATCTTGATTCTATCTTGTTGCATTGTGTCTCTATTTCTAATTGTTACAGAGTTGTCTGTTTCACTATCAAAATCTATAGTTACACAAAATGGTGTACCTATACTATCTTGTCTTCTATATCTTTTACCAATTTGACCTGCTAAATCATAAGTTGTAGAAATGAAAGATGATAATTGATCTTGAACTTTACCAGCTAATTCTGATTGTTGTTTTTGTAATGGCAATATAGCAACTTTATATGGTGCTAATTCAAATGGTAATTGCATAACTGTTCTATCATCTGTTGCACTTACTTGTTCTTTAAATGCATTACATAGTGTAGCTAAGATTAATCTTTCAACACCAACACTTGGCTCAATTACAAATGGAACAAGTTTTTTATTATCTTCTGGTCTCAAATAAGTTAGATCTTGTTTACTTGCTGTTTGATGTGCTTTTAAATCAAAGTCAGATCTATGTGCAATTCCTCACAACTCACCTTTACCGAATGGAAACATATATTCAATATCAACAGTTCTGTTTGAATAATGAGATAATTCTTCTTTTTCATGTTCTCTTAAAATGAACTCACCCTCTTTGATATTTAGTTTTAATTCTAGAAAAGTCTTAACTTCATTTAATCAAAATTCAAATCAATCAAATTTATCCTCAGGGTCAAAAAAGAACTCCAACTCCATTTGTTCAAATTCACGTGTTCTAAATATGAAGTTTCCTGGTGTAATTTCATTTCTAAAACTTTTACCAATTTGGCCAATTCCAAATGGTAGTTTCTTTCTCATTGATCTTTGGACATTTTTGTAGTTCACAAATACACCTTGAGCTGTCTCTGGTCTTAAAAATACGGCTGAACTTTCATTTTCAACAACACCAACATTAGTTTTGAACATAAGCATAAACTGTCTAATACTTGTAAAGTTAGACTTACCACATTTTGGACATTTAACTTTTTTATCTATTATAAGCTTTTCAAGGTCAGCACTTTTTAAACCGTCAACAGATATCTTTAGTTGATCTTCAACTATTTTGTCAGCTCTAAATCTTGATTTACAATCTTTACAGTCTATAAGTGGGTCCGAAAAATTACCTAAGTGCCCTGATGCTTTTCAAACATTGCTGTTTAAAATTATTGATGAGTCCAATCCGACATTCATTTTTTTTGAACGAACAAAATGATTTCATCACATAGATTTTAAGTTATTCTTTAACTCAACCCCTAGCGGACCATAATCCCATGAGTTAGCTAAACCGCCATAAATTTCTGAACCTTGAAAAATAAACCCTGTTGATTTTAAGTGATTTATTAATTTGTCCATATCAATTTTTTTCATAAAAAAAAGATCCCCTAGATTACTGATCTTTTAAGATATTATTCGCATAAAGGCCAAAAGTCAACACATTATAAGTGTGTCACACTATAAGTGTTTTAAAACTTATGTGTTAAATAAAACGCCCTTTTGATAACTCGCCAATACTTGTAGTCATTAGTCCTACTTCGTTCTTATATTCGTCCATTAATATTCTATTAATTTTAACTAAAACTTGGGAGTCATATGTTTCCACAGGAATTTTACCTGCCTTTGCAAAACTAAAATACTCAAGTGTTTTGATAAACAATTCCATTTTCAAATCTTCATTGGGTTTCTTTTCGCAGCCAAAGCAAATGAACTGTCTTTCTTTTAAGTTAAAGTCAACAAATTTGTTGACACGCTTATTACACTTGAGACAAGTTACCAAGTTTCATTTCCTTCCGACAAAATCTAAATAGTTCAACATGAAATATAAGAAAATTGGGAACCTTCCATCTTTGTGATTAACAAAAGCCAAAAAAACATCATTAACAAATTTATATTTTCTAATATTTACTTCACCAAAATTTGATGTTTTTTCTACAACTTGAAATATCGTTGTTATATACAGGTAGTCTTCATAAGTCATTGTAGAGATATCGATTCCATATATAAGCTTTCCAGTTTTTAATTTACTCATTTTTTCTGGATCTTTTGTCTGAAAAATTTCGAACTCTGATTTTGAAAACTTTAATGTTGAATATTTATTTTTTGACTTTTCATTTTGCAAACCTAATGCATACAAATTTATTAATCCGTTTTCTTTTGAAAACACAGAAATTAAACTTTTGTTATCTTCAAAAGTAAAATTATTTAAAACAAAACCATTAACAATACTCATAACTACTCGTGATCGCTATAACCCATTTTTCTAATGTGATCAATTGATTTTCTTCAGTCAGTTGCAACTTTGACATTAATTTCAATAAACACTTTCTTTTCAAATTCTTTCTCAAGCTCTTCTCTTGCATCAGTTGCAATTTGTTTAATTTTCAATCCTTGCTTACCAATAATTATTGGTTTCTGACTTTCTCTTTCGCAAATTACAATTGCAGATATTTCAATAATGTGTTTTTTATCTTTGAATTTTTCAATCATGATAGCTGTTGAATGAGGAATTTCTTCTCCAGTTCTTAATAGTATTTTTTCACGAATCATTTCTTTAATTAAAAAAGAACTTCCCTTGTCACTAATTGCATCTTCATCAAAATATCTAAATCCAGTTTCGGGAAGTAACTTTTGAATTAGGCCAACCAGTTTTTCAACATTTACATTTTTCTTTGATGACGTTGGAATTATATCTAAGAACGTAATATCTTGTTTTGTTCACTCCATTATTTTTGCAAACATTTCTTCTCTATTTACAGTATCTGATTTTGTTATAACTAAGATAACTGGTATCTTTGATTCTTTCAATCTTTGAATTAAGAATCTGTCATTCTCTCCAATACGTTCATTTGCTGGCGCCAATAATAAAACAGCTTCAACATCTTTTGTTGCTTTTAAAGCAGTTGAATTCATAAATGTACCAAGTTTATTTCCTGACTTATGTGTGTGGATTCCAGGTGTGTCAATGAAGACAATTTGCGAATCTTCATCATTGAATATTCCACAAATTCTATCTCTTGTTGTTTGAACCTTGCTTGTTACTATTGATACTTTTCTTTTTACTATGGCATTAACTAATGAAGACTTACCAACATTAGTTCTACCAATTACTCCTACAAAACCTGATTTAATCATTATTGTATTCACACATTAATTTGTTCTAGTATCGGTTCGATGAATAAAAAACAACCAACCAAAAATGCTGCAATCGAGTTCAATACACTTGCTGCTGCACAAATATCTTTTATTTTTTTAGCCTTAATATTGTATTCAAATGATAATAAGTCAACAAAGTTTTCAATTGCTGTGTTGATCAACTCAAACCCAACTACAACTCCAATTGTCAGAGTTAAAATAGCTCAATGTATCGTTGTAAAAAATCCACCTGTTGTCAAAAAGATACCAACTGCAACTGCTGCAATTGTAATTATTAAATAAAGTAATAATGTTGTTTCTTCTTTAAACGCAATAGCTAATCCCCTAAAGGCATTTGCAAACTTATTTTTAAATCTTATTGCAGCGCCCTTCTGGTCTCTTGAATTGTTTTTTGCCATTATTAATCTCCAATTACATTACTAATATTATACTTCATATTGATTTTAGATAAAATTAAATCAGTTAACTGGAACATCTCTTGTTCTTCTTTATCACCTAATTCGTGGTCATATCCAAGTAAGTGCAACATACCATGAACAAATAATCACGCCATCTCTACATCAAGTTCGTGGTCATATAGTTTTGCTTTATTAACTGCTTCATCTGAAGCAATAAATAAATCACCAATTTCACGATAGCCAGTTTGTTCATATAAAAAATCATCCATCTCAATTGGAAATGATAAAACATCACCTATTTTATCTTTGTCACGATATTCTTTATTCATTTCAATTGATTCTTTATTTGTTAAAAATGTTACTGACATTTCTAAATCATAATCGATCTTTAATATTTCTTTTGTGTGTATGAAAAGCTTATTAAACAAATTACCATATTCGCCTATCAATTCTTCATTTGGGTGTTTATTAAAAAAATTAACCATTCTATTTCCTACTAAATGTCCTATTAAATAAATAATACATAATTCGTTCACTTTTTAATACAGCAACTGCTTTTGTTTGTTCGTTTGGTTCAAATTGTTTATCAATACTGTTTAGCTCAGCTGTTCCATCTTCTTCAAATTTAATTGACTCTGTTTCAATTAAATAAACATTATTCCCTTGTGTCAACTTTATTTCTTTTACATCACCAGATTCAATATTGTTTAATGAAATAAAAAACTTATAAGTATTTTTTACCTTAATTGAATTGAACTGGATTGGTTTGTATATTGGTATTTTTATTGAAAAAGCTGCAATACTACATACACCTATTGAAATAAAAAATATTAATATTAGTTTTCATTTATTTTTCAAGTGTAATTACCTCCTCAAAATATTGTCCATAAGTTTCATCATGATCACACATGATAAACATTTTATCTTTTTTATATCCCATAAGGTTTTTGACTAATTTGTTTGCGGTTTCTTTATCTACGTTACTTAATGGTTCGTCAAAAATAAAGACATCACATTCAACAAAAAATAAACTAACAAAGTTAATGATTTGTCTTTGTCCTTTGGAAAAATTACTTCCATTATCCATAACTTCTTTGTTCAAAGAAATATTATGTTCATTTAAAATATCATTCAATTGTAATTTTTCAAAAACCTCTAAATCAATTTTGTTTCTAAATTGTTGTATGTTTTCCCACACTGTTCCGTGAAATAAGTAATCATATTGACTAAGATAATTTACATTATTTGAATAATTGTCATTTAAATCTTTTAAGTTAATTCCATTAACAATAATATTTCCTTGATAGTTCTTATAAATTCCACAAATAGTTTTTAACATTGATGTTTTACCAGAACCACTCTTACCCTTTATAAAAGTATTGCGTTCAAATTTAAAATTTAAGTTTAAATACAGTGGGTTTGAACCAATGTTCTTTGTCAGGTTTTCTATTCTAATTGATTTGATAACGTCTGTTTCTGGCTTTATCTTTGCATCATTGTTTTCAAAAATGAAGTCTAAATTTTTTGTTGCAATTATGAATTTAGAATAGTTGGACACATGTCCGGTTATTGAATTTATGAAACCAAAAATGTAGATCGATATTGAAGTTAGAAACAATAAATCAAATGCATTAATTTTTTGTTTATCAATGTATACCGCACCAATAAAAAATGTAAGTATATAAAATGCTTTATTTATTAACGAATAAACGACATTAATTTTTTCATTGGTCATCGTGAGTTGAAAGTTTGTTTGTTCTAGTTTTGTGAAATTACCATCCATTTTATTTGATAAATAACTAGTTAATTGTTTGGTTTTGATTTGTTCAAACCCATCCATCATATCTCTAAAATGATATGCAAATTCTATTTGTTGTTTTTCTTTTTTAAAGTTCATTGTTTTAATTCACCTACTAGTTACAAAAGAAATCAAAATATATATTATGCTTTCTAAAAAAATAATTAGTAAAAATAGATTTGAGTAATTAGAAAAAATAATCAACGAGATTACCATCATTATTATTCTTATTGGTAATTCCAAGACTACAAATAGTAGTTTATTTGTTATTTCAGTTATATCAGTGATTCTTTTAATTCATTCATCTTTTGTAATCACATTAAATGATTCGACGTCTAAACGCAGTAAACTGCTTTTATAATCACTAAAAACATCCCTGCACATTACGGCAGCTATTTTACTTGTCATCTTAGTGTTTACATAAATACCAAATATATTTAATACAAATATTATTCCAAACATAAAAAATAATTTGTCTAAAAAAGATCATTGAATATCAGCTGTATTTTCTAAATATATTTTTGTAAACACACCGCCCATCAAAACTAATATATTTATAAAAACTGAAACAAAAAATAAAGCTAAACAAATCTTTCAATGTTTTTTTAAATATATAAATCATTTAGTGATTGAACCTTCATTGTTTTCAATGTTTGAAATCTTTTTACATATCCCAAAAAATCCTAAATACTTTTTTTCAATTTCTTCATTTAATATTCACTGGATTTCTTTTGAGTCAGGATTTGCAACAAGACATTTATTTTTCAAAAACTTGTAAACAATTATAAAGTGGTTATCACCCTCATCTGTCATCACGTTTAATACCACTGGATTATTTGGATCAAATTCAATCAGTTCTGCAAATGATGATGAATATGTTTCGAATGAAATCTTATATTTATCGAGTGTTTTTTCGATATCAAAAAAACTCAAAGTTCCAATCGGCAGTTTGTTGTTTAGTTTTATCTCATCTAATAAGTAGTTTTTATCATGTAACGTGTTGATAGCCATTGTTATTACTGCATGAGCACAATCTTCTGTGCTACTTTGTTTTATAAATGAATACTTCATATGTACCTCACTTATAACAACGTCACAAAAAATAAAAAACCCCTATAGGGATTTTATATTTTTACTGAGAATCTAATGAATTCAATATCTGAATAGCTAATTTCTAATTTTTTTGGTCTTCCTTTTATAAAGAATGCAAATAAGTATTTGTCTCCTTTTATTTCTTTTAGTTCAGCACTAAATTCGGTTAACTCATTTTCAAATGGTTTCTTTGTTCTGATAAAGAAATATTTCCCAACTAAACCTTTAAGTACTTCTTCAGATTTGATTTCTCGTTCGGCTCCTGCTGACGAAACTTCTAACATGTACTCATCTTCAATTGCGTCAAACTTAGCATCTAATAAATTAGAAACAATTTCATTGTAGTTAATAAGATCATCAAATTGAATTAAACTTCCATCCTTGTTTTCTAATAAAACTTGAATTATTTCAGATTCGAATTCATTGTAAATATTCACTTCATATACATTTACTTTTTCATTTTTAAAAGATTCATTAACTTCAACAGTTAATTCATCTAATACACTATGTAATTTCATTCTTTCTCCTAAAACCCAAATGTTATTTGTTCTTCATCTTTTAATGAATCAATAATTTTGAAATCTTTTAATAATTGTAAATGTGTTTTGTTAATATTTGTACGATTTTCTAAATCTTTAAGTGAAGAAAATGATTTTTCATTTCTAGATTCGATGATTTTTCTAGCAACAGCTTCACCAAGTGAGTCAATTGCTGTGAATGGTGGATAGATAAATTGCTTACCGTCTTCTTCTTTTTTGATTACAAATTTTTCAGCTTCACTAATTGAAAAGCTAATATTTTTGATTTCAATTCCACGAGCATACATTTCAAACATAACTTCTAATGTATTGATTAATCAATCTTCTCTTTGTGTCGAAGTTCTGTTTTCTTGTTTTTCAATTATTTCTGCATATTTTTTTCTAGCAAACTCTTCACCTTTAATTGCAGTTTCTAAATCAAATGATTTTGCTCTTGTGGTAAATCAAGTTGCATAGTATTCAATTGGGAAATTGATTTTATATCAAGCTACTCTATATGCCATCAAAACATATGCAGTTGCATGCGCTTTGGGGAACATATATTTAATTTTGATACATGATTCAATATATCATGTCGGTACATCGTGTGCTTTCATTTCTGAAATTCACTCACTTGTTAACCCTTTTCCTTTTCGTACAGATTCCATAATTGTAAATGAAAGCGATGAATCAAGACCCATTGACATTAGATAAACCATGATGTCATCTCTACATCCAATAACAGTTGAAATTGTAGCTTTCCCAGAACTTATTAATTCTTGGGCATTACCTACATAAACATCTGTTCCATGTGATAATCCAGAAATTTGAACTAAGTCTGAAAATGTTTTTGGTTTTGTTTCATTTAACATTTTTCTAACAAAACCAGTACCAAATTCAGGAAGACCAAGTGCCCCATTAACTTCTCCATTTAATTGCTCTGGAGAAACGCCACCCAATGCTTTTTGATTTGAAAATAATGAATATACTTCAGGACTATTTGTTGGTATAGTTTGTGGGTCTACACCTGTTATGTCATATAACATCTTTAAAGCCGTAGGATCATCGTGTCCTAGTATGTCTAACTTCAATAAGTTATCATGAATAGCGTGGAAATCAAAGTGAGTTGTCAATCAAGGTGATTCAGAATCATCAGCTGGATAATTTACTGGTGTAAAGTCTTCAATGTCATATTCTTTTGGTAAAACAATGATCCCACCAGGGTGTTGACCTGTTGTTCTTTTTACTCCAGCTGATTCACTAGCTAGTCTGTCGATTTGAGCAGAATTCATTTGTAATTCTTTTCTTTCTAAATAACCTTTTACATAACCATATGCAGTTTTATCTGCAACTGTAGAAATTGTTCCAGCTCTAAAAACATTTTTATCTCCAAAAATTTTCTTTGTAAAGTTATGAGCAGTTGGTTGGTAATCTCCAGAAAAGTTTAAATCAATATCTGGAACTTTATCTCCATTAAATCCTAAGAAAGTTTCAAATGGAATATCATGTCCATCTCCAATTAATTCTTTATTACATTTTGGACAGTTTGCTTTTGGTAAGTCATATCCACATTTAATTTCTGGATTTGTTTCAAAGTCAGAATATTTACATCCAGCACATCTATAATGAGCTCGTAGCGGGTTAACTTCCGTAATGTTTGACATTGTAGCTGCAAACGATGACCCAACTGACCCACGTGACCCTACAAGGTACGAATCAGCTAGCGATTGTTTTACTAACAAGTGAGATATTCAATAAACAACTGCAAAACCATGTTTAATTATTGACTGAAGTTCTTTTTCAATTCTCTCTTTAACAATAGTTGGTAATTCATCTCCATACATTGATTTTGCAGTTGAATAACATTCATCAGTTAGCAGCTTATCAACGTTATCAATTTTTGGTGTAAATAATCCATGTCTTAATGGCTTTACATCCATATCAATCATGTCGGCAATATCATTTGTATTTTTGATTACAATATCGTTTATTAATTTTTTATCTCCAATCCATTCAAATTCTTTTAACATTTCATTTGTTGTTCTCATGTGTTGATCTGGATTTGTTTTAACTCTATTTTTGTAATCAAAAAGTGGATGAGCTACTCCTGCCAATCCTTTTGTTTGAATATAGATATCTCTAATTTGTTTTTGTGACTGCTTCACATAGTGAGCATCAGATGTTGCCACAACTTTAACATTGTTTTTAATTGCTAATTTAATCATTAGTTTTTGTATTTCTTTCAATTCATCAATCTTTAGATCTCCAATTTGAATAAATTTTGAATAAACAGAAAGCGGTTGAATTTCAATATAGTCATATTTTTTTATTTCATTTTCTAATTCAACATTAGTTTTTGTACGAGCAGCTTCAAAAACTGGTGAATTTAAACATCCTGCCCCTACTAAAATGTTTCCCATTTTTTGAAATTCAAAAAGTTTTGTTTCCGTTATTTTTGGAGAACCCAAAAATCCCTCAACATGGCTGTGTGAAATCATTTTAAACAGAACTTTTAAACCCGCTTGGTTTTTTGCAAGTACATTAACATGAGTCGGTCTTGGTTTTGAAAGGTTTAATATTGAACCTTGAACTGTTTTTAATTTTTCTCAATCATCAACAGTTTCTAATTTAATCATTTTTTTAGCGTCATGAATTAAGTGATCATATAAGTCACTCAATACTCTCGCATCGTAGTCAGCACGGTGAGCCGTATTGTCGTCATATAGAATACCAAATGATTTACATACTGTCCCTAATCTGTGGTTTTTAATTCTAGGTTTAACTGCACGAGCAATTGCAAGTGTATCTATTACAGTATTATCAAATGGTTTGTATCCTAATTTTATTGCTCATGAGTTTAAAAATCCCATATCAAATTTTGCATTGTGAGCAATAAGAATTGAATCGCCAATCAAGTCATAGATTTTTTTAAATTCAACTTCAATTTTATTTTTATCTTCAAGCATATCGTTTGTTATGTTAGTCAAACTAGTTGTAAACTCAGAAATTTTTGATTTTGGTTTAATTAAAATAGATATTTCTTTTGATGGTTTGTCACTAGTTGGCTCATAGATCACTGCACCAAATTCTATTATTTCATCTCTTTCTGGAGAAAGACCTGTTGTCTCTAAGTCAAAAATAACAATTCTAGAATTACGAATTGATTGTTTTTTTGGATTGTTTACATATCAAAAACTATCATCTATAACTGCAAGTTCGCAACCATAAATTAGTTTCAATGGATTTTTAGAACCTTTGTTTATTTTATTTAAATGATTAAAAGCCGCAGGATACGCCTGAATATTTTGGTGATCAGTTAACGCAATTGCATTTCATCCTCAGTCTTTAGCTTGTGAAAGATATTCTTCAATAGAACTAACTCCATCCATTACTGACATTTTTGAGTGAGTATGTAATTCAACACGCTTCACTTCTGCATCATCTATAATTTTGTTTTCGATTTTTGGTATCTTTTGATATTCATTTACAATGAATTGAAATGATTTATCAAAAGTAGAATATTCATAATTACCACGTGCTGAAATTCAATCACCAACATTTATGATGTCATCTTTTCCAATTACGGTTTTTGCCTTAGCTTCTTCATCTAATGCTGTTGGTATATTTGATCTTGTGAAGTTGATACATTTGATTGCAGATGTTTCATCTCCAATTGAAAAGATGTAAAAATTATTTCCTGCTTTTGAAACACGAGCTTCTTTTTTTAATAACTCACCGTTTATTACAACATTTTTTACCCCTTCTTCAATTTCACTAATTGATTTGTAGTTTGGTTTTCCAATTCTACTTTTGAAAGTTTCTGGGTTGTATTTGTTTTTGTTTAATTGCGAAACAATATCTTTATTTTTTAGTTCAAGTCTTTTTCTAGCATCAACTTCACTTTCACCTATTTTAAATTCAACATCGATATTTTTAAATCCATATTTTGAAAATCTTTTTTCAAAATATGATGTTTCTTTTGCCAACTCTTCAACTTGAGTTTGATTAGTAACTTCAAATGTTACTTGGTTAGTTTCAGGATTAAATTTGAACTTATCTTTTGAAATTAGCTTTATAACTCCGGCTTTTAGTTTAGATTTATGATTAATTAAATATTCAACATACTCTCAAATAACATCAAATTCATATTTGATGTTATTTGGTTGAAAATTAACCTTTATCGGGATTTGTCTTTTGTTGTTTTCAAACTGATCTTCTAAAACTTTTATAAGTTCAATTGGAAGAGTTTCTTTTACAGAAATAAAAATTCTAATTCTATTCTTTTCTTCTTCAAGCTGACGTGGTTTAAAAAAGTCAGCGCCTTCTAGTAATTTAGTTTGTTCTGGACTTAGTTCGATATTAAGTTTTTTAAATAAATGTGATACTCTGTCTTTCATGAATTAATCCTCAAATATTAAATAGTTAGTAATAGTATTATTATCTCCATTATGAATGCTGTAAACAAGATTGAATCAAGCCTGTCTAACACACCACCATGACCTGGTAATAAGTTTGAATAATCTTTTACATCAAATTTTCTTTTTAAAATTGAGAAGAATAAATCTCCAGCAATACTCAAGATTGGGACGATGATTGAGAACAAAATAACAATAAGTATTTTTGCTCAAACTTCACTTTCTCCAATAAATCCTTTAAACGGAATAAAGTTATGGTTGTTAGGAATTGCAAACAATAAAATCATTGCAAAAACAACACCAAAAACAAATGCTGCAGCAAACCCACCGATTGCACCTTCAATTGATTTTTTAGGCGAGATCTCAGGTGCAAGTTTTGTTTTACCTCACTTAACCCCAACAAAGTAAGCAACTGTGTCTGAGACAATTGCCATTACTCATATTCAAATAATTGTAGCACCAGAGTGCCCTCCAAATATTTGTTCAGAGATCACATTAACTGGTGTTAACGATAATGCAGTTATTCCTTTTAAACCAAAGATAACAATTGTCAAATAACCTATAAAATAAAATATATTTCTTGGGTTAAAGTTTTTATTTTTTGTAAACATTAAAATTGTAATCAAAGACACAATTGTCAGTCCAACAAATCAAATTAATGTCATGTATCTTTCAAATGATGGTGCTCAATTAACAAAGATTCAAGCTGGATAATATGAATTTGCAACCGTGATTGGTAAATAATAAAGAACTGTTGAACAAATAATAAATATTGTATGTTCATACACCTTTCTAAATCCAAAGATGTGTGATATTTCAAATGTTGCGCCACCAAGAATCAACAGCGAGATTAATAAGTGAATATATGCAAACACATCTAATCAAGTTGCAGTTTTGATCTGTGTAACTCCAAATGAATATGCCATCGCAGAAAATAAATACACTATTAGAACTACGGACAGAATAATAGCAAATATAATTCTAATTTTCATTTTGCTAAAAGAGCTTTCGTCTGCTAATTTGATTTTTGGTTTTTTAATTTTTTTTGTTATTTTTGATTCAGACTTCTCTGAATTTGAATCACTAACATTTTGGATATCTAAGCTCATTTTGCTCCTAAAAATATATATGTATTATATATTATTTAAATAAAAAACACCCTTTCATAATGGGGTGTTTTAAAATTATTTTTTTTGTTTGTGAGTAATGTGACCGTTACATTTTGAACAGAATTTTTTTACTTCAATTTTGTCTTTTTTCTTATCGTTTTTTGCGATGTAGTTTTCATTTTTACAATCAACACATCTTAGAATAACACCTTCGCGCATATTGCCCCCTAAACCTTAATTTCTTTATGTTAGATATATCTTATCAAATAAATTACATATGAATTAAAAAAATGCTTATTTGAACAAAAGTTATTTATTGTGGTTTTTTATTAAATAAAAAAATAAGCCAAGCTTATTTTTAAACAGATTTACAACCGAAGTGAATAACTCTAATATTTTCTTTATTGTTATTTTTAGCACCTTTTATTCTTTCAATAATTCAGTGTTTTTCTGTTTTGTTTCCATATTGTGTTTTTTTAACTGATACAGTTGGAAACTTACAATCAGTTGCTTCGCATTTTATAGATGGTTTAACACTGTGTCTTGTATCTCAAAGAAATTCAGCATCACCTTTCATCATTAATTCGTCCATAGTTACTCCTAATAAATATATACTTATAGTACCATTTTTAACTCGATTTTCCAAGTCATTCACTGGGTTTTTGGGATTTTTTGATAAAAAACTTACTAAATTTTAGTAAGTTAAATCATTCATTTTTGTCATAACACCTTTTAAAGATACTAATTTTTCATCCAGGATTTTATATATTTCTGGTTTCATTTCTGGCTTATGTCTTGCATAAATTTGAATGTCAGTAACTTGTAAACCTTTTTGAGATCAAGTAACTTTCTTTCTATTTACAACAACTTTATCACCTTTAATTGAGAACCCTTCTTTTGTTAATTCTTTTTTATGTTCTTTGAAATTTAATTTAGTTTTTTCTGAAACATAACTTAGTTTCACTTCTTGTGAAACAACATATTTACTTTTTAAAAATGACCCTTTGAAAACTCTAATGTACTTAAGAATTGTCTTAACAAAACTCACAAAGAAACCCAAAAAGAATAACAAGAAACTAAACTTCTTTTTTTCTCACAAGTCATAACTGAATACTTGTGTGTCTGTTTCGATTTCTATTTTTTTAATACTTCTTCTAAGGAACGGTTTAAACTTACCTTTTTTAACAGTGACGCTCTTAAATGATTTGTCCTTAAACATAAAATATGATGAGATAACTTTTGGTGCAACCCTTCTCATTTTTTTATCATTATATTTAACTCTCGAAAACATATTCACAGTTACTGTTATTAATCTTAACAATGCAGAAATTGCAAGTGACACCATAAATCAATAGAAAAATTTACCAATTGAAAATTTACCACCATCTTTTGAATCTATCCAAATAAAAGAAAGACCTACAAACATTGCTAAAACACCAAAATGAATAAGTCATGGGATAGATAAATATAATCTTTGAACTCAAATATCTCTAAGTTTTTTTTCTACATAAGTTGTTAAAAATTTGTCTAACTCATCTTCAGATTTAAAGTTGCCTTTTTCTTCAGTTTTGCCGACAAATTTATTTATATTTTTAATTAAATCCTTTGCTATTTTCATTAATACCTCGTTATTTATATTATAATGTATTTAATACATAGTATTGAGGACTTTCATGAAAAAATTAATTAGTATTTTTGGTGCAATGACTTTAACTGCTACTACAGCAGTCATGGTTGTGTCTTGTGCTAACATGGGTAATTTTAACGAAATAAAAAACGCTTTAGACAATGAAGAATCAATGATTATTTTGATTAGTGCTGAAGATTGTTCACATTGTAAAAACTTTAAATATGAAGTTAATAAATACAACAACCTTCCAAAAGGTGAAAATGAATTTGAAACATTTGATGAAATGTTTACAAGCATAACAAGAGACACTTACAATCAAAAAATTAATGGTGCAAATGATGTTACAGAAGAAGAAAAAACATTAACTAAATACGGTGAAGTAGTTGATAAGATTACTTTTAAAGAATACGAAGCTGAAACATTCGAAAACTTATTTGAAGAAGAGTGATTGGTTTCTTTAAAAGACTTAATTAGAGATCAACTAAGAGAATTATACAAAACCGTAAATGAAGACACTACAGACTCTGACAAAAAAATCGATAAAAAAATAAATCAAAATTACTTGAATGAAATAATGACTGGTACACCTACTTTCTTACATTTTAGAAATGGAAGATTTATCGGTACTTCAGCATGAGACTTTAAAGGAACTTCTGAAGATAACGGTACTTTTAGAGATAACATCGAATCATATGTTGAGAGCTCAATGTTTGAAAGTAAAAATGAAGATAAATTAGGTGGAGATGGAGTGCTTTGAGGCGATTCAAACTTATCCGAAACATTCTTCAACATTATTGAAAATGGTAAACCCACTCCACCTACTGAAGGTGAAGGCGAAAATCCTGTAGATCCAGAATAATAAGTAAAAACACAAAAGAAAAACACCAACATTTATTGCTGGTGTTTTTAATTTTCTAGTTGGTCCCCGGGGCCGGAATTGAACCGGCACGGTATATTACAACCGGCGGATTTTAAGTCCGCTGCGTCTACCTATTCCGCCACCCGGGGGAATAAAAAAAATGGTGTCCCGTACAAGATTTGAACTTGTGACCCACTGGTTAAAAGCCAGTTGCTCTACCAACTGAGCTAACGAGACATTAAAAAAATATTGGCTGGGCTAGCTGGATTCGAACCGGCGCATGTCACAGTCAAAGTGTGATGCCTTACCGCTTGGCGATAGCCCAATATGGTGGATGGAGAGGGATTCGAACCCCCGAACCGTTAGGAGATGGGTTACAGCCACCCGTGTTTAGCCACTTCACTACCCATCCGAATTTGTATATTAATCTGTAACTAACTTTTATATTAGTCTTAAATATTATATACATATTTTAATTTTTGATAAATACATTTTGTAATTTTGGTGAAAAGTTTTTTAAATATTAAATATGAAAACACTAGTTTGCATATTTAAATGACCTATTTAATAAAGCAAAAAATAGTAATGTTAAGGCAATTGCGACAACATTTAAAGGTATAAATATAATTCAAGTAATTGATAAATCATAAAAGTGTTGAGATCAATAATTACCTTCTGTAGAAACTACTGCAATTGGGACCCCGATCCCTATTCCCATAAAAACTCAAGACATAATAATTGTAATTGTAACTTGACTTTTTATTGAGTTAATAAAGTTAACTGCAAATAGAGCACACATAATTGCAACAGAATTGATTGCAATTGAACTAACTAAAAATAATAATAATTTTGTATTAAATAGAGTTTCAAAACCAAAACCATTTATTGCCAACACTGTCATTCCATATGCCAAAATCAACAGCATTGAAATTACTACTAATATTCAACAAAATAGAAAGTTTATTAAAATAAATTGATTCTTTGTTAATCCTAAAAGGCCTAGCCTTTTATACAAAACAGACATCTTTAAATTACCAAAGAATTGGATTACAAAAACAGCACTAATAATCGCACCAGACGTCATTAGACCAATACCAACAGTCAATACAAGTGTTTGTTCTATATATTGTGTAAATGATGTTCCAATCATTCCAAATATTGGCGTTACTAAACAAATCAATAATATTGGTCATTGATTATCTAATAGTGATAAATAAAATCTCATTAGAGCTTTTAAATCTATTCTACTTTTTCCTTTTGCTAACGAAACCATCTCACTCCTTTTTTCACTTGTCATTTGCCTTATTTGGTGTATTTATTATTGTTGTATTATAAGAACCAATATTGTAGTGTTTGAACATGTTTGTAACATAGTCTTCTAACGAGCCGTGTTTTTCTATAATTTCTTTTCTATATTGAACTTCAACGATCTCACCTTTGACCATAAACACTATTTTTTCACATAATTTTTCTATTTCACTCATGTTATGTGAAACCAATAATAATGATTTATCACTATTATCAAAATAACTATTAATGTAATTGTTTATTTTTTCTTTTATATCAACATCTAATGCTGTCGATACTTCGTCTAGAATTACAAAATTTGGATTAGCTACAAACGCTAATAAAATGTTCACACGCTGTTGTTGTCCGCCAGATAATGTTGCTATATATTTTTGAATTAAATCTTCTAGATTAAACACTTTGTATAATTCCATTAATTCTTCAGAACTAATATAAACTTTAAAATTCTCTAGATAAAGTCTAACCATATTGTGAACTTTTATACCTGGAGGTCACTTTGTATCTTGGAGTTGCATTCCAATATTTAAACCTTCTTCAATATAAACACTACCACTATCTGGTTTCCTAAGTCCAGCTATCACTTCACAAAGTGTTGTTTTACCAGCACCATTTGGTCCAATGATTCCGATTTTTTCACCTTTGTCAATAGAAAAACTTAAGTCTTTTAAAATCAAGTTATTCTTATATGATTTTTTAATGTTATCTAACTTTATTAACGGTACTTGATTCATTAGTTTGTCTCCTATTTAATTTTACTTTTTTGTATTGATAAATACAATTTTTATTCATTAACTTATGGGAATAAAAAAAACGCTCGGGCAGAGCGTTGATCAAGTCCGTCTAGCTAATAATTAGTATAAATTGAAATGATTGTTAAATAATGTTTTTTGATAGGGCTAAACATTAACAGGTATTTCAACTAGACATAATTATTATATATCACCTATTTTTATATTCACATATAATAGTTTTCTTAAAATATTTAGGACTGAAAGTATAGTATTTATAGTATTTTTTACGAAAAAAAAGTTTTATATTTAATATAAAACAACACTTATTAGTGTTTTACTTTTTCTTTTTTACTCAGTTAAATATCTTCTCATTATCAATATTTTTTTGTATGTGTTCTTTAATTAAATCAACTTCAATATTATCATCTAGTGTTCTTCATTTATTAAATTTTACGTTTTTAATGTGGTCAATTGAGTGTGTTAAATTTAACTCATTTGCAGCTTGTAAAAGAGTTTTCTTAGAACTTGTTCCATATTTATATTCTTTCAACCTGAATGAACTCATATAGGCGATAATTAATGCCACTAAGATAAACGGAATTAGTGAAGCAAAGTGAATAAGTAATTGCGTTGTTGAATTTGATTGTCCACCAAATGCTCCAATACTATAAATAATAATACCCTCACCTTGCATTACATATTTAAATGGCAATACATAACTTAAAACATCATAGAACGATGATTGGAGATAACTTGGGAAAACTCCTCACCCTGCAGCAATGTTTAGCACCAGGAATGAAACCATAACAAATAAGGTTAATAGTTTTAGTCTTGACACCATTCATATAGATGTCGTAATGGTTGTAAACACTACTCCAAATCAAACTAACCATATCCACAACAAGAATAACGAGTAAGCACCAATTTGATTAAACGGAGTCATTGCAAGAACTATAAATATTACAGTGATTTGAATAAAGGTTGATAAATTCATAAGTGCTCATTTATCAAAATAGTATTTAAATCCTGACTTGTACTTGCTAAATGGTTTTCTTTCAAATAGTAATAGTTGAGCAATTGTACCAACCGATACTCCAATTAAAATAAAGAACTCCCCCAATCCAAATGCAAAGTCACGCGATACTTTCGAACCATCATTAGTTACATTTACCAAACTATTTGATAAGTCTTCTTTAATATTTTCGATAGCTACAATTAGATTGTTTAATATTTGGTTATTCATACTCATTTCTTTAAATGCTGAAATGAAAAGATCTAAAACAACTGCTTCTTTATATTCCAATACGTTGTCAACAATGTTTGACAAGATAAAATTATGTGAAGCATTAGAGATAATTTCTAATGGTTCAATTTTAATATCATTTTTAAATCAAGCATTTGTGTTTACTATCGTTCCAAGAAACCTTATATCTTCAAAAAGATATTCATCTTTTATTACAAGTTGTAAAAAATCTTTAGAACTATGTTTTCTTTCTACTGCTTCTTGTCCTGAAAAGTAATGAATATTTTCAAATTGAATACCACTTCCAATTACTGGTGTCGAATATGTTCCATCACCATTTTCTTTTAATACATTTGTTTTAACCAATAATTCAAAGAACGACATTTCATATATGACACCTTCTGTATCAATTTTGATTCATGAATCTTTTTTTTCCATAACATTGATTCAATAATTTGTAATATTTGTTTCTAGTTCTTCAATTGGAACTTCACTTGTTTTAATTGTTGTTCCGTCTTCATTGATAACTAAACCAAGTTCACTATCATCATTTGCATACAGATAGACACGTTCTGAGGTATCAACAATTGCAATTGGTGCTTTATTTATGTTATCTATTGGTTGTCAAATTGAAAATATTAAAATAACAACATATAACATTGGTGTTAAAAATAACCCAACTACTTTTAATATTTGGAGTCATGATTTTAATAATTGAAATTTAATTTCATTTACAAGTGATTTCATAAACACATTATATAAAAAAGTACTACTATTAGTAGTACTTTGCCTTTGTTTTTTTATTTACTGTTTTTGGTTTATTGGCTTTTAAATCAAAATCTTTATATTTGTCATAGTTTGCTTGAACTTCTTTTTGAACATTCTTTGTAAGCATGTCTGTTTTAATTGACATAAATTTTTCTGGTAGGAATGTTTTACCAAATACAATTTTTACATCTATAACTTTCTTTCTATCTTTTTGATTTAGCTTATATGAATCAATAATAGTTACTGGAACAATTGGACAATATGCCATTTGACCAATTTTCATTGATGCTGATAAGAATTCTGCCATTTCTTCTTTACCACTTCTTGTTCCCTCAGGGAAAATAACAAATGATCTTTTGTATTTTGTAATTAAAGATTTTGCTTCATTCATTGCGTTTAAAGCGCTTCTAGGAGAATTTCTATCTAAAGAAACGGTATCAATTAAGTTAACAAATCTTTCAGTTTTATTGTTGTCTCACATTTCTTTTTTAGCCATGAATGCAACTGGTTGAGTTTTTAGTCAATCATTTACCGCAAAGATTAGTAATGGATCTAGATTTGATTGATGGTTCGGTGCAAGCACACAACCTTTATCAACTCAATTTTCAATACCAAATACATGTAATTTAATTTTTGCAATTTTTAAAATCTTGATAGACTTTTTCTTCATTCAGTTATATCTATATTCTTCTGTGTAATAGTTATAATCGATTTTAATTTTCTTGTTCATTTTTTTAGCTTTTTTGAACATTCTTCAAAAGAATCATCAATGAGCAAAAACTTGCCCCTTTGTTAAATCAGGTCTATAGTTTGGATCTGATTTTTGTTCATCAAATACCCCACCATCTTTCTTTTTCTTTTTATCTTTTTTTGATTCAACTTTAACTTCTTGATTTGTTTCGCTAACAACTTCTCCGTCTACTATTAAATCTAATTCTTTATCTTCCATTATTACACTTCCTTATTTTCGTATTCATAAACTATGAACTCAGAATATTCTTTCTTGTTAACTTCTTTGAATTTTTTAAAGTCAACAGTTGGAGCATATGTATCTCCAATGTAGTTCTCTTTAATTATACTAATAATTAACTTATCTGCCAACCCAATTGTTTGTTCATATATTTTAGCGCCACCAATAATTACCAGTTCTTCTTTTGAATTTTTATATTTGTTTATTGTGTTTAATAAGTTTGTTTCAACAAATGCTTTGTCAGCTTCAATTTCTAATGTAGATGACACTACTATATTTTTTCTATTTGGTAACGGTTTAAATGGTAATGACTCTCAAGTGTTCTTACCCATTAAAATATCTTTACCATTTGTATATTCTTTAAAGTGTTTTAAATCTTCTTTAATGCTTCAAGGTAGTTTATTGTCTTTACCAATAACCCCTTCTTTTGTTTGTGCTCAAATTAAAGTAATCATTAAACTGCAACCGTACCTTTGATAGCTGGATGTGAAACATAATCAATAACCTTGATATCTTCAAACTTAATGTCAAAGATTGATTTGTTTTTCATATCGATTTCTAACTTACATAACTTCATTGGTTCTCTTGTTAGTTGAAGTTTAACTTGATCAACTAAGTTGTTATAAATATGAGCGTCCCCTAAAGTGTGAACAAAATATCTCGGAGTTAATTTACATTCCAACGCAACCATCGTTAATAGCAATGCATAACTTGCAATGTTAAAAGGAACTCCTAAGAATAAATCTGCACTTCTTTGATAGAGTTGTAAATCAAGAAACTCGCCATCAACTTTGAATTGATACAAAGAGTGACATGGTGGTAAAAGCATATAATCAACTTCTGCTGGGTTTCATGATGAAACAATTAATCTTCTTGAGTTCGGGTTTGTTTTGATTTGGTTTACTACATTTTTTAACTGATCAACACCATTAAAATCTCTTCACTGTTTACCATATACCGGACCTAATTCTCCTCACTTGCTTGCGAAGTTTGAATCAGTTTTTATTTTTTCGACAAATTCTTCAATTGACTCATTTTTATATTCTTTTGATTTTTTGTAATTATCAAATGGTCATTCATTTCAAATTCTTACACCATTATCAACTAGGTATTTAATATTAGTACTTCCACTAATAAATCAAATTACTTCATGTGCGACCGCTTTGAAAAATACTTTCTTAGTAGTAACCATTGGAAATCCATCACGTAAATCATATCTTGATTGCATTCCAAATTTTGAAATAGTCCCAACACCAGTTCTATCTTTTTGTGTACTTCCCTCTTTTAATACTTCGTCTATTAATTTCAAATATTCTTTCATATTATTCTACCAATGCCATTGCAACGGCATAATCCTTTTCGTGAGATATAGAAATAGATATATTAATTTTCAGGTCACTTTTAACAACTAAATTATCATTAATTAATTGAATGTTTATTTTGTTATATCCAATTGAATGTTTGTAAGCTTTGAAAATAGATTCTTTAGCAGCTCATCTCCCTGCCAAAAATCTTTGCTTTTCACCATCGTCGACTTTCGAGTTAAATAACTCTATTTCTTCTACATGCAAGATTTTTTTTACAAAATTATCTTCTAAACTAATTCTATTTACTTGAATTATGTCAATTCCTGTTTTAATCATAATCTCTCCTCTTAATATTGTAAGTCATTAATATATAATAATAAACAAAAGGTATTAAATCATGAAAACAACTTACTCATTTAAAAACGTAGATAAAGATATTAGAAATGCGATATTGCGTCAATATCAAGCATTCTTAACAGATGCTCCAAACGACACAATTCATTTCTTTTTAAAATTAGATAACAACATAACAATTAGCATTTATAAAAATGACACCATATTATTCCAAGGTGTCGATTCACATAAAATAGCTGGTCAATTTTTTGGAAAAATTGAACTTGGAGAAGATGTGAAAAAAGAAATTAGAGTCGAAACAAAATTATATTCAAAAGATGTAATTGGTGCAGATGAAGTTGGAGTTGGAGATTTCTTCGGTCCCCTAGTTACTTGCTGTGCATATATTACTCCACAATTTGTTGAACAATACCCAGACCTATATAAAGAACTTGATGATTCAAAAAAACTAACTGATGAAAAAATAGTTAGTCTATATTTCCAAATAAAAGACAGAATCAAATATGTCCTTTACATAATGGATAATGTTGAATACAACAATTTGTATGATAAGTATAAAAACACTCACGTATTGAAGGCTATTGCCCACAATAGCGGGTTCATTTATGCGCTTGATAGCAATGACTTTCCAAAAAATAAGCAAATAGTATTAGATCAATTTGTAAACAAAGATAAATACTTTGAATATTTAAAAGGTGAAAAAAGAGTCGTAAGCCAAGATTTAAAATTTCAAACTAAAGCTGAATCAGAATTCCCTTCTGTGGCAGCTGCATCTATTATTGCAAGATATACTTTCTTAACTGAAGTTAATCGTCTTTCTAGAAAGTACCAAATAGATTTACCACTTGGTGCTTCAAATGATGTAAAAGCACTTGTTAGAAAATATAAAAAAGAATTCAAAGAAGAAACAAAAAACTTCATTAAGCTGCATTTCAATGACAACTAATGAAGTTTTTTTATTTGATTTCAACGCTAACGGCTTGTTTTTGAATTAATTCAACCTTACCTTCTGTAAGCATTTTTCTACTAGCTTTTGTTAAAGCTATGTCTTTATATTTATCTGATGAAAATATAACTTTTTTTATTCCAGCCTGAATGATTAACTTAGCACATTCGTTGCAAGGAAATAATGAAGTATACAATGTGTAATCAGTTAGATCTTGTTTTGAAGATACGATTGCATTTGCCTCTGAATGGACAATGTATGCATACTTTGTATTTTCAAGACCCAATGATAAATCATTAGTTCAAGGATAGTTCTCATCTTTTAAACCACGTGCTAATGAGTTATAACCCGTCGATACAACCTGATTGTTGTTGTTAACGATTACTGACCCTACTTTAGTTTTGGGATCACTTGAACGCATTGATATCAATTCAACCATCGCAAGAAAATAAGTATCTCAATTAATTTTTTTCATATATTTAATTGTAATTACAATTTAGAAGTAGTAATTACATCCCCTATAACGTTTATAGATATTTCTCACTTAAAGTTGTTTTGCAATATATCGTTTACTTTATCTAAAGATATAAGTCCCATTTTATATTGCAACGCAAGAGTTGATATTGTATTCATATTAACTGCTGGGTTAAATTTTTGTACAAAAACTAAGATTAACATTATTGCAACTATTACAGCCAAGATAATTAATGGTGTTATATAAAATTTATCATTTTTAATTTTGTAATCATGGTTAACAACAATTGAAGCCATAAATCCTAATCCAAATGAAATTAAGATATATAGAATATTACTCATATCATCTGAAAAGAATAATATGTAAACAATTAACGCTAAGTATGGAAGTACTAATCTTTTTTTTGTAAACATTGTTAAGAACATACCTGACGTACGTGCCGTTGGGTTAACCACAATTGCACTTACTCCCCCAGTTATTATTGCCAATGGCAACACTTGTCCTGAGATTGAACTAGTTTGAGCTATAAACGATAGTGCAAAACCAGCAATAATATATGCTATTAAAAATGATCCTGCAGTTTTTAATATCCCTGTCATTGATGATGAATATTTAACCATCAGATAAGTGATTCAACCAAATATGATTAATTGAAGTATTGTCTTCAATCCATCAGCTTGATATTCTGGCGCTAATCCATAAGTAAGGATTCTTCATCATTGGTTACCTACTACAACTAATTTGTAATCAATCGCACCAAAGAATAAATTGTTAACTTCTGGATTTCCATATCTTGTAAACATTATGTTTGATGTTGAAATAAACATCGCAGATATAAATACAATTATTGGTACAAGCACAAATACACCTGAAAATATTTTTGTATAGATCGGTGGATTTTCAAAACTGTTAATTACTTTTCTTAATTTTTCATCTGAAGATTTACTTGGGTTTTGAAGATTTTTAATCAACTCTTCTGCACTACCTTCAAATTTTTCTGATTCTTGTTTAACTTCTTTTTGAATTTTAAAATCTTTAAAGTGTTTTGACAATTCTTTATTTGCTTTGTCATATGAATCAATGCGAATAACATTAGTTTTCGGTGTGTCAGATTTGTAAGTTAAAAGAATTTCAATTATTGAAGGAGCTACTTTATCTTTTGTTAATTTAGATATTTCTTCATCAAGTTGTTTTCTATCACTTTCAAATTCGTCTAAAGCAATTCTTACAATTGATGGAGTTTCTTTTTTATTAACAAAATATGTGTCATTCCCAGATTGAGATTTCTTATATTTTTTACTTAATAAGTAGTTAGATATTTCTTCTAACAATTTTTGTAAACTATCTAACATAATCTTCCTCTTTAGTTAATACTATAATTTTACAATAACTAACTGTTCTCTTCTATTTTTTTAATAAATTCTTTTGGTAGTTCACAAACAAACTCCATTTCCTTATTTGTAATTGGATGATTAAATCTAAGTTTATGTGAATGCAAGTATTGTCCAAATTCTAAATCTTTATCTTTTGCATAACCATAAACTGGGTCCCCTACAACTGGGTGTCCAATATATTCCATGTGTACTCTAATTTGGTGAGTTCTACCAGTTAGAATTTGACACTTAATCAATGTCATTTTGTGTAGTGGTTTTTCAACTTCAAAAAGAGTAATAGCTGGTTTCGAGTTCTTTGCAGTAACAATCATTTTTTTTCTGTCACCAAGTGATCGTCCAATTGGTGCTTCAATTCTACCTTGTGGAATTTCAATTTCTTTGTGAACTAACGCAATGTATTCTTTAAATATTTTACGTTCTTTAAAGTCTTTACTTAGTTTTATGTGTGCAGCATCAGTTTTTGCAACAATCATTAACCCTGTAGTTTGTTTATCTAATCTATGAACAATTCCTGGTCTTTTTTCACCACCTATTGATGAAAGGTCTTTAATGTGAAATAACAAACCATTAACTAATGTATTTTCATAATTTCCAGGAGCTGGATGAACTACTAAGTTGTTTGGTTTATTAATAACAATGATATCTTTATCTTGAAACACTATTTCAAATTTAATGTCTTTTGGTAATAACTCACTATCTCTTGGGGGTTCAATTTTTATTTCAATTTCAAAGCCATCTTGGACTTTGTAGTTTGCAGCCTTTGATTCTCCATTGACTTCTATTTGATTATTGTCAATCATCTTTTGAACAAGCGATCTTGAAAAATCGAATTCCTCTTTTAGAAATTCGACTAAGAATTTGTCCAATCTAATTGCTGGCCCTTCGTATGTATGGTTAATTTTTTTCATCTTTGTTTTGTTTTTTGTAATCAGCAAATTCCTTTTTGATTGTCTTTATATTTGTTTTATAAGTTGATCATGATATTGTAGGTTTAATGTAATATCCTTTTGAGTTTTCAAATTCTTTTTTAACAATATGTAGTTTAGATTCTTTTGCTAAGTATTTTTCAAATAGTAATTCATCTTTTTTTATTACCATTTCATAAATTGAATAGCTTATATAAATCACCAAAACGACTAGTATAGCTACAACTCCAACATTAACATATAAATCAGCGATGTTGAATATTGAATTTCTAGATCATGGAATCAGTTCATTAATTGCTGAACCTAATTCAAGAAAATCAACTACCCCACCTCTTGGCCCTCACATTCTTCCAACTAAATTACCAAGCGAACCTGCAATTACAAATAACAACGGAATTAACATTTTAGTTTCGTTAACCATTATGTAACACAAGATAACCATTACAGTTACAAAAGTAGCTGATGCTATTACAAGCCATTTTTGGTCATCAAACATTCCTCATGCCATTCCTTCGTTTACATAGTATTTAAAGTTAAGCAAAGGTTCAATAAAAGTTATCCCCTGTGATTCATACATTGTTGTTTGAACAATTATCTTACTTATCAAGTCAAGTAAAATTAGTAAAATCATTATTGGTAATAAGAATCTTATTTTAAATTTAGAACGATAGTATTTATTTTTAAAAAATATCTTAATTTCACTCATGAATTACATTCCTTTTACAACTTCATCACAGCGTTCACAAATTGAATCGTCTGTTAGATTATCAAATATAGCTCAACAACGAACACATTTTTGACCTTCTTTTTTATCAATTGATATTTTTAATTCATCTACATTTTGTTTTGTAAATACGATTTTATTTACAATCAAAATTTGATGTAAGTCTTTTGTATCTTTTATGAAATTAAATTTATCAGAAAGTTCAACATTTACAATTGCTTCAAAACCTTTTTTTATTAATCCACTTTGTCTTGCAGTTTCTAATGCTCCGTTAACATTATCTCTAAATTCTTCAAATAGATTTCAGTTGTTCATGAATTTATCGTTTTGTTTGAACTCTTGTTTTCTCATATCGACTAAGTGAATTGAGTCTTCTTTGTTTTTGACATTAATGTTTGTATACACCTCTTCTATTGTGTGAGGTATTAATGGTTTTAGAACATCAATTAACATTCATAGTTGTTCAAACAATACAGTTTGTACTTGTCTTCTTCTTTTTGAATTTTGACCATCAATATATAAAATGTCTTTAATAAAGTCTAAATAAAAAGATGAAAGATCATTAATTACATAGTTGTTAATTTGTTTGAATACATTATTAAATGAATAACTTTCATATGCTTCATGTATTGAATGTTTTGATTTTGTTAAATTAGCAAGTGCATATTTATCAACATCTTCAAGTGTTGATTGATAATCAGTTTTTTCATTGAAGTCACTTAAATTTGATAATAAGAATCTCATTGTGTTTCTTAATTTTCTATATGATTCAGAAACTTGCTTCAATATGTTATCCCCAAGTTTTTGATCATCTGTATAGTTTGTTGAAGAAACTCAAAGTCTTAAAATATCTGCACCCATTGTGTCACAAATTTTAATAGGATCAACCCCATTACCAAGTGACTTAGACATTTTCTTACCTTTCTCGTCATTTGTCATTCCGTGTGTAATTAAATGTTTGTATGCTGGTTTACCATCATAGATTATTGAGTTAATCATTGATGAGTTAAATCACCCTCTGTATTGATCGTTTCCTTCTAGATAAACATCAAATGGCGCTTTTAATCCAAACACTTCTCTCATAACAATGTTTGAAGAACCTGAGTCAAATCAAACGTCAAGAATATCTTTTTCTTTTGTATATCCTTTCCCTTTTAATTCATTTGGTAAAAAAGTATCTGCAGGTTCTACAAATCATGAGTTAGTACCAAGTTTTTCAATTACAGAAATTGCATGAGTAATTAATTTGTAATTTAAAACTGGATTACCATCATTGTCAAAGAAAGCAATAATTGGAACTCCTCAAATTCTTTGTCTTGATATTGTTCAATCAGCACGTTCTTTAATAATGTTTCTCAATCTCTCTTTTGATCAATCTGGTTTTGTTGTAACATTTTTAACAATGGCATTATCAATTTCATCTTTAACTTTATCAATGTTTACAAATCATTGATGAGTCGCTCTATACATAACTGGCTTTTTAGTTCTTCAATCATGTGGATATGAGTGTTTAATAAATTCAAGTTTTAATAGCTTATTGTTTTCTTTTAAATCAATTCCAACAATCTTAGATGAATCATCATAAAATACACCAATTAATCTTTCGTCTTCTATTTCTTTTGTAAACTTACCTGAATTATCAATTGGTACAAACGGGTCAATTCCGTGTTCTTTTACAATGATGAAGTCATCTTCACCAAATCCACCAGCAACGTGCACTAAACCAGTACCTGATGCATCAGTAACATGGTGTCCTCAAACAACCTTACCTACTTTATCTTTAAATCAAGCATGTTGGTAATCTGAGTTGATTAATTTTTGAGAATCAATATCTGAAATTTGAGTATCTTTGAATTCTCATTTTTCAATTAAATTGCTCGCTAAATTTTTTGCAACAATATATTTTTGGTTTGTTTCTTTATTTAAAATCGAAACATATTCTACTTCTTTTGAAATAGCCACTAATTGGTTTGTTGGGATAGTTCATGGAGTCGTTGTTCAAATAACTACATTTGAGTCCTTGTATGCCCCAGAAATAACGTTCATAGCTACAAAAATTGATGCACTTCTTACATCTTGGTATTCAATTTCAGCTTCAGCTAATGCTGACTCACTTGATGGAGATCAATAAACTGGTTTGTATCCACGATAAACCAAACCTTTTTTCACACTTTCTGCGAACAGTTTTAATTCATAGTTTTCAAATTCTTGTTTTAAAGTTATATATACCTTTTCATAATCAGTAAAAATACCCAATCTTTCAAATTGTAGTTTTTGTTTTTCGACTTGTTCTAAGGCATACTTTTCACAAAGCTTTCTGAATTCAACTGGATCTATTTCTTTTCTATTTACACCTGTTTTTTGAATTGCAGTTTCAATTGGTAAACCATGTGTATCTCAACCCATAATAAATTCTGAGCTTAAACCAATATTCATTTTTCAACGAACAATAATATCTTTAAGAATTTTATTTAAAGCATGTCCTGCATGGATATCTCCATTTGCATATGGTGGACCATCATGAAGAATGAAAGATTTATTTTTTGAATTATTTTTTAATCTTCTTTTGTAAATATCTTTTGTCTTTCATTCGTTTTGAATGTTTGGCTCTTTTGTTTTAAGATCAGCTTTCATATCAAAGTCGGTCTTTCCAATTAATAATGTATCTTTAAAATTTTTGTTCATATATCTCCTTTTGAATAAAAAAACACCCCTATATTAAGGAGCGATTTATCGCGGTACCATCCTTTATTCACAAATTAATTTGCCTTGATTCGGTATTAAAATTTAAGTAATAAGTTGATAACTCTAATACATGAATATTGACTCACACCACCCGTCAACTCTCTGAAAATCATTTGTATTAAAACCTTGTCTTACATGAATTATTATATCTTACAATTCAAAATTTATATCACTAATAAAGTTTGAAACGTTAGCCACATAGTTTTTACTATCGTGTACAAATGATTTAATGTGCCCTGCGCCTTTAATATAAATTAAATTATCATTTTTACTTTTTGTTAGGTTTGACCTAATGTTATATAGTTTCAAACTATCTTCTGGATCTGTTATCTTATCTTTTTCACCATGTATAAATAAAATTGGAAAAGTATTCTTTTGATTAGATACGACGTTATCTATATTTAATAAATCTGTATTTATTTTATAGTTAGATTTATACTCATGAAAAATTGAATCAATTAAATCATCTGTTATTTGGATTTGCGATGCTTCTTGTAATGCAATTCTTTTAAGAGTTGGTTTTATATCAAAAAATGTTGAATCACTTATTCCGAACTTGATGTTGTATTTTTTGATAAAATCACCAGCAGTTAGCGCAAATAAGTTTAATGTGTATGCACCCATGCTAAATCCGACTAAACCAATTGCTTTTGCTCCTAATTCATTTGTAATGTATTTAATAACAGAAATTAAATCTTGTTGTTCACTTACACCAAATGAAACATATTCGTCATCACTTTGTCCGTGATTCCTAAAATCAAATCCCACAACGTTAAATCCAAGACCCGCATAAAATGAACAAGTAGCCATAGTTATCTCTTTTGTTTGAGTGTAACCATGCATTACAATAACTCATTTAGAATCTTTATTTGTTTTGTTAATGTAGTATTTACCTGCTATTTTTAAATCATCTGATGTTGTTGTTTCAAATTGTATTAAATCAGATTGTTCATATACTTTATAACTAGTGCTTGTCTCTATTCTTTCTTTTTCTACCAAGAACTTATTGAACATATCATCAATTGATGTGAACTTTCTACATACAGAATTTGAATTAAATATACCAATTGCTAAACTAACTAATAAATTTTTCACAACTACCTCTTATCTTTATTTAAATTTCAATGATGTAAATGTTTTTTGAAATCTTATTATAAGTTCCTTTTAATACATACATTGCACCCAACATAAAGTCCAATACTCTCACTTTATCTTTTGGTGATAAATCACTAAAGTTGATGCTGATTGATTTGAACTTCACAAGAGTATCTGTCATTTTTTTTACGTCATTGTATTCTTTTGGAATGAAATGATTTATACGATCAATATCAAATGTTAAGTTATTTTCCATTATTATCTTGCTCGTAAGAATGTTGGGATATCGTCATCATCATCATAATCATCTGTTTCTTCTGCAAAGAATCCAGTTGATTTTGGTGGTTCATTTTGGAATATTGATGTTGTTGTATTAACATCAGCTCGTACAAATGAATGACTCGGACTGTTATTTACATCTCTTGATATTGATTCAAAATCTATTGTTGGTTCATTATCGTGTTGAAATGAGTTTGTGTTTAACGGTTGGATTTGAATACTTTTGTTTGGCTCATTTCTTGAATTTACAACGCTTTTAATTGCATGTGATTCAGTTTTGATTCTTAATTTATTTCTCTTATTAATGTAATCTTCGTCATCTCTTGTAGCAATAACAGTTACAATGATTTCATCATTTAACTCTTCATTAATTGCTAAACCAAAGATAATGTTAATATCTTCTCCAGCTGCTTGTTGAATAATATCAACAGCATCATTTGCATCATTTAATGAAGTAGTTAGACCACCAGTAATATTTACAATCGCATATTTTGATCCACGAATTTCTGTTTCAAGTAATAATGATTTAACTGCTTTATTTGCAGCTTCAATGGCTTTTTGTTCACCAGAACCAATTCCAATTCCAAATAAAGCGTCCCCTCTTTCTTTCATAACAGTTTTAATGTCAGAGAAGTCTAAGTTTATTAATGCAGGTACAGAAATTAAGTCTGTAATTGTTTTAACACCTTGGACAACAACTCTATTCACTTGCTCAAAAGCATGCATGATTGGTCTATTCCCAATTACACTTAAAAGGGCTTCGTTTGATATTGTAATGATTGAATCAACATATTGTTTTAATTGTTCAATACCTTTAACGGCATGTGCCATTCTCATTCTGTTTTCGAAGTTAAATGGTTTAGTTACTATTGCCACAACTAAAGAACCTTGTTCCATAGCCATTCTTGCAATTTCTGGTGTTGCACCAGTTCCAGTACCACCACCCATTCCTGCAGTAATGAACACTAGGTGTGCTCCAGCGAGATGTGCTTTGATTTCTTTTTCTGATTCAATTGCAGCAAGTCTACCAATTTCTGGTTCAGCTCCGGCACCTAATCCATTTGTAACTTTTTCACCTAAAATGATTTTGTTTTTACAATTTGACATGTTTAAAACTTGAACGTCTGTATTTGCAACAATGAAGTCTACTCCATCAATTGATTCTTCGATCATTTTGTTTACTGAATTACAGCCGCCGCCACCAACACCAATTACTTTAATGTTAACTTGACTTGTCTTTAATTTATTCATACTACTGTTATCTCCTAACGGTTAATTACATTGCTTTTGTTATGACTAATTACATTTGATAATGCACCGAATATGCTTTTTTTATCATTTGATTTATTAGTACTTTGTGTTGATAATGTTTGTGTTGAAGTTCTTTTAAATGAACTGTTTTTGTTTTTGTTATGTAGAATTGTCGCAATCCCAACATGAGCACTAGTTCAATATTCAATTTGACCAACTGATCTTGTATTGAATATTGATATCTTATCAAATTTTGAATTAGATAAGATTGTAGATACTCCTGGCACATTTAAAATGTCCCCTATAAAAATCACATCAAATACTTTTACTTTATCTTTGAATTCATTTTTTATTTCTAATTCAATTTTTTCTAATTCAATTTTAAATAATGAGATTAGAATATTTTTTAGTTCACCACGTGTGTATTCAATTGTTGTTTTTGTAGCTGAAATATATTTTCTGTATAACATTTCATTTGCATTATTGTCATTACTTAAATTTAATATTGAATAAATATATTCGGTTGCTTTTTGAGTTTTAATCCCAGTTTCATTAGAAAATTTATCGATTATTGTATCAATACCAAAACTACTTCTACCAAAGTTTATAACAGTGTCATTAAATGCATAACTGATTTCTCTTTTTGATTCACTTCAGTTTACAATAGCGGTTGGATTTGGAGTACCCATTTTTACTATTTTTTTTGCAATACTAATATTTTCAAATTCAATTTTTAAAAGATCTTTTCCTGCTTCAAAAATAACTTTTTTATGTGAATCAATAACTTCTTTTGCAACACTGAAAACTTGTGCTTTAATTCCAAACCCTTGTACTTTTACATTTATTGGAGGTTTTGAGACTTGTTTGTTTCCATTAACCACAAAAGATATTGGTTTGATATTAACAATTTCTCTTTTAAGCATTTTTGCTGATGCGTCTTGTTTCACTTTTGCAAACAATGCATTTACTTCGTTCTCAGTGATCAATCTAATTTCAAATTGGTTTAAAAATAAATCGGAATTGATTGCTTCAATTTTTAAAGTTTTTGTTGGGAGAATTAAGTTAACTTTTTCAAGTTTAATTCCTTTAAATTGGTTTTCAAATGTATGGATTGATTTTTTAACAATCTTTCCTACTTCTTTAAAGTTTAATACTTCGTCATTTTCACCAAGTCATTCACCTTTAATGATTTCTTTGAAAAACAGTTTAGCTCCAAGTCCACTTCTGTATTTTAAAACTACAAATCTTATTTCTTTTTTTGTAACTTGTAGTGATGCATATATTTCGTGATTCATATTTACTCCTAATTCCTTTCGATGGCTCAAAGTCTTGCACTTCTTGATCGTTTATTTAATTCCAATTCTTCTAATGAAGCTTGGATTGGTTTTCTTATTACTAATTTGTAGTCTTTTTTATTTTCTACAACTACAGGTAATTTTTTGAAGAACTCGTCTTTAATATCTAATGTTTTATCTTTGAATATTGACTTAACAATTTTTTCTTCTAATGAGTGAAATGTTATTACGACAATTCTTCCACCGGGATTTAACATTGATAATGCTGACGTAAGTGAATTTTCAAAAACTTTCAACTCGTTATTAACATAAATTCTTAATGCTTGGAACACCTTTCTTGCGGGGTGTTTTTTGTCATAAAGAATTTTTTTTGGTACAGAATTTTTAATGATTTCAACCAACTCAAGTGTTGTATTAATTTCTTTAGATTTTCTTTCTTTAACAATATTTTTTGCAATTGATCTTGAGAATTTTTCTTCTCCATATTTATAAAACATGTCGACTAGTTCTTCTTCTGAATATTTATTTATAACTTTATGAGCATCTAATTCTTGATTTTGATTCATTCTCATATCAAGTCTTGCATCTAATCTGTAAGAAAATCCACGATCGGCTTGATCAAATTGTGGTGACGAAACTCCTAAGTCATATAATATTCCATCTATTTTAGTTACATTATTAAGTGCTAATTGTGCTTTTATGTTTACAAAGTTGTCATTGATAATTGAAAAATTATTGTTAATTTTTTGTAGCCTATCTTGGCTGAATTTTATAGCTTCATGGTCTTGATCAAAACAATATAAGTGACCAGATTTTAGTTTTTTTAAAATCTCTGACGAGTGCCCTGCTCGTCCCATAGTTGCATCAACATATGTTTTATCATCACTTATATTTAATAATTCAATGGATTCTTTTAATAGAACAGATATGTGCTCCATACTATTGTGTACCACCAAATTCTTCAGCAACAGCTTCTAAACTAGCGCTATTTTCTTTTAAATAATCTGAATAAGATTTAACATCTCATATTTCTAATTTATTACCTTGCCCTATTATTAATACTTCTTTTTTAATGTTTGCTATTGTTAATAGATTTGATGGAAAACTGATACGCCCTACTTTATCAAAATTTACATCAGATGTATTACCAAGTATTTCTCTACTTAATAAACGAGTTGATTTTTTTGTGTTTGAATGAGAAAGTAATTCATTACTTCATTTTTCAAAATCTTCTGGTTTTCTAATTTCAAGACAACCATCAAAACCTTTTGATACATAAACCACTTCTCCCAACTTAGCTCTAAACTTAGCTGGAATATTTAATCTACCTTTATCATCGATTGAATGTTCAAATGTTCCTAATAACATACCACTTTCTCCCACTTTCTCCCACTTATGTATATTAAAACATAAAATAACACAATAAACGAAAAAATAAAACTTTTTTAAAAAAATAAAACAGTGGATACTGTTTTATTTGGGACAAAAAAAATCCCACATGGGATTTTATTTTAGTCTTCTATTTTTTTAGCTTCTTTGTTTTTGTAGTATCCACATTCTTTGCAAACTCTATGAGGTTTGATCATGGCACCACAGTTTGTACATGAAACTATTGCTGTAGTTGTTAATGCTAAGTGGCTTCTTCTTTTGTTTTTAGCTGCCTTACTAGTCTTTCTAAATGGTACTGCCATGATTTAATCTCCTATTATTTTAATTTCTTTTTAATTTCTTCTAGTTGTTCTCAACGAGGATCAACTCTATTTTCTAGAAGTGATTGGTATTCGTCTTCACTTATTAAAGCAAAGTTTTCACCAATTAGATTAATATTATCATAATTCTTAGAAAAGTTTAATGGAATATTTAAAAAGAATTGGTCTAATGCATTCTTAATAATGTCAAATTCATCTTCCATTATTATGTTGCTTTCTGCGTTTGAATCTTTGTCATAAAAAACATAATCATCGTTTCATTCAAACTCTATTTCATCTTCAAATGACTTACCATCACGAGCATCCATAAATTTTGCACTTACAGTTCCCGACCCAGAAACAATAACCATTCTTAGGTTATCTTCGTAATGTACATTTACATCTAGATGTAAGTTCTTTAACTTACTTACTAGTGCATTATCTACTGGTATTTCTTTTAAATCAAAGTCTTGATTAATATCAATATCTACTTTTTTTTCTAATGCTTTAATATCTAATTTCATTATTTGATTTCCACTTTTTCTTTTTTAAATCTTGATAATATTTCATTCATTGAAGTATTAATTTCTTCATCTGATAATTGTTTAGAATCTGAATTAAATTCTAACTTCAATGTAATTGAAGTTTCTTTATCACTTTCATAAATATCAGCTAAGCTTACATGTTTTAAGTTAGCAATGTTATTCAACATTGTTTTTAAAACATCTAAGTATTCTAACTTACCAACTATATAGGTAATGTTTCTTGTAGTAGATTGGAATTTTGAAATTGGATTTGTAATAATTTTTGAATTTTGAATTGATTCTAATTCAGTAATATTCAATTCGATTAAATACATTGGATCTGTTTTTAATTTTTGATTGTACTTTGGATCTAGTTTAAAAATATAACCTATAACTTTACCGCTTTGTCTAATTTCTGCATTTAGGTACGGGTGAATTTTATCTCCTGGTTTTTTCATTGGTTCAAAGAATGTAAACATTGGGTTTACATTATATTGGGCCATAACAGTTTCAACCATCCCTTTCATATAACCAAATGATGATTGTAATGATAAGTTGTACGCTTTGTTTTCAAACACTCTACCAGAGATACCTATAGATAAATGAGTATTGATTAAACCAGACTTGTTATAAACTTGAGCAACTTCAAATGCTCTCATATCTGTATTTCCATTTTTATAGTTAAACTCAAGTGTTTCTATCATTGATGAAAACAATGATAATCTATATCTTTCACGTTGTGTAGATAACGGCATCATTAAATCAATTGGATCTTTAATGTTAAATAAGTTTCATTCATCCACTTTTTGTTTTTCATTTAGTGAATATGTTTTAATGTTTTGGAATCCATTAAATTTTAAATAATTAAATGTAACATCCATTTGTTGTTGGCCTAAATTCTTTGATTGAATTTGAGATTCAATCAAAGGTGGTTTCGAAACTATATTATCGTATCCATAAAGTCTTACAATTTCTTGAACAACATTTGTAAATGTATCTAAGTTAACACGGTATTTATCTGGTTCGATAACTAATTCGTCACCCGTTCCAGAAATTGTCGTTCCAAGTTGTTTGAATAATGGTCTGATAATTTCTTGTGTTAATTCATTTCCAAGTAATCTATTTAATTGTTTTAAACTAACAGTTACTTTTTCGTTTTCAAAAGTTGGATTGTTTATTAAATAAACATTTGATGCTGATTCAAATAAATTCAATTCACTTAAAATTTCTTTTAAATAACTATGTGTTTTTTCAAAAATAAATTTTGACATTGGTCTAATATATCTTTGTATTTCAACACCATATTGATTAATTGATTTTTGATGCACACGTGCAAATACTGGTGAAATGTTTAATGTGATAGCAACAACTTCTGTTGAGTCTTCCGTAGGACAATATGGTACTTCTACACCCTTTCCAATCACAGAAACAATGTTCTTTCCATCAACTATTTGAATTGAATCACCACGATCAGTTTTGATAACTTTTAACTCTAATTTGTTTTGTACTTTATCTTTATCAATAATAATAATTGGTTGACCGGAGCTAATAGCTACTTGATTTGCAATATTTAAAAACATTAAATCAAAAGTCTTTAAGTCATTTTGTTTTAATCAAATGTTATTGATTGAATCAAAAATTGTTTCACTTTTCTTTAATTTGATATCTTGAGTTGTAATTACGTTAATTCATTTTGCTGTTTTTGGATAAACAATTGTTTCTTTGTTTTCTGTTTTAACATCGAAATTAACTTTTAATTCAATATTAAAATAGTTTGCAATTTCTTTTAATAATTGAAAAGATGAATATCCATCACTTCTATTTACAGTTAAATCAACATTTCAAATTTGATCATTAAATCCAATTAAATTTAACACATCTTTTGAACCAATTAATTTATCCATATCTTCATTTAAATTAATTTCAAATATTTCATCTGTTTCTTTTTCATTTAAAATAGATTCTTCCATACCTATTTCAGTTACAGCACACAACATTCCATGTGATTTGTTGCCACGTATTTCTCTATCTTTTATTTCTAATCCATTGGCTAACTTAGCACCTTGCAATGCCACAATAACATATATTCCTGTTCTTGCATTAGATGCACCACAAACAATATTTAAAGTTTTATTTTTATCTACTTTAACTTCACACAAGTTTAAACTTGTTCCTTCAATCGGTGTTGTGTTAACTACTTTTCCTAAAACAATTGGTCCTGAATTCATTTTTGAATAATCTAAAAATTCATCAACTTCAAAACCTAAGCTGTTAAATGCTTTAGATATTTCTTCGTTGCTGATTTTTGAAATATTAATATATTTTTGAATTCATCTTCTTGTAATGTTCATTGTTTTTATTTCCCAAAAAATTTAAATTGTTTTAAGAACTTATTATTGTTTTCATAAAAGTCCCTAATGTTTGTTACTCCGAATTTTAGCATTGCAATTCTTTCAATACCTCATCCAAATGCTATAGCTTGATATTTGTTTGAATCAATTCCATTTAATTCAAACACTTCTTTTGCAATCATTCCTGATCCCAGAATTTCAATTCATCCTGAGAATTTACATATTCTGCAACCTGCACCATTACACCCTACACAGTTGATATCAACTTCTGCAGATGGTTCGGTAAATGGAAAGAAACTAGGTCTCATTCTAATTACTGTTTCTTGTCCAAATAATCTTTTACATACATATTCAAGTGTTCACTTTAAGTTAGCAAATGATATGTTCTCACCCATTAACAATCCATCTACTTGCATGAATTGGTGTGAGTGAGTTGCATCATCATCATCACGTCTATATACATTCCCATAACTTAACATTCCTACATTTGCAGGTATAGAATCTTTTGCTTTGGCAAGTTGTGATAACGTTCTTGAAGTCATGTTTGTACAATGAGTTCTTAACACGGTGTTTTCATCAACATAAAATGTATCTTGCATATCTCTTGCAGGATGACCAATTGGTAAGTTTAATTTTTGGAAACAAAAATCATCTGTTTCAAATTCTGTACCATTAATCATTTCATATCCTAGTTCTGTAAATATTTGTCTGATTTCTTCAATAACTAAATTTAATGGATGTGAAGTTCCTGGTTTAAACCCAAGTCCTTCAATTGAAACATCTCATTTTTCTTTTTTTAATAAGTTGTCATATTCTTCTTTTTGGAACTTATCATTTAATTTGTTTATTTCTTCAATGAAGTATTTTTTAGTTTTATTAATTAATTCCCCAACTACTTTTTTAGTTGCGCCATCAGCACTTCTAATCTCTGAAAACGCAGTAATTAAAATTGATTCTTTTGATGTGACAAAAAGTGATCTAACTTTATCTAGATCTTCTTTTGTACTAACTTCTTTAATTGACTTATCAAATTTTAATTTGAAATCACTAATCTTCTGTTTCATTTCTTCACCAATAATTTATTAATATTATATATCAATAAATATATAGTTATGAATTCGCAAATTAATATTGAATAAATAAATTCTATAATTCAAGAATTGGTAACCAATGTAAGGTAGCGTTTTCATTTCATTTTTTTAAGAAGTGACTTTTTCCACTTCAATATATTCCACGGATCATTGCCACTCATCTTTGTTTTATTAAATTTAAGTATTTTTTTGATTTGTGACGTTGTAGAAGATGGAGGATGAAAATGAAAAACCTAAAACAAATAATTATAAAAATTGATACATCAATAAACGATAAAGATAAAATTGTGATTAATAACAAGTTGGGAAATTTTGAAGAAATTTATTTTGAGGTTAAAGAATATTTTAGTCAAAAATATATTTCAGGTTCTGTACAAGAAAATGAAGCCAAAAAAAATATATAATAAAGCCATAGACGATGTCGAAAAAGAATTGTTAACGGAGATTAAGATGCCAATTTTTACAAAAGTCTGTGAAGAAATGCTTAAAGTTACTGAATCAGAGCTTAAAGAAACTAAATCAGAGCTTAAAGAAACTAAATCAAAACTAGACGCAACAAGCTTAGAGTTAGCGGAATTAAAATTAACTTTAATGGCAAATGGTTTAATATAATTAATTTATTTCATTAAGTGTTTGAAATAAAAAGAATAAGGGACTAGTCCCCTATTTTTATTTTCCATTTTGGTGTTTGGATATTATCTTTTGCTAAGTAATTTTGCCATTTGTGAAATTGACAATACTGGATCACATACTTTTTTAAATAGCGCTAATTCAATACCGCTTTTTAGTTCTCTAAGTAACAACGAAATTTGACTCATTGAAAGTCTTGAGTTAGTCATTAGCTTCACATATTCAATTGAAGGTTTGTTTTCAATAATGTAATCACTAATATATTGAGTTTTTCTTGTTGTTAAATATTTATTTGCAAGACAACTAAAGATATCAATTTCTAGTACGAAAGCTAATTTTGATAACAAAAACATACTTTGTGGTTGAAAATCTGGCGTTGCAAATAAAATAAAGTATTCTTCTTTAATCCCTTTATCTATAGCTGAATTTAATACTCGCAGTTGTTCTGGCGATAATTTATCATTTGATATCATTGTTTCGATTCTTGTTGTCATGTGTGTCCTTCTGTTTATCTATTTATTATTATAAATAATAAAAGAATTGCAGATGCAACTCTTTTATTTATCTAAGATTTTAATTCAACTGTTATTAGTTGGTTAATTATTTAGTACCAAGCAATACTGCCATTTTTGTAGCGTTGATTGCGGGATCTGCGGCTCTTTTGATGTAATCAAAAGATACTTCTTTTTTAATTGCTTCTTCAAGAACTCCTAATTGAACAACTGAGAATTTTGGATTTGATAATACTTTTACATACTCTTCTGATAATTTGTTGTTTTTAATTAAATCAGCTAAGTATGAAATTTTGTAAACTGCTAATTTTGGATTAGCTAAATGTGTGAAGATACCTAGATCTTCGATTTCGAATGCGATTTCTAAAAGTACACACATTGATGAAAATTTAAAATCAGGTTTTGCAACTAATTTGAAATATTCTATTTTGATACCTTTTTCTAATGCGTCTTTTAAAACACTAATTTGACTAACTGAAAGTTTGCTATTAAATAGCATGTCTAAGCCTTCGTCTTTTGCCTTTTCTGCGTTTAAGCTTGTTTGTGCTGCTGCCATTTTTATGTCTCCTACTGTAATTAATATAATTATACTATATTGGTTAGCAAATCTCTATTGCAAAATATCAATAATTACTTTTGAGTTAGGTTTTGTCTTGTTAATTGTAAATAATTTTAAACTTAGATCATCACTGTACTTAATTTCCTTATTTGCATATAAAGTAAATAGAACTTCGCCTTTTGAAACTTTATCACCAGTTTGTTTTTCTAAATAAATTCCAGCTGATAAATCTAGTTTGTCTTCTTTAGTTTTTCTACCAGCCCCAAGTTCCATTGCTAATAAACCCATTTCATTTGCATCGATGTATTCAATGAATCCATCATGTGTTGCTTTTACTTCTAGTTTATTTTTAGTTGTAAAGTTCTTGTCATAGTTTTCAATTACTGAAAAATCTCCGCCTTGTGCTTCAACAAAGTCTTTGAAGTTTTTAGCAAAAACACCAGTTTTTAATTTAGCTAAAACATCTGCTTGAGCTGTTTTTAAGTCTTTAAATATTCCGCCTTGAACTAAACTAATTGCTGCAGCCACTGAACATAACTCATTCAAATCTTCTGGTCCATTTCCTAAAAGTGTGTCATACGCTTCTTTTACTTCTATTGCATTACCAATTGCTTTACCTAATGGTGTATTCATGTTTGTTAACATGATTGCAATTTTTCTTCCTGCCATTTGACCAATCTTGATCATATAGTTAGATAAGTTTTTAGCTTCTTCTACATTCTTCATGAATGCACCCTTTCCAACTTTACAATCAATCACTAAACCATCATTGTTTAATACTAATTTTTTAGACATGATTGATGCTGTGATCAACCCAATAGAATCAACTGTTGCAGTTACATCACGTAATGCATATATTTTTTTATCTGCTAAAACTATGTTTGAAGTTTGTTGGATAATAGACATGTTTGTTTTGTTGATAGCTTTTTGAAATTCTTTGTCTGACAACTCAGTTGTCATTCCTGGGAATGTTTCTAATTTATCAATTGTTCCACCAGTTTGAGCAAGTCCTCTACCTGACATCTTACAAACCTTAAGACCATAGTTGGCACAAATTGGTCCATATACTAATGATGTTTTATCTCCAACTCCACCAGTTGAATGTTTATCAACTTTATAACCTTCTACATTTTCTAACATGTATTTTTCACCAGTGTTAACATATGCTTGCGTTAAATCTAATATTTCTCTTTCGTTTAATCCTTTGATACAAATTGCCATTAATAACGCTGACGCTTGATAATCAGGAATATTTCCATTTGCGTACTCTGTCGCAAAATAGTTGATTTCTTCTGTTGTTAATTCAATTCCATTTTTTTTGCTATTTAAAACTTGTACAAAATTCATAATTACAATTCCCTCTTTAATGAAATTATTATACTTCAAAGAAAAACAAAAAATAGGCACTAGACCTATTTATGATTTGTAAATTTGTATTAATTAACTTTTTTGCTTTCTCTTTTCAAGATAAAAATACAATCATTGTTTTTATACTATTAAATTATTTTTCGCTCTCGCTTGTTTTCTTTTCTAATAAAGATACTCTTCTAAAAATATCTGAGTTAACTTGTTTGTCTTTGATTTGTTCAGAGATAGTATTTTCAAGTTCTGTATTTTTAGATCTAGATAATGTCAGTTCTTCTTTAACACGTTCTAGTTCTTCTTCTAATGTAGAAATTGTTTTTAAGTTTTCTTTATTGATTATTTCAATTGTTTGATAGTCTTCAGCGATTGAATCCAGAAAACCATCCACCTCTTCAACTTTGTAACCTTTATATTCAATTTCAAATTCTTTGTCAATTATATTTTTATGTGACAACTTTATATTCATTTTCTACCTCATTGATATATTAATTTTACACTTTTTAATACATGTGACTTATTTTTTATTTTTGTGACGTTGTAAATATTGGAGGTAAAAATGGTTTTAAAAAATAAAGGTATGTTTTTAGAATCAATATTGAATCACAATATTGAAAGATTAAACATGGACAAAAAATGTCAAATTTACAAAATGGCAATTAATTCAAAAATAATTTCAAAAGAAAATGATAAATTCCTAGTTACCCTAAACAAGAATTATTTTTGCGATTACATCGGCATCTATCAAGGCCGATATGTTGAGTTCGAAGCAAAAGAAACAGAACTCACCTATTTCAATTTAACAAACATTAAAAAACACCAACTTCAAAAAATCAAACAGATTAATGAACTTGGTGGAATTGGTTTTTTCATTATTTACTTTCACATAACAAATGATTATTTTTATTTAACGGTTGATAACTTATTAAATCTAAATACAAACAAAGTTCCGTATTCATGATTCGTTGATAGTGATCAAACTATCAATACAGATGGATTGAACTTATACTTAGAATCAATTTTAAGCTCGTTCTAGGCATTTCAATCGTATTGAGTGAATACCTTTCTCATTTTTGATTTAGCAGCCTTTAATACAGTTATTAATGAAGCGAAGTCATCACATTCACTATTTTTCATTAAGTCATTTATTTTTGGTCTAGATATCCCATCTTCAACATATGTATTTAAGATGCCGATTTCTTTTTCGCTTAGTTTGTGATTTAGATATTCTTTGACAAAGTCAAAATTAATATCATCTTTATATAATGTCTTTTCAGTTTCAATTTGAGTAATTATCTTTTTAAGCATTGGAGCAATCATAATTACATTTTTTGAAAAGTTAACTTCAACCAATTTCATTTCAACAAGGTTGTTAATTTCAATATCTATTTCTGATTCAGAGATTGACATAAATTGTTCGAAGTCTTTTGGAGTGAATATATGTTTTTTTGCATTTGAGTGTTTTAAAACAATCAAAGCAATTGCTAGTTGGTTCTCATTCATACCAATAGATGAATAGTAATTGATCAATAATGATGTGTGACTGATTAATCCGTGTTGCAATAATTCAAACATATAAAAGTTCCTTGATAAAAATATTATAAATAAAAAGACCTCACAAGGAGATCTTTTTTAATTATTTAGAAATTGCTTCTTTTAATTGTTTTGAAGGTTTGAATTTCGCAACTGTTTTTCCTTCAATTTGGATTTTTTCACCAGTTGAAGGATTGATTCCTTCTCTTGCACTTCTCTCAAGAGTTGTTAATTTTCCGAATCCAGCAATAGCTACTTCTTCCCCTTTTGCTAATGATTGAATAATTTCATCAAACACTAAGTTAATAATTTGTTCTGCTTGTGATTTTGTAGTTCCACAATCCATAGCCAATCTTTCTGCTAATTCTTTCTTTGTCATATATATACCCCTATCTTATTTATAAAACCTTACCTTGTTAGTACGTTGTTCATCACAATGCTTGGTCGTTTATAATTATACAATATTTCATACATAATTTCAAATAGTTTAGATTTTATGGTACTTTTCGCTAAAATGTCATGAATCACTTTACAAGCAAGCACACCTTCTACAGTTATTTTTTGTTCACTTAACACTTCTTTTGGGTTATCACTTTCTGCAAGTTTCTTACCTAATTGGTAATTTCTTGATTGTGGTGACATAGTTGTAAGGATCAAATCACCAATTGTACAATAGTTCATAAAGTCAGTTGGGTCAGCTCCAAAGTATTTAGATAACTCAAAAATATCTGAATTACCCTTTGCAATAATTGATGCTGTTGCATTATCTGATTTTGTCATTGTGTTATACATTGCAGCTGCAATCGCAACTGTGTTTTTTGCAGCAGCAGATACTTCTGAAGCAACTAATGCTGTCGAAGGAAACACTGAGAAGTATTCATTGTTAAATAGATCTGATAATTCAGTTGCTAATTCAATGTCTTCATTACACATCATTACACATGTTGGTTTTCTTTCGATGCATTCAATTGCAATTGAAGGACCAAATAATCCTGAATATGATTTTAAGATATTGTTTTTTTCTAACATTTTTTTAACACTAATACTTAACAAGTTTTTTGACTCTTCATCAAAACCTTTTGCAGTATTTATAAAGTGAACTTTTCTTGTCAGTACTTTTGAAATATTTTCAATTGTAATTTTAATTGCCGCAGTTGGCACACCCAGTACGATGTACTCACAATTTTCTAATGCAGCTTCTAAACTTGTTGTAGCTTTTATGTTTGCATTTATTTTAATGTCTCCAAAGAACATTGAGTTTGTTTCATTGATATCGATGTCTTGAACTTGTTTTTCATCAATACCATACATTATTACATCATGACCATTGTCAGCCAATACATTTGCAATAACTGTACCGTATGCTCCGGTTCCGATTATTGTAAAATTCTTTTTCATTATTTTTTCTCCCTTAATACTATACTTATTGGTACACCTCTAAAATCAAATTGTAATCTTAATTGGTTCTCGATAAATCTTTTATATGAAAAGTGCATATATTCTGGATCATTTACGAACAACACAAATGTTGGAATAGTCGCCTCTACTTGTGATGCATAATAAATTCTAAGTCTACCACCGTTGTGATTTGGTGCTGGATTTATTAATTGTGCTTTATTCATAACTTCATTTAGAACACTAGTTCTAACGCGTTTTTTAAGTGCTGCACGTACAACTTCAACTAAGTCAAATATTTTTTTAACTCGTTTACCTTCAGTTGCACTTACAAAAATTAACTCTGCATATTTTAGATATTTAAAATATGCTCTGATTTCTTCTTCTTTTTTTAATATGTTTTTCTCTTTATCTTCGATTAAATCTCATTTGTTTGCAACAATGATTATTGGCTTTTTTTCTTCAAAAGCAAAACCACCAATGTTTGTATCATGATCTGTGATTGGTTTTGAAATGTCTAGTACCAATAAAACACAGTTTGCTTTGTTGATTGAGTTAAGAGATCTAAGGTATGAATACTTTTCAAGATTTTCATAAATCTTACCTCTTTTTCTCATACCAGCAGTATCAATTATGCTGTATTCATTATCTTTATATTTAAATTTTGTATCAACTGAATCTGTAGTTGTTCCAGCAATTGGCGAAACAATCATTCTATTCTCATCAAGTACTGCGTTAACTAAACTAGATTTACCAACGTTTGGTTTACCAACGATTGCGATTGAAAAATCAGCATCACTATAATTTAAGTCAATTTTTTTAGATAGTTCAATAACTCTATCGAGTAAGTTACCAATACCAATACCATGTTCTGCCGAAACAAGTGATGGCATTCCAAATCCTAATTGCATGTAGTTGTATTCTTCATTGTTAGTATCTTTTCTGTCATATTTATTCACACCTAAAATAATTGGTTTATTTGTTTTGTGTAACATTTTTGAAATCACTTTATCTTCTGGATCGATACCATGTTTATGGTCTAAAAGAAAAATAATTAAGTCAGCTTCTTCAATTGCGATTTCAGCTTGCATTTTTATTTCTTCGGCAAATTGCTCTTTAGCCAAAGTGATACCACCAGTGTCAATAAGCATGAACTCTCTTGTTAGTCATTCTGCTTTTGAATAGAGTCTATCTCTTGTAACCCCTGGAGTGTCTTCAACAATTGATTTTCTTTCGCGGATAACACGATTAAAAAATGTTGACTTCCCAACATTTGGTCTTCCTACAATTGCTACAACAAATTTTTTTGACATATATATTTATCCTTTTTTAGCTTCTAATTCTTTTATTAATTCAATAATTTTATTTGCTGTATCAATTTTTGATGTTTTTGTTGTGTCAATTATAATTGCGCCTTTAGCTGCAACTAATGGGCCAACTTTTCTACCCTTGTCCGATTTATCTCTTTCAAGAATTTGTTGTTCAATATCTTCTAGATTGTTTGATGCAACATTAAATTTTGTGTTTTGTAAATATCTTCTTTGTGCACGCGTTTTGTAATCTGTGTCAAAGTATAATTTTAAATCAGCATCAGGTAATACAACTGTTTGAATATCTCTTCCAATCATTATAGTACCTGGTTTACCAACTTCTCTTAATTTGTTTGTTATAAACTCTCTTACTTCACTAATTGGCGTTAAATAGTTAATTTTTTTTGTAATATCAATTTCAAAAATCATTTTTGAAAAGTCTAAGTCATTTACATGAATAAGTTCATTTTTATAGCTTGGGTGAAAATCTTTAATACATTCTATGATTTCGTTTTTATTTTCAAAATTAATATTTTTTAAAATACAAAACTTTGTAAACGCACGATACATTTGACCTGAGTCAACCAATAGATACCCGGTTGCTTCTGCAACATCTTCCATTGTCGAACTCTTACCACTACCAGCCGTTCCATCAACTGCAATAATTAATTTTTTCATATTACTCCTTATAGTATTGAAAACAAGATTAGCGAAAGCAAGGTTAACAATATCAATACTGTTCCAACAATAATTGCAATCTTACTCATTTTTTTTGTAAATCAATCACGTTTACTTCTTTCAAGAGATAAAATTGAATTTTCTAATTTTATATTTGATTCTTTAGCTGACAAATAGAACTTAGATGTACCCTCTCCCCTCATTTCTTCAATAGCAGCTGGAGGTATGTGTGATGTGGCTAATGTTTTTTGATTAATTTCAGATGCTTTTCTTATACCTTCATTAAACTTAATAACTTCACTTGCAATGCTCAAATACATTTTTTGTAATTCTTCATCTTTGATTATTATTTTTTTTGAGTTATTCACAATATCTAATCTTTTATCTATAGTTTGATTTTTGCTATGGATCATTTCAAATGTAGCCAAATCATTTAAATAACGTCTTAGCTCAAATTTCATTTCCTCAGATATTAATAGATTAGATCTATCCTTATCTAAATATGGTTTGAATATGTCATTTGATTTTGTGAATGCTTTTATTTTTGGTTCAAAAAAAGGTTTGTCAACAATACGTAGCTTTTCAGAAATCATATTTGTTTTTGTTTTCTGACTTTCAATATTTGATCAATATTCAATCTCTTTATTAATCTCATTATGTAGTGGTTTGAATTTAACCATTCTTGTTTCGATAGACATATTTAACCTCGCATTGTATATATTATAAATTAAGAATATACATACTCATTTTTATTTTTTACAACCTTAGGTAATGTGGGCAAAAAAAGATTAAAACTTATAGTTTTAATCTTTTCATAGATATATCAATGCGTTGTTGGGTTCGCCACATGAACAAACACCTATGTTATCTTTATATTCTTTTAATTCCATATTTGCATTTAAAAAATCAGAGAATCCTTTATCTAATGATTTTTTAACGTTATCTCCAACTTCTAGAGCCATTACGAGTGTTTTTTTATCTTGAAGTAATTTATTTATATTCTCTCTAGATTTGTCATCAAGATCTGAAATATAAATAAAGTTTTTTGTATCTTTTGGCATAGTACTTTCTCCTTATACTGTTTTAATTTTACGCCTTAAATATTTTATGTACTTTCTTTTTTAATCATTTTAAAAAAGAAAAACTAGACTAATCTAGTTTTAAAATCTTGCTCTTCTGTGATTTAGTAATTTTGCTTTCGGTTCAATTAAAGCAAACAAAACATAACATACAATAAATCTAATAAATTGTAACCCAATTAATATAGCTATATTTCATTTTGATTCTGACAAGAAATCAAATAACGATTCAGAATGTTCATCGTGTTCATGGAAAGTAGAAGCCATACTATCGTGGTGGTGATGTGAAGCTCCAGTCAGTTGGTTGATATATAAAATTAAGATTGTAACTGACGTAAACAAAACTACACCAATTAATACAATAATTGGCATTGGCGCCCATCTTTTAAATTTATCTTTTTTTGGATTTGGATCTTTGTGAAATGGCGAATTTTTAAATAAACCAAAATAAACTAACCAAAATATTAACACCATTGCAGCATATGCAAATGATTCAATTACAGGTGTAAAGATTGAGTGCGCATGCATTAAGAAGTGAATTCAAGGTAATATGAATCCAATAACTCCCCCAAATAATGGTCCAGTTACCGAAAGTCCAATTAGTATAACCAATAAATCAAATATTCTTATTGGTACAAGTACCCCATTAAATAATCCCATTAACGGAACCTCTAAGCCATAACCGTCAATTGCAGTCATTATTAATGCCAATGCAAGTATTATTCCAGATGCTGAAATTTTATATATCAATTCACCTTTTGATCTTACTCAAAAATATTTTTTGATTTCAAATTCACCATCATCAATATCGTCATGTTCACCATCAGATGTAAAGTGATGTTTGTCATGATAGTGATCTTTCATTGGTTCATCGCCCACGTGTTCTATATCGTGAGTTTCTATATTGTTTGAGTCAGAAATAACTTCATCTTTTATTTCTTTTTCATCAATATTATTATTGTCAATATTAAGCATTTTCTTCCTCGTTTCATAAATAATTATATCATTTAATATTTATGAAATAATTCTAAATTATAAAAATTACAATTTAGGAAGTAGTGTATATATTGGAATAAATATAATTAAGTTAACTGAATACTTGATTGTATTACCTATAAGTCCACTAAAAAAATAATAGTATTGTCAATTTGGTACATCCATTAGTGTTGGGATTAGTGTTGGGATTAAAAAGTAAATAACAAATAACGTCATAATAATTATTGTAAATATCATAGCCACTAGATATGCAATTATAAATTTAACAACACTTTTTTCAGTGTTTAACTTTCTAATCAAACCAAAAATATATCACGCAACAACAAAGAAGAAGAATTGCGATAAATCAGATACAAACAAAGTCAAAACCCCTGCTCCACCAAATGGATCTGGAATATATAACATTCTCATTCATGTCGATATTGTCAATACAACAAATCCATAAAAAACATTAACACGTCTTCAAGCTATCAAGTAAGTAAAGAAAGTTAATTCAATTGCCATTGGAGCGCCAATTGCTGAAAATATTAATGTGAACGCAGATAGTATAAGCGCTAAAGCAACACAAATACCTAATGTCACTATTTGCTTGTTTGAAATTATAATCGTCTGTCTTAATCTTTCTTTTAACATTTTATATCTATCCTTTTGTTTGTAAAATAAAAACCACTTTGTGGCTGGCTAACTTTTGTATACCAAATTGGCAATTAACAGTTAAGAAAAATTAAATTAATTTATCCTTTTGTTATAATAATTATACCCCTAAGGAGATATATGAAGAATAATATAATACAGATGATTGTAGAAATCCCAAAAGGAAGTTCAAACAAATATGAATACGATGCTGTCACAGGACAAATCAGTTTAGATAGAGTACTTTATGGTGCTAACTTCTACCCAGGTGAATATGGCTTTGTTCCAAACACACTCGATTGAGATGGAGACCCACTTGATGTAATTTCATTAATTACTTACCCCACTTTCCCTGGAGTAGCTGTTAATGTAAGGATACTTGGTTCAATCAAAATGATTGATGCTGGTGAAATTGATACTAAACTATTTGGTGTACCTGCAAACGATCCAAGATTTGATTCATACACTTCAATCAAAGATGTGCCTCAGCATTTGAAAGATGAAGTTGAAAACTTTTTCTTACAATACAAAGAATTACAAAAGAAAACAGTAAAAATAAATGGTTGAGGAAATGAAAAAGAAGCCATGGAAGAACTTGCTGAATGTAGTGAACGTTTTGAAGAATACAAAGAACGTATTGCAAACGGTGAACAAAAACAAATTATGGCTGAATGAAAAAAAGCCGGAGTTGGTCAAGGATAGAAAAAATGAGTTTTTTAAACTCATTTTTTATTTAAGAATTTAAAGCAAAAGCGCCTTAATAAATTCATGTTTTTCTAGCTACTTTGTGATTTTTTTAGCAAAGTAGAGTTCATTAATTTCACCTACATTGCGTAATCCATATTTATGACTAAATTATTTTGCCTTGTTCTTATTATTAGGATTTTTTTGATTTGCTCTATTATTATTTGTATCATTATATGCTTTGTTATTACTAGATTGATTAACATTATTATTATTTTTTTGATTTGCTTTATTGTTGTTGTTCATATGCTTTTCCTCCTTATTATTATTTTTACCACCTTTTTGCTTATTACAAATAGGGTGCATGGGTTGCAAGTTAGAGATATCATTATTTTCATTATTTTGATCAATGTGATCAATGTCTCATGTTTTATCTTTTTCTTCCTTCATGTTTCCAAGATACTGAGCTTTCAACATTGTTTTATTACACTTGGGGCACATTGCTTCCTGTGTTGGATCTTGTCCATTTTTCAATTTGTGTTTATTCTTTTCAGAATAATTTTTAAATACAAGTCTAACTACTTTGCTTGTGAATTTTTTTCTACCCATTTCTTTTTCTCCCTCTTGAGATAAATCGCTAGCGCCGGTACTGCAACAATTGTAGAAATGATTAATCCAGTTGAAAACATAATAATTGTAGTTTCTAAATTCATATCAATTATGTCACAGGCCGATAATACAATATATGGAACATATATACATATATTGGAAATAATACCGCTAATCAATAAAATATGATTTTTACCTTCAGCAATAAATATGACATTTATATTTTGACAAATTATATAAGATATGAAAAATCAGATTGTGAATATAAATATATTGAAACTAACCCCAGGATTATTGTTGCTAATGACGTTAGCTATTGGTTTAAAAGTTAATCCAAATATTAATGTCATTAATAACAACGAAGCAAGAGATAAACAAATGAACTCCATTAATATAAATAGCCTTTTTTTATTTGTTAGGTTAACTTTACTTTCTTTTGAGATTATATCTTTGCTAATTAAAATTAATGCATTTGGAATTATTAATATTCATTGTCAAATGATTGTATTTGATAGCCAATAACTTGTTGCTGCATTGGATAAGTTGATATTCTTTAGTACCATGAACATATATAAAAAATTATTTACAAACGATAACACAAAACAACTTAAAACATTAATAACTAATTGTCTATTAATTTTTAAATTCGACACTTTGAAACTTTGTTTATTTATTTTTAAAAAATCTTTAAATCCAAAATGTTTTGCAATAACAAAAATACTAATTATAAAAACTGTTGTTTCTGTTATCAATGTACTAATTCCGATTCCTATATATGAATTTAAAAATACATCTTTATTTGCAAGTGTTAAGTCAAATGCAACCATTAATATTATTTTTGTGATCAAACAAAGTATTACCGCTATATTTAAGTTCATCTTTATCATTATAATTAATGATATTGAAAATAAAATTGTTGGAAGCCTGCTTCACAGTTGTAATAAGAAGAAAATAATTTGACTGTCGCCATCCATACCTACTGAATTAATTAAATGACTTGTGAAGAAACTAATTATGAATAAAATTAAAAGAAATAATATAAATATTAATATATATACTTCCTGAATTTTTTTTATATCTTCTTTATCCTTTGAAATTTTTGCCAATCACCAAAATAGTGGCAGCAAAACGGATTCTTGTATAACTTCGAGAACAATGTTTAAGTACTCTCATGAAATAAATGTCTCAAGTTCAGCGTTTGCATATTTTGATATTATGGTTACTCTAATTAATATCCAAATTGAGGGTAACATCAAATATGCAATTATTCATCCAAATGTTTGTCAACTTTTTCTTTGACTTTTAATTAAGCTTTTAAATTCTTGTATATTGCGCTCTCCTTATTTTAAAATTTTCAATATTTTGATATTCAATTTTCACAATATGTGTACCATTTTTGTAAAAATTCATTTTTACAATGCTTTGTCTTTTCTTTTTCTTTACTAATTCTTTCAAGGATTGATTTTTTTGTTTTTTCTATATCACTTTTGTTTCATTCTAGGTATGTAAAAATCTGACTAATTTTTTTAATATAAACATCATGCTCTTTTTTTTCATTACCAAAATTTACTCATAATCAGCAAATGTAACCAATATCGTCATACTTTGAACCAAAATATGACCCATCTCAATCAATGATGTATTCAGGTAAGTTATTTACTTTATTAAAAACAACATTTGTCGGACTTATATCGCCATGAACAATTACATTTACACCATTTGAAAATGATTGGTATTCAACTATAAAATCTATTATTTTATAAATTTGACTAATTTCCATATCATCTACATCATGCAGGGTTATACCATCAATAAAGATATAAGAATATGTTGTATCCGTAAACGATGTAATTGAATTGAATTTATCAAAATTATTTTTTGTAAATATTTTGTTAATAAAAATTAAGTGTTCAAAATTATCATTTTTTTCTTTTGTTACAACTTTATCATTCTTTGTTATTAACTTTTCAGATCTTCCGTTATTTCTCATAGTACCAGCTTCCTATAACTTCGCTAGCTTTATATATAATAAGCTTGACTTATCAACATATACATAACATTATAGGAGTCCCAAAATAAATTTTGAGACATACTTATTATATATTCCAAATTTTAATTATTCTTAAAATATATAATAAAAAAATAATTAAAAAAATATGAATTATTTTTTTAATTTGTGACGTTGTAGATATTGGAGGATAAAAAAATGGAAAAAAAGACATTACAAGATTTAATAAAAGATCTGACAGGTACTGTTGTAGAAGAAGATTTAATCGAAAAATATTTTAGCAACATCTATTTTGAATTTGGATATATCAACTTACACGGTGCTGATTTTACTAACGTATATGATTTAGGTCATACTGATTTCAGTATTCTAAACTTTAATGGTGCGGGATTAGAATCATCTGATTTTATTGAAGCTGATTTTAGTTCATCTAATATGACTGCTGCTGATTTTAGTTCTGTAAATTTCACAAACGCAAACTTTGATGAAGCAAACTTTATTGGTGCAGATTTTGGTGACGCCAGTTTTGTTGGTGCAGATTTAGAAAATATAATACTTTCAAAATCACAAGCTAAACATATTGCCAACAGACTCAACAATTGCGAGTTCGTTGGATAAAAAAACTACAAGTAAAATACTTGTAGTTTTTAAATAATCACAAATGGTCCTAAGAACTTTAGTTCCCCTGCTTTTTTCTTACGCATTCTAAACGAACGTAAATCAACTTTGTTAATACTAATTGCATAATGCCTTGCTGCAATTATTTCTTCTTTGTATAACTTACAATGTTCAGTTATAAATTTTGAAAGTGAATTTTCATATTCAGCTTCGATTATATTTTTATAAGTGTTTACATAAATTATGCACATGACATATGACAATATACATACTGTCCCTATTATTGAAAAAATAGACAGCACAATATCAAACATCAATTGTTGAGACACAACAAATGGAGTATCTCCTCCAATCATGTTTATAAGCTTTAATGGGACTACAATTACTAATGAAATTATAAAGAACACTGTTGCGTAGAACGGAATACTCACAGCTCTTGTTCTTCATGTTTTTGCAAATTTGTTTTTTTTATGGACTGAAGAATTAAATCAAATAGATGCAAAAACATAATCTAGTTCATATGCAACTGATGACATATATCATTTTGGAATAATAATCTTTTTTTCTTTTTCATCAAGATGATCATAGATTGGTACATATTCATCATGTGATGCATACTCAAGTTCTAAATCTGATTTTAAATATTCAAGATATTTTTTTGCTAAATCATTTACTTCAACATCAGATAATGTTGTGTGTTCGTCTACAATTCGTGGTTGAACTATTTTATTGTAAACTGACAAATTAATTAGTTTGATCAGCACATACAAAACTACACATGCAATAAAAACTCAAAATACAATATTTGCAAACAGTGTCATATCAAACCCCTATAAGTCTTATTATAAATAAAAAAACCATTAAATGGTTTATTCTACGTTATGAAATACTCCTTGAACATCTTCTAATTCATCTAATCAATCAGTTAGTTTTTCAAAATTTATTTTTGAATCACCCTCTAATGTAATCGTTTCATTTGGAATCATTGAAGTTTCAGCTACTTTATATTCTTTAACTTTTTTATCTAAGATATTTTTAATTGCATTAAAGTTAACAAAAGAACCATAAACCATAGTTATGCCCTCTTCATCAACTACATCTAATACATCAACATCTTCTTCCATTAGATACTCTAGTGTTGTTTCAACATCCATTGAATCAAAACCAAATACTGACATTTCTTGGAACGCATACGAAACAGCACCTGAAGTTGCAATGTTTCCACTATTCTTTTTGAATGCTTCTCTAATTTCTGCAATCGCTCTATTTACATTAGTAGTTAGTGAGTCAACAATTATCATTGAACCATTTGGACCATAACCTTCATATCTATTTGCAATAAATTGTTCATGATCACTTCCTGATGCTTTCTTAATTGCGCGACTTATTACTTCTGCTGGTACTTGTTTTGATTTTGCTTTATCAATTGCACTTCTTAGTGCAAGGTTTGCAAGCGGGTCAGCCGAACCATTTTTAGCGGCCATGTAAATTTCTTTTGATGCTCTACCATATAGTGCAGATTTCATAGCACCAGTTTTCATCATACTTTGTTTTCTTACTTCAAAAGCTCTTCCCATAATTTGCCCCTATTTCATTTCGTTCATTTTTTTTAATATTGCATTTAACTTTTTAGATAGGTTATCTGAATTTGCATCGATAACCAAAAAGTTAAATTTGTTTTTATGTTTTTCATAAAATGCTTCATATTCTTCATTAAGAATTTCTCAATACGCATGGTCAGTTCCGAGTTCTTGTACACGACCTCTTTCATGAATTCTTTCAATTGCTTTTTTAGTGTCAACACGTAAATAAACAACTAGATCAAAGTTTGCTCTTTCACCTAAAGATTTAAGAACAACCTCTTCAAAGAAATCATTATAAGTATTATAGTCAGTTCCATTTAGAAGACCAAGTCTTCTAGAAACCCTAACAAAGATTGGGTCTTCAATAATTGATCTGTCGAAAATTACATTTGTTAGACTTGATGCTGATGTTAATTGCTTTGAACGTGCAGTTAACATTCATACTTGCATTCTAAATACATAAGCTTTCATGTCGTTGTAATAATCATCAAAATATGGATTATTATCAACTGGTTCTGGGAAAATTTCAAATCCTGTTGATTTTGAAATTGCATCAGATAAAGATGATTTACCTGCTCCTACTGTTCCAAAAAGTGCTAGTCTCATTATTTAGTCTCCTTACTTGATTTAATCTTACCATAAAATTTTTTGACCTCATGGGCTTTGAATTCTCTATACATTCCTGGTTTTAAACCATCCAATGTGATGTCTTCAACCATGGTTCTTTGTAGTTTTACCAACTCCATATCTGCTGCTGCCAACATGTTTTTAACGTGGTGTTTGTGCCCTTCGTTTAAAACCATTGTCACAATTGATTCACCAAGTTCTTTATTGTAATTAACCATTTTTGCATCAATCGCTTTAGCTAAATAGTTGTCTTCAATTATTACACCTGTTCTTAGAGATTTGATTTGAAATGATTTAACTTCACCTTTGATTAAGGCTTGGTATGTTTTGTAAAAGTTATATCTTGGATGAGCTACGTGATTTGCAAACTCACCATCATTTGTCATAATCAATAATCCTGACACATCATAATCTAGTCTACCCACTGGAAAAACTCTATCATCTAATCTTTTAAAATAATCGCCAACACATTTTCTGTGTAATGGGTCACTCATTGTAGTGATTACGTTTCTTGGTTTAAAAAAAACATAGTACTTCTTAGCAGAAGTACTGATTTCTAATACCTTGTTATCAATTGTGATTCTTACATCTTCATCAAATTTAGAACCCAAAGTAGTGATTGTGTCGCCATCAACCTTAACAAGTCCAGCCGTAATATATTCTTCAGCTTTTCTTCTTGAACAATACCCACGATCTGCAATTATCTTTTGTAGTCTTTCAATTGCCATTACGTATCTTTCCTTGAAAATATATTTTTATCTGCTGATTCATCATTAGTTGGTAACGGTGGCAATTCATCAAGTGAATTAATATTGAAATATTTCATGAAGTCATCAGTAACAGTAAATAGCACAGGTCTTCCAGGACCATCACTTCTTCCTGATTCATGAATAAGGTTTCTAACGCGCAGTTTATGGATTATACCTTCCGTGTTTACACCACGTATGTTTTCAATCTCTGGTCTTGATATAGGGCCTCTATATGCAATGATTGATAATGTTTCTAGAGACGCAAAAGACAGTCTTGCTTCTGTTTTGATATTTTCTAATTCTAAGTAATATTGTGAATCATCTTTTTTTGTGATCATTCTAAATTTTGAACCCGCAAACTTTTGAATATCTAAACCAGATGCTTTATCTTTTGAATACTTATCTTTCAAAATTTTTATTAGTTCATCAACATCTGAATCTTTTTTAACTTTTACAAGTGCTTTGAAGTCGTCATAAGTTACACCTTCATCACCACTTACAAACAATAACCCTTCCGTTAATGCAATTACTTTATTTTTGTCCATAATGTTAATCTCCTATTTCTTCTTTTACACTTTTTCATTGAATGTAAAGATCGTCTTTATCTTGTGTGATTGTTGCTCAATCATGTCTTACTAAATCTAGTATTGCCAAGAAAGTTGCAATCAGTGATTGAATTGTTACAGCTTCAAAAATTACATCTTCTAATAAGAAAACTTTATTTTCGTGTTTTACTAAAAATGCTTTTATGTTTTCTGACATCTCTTCTGGAGAAACTTCAGTTGATTGAATAGTATTAACTTCGGGAGTTTTCAATCTATTTTTTTCCATAAGTTTTAAAAATATTTTTGAAAACTTATCCATGTCAATGTGTGACGGAGCTAACGGTAAGTCCATGTCGTCAATTTTTTGAATTTGGATAATTGATTTCTCCTTTGAAATCAATTTCATTCCCTCTTCTTGGAATTCTTTAAAGTGTTTTGTAACCTCTTTAATTTTATGATATTCCATAAGTCTTTGAAGTAATTCTTGTCTTTGATCTTCTTCATAGTTTGAATCAACTTCAACAACTTCTTTTGGAATTAAAAGTTTAGATTTAATTTCAATTAGATACGCAGCCATGATTAGATATTCACTAGCTATTTCAATGTTTAAATCCTTTGTGCTGTTTATGAAATCTAAATATTGATTTGATAATTCCAATAAATTTATTTCCATGATTGACATGTTTTTTTCACGAATCATTTCCAACAACAGATCAAGTGGACCATTGAAATTATCTAATTTAACTTCATTTCATTTAGACATAAATTAACCCCTTTTATTTTTTAATGATTCAACCAACTTTATCATTTCATTATCATTAATTATTGTTTCATCAATTGCTACAAACAATCTGCAAATATAAATATACAAAAGATCTGAGACTGGATTAAAGTTATATCTTAAAGTTGGATCAATAAAATCATGTTCCAACATATTTCTCAGTCTTCTAATTAAGTGTCATCCACTTGATTTTGTAAGCACTTCAATTATACCACTCAGCCCATCAAAAGACTTTTTGGATTTAGTTAGAAACTTAATGTTTGGAACAAAATCGACATGAAACTTTGCCATATATTTATCATCAAATTGTTTCATTGTTTTATATTTGTAGTTCATATGAATTGCAATATATGCCAACTTGTCAAATACAGTAAATTGATATTTAAATGATTCAACTTGTAAATGATATTCACTTGAAGATATTTTACTTTTCTTTTCATAATCACTTAATGAAGGTTTGTCTTTAACTTTCTTAGCACTATATCTAATAATTTCTTTTGGCTCTTGAAATATATTTTGAGACAAAAAATCACTATTACGATATATCAAGTTTGTTAATGAATTTCTCATTGCCTCAAAATAATTATGCATTTGATCGACAGTTAATTTAACTTTTTTCTCAATTCTTATATATTGATTTAAATCAATACCCTGCTCTTTTAGGTGATTATTTAAATTATCAATTACTGCGTTGTCATCAAAAATAATTGAGTCAACATAAGATATTAAATCATTATAATTTTTATCATAGTTTGCATTAGCTTCTGAAAATGAAGTTTTATCTTGATTTAGTTTTCTTAGTTTATTTAGGTTCATATAGATATTTTAATATAAAAAAACCTACTAAAAAGTTTTTAAACTAATTAGTAGGTTTGATGTGTGTGATTCATTTTCTTTAACACTCAATATTCCGTGTTTTTCAGAAATTTCATTTATGTCTTCATTTACAAAATCGGGCAATCCATTTCATGGTTCAAAACATAATCACTTTGTTCCACCGTCTTTTGATCACAATAACATTGATTCAAAATCTGTTATATCAAAATTAATTTCTCTTACATTGTCTTTATAAACAACTTTGTCAGACTCCAATTTAACAACACATGGATTCATATCAGGATGTCACTTAACATCATTCACTTTTATTTCATTTGTCATATAAGTTTCAGTTTCTAAATCAACAAACCCGTTTGGAAATACATCTAACATTTTTTCAACTTTATTAAACTTAATAACACCCTCTTTACTCGTGTTAAATGCTGGGTGGTGTCCCAATGAATAAAACAATTCTTTTGTTTTAGATTTATTTATCATTGTTGTTTTTATGTTTAAGTTATTTGAATCTTTTAATTCAAATTCAAATAAAAATTCAAATTCAAATGGATATATTTCTAATAGTTCTTTGTTTGATGAAAGTGAAAATATAACTTTATTTTCTGTATTTTCTTTCACTTCTCATTTATCTGTTGAATGAGTTTGTGCAAAACCATGTTTTGGTATCTTGTATATTTTTGATTCATAGATGTAGCTATCATATTTTAATTTTCCACATATTGGAAATAGCAATGGTGATGTTTTTGCTCATGAACCATCTCTTTGATACAAGAATTCTGTGTCACCTTTTTTAAGACTTATCATCTCTACTGGATTTGTATTTATTGACAGAATTAAATCGCCATTTGAAATGTTAATTATTTTATTCATTATTCCTCCAACTCTGAGAACTCATCTTCTTTAAATTTGCTACTTATTTCTTCATTAATTGATTTAATTGTTACTTGTTCTCTCGCTCTTGAAATAAATGTCTTTTGTACAATTTTTTTCATTTTAAATTGGGCAGCTGATATATCGTTTTCGTCTGCGATTACTTCTTTTCATCAAAATTGGAAAAGACAGAATCAAACAAGTATTAAACATGCTCCAAATAATAATATTGAACTACCAAGATTATTTATACTTGTTATTTCTAATTCTGATAACATCCCTGATGAATTTGGGTTTGTCGGATTAATGTAATCCATTAGCTTATTTGTATTAAATAAGAAACTATCTGATGAAGAATCTAAAATCGAAAGAGAAATATCTAATAATCATTTCACAAGAATTGAACCTGTGGCAATCACACCAGGTAACCCAATTATTGATTTCCTTCTAAAGTGTCACGCAATTGATAGACCAAACAATGCTTGAAATATTGCAAAGTACATTGCATTACTAATCATTAACATTATTAAGAACACTATTCCATTATGCAAGAATATTAAAAACAAGAATGCAGAAAACAAAACCGAAGCTAAAATCATCATAGAAAAATAAATACCAATTCTTTTAAATAAAAGTCTATATATTGGATAACTTAATATCATCGGCAATAAGAATATTGATGCTTTAAATAAAGATATCGATGCTTTAATCTCTTCATAATTAAATCCATCTTGATGCATGAATGCAATCATCAAGTTCATGGTTGTTGTAGAATTGTTTGCGGCAAAAACCACACCCAACACTATTGCAAGTCCCAATAGTTTATAACCGGTTCTCTTTTTGTAGGGCTTTAATTCAATAAGGAAATCCTCACCAAATAAACCTGGTTGGGTTGTATCTTCACTTGTTTTAAAAACCATATATAAAGATAAGATTAAGATTATTGACATTACTGGCGCAGTAGAAATTAACACAACATTTCCCAACACATTAGTTAATGATTGTATGTAAAATCCAATTGAGTTACCTAATAGGTTAACTGTACCAATAAAGAATGCTACTGAGATTGATGATATTTTATAGTAATGTTGATCTGCAAAGAAAACTTGTTGTATTGTGTTCAAAGCTAAAACCCACCCTATTAATACTATGTTTATTATCAGCATTCAAGGAGTTGTTTCTGTGAAGCACATCACCAATACAAGTGCAAAGTTTAAAATTTGTAAGAACCCTGTAATAATGAATAATTTCTTTTGAGAATGTAATCAGTATTTCATGATTACACTAAATAATGGTCTGAATATTGCATTGAAGAACAAAATCCCAAACACATACATAAGTACTACTATGTGTGTTTCAAATTCTATTTTATATAGTGAAGAAATTTGATCTTGAAGATTCGCCATCAAGAGACCACCCACAACTCAAAATAATAAGTTCTGAATACAGTAGTAAACTGTCTTCTTAACCATTTTTTCTTTAAAGGCCATAACGGCAAATACTCCGATACCCACAAGTATTAATAATGGATATACAAGAAAAAGTGAAATGTTGTTCATGTGTCTCCTTTTAAATAATATAAATATTATATCTTATTTAACACTTTCCACTATATCAACCAAGGTACTTTTTTCCAAATAAAAAATCAGCTTTACGCTGATTTTATTCGCATTATTTAATTGCTTTTTCTGCTGCTTTGTAAACTTCTGCTAGTTTAACAAATGAATCGTCAAATTGAGTTTTTTCTAAATCTGATAGTTTTCATTCAATGATTGATTCTCATCCATTTGCACCAACAATTGCTGGTACTCCTGTATATAAACCTTTGTTTCCGTATTCACCATTTAATAAAGCACCGATCATTAATGATGCTCTTTCATTGTTTAATACTGCTTGAACTATTCTAGCCAAACATACACCAATTCCGTAGAATGTTGCACGTTTTTTTTCTATAATTTTGTATGCCATGTGTACTGCATCTTCTCTGATTTGGTCAAGTTCTTTTTGGTTCACTTTTCCTTCAGCAATATATTCTGCAATTGGTTTACCCATAACTGTTGCTTGTGATCAACATGCAACTGATGAATCACCATGTTCACCCATCAAGTAAGCATTTACTGATGCTGGATGTACGTTTAATTTTTCAGCTAATAATCTTCTTAATCTAGCTGAGTCAAGTGTTGTACCTGAACCAATAATTGATTTTGGGTCAAATTTTGTTATTTCTTCATATACTTTTGTTAATACATCAACTGGGTTTGAAGCAATAACTGTAACCCCTTTGAATCCTGATTTTTTAATTTCAAGTGCAATACCTTTCATGATTTTTGCATTATCTGCAACCATGTCTAATCTTGTTTCACCTGGTTTTTGTGGTCTACCCGCTGTAATTACAACTACATCTGCATCTTTACAGTCTGAGTAATCACCTGACTTAATGCTTGAGAATGAGTTTGGTAATACTGCAAGTGTATCTGCTAAGTCTAATTGGTTTCCATCAGCAGCATCTTTAAACACGTCGATTAAAACGTATTCTGATGCTATTGCTTGGTTAATTGATGCATACATAAATGATGTACCTACTGCACCACATCCAACTAAAACTACTTTGTGTCCTTTTCTGTTCATAATAAAATCTCCTACTTATAATTATATATAAAAAAATAATGACAATATTGTCATTATTTTTATTATGTATTACTAAATAATTTAATTTTTAAATTGTTAATATTTCAGTTTCTTTTTCTGTTGAAGTTTTATCAAGTAGTTCGATGAATTCTTTTGTAATTTTATCAATTATTTCCATCCCATCTCTTTCTCAATCTTCATTTTGTTTTTCAGCTTTGATTTCAGTATTGGCATCTCTTCTTAAATTTCTAATTTTAACTCTGTAGTTTTCAGTATCTTTTTTTAGTTCTTTAACTATTTGTTGACGAGTCTCAGTAGTTAATGCTGGAATTTTAATTCTAATAAGTGTTCCTTCATTTGAAACTGTAACTCCTAAGTTTGATTTAGAGATAGCAGCAGCCGCTAATGCAACTAATGATCTATCATATGGTGTTACCACTAATTGGTGTGACTCAGGAGATACTATTGATGCTAAATGCTTAATTGGTGTTGGTGTACCGTAGTAATCAACAACTACGCTATTTAAAATTATTGCGCTAGCTCTGCCTGTTCTAAATTTTGTAATGTGATCTTCAAACAATTCTATTACATTACTCATTTCTAATTTTTTAATTTCAATTATTTCTTGCATGTTCATATTGTGTTTCTCCCTTTATTCAATGATTGTCATTTCTGTTTTATTATTAATTACATTTACTATGTTATTTTTAACATTTATATCAAATACAACTATTCTCATATTTGCATCTCTACATGTTGAAGCAGCTGTCGAATCCATTACTTGTAGTTTCTTATCGATAACTTCAGCATGTGTTAATGTTTTAAAGAATTTTGCATTTGGGTTTAGTTTTGGATCTGAGTCATAAACTCCTTTAACTCCATTTTTACCCATCAATATTGCATCAGCACCGATTTCAATTGCGCGAATTGCAGCTGCTGTATCTGTTGTGAAGTGTGAATAACCTGTTCCACCAGCAAATAGTACTATGTATCCATTTTTAAGCTCTTCTCTTGCTTGTATGTAGTTGTATGGTGAAGTTAATGTTTTAATTTCTAGAGCAGAATAAACTTTAACTTTTTCATAACCTTGTTTTCTTAATACACCTGCGAATGCAATTGTGTTCATTATTGTTCCGAACATTCCCATAAAGTCTGCATCGATTTTATTTAGTTCAAGTGTACCGGCTAGTTTACCTCTTCAGATATTTCCTGCACCAATTACTACACCGATTTCAATTCCTTGTTTTGCAAGTTCAATTACTTGATCTGCATAATGATAAATTGATTCTTTCTCATACATTTCTGTTTCGCTTTTCAGAGATTCCCCTGAAAGTTTTAATAAGACTCTTTTGAATTTTTTCATAAAAAAAACCACCTAATATTTAATAATATTATAATGGTTTTTTATCTAATTTATAATATTCTCTGAATTTAATATTCAAAGGTGATATTTTCTTAGGATCGATGATTCCATCTTTTCCTATAATGTTTTCGTTTGCACTAACTTTATCAATTGTAAAATTTATTGTTACAAAGTTATTTGCTTCGAAGTTTGTTATTTTTAAAACTGTTAGCTCTAAAACTAATTCAGAATCTTTGAATACAATTAAGTTTTTAAATTTATCTGATTCAACAAATTTAAATCTTGATTTTTCTAATACTTCTCTTTTTTCTTTTGGTGTGTGTTGTTTTAAATTTAGTTGTTTCAATAATGGAACCATCGCATGTGATGGTACATTCAATATTGCTCTATCTGAATTTGTTAAGTTTCTATAAGTAATTGAATCCATTGTTGTAGCAACTGAAACAATATTTTTATATACAAAGAAAGAAGAATATACAGATACATTTTGTTCGTAAGTGTCTGGGTCGTGTGTAGAAATTAAACAAACTGGAAATCCTCAGTATATACTCTGAGCACTTATTTGTTTAAATTGATCAACAATTATTTGATCGCTCGTGATTGAGTTTGGCATTTAAAATTACCTTACCTTTCTTAGTATACATATGACTTTTATTTCATATATATACTCTTATATTATACTATGGATTTCTATATTTTATCAACTCTTTGAGCACTTTTTTTTCAGTTTTCAAAGTTAATTTCTTGGACTTCTTTTCCTAATAAATCCACATTTTCAACTATCATTTTTTCATACTTTCTACCAATGACAAACGAAGTTGACTTTAGTTGTTTTCTGTGGTTTTTAAATGCGATAAATAATCTCTTTCTATCTTTATCTACTATTACAGCTTCGATTTGATCAATATTTATTTTATCGCTGAATATATAAACTTCTTGTGGAGTTATCACTAATGCTATTTGATTAAACATTACAAACACCACTACAAACGATATAAGGGCCATTACAAATGAACTAATTAGCAAACTGATTGCAGCATCACTTTCCTTCAATGCAAGAGAACAACTGGCTATTATAAGTGTAACCATCATAAGCGTTATTACGGTTCCTATCACAGGGTAATTTATATGTTTAACTTTAGCATCAATTCTAATAACTTTAACTAAATAGAAAACGGTTGATAATAAAATAATAATACTTACAGCTAAAATTATTGCTGCAAAGATTACAATCATTTCTTTTTCAAAGACCATATATACCTCTTTTATAATTCATATAATAACAAAAAAAATAACCCATAAGGGTTATTCGTATTTTTTATTTTAATTGGGCTGCAACTTCTGCTGCAAAGTCTGTTACAACTTTTTCGATTCCTTCACCAACTTCAAATCTAACCATAGATTTTAAAACTGCTTTTCTAGATTCTAATCAAGATTTAACTTTAACTTTTTCATCCATTACAAATCCTTGTTCAAGTAAAACAACATCTGAAAGTCTTTTACTTAGTTTTCCTGCAAGGATACCTGGTATTGCTTTTTCTGGTTTACCAGTTAAGTCTGTTGTTTCTTTAATAATATGCATTTCTGTATCTTTAAATTCTTGAGGTACTTCATCAGTTGATAAATATCTTGGAGACATAGCTGCAACGTGCATTGCTAAGTTATATGCGTCCTCTGTTGTAATTGCACCTTCAAATTCTAATAGAACTGAAATTCTTTTATTTGAGTGATTGTAGATTGATAATGTATGTTTTTCTTTTTTGTGTGCAAAAGCAGCTCTTCTAAATTCAATTTTTTCACCGATTGTAGCTGTTGCTGCAATACAAGCTTCTTTAATTGTATTTTCTTTATCTACTTTTAAATTCATTGCTTCATCAGCTGTTGTGAAATCATTGTTTAACAATGTATCAGCAAACTTTTCGATCAATTCTAAGAATTTTGCATTTTGTGATAAAAAGTCAGTTTCCGAGTTAACCTCAAATACTACTGATTTTTTACCATTTGATTTCGCATAAGCAACACCTTCTGCTGCAACTCTATCTGCTTTTTTAGCAGCTTTTGCTAAACCATTTTCTCTTAGTCAAATAATTGCTTTAGGAATATCTCCATCTGTAGCTTCTAAAGCTTTTTTGCAATCCATCATTCCAGCAGCCGTGATTTCTCTTAGCTCTTTAATTAATTTTGGAGATACAGCCATTACTTCTTATCTCCTTCGATTGCTTTGATTTCTGTTGTAGCATTTTCTGTTCTATTTTCTCTTAAGTAGTTGTTTGTTCTTTCTTCTTTTTTAGGTGCAATAGTTTTTAAAATTGACGGAGCAATTTTTTGTCCTGCACCCTCAGCGTAAGCATCAACAATAATATTTACGATCATGTTAATTGATTCAGCAATATCATCATTTGATGGAATTACAAAGTCTACTAAATCTGGGTCCACGTTTGTGTCACAAATAGCAATAACTGGGATATTTAATTTTCTAGCTTCTTTAACTGCAATTTCGTCATGTTTTGGATCAACTACAAATAATGCAGCTGGTAATTTAGACATGAATTTAATTCCACCTAAAGCTCTTTCTAATTTATCTTTTTCTTTTCTAATCAAGATTTGTTCTTTTTTTGGTCTTAAAGAAATTTTTCCTGTTTTGATTTCATTTTCAATATCTCATAACGCTTTAATACGTAATGAAATTGTTTTCATGTTTGTAAGTGTTCCACCTAATCAACGTGAATCAATGTAGAAATTTTGTGTTCTTGTTGCAGCTTCTTTAACTGCTTGTTGAGCAACTTTTTTTGTTCCAACAAAAATAATTTTTTGTTTTGCTTTTCCTAATTCTGATACATACTTTTTAGCTTCTTCTAATTTTTCAACTGTTTTGTGTAAGTCGATAATGTGTGTTTTATTTTTTGCACCATAAATATATGGTTTCATTTTTGGGTTTCAAACTTTTGTTTGATGTCCATATTGACATCCTGCATTTTGCAGATCGTCTCTAGATACTTTTGTTGACATTCTTTTGTGTCTCCTTTTGTTGTTCTTCCAAGTAGTTCTAAAGAGCACCACTATTTGTTTATACAAATAGCACTGGGCACTCAAATTCCTAAGTGTGTTTCGATTAATTTATAATTCGATACAAGTATAATTATATATAAAAAAATAATCTCTATTGAGATTATTTTGTTTCTTGAGGAACAACGATTGCTCTTGTTCTCCCTTTTCCATATCTTTGGTATTTAACAATTCCTGAAACTAATGCAAATAATGTATCATCTCCACCACGTCCTACGTTTTCACCTGGGTGAATTTTTGTACCACGTTGTCTAAAGATAATTGAACCTGCGTTTGCATATTCTCCATCTGCTTTTTTTGCACCTAATCTTTTTGATTCTGAGTCACGACCGTTTCTAGTTGATCCAACCCCTTTTTTAGAAGCAAAATACTGTAGCCCTAATAAAAATCTCATACTTATTCCTCCATTATATTTAAATTCTTTGGATATTGAACTTCAATAGTTTTTAATTGAATTTTTAAAAACAATAATAACCTTTGAACTTCAACGTTTTCTTTTTTTAATACTTTAATAATAATTTCATTATCCAAAACCTTTAAGTCAACGCATTCGCCAACTAAAGTGTCAAGAGCGTTTAAGGCTCCATTCATTATAGCTGTAACTCCTGCACAAACTAAATCGTTTCCATACTTACCTGCGTTCGCATGTCCTGAAACATTAATTGATTCAATTATATTGTTTCTTTCTTTTATTAAAGTCTTAATCATGTTATTTTTTAGCTGGTGCTTTAGCAGTGGCTTTTTTAACAGCTGGTGCTTTAGCGGCTGTTGGTTTAGCTGCAACCGTTTTTTTAGCTACTGCTGGTTTAGCTACAACTGTTTTTTTAGCTGCTACTGGTTTAGCTGCAACCGTTTTTTTAACAGCTGGTGCTTTAGTAGCTAAAGGTCTAGCCTCAACTACTTTTGCAGTTTTTCTAGCAAATGGTTTTTTTGCATGTGGTTCATGAATGTGTTTTTTTTCTGTTGGTACAGTTATGCCTGTACCTGCTAATGAAATTGTTTCGATTTCAACTTTTGTATATGGTTGTCTATGACCATATACCTTGTTAATATTTTTTTTCGGGTGGTATCTAATAACTCTTATTTTTTTACCTTTACCTTGTTTAATAACTTTACCAACCACAACAGCTGATTTTAAAGTTGGATTTCCAACTTTATCATCAATCATGATTACTTCAGTGAAATAAACTTTTTGCCCATCTTTAGCGTCTAATTTTTCAATGTAAACAATATCCTTTTCAGATACCATTAATTGTTTTCCGCCAGTTTTAATAATAGCAAACATTTTATGTCCTCCGTTTATACTCGCCTTGCATGTGGGTCTTGCGTCCACTTGTAAACATACTTAAAGTGCGGTTGAAACAAATCAACCTTTAAATATTTTATATTATTAATGGCGAAATTAATTTACTTTTTTTATTTTAAAACAATGGTGGCAATTCATATGCCGCTGTTTGCTTTATACTTTCCTTATTTGATTGCGTGTCGTCATATTCCATTTTTGTACCACCAATAGTAACAGACATTTTATCTCTGTCTTTATTGTTTGCAATGAACACTGCTCCACTTATTGATCCAATCATACTGTTTATTGCATCAAATGGCGCTGTTATTATATTTGCAATACCATTTAAAAAACTACCAGTTATTGAACCACCACTTACATTTTGATTTTCTTCTGTATTTAATTTTGTCATATATTCTTCCTCCCTTATCTTTAACGACAAAAAAATGAAAAACAACCAAATTATTTTTCATTTTTTCATAAGTCGTAAAGATAATCTCTTTCAACATCATAGCTACTAACAATTTCTTTAATTGCTTGAGTTGATTTGATTCCTTTTTTAACAAGTGTATTTAATTTTTCTAGTAACTCAGAGTCGCTTAGTTTCTCTGCATTTATTGTATTGTTGATTTTTAACACAACACAAACTTCACCCTTGTCTACAAATTCAGTCGATTTGACATAATCACTAACTTGTTCAATTGAACCACGAATTATTTCTTCGTTAATTTTTGTAAGTTCTCTTGCTATTGTTAGGTTTGAGCTTGGATAATGTTTGTTAATTATTTTTATAGTTTCTTTGATTCTGTGGATTGAATCATAAAAACAAATCAATCTATCTTTAGTTGAACCAAGTGCATTGTTTATTTGTTCGATTAGTTTATTTTCTTTTTTATCCAAGAATCCAATGAATACATATTCATAAAAGTATTGTGATGCCGCTATTAATGCATGATTAATTGCAGTAGAACCACCAATACAAACTATGTTTACATTTACTTGCTTTTCTCATATTAGGTTCTCTATCAACCTCATACCAGGATCAGACATACCTGGCAATCCTGCATCAGACACTATTGCTAAATCATTTTTTAATTTCAATGACTCAGTGACATTATCTACTAAACTTAACTCGTTGAATTTGTGTAGTGACACCAGTTCTTTTTTTATATTGAAATGATTTAATAACACCTTACTTGTACGAGTGTCTTCACAATATATTGTTTTAACACCATTCAATACTTCTATAGATCTTTCAGACATATCATCTAAATTACCAATTGGTGTTGAAACAACATAAATTGTTGGTCAATCATTTTTATATGATTTTTGTACTATTAACATTGTTCCTCCAATAAAAAAATAAACCCTTAGGTTTATTTTATAGATTTAATTTGAATTTCATAAGGTTGTTGGATGTTCTTAATTTTTGCAACATCTCCAACTTTCTTACCTAAAATTGCTTCAGCAATTGGTGACTCATTAGAAATTTTATTAACAAATGGATCAGCTTCAATTGGACCAACAATATAGAATGTGTAAGTCTTTTTGTTTTTTTTGTTTAACAATTCAACTTCTGTACCAACAGCTACAACTTTTTCTTTTGTTGTAGATGTTGATTTTTTTTCATCAATAATTGCAGCTTTTCTAATTTGAGATTCAAGTTCTTTAATTCTTGCTTCTACTTCTGCTTGTCTATTTCTAGCTGCATCATAATCGGCATTTTCACTTAAGTCCCCTTGTGCTCTTGCTTCTACTAATTCTTCAATTACTTTTGGTCTAACAACCGTAATTAAATTATCAAGTTCAATTTCAAGTTGTTTAAGACCTTCTTTGGTTAAAATTACTGAATTTTCCATTTACCTATTTCCTTTATAACTTGATTTATTATACCTAAATATTTATTTTAAATAAAAAGAAAGAACTAAAGTTCATTCAATTTATTAACGATTTTTAATTTTAATAACAAAATGTCTAATTGATTTATCTGATAACTCAGATCCATTACCGATTGAGTTGTAAGTGTTTATGTATAGATAAGAGACCCCCTCATCCGTGTTTCCTATTTCATTAATTTCATAATCATTTGGTTGCAGCAAAGGCAATGTTAATGCATTGCCTCTTTTAACATGAGTTTGGTTATATAAATTTCATTTTAATCAATTTTCTTCTTGTTCTGGTTTAATACCCACTTTTCCATTTGGGTCATTAAAGTCAACTTTAGTCGGAACTTTACCGCCTTCGCCAAGCAATGCCTTATCAAACATTTGTAGTTGTTCTCCACCTGCAGAAAAACTAATAGAAGAATCACCACCATCTCACGATAGATCATCTTTTGTCAAATCCAATAAATAAGCATTTTCAACAACATTCTTTGTTGAGGGTCCTTCTTCAAATTCAACACTATCAATTTTCTCACCAATTTCAATTGGTTTGGCTGTTGCTAAATTTATGTTACCATCTCAATTATTAATATCGTATTGAACTTTTAATTGTCTCTCGACGAATTTACCGATTATTTCATCAGGAATAGTTCCTGACGAAAACCTAGCTCTAGACCATGTTGAAATTGCCTTCATTAGAATATCGTTCGCATAAATTGGTCTAATATCTGTAAATTTTTTTTCATTTTCAACTTCATCAAAAACATCTGATTTTTGCAATGTAAAGTCATATTCTCTATTATCTCTTTTTTCACTGATTGAGTAATCTGCACCACTTGTTAAGTAAAATGTTGGGTCGGTACCAGGTAAGCCTCCGACATCAAAAACACCCAATGCTTGCTGAGACAGAATGTCGTTATAAGCCCACATCTCACTAAGTGTTTCGTCGTCGTCAATGGGTTCACCATCACGTTTTGGGACGAAATTCAAAAAGTCTTTCGTGCTCCCCAAAACAAGTCCCATTTGATCCTCACCATAATATTTGTTGAAACCATCACTTCCAAAGTAGTCATTTCATTTTTTATCTGGAGCGGCTTTTGTTGCCACATACATTGGAAATTGGAATGAATCAGTAAAAGTTAATATTTTTAAATCATCTTTTAGCTCTTTCTTTGCACTTACAGTTAGCGCATATGAAATATTTGATAATTGATTTTCTTTAATGCTAGGATCGATATCTCATCCTTCTTTTTCGTTGGTTCCTAATGAACCCATATGTTTTCAAAAGTTAACTGTTCAGTTATTTTTGTCACTAATGATCTTGACGAATTTTTCTTTTATTTTATTCTTATTATCATCAAAACTTGGATTACCAATATCTTTATTCATTACATAATTTTCTATTGTTTCCGGTTTTGTTATTTCACTATGAAACACATTGAAACCATTGTCAACCGAAGTTTTAATAGCCTCAGTATTACTCAATCTTATTGGCTTATCTAAAATCAAACCACCAAGACCTTCTTTCAAAAGTGCGGTTGTTTCATTTCCTTCACCCATACCCGACAGGTCGATTGGTGCACCATCAAACATGGAGTTAAATCTAATGTCAATAAATTCTTCTAACCCTGGCTGTCCTGGCACTTTTGGCATAGTATAAGCGTTATCATCATGTTCAAATGTAAATACTTTTGAACCAGTGGCTGTGATTTTTCCATCTTGATTATCTCGTGCCTTAATCTCAAATGAAATTTTTGGATTTTCTATTTCTTCTTCATATTGCCCAGCTTCTGGTTCAGGTCTTGAAAGGAATTCCTTAACTTGTGCATGATTAAATTGTTCTGGATCTTCTCAAAAGTTTTTTAAATATGGTGACGGAGGATTATTATTTAAAACAACAATGTAATTATCATCACTATTTATTTCTCTCGAAGACCAATCCTGTATTGAATCATTTGCAAAATTTTCAACATAGTTTTTGCTAAATAAATTTTTAACTTCATCTTTTGCATCTTTAAAGTTATATGCTGGAATTTCAGGCAGGTTTAGTTCTTCAAGTTTGTATTTACGTGCGGGTTCGTTAGGGCTTGTTCCACCTGGTGTCAAAGGCGCCAAATCAGCACTTGAATCGTGCTTTATCACATATGAAAACTCAGTCTTTTTATCCAACTCTCAACCATCACCATTTTCTTCACCTGTTGATTTGATTAAAACTGAGATGTCCTTACTTTGATTAAAATTAAAAAAAGCATCAATCTCAGTTTCGAACTGATTTGAATTCAAATTTTTATCATTTAGAGATATTTCATAATGTTCACCCAAAATAAATTCAGTATTTTTGATTGATTTTATTTTTGAGTTGACTATTTCTTTTACGTATTTATCTAAAAAGTTTTGTCTATTTACTTCAACAAGTTCAGAATTAAAGTTGTATACATATTCTGAATTAATTTTTCCTTTTAATTCAGATAAATCAACAAGGTTGACTTTATCGCGAACTTCAACTTGATGGACCTGGACACTTATAGATTTATTTTTTATATCTGGTGTAATAGTTGAATTTGTTTTTTCGTTAAAGTAAGAAAATTCAATTGTAGCAAACTCAATATCTTTATCAATGAAAGTATCTGACGTAACCCTTAAACTAACATTGGATTCACCAGGGGAATTATTTATTTCTTCTACCCTTAAAAGTGGAACTTGTTTATTAACTCCACCCTCTGTGACATTAACCATGTTATTTGAAAGTTTAGGTACAATTTTGTACCCTTTCATTGGATTCTTGATGTTAATATCAACAATCTTGTTATTACGTCTTGGAGATTCTCAAGTTCCCTCTTCTGTGCCTGGTTTAACTTGTGCATCAATATAAATTGAGTTGTTATTTATTCCTTGTATAGCAATTGTTGTATCGCCCATAGAAAAAGTACAAGCCGCCAATACTACTGAGCTTGTTACTGGAATTGTTACCATTGTTGAAATGAAAAGTAGTTTTAGTAATTTTTTCATATAACCTCAAACGTTATTTTTTATTCAAATATTTTTTTCTCATGCTTATTTCTATAGTTGGTGATCGCAAAATTATGGACGCGTTCTTGAAGTGAATATAGCATTTTATATAAATTAGTTTTACTATTTAATTTTATCACTTTATCTTCCGATATCACAACACTATCTGTCCTATGATTTTTATTTTTTTGTAAGCCGACAACGAAAATATCAAGTTCTAATTCTTTCAAAATTTGCTTCGCTGCATTCAATTGAATGATGCCCCCATCGACAATAATCAAGTCAGGCATCTCGGTATTGTTAAATACTTTTTGTTGATATCTTCTATATAAAACCTCTTTCATTCTGTTATAGTCGCCCTTTTCTTCAATGTCTATATTTCATTTTCTGAAGTCTTTTTTAGATGGATTGTTATTTTTAAAAACTACCATCGCACCAAGTACAACGTCATTTGATAAGTTTGCAATATCAAAAACTTCAATTGTATGAGGATATTTTTCCATTCCAATTAAGACCCTAAATTCTTCTAGAATACTTTGATTTATTGATTCTTTATTCGAATTATAAAATTCTTCTGAATTTGTTTTTGCAAGAGTTAACAGTTGTTTTTCGACACTTGATATTTTATTGTTCAATTTAAATAACTCAGTCATTGCTTCACTTATAAATTCATTTGGGATTGTTACAATATCGGGGATTATATTTTTTGAATAAAATTGAGTTACAAAACTTTCAAATGCGTCATTTATATCTTGGTCATTTAATTCAAATGATTCTTGGAATGTATGTTGAAATTTTCCACCAACATAAAATAATATCGTAAACACAATATGTGTTTCGTTTGCAAAAAAGTTTATTACATGTCTGTCTTTTTTTTCATTTAATAATACATTTTGTTTTTGGACAAAGAAATCAATATGACCTAACATCTCTTTAATTTTTTGAGCTTGTTCAAACTGTAAATTGTTTGATGCTTTTTCCATTCTTTCTACTAGTATTTTTTCAACGTTTTCTGTATTACCTTTGAAGAAGCTTTTAATATTTTTTATTTGGTTGTCATAAACTTCTTTGGGAATCTCTTTAAAGCATCCGCCAAGACATTGATCAATATGAAAATATATGCATGGGTTGTTCATCTTACCTTTGCATCTTTTCAATGGATAAATACTTTGTATTATATATAATATTTTTCTTGCACTTGTGCCTTCTGGAAAGGGTCCGAATGTTGCTAGGTATTTTTTTTGTTTGTAATTCCTATGGTATTCAAACTGCGGATCGACTGATTTTGTAATAGAAATATACGGATAAGATTTATCATCATTTAAAACGATGTTATATCTTGGTTTGTGTGTTTTTATTAAAGTTTCTTCTAGTAACAATGCTTCCTTTTCACTATTACAAATAATTGTTTTAACGTCATTTATCTCTGAGACTAATTTTGATGTCTTATAATTTTGGGATTTTAAAAAATATTGGCTAACTCTTTTTCTAAGATTTTTAGCTTTACCAACATATATTATTTTGTTATCTTTATTTAGATATAGATAACAACCTGGTTTTTCAGAAATATTTTTTAAATCTAACATAATGTTCTCCACTACTATTCTAATAAAAAAAGATATTTAAAGACGATTTATTATCGCTTAAATATCTTTTACAAATCTTCTTTCTTTAAAAAGACTTCTCTTGGTTTTGCTCCATTTTGTGGGCCAATGATTCCTTCTTCTTCTAATTGATCAATTATTTTTCCTGCACGGTTATACCCGATTGAAAACTTTCTTTGCAATAATGAAGTCGAGGCTTTTTGTTGATCTACAATGAATTGAATTATTTCTTTTAACATTGGGTCTGCAGTTGCTCCACCACCTTGTGATGAACCACTTCCGTCTGACATTGAAATTTCTTCTTGTTCATATTCTGAATCAAACATTTGTCTTTGTTGTTTTGCACAGTGCTCAACAATTTTTTCTATTTCATCATCAGATATATATGCACCTTGTGCACGTAATAATGAAGATGATCCCGGAGGCATGTATAACATATCTCCTCTACCAACAAGTTTTTCAGCTCCAACTTGATCTAAAATTGTACGTGAGTCAATTTGTGAAGTAACAGCAAACGAAATACGAGTTGGTATATTTGATTTAATTACGCCAGTTAAAACGTCAACTGATGGTCTTTGAGTGGCTACAATCAAGTGAATACCAGCAGCACGAGCCATTTGTGTTAAACGCATAATTGCTTCTTCAACACCTTTTCTATCACCTGTCATCATTAAGTCTGCAAGCTCATCAATGATAACTACAATGAATGGTAATTTTAATGCGATGTCTGTTTGTTTATTATTAAACCCTTCAATGTTTTTTACAGCATGTTGAGTAAATAACATATAACGTCTATCCATTTCGTTAATAACTTTTTTAAGAACATTACTTGCTAACAACATATCGTTTATAACTGGAGTTAGTAAATGTGGAATATTTGCGTATGCAGCAAGTTCAACTTTTTTCGGGTCAACCATAATGAACTTAACTTCATGAGGTTTTGCTCTCATTAAAATCGATGCAATCAATCCGTTGATCATAACTGATTTACCTGACCCTGTTGAACCGGCAACAAGTAAGTGTGGCATTTTATCTAACTCACCAAATAACACTTCACCAGTAACTGATTTACCAATTGCAAATAATAATTTAGAATTTGCTTTATTCATTGGTGGGTTTGCTATCACACCTTTCATAGGTACCGCTAGCGGTGATGTATTTGGTACTTCTATACCAACTGCTGCTTTACCTTGAATTGGTGCCTCTATACGTACATTTTGAGATGCTAGAGTTAGTTTTAAATCATTTTCTAGTTTTGTAATTGAATTTACACGAGTACCTGGTGCTGGTGTGATTTCAAATTTAGTAATTGTTGGTCCTGTATTAATATGTGTGATTCTAGCGTCAACTTTAAATTGTTGTAACAACAAATTAATGTTTGCAGCTTTGACTTCATTTTCAGCAACTTGTGTAGCCATTGCGCCAGCACTGTTTTTGTCTTCACTCAAAATACTCATTGGTGGTAAAACATATGATTTGTTAACAAACATTGGTTCTTGTTCGTTTGATTTCTTTACAGGCGCAGGAGCTTTAACTTCTTGTTGTGCATGTGAAATTGGCGCAGATTTAGTTAGTGGTGAATTATAATTTGAGTTTTTATATTGTTGTTCAATTTCTTTAATTTCAACACTCTCTTCTTCAGCTTCTGCTAAGAAGCTTTCCAATGATGACTGTCCCGGATGTGTTGCTGATGATTTTGAACCTTTTTTTTGCATTGGTGAAATTGAGTTGTCTATTGAATACCATTCATCTTTACTTGCATTTCTTTTTGGTTTTAACGGTACTGGAACTGCAATAGTTTCTTCTTTAGAATTTGCATACTCGTTTGTTGATTCGTTATTTTGTATTTTAGTTTGTGTGTTATCTTTTATTGAGTAGTAGTCCGATTCATTGTTTTCAAAATAATCATTTCTTTGATTTGAAAAATTATTATTAACTTGTTGGGCTTCATTAAATGTTCTACCGCTTGGTTTTGAATTTGTTGGTCCAGGTAGGTAATTTAAATCTTCGAAGTCCATTTCATTTTCTAAGTTATTATTTTTATTTTTTGTATAACTTGGGAATTCAATTGTGATATCACTTGCATCAGAAGTTGAAGCAACTTCTTCATTATCCATATCTCCACGTAAGTTAAGTACATTGATAATCCCGCCTCTTTTTGTAGAACCGTTTGTTTTTGATTTAATTGATAAAATTTTAAGACGTTTGTATTTTCTTTCTTTAAATTTTGGACCTCATTTTTTTCCAGGTCATCAGTATAGTGGGTGTCCAAAGAAGATTCAAATTAGAACAAATACAAAAGTAACTATTGATATGATTCAACATAAAGGTGTTGAAAGATATGCAAAAATTCCTGTTAGGAATGTCCCTATTAATCCTCCACCAGCTCATGAGTTAAAGTATGTCGCTTTGTTTGTAACAAAGAAGTTGATTGATGGATAAGTTTCTGAAAAAACAGATTTCTCTAATCAGTGTTTTGTATATAAGCTGAATGAATTACCAAAGATATTTTTATCTCAAAATACTCCATGCATGTAATTCATATCTGTTCCATAATCTACAAATGAGTTTACAAAAAAGATTGTTGATGAGATTAAAAAACAAATTGATACGAACACAACTGCCGTGATTAATAAGAACCTTTTCTTAAACTTAATCTTTAATCCACAGAATATTAAAACACTTGTTGTGAATGTTATTAGATATATGATGTATTTGAATCAACCGAACGGGAAAGAAAAGAATATGTCATCTAAGAATTGTCCTATCATTGTTAATCTGAATGCAGACATCACTGTTATAAATAAAATTAATAGTGATGAAACTATTCACTTAATAGAATCTGGTTTCTTTTGTGTTTTATTAACACTGAAAGCCATTGTATAATCGCGGGTTTCATTATTGTTGTTTGAATTATTAATATCCATATGTAACCCCTTTCATTTTCATAATATATATTATAAATAACTTAGGGTGAATTAACCATTTTTTTGAAACATAAAAAAACACATATTAATATGTGTTTTGATTTTAAATATATAAACTATTTTTTTGTATTTGTTAGCGGTTTTGGACTGTAATGTTTTGTTTCATCAATCTCATTAATTGCAATCAATACTATTGGTTTTTTACCAGTTTCTTGTTTAACAATTGTCCCAATTTTAAATGACAATGTTTTTTTGATTTCTTCTAAACTAAAGTTTTTTGGATTCTTTTTGAATTCATTTGCATGAAATAGTATTTCATCAGAAACTAATTTTTGAGTTAATTTGAATATTGGTGAATCTTCAAAAACATAAATTAATCCCCTCATTTGAATATCTATCAATGAAACAATTTGTTTTGTCTTGTGATCGATATTTACACCCATTACAAGAACACCGTTAGATGCAAGTTGATGTCTTTCATTAATAACGATTGATGACACTCCGCCAGCTCCAATTGCGTTTACAAATTGATCTCCAGCTTTTATTTTTTTATTACCAAAAACAATTTTTCCATTTGTGGCTTTTAATAATTGCCCATTACTAATTAGCAATGTGTTTTTCTCACTAACACCAGCTTCAATAGCGGCCTTTTCTGCATTTAAGAAATTTTTAAATAAACCCTTAATTGGAATGAAGTATTTTGGTCTAAAAATGTGAGTCATTAATTTGATATCTTCAAATGAAGCTCTCATTGTTCATAGTGCTTTATCAGATAAAGAATAAACACGAGCATTAGTTCTAGCTAGTTCATCAAGTGCTTGTGCATGTCTTTTTTCTACACCTGCAATTGGTGGTGTTGCAAGGATGATAAAGTCTTTTTCATTAAATGAAACAAAGTCTTCGCTTTCGTTTGCCATTTTTTCTAATCTAGAATATAGTGCATCTCCGGTACCATTTATAATTACTACACAATCAGGATATTTTTCAATTTCACTTGTTTGAATAATATCACCAGGTTTTAAGTCTAAGTCTTGTTGTACTAATTTTGAGTTAACAATGTTAAACATTGTTTTTCCATAAACAGCAACTTTTCTACCTACTTCTTTTGCTTCTTTGATGATTTCATATACTTTGTAAATATCTTCTTCAAAAATACCAATGATTAATCTTGATGACATATCTTTCATCGGACCTTTGATATATTTTTGAATTCTATGGTTTGGCATTGTAAAGTCAATTCTATCTGCATATTCTGAATCACTAATAAATGCTAATACGCCTTCTTTTGATAAGTTGTTAACTCAAAGTGAGTCAGCTTCAAATGAATACTCAGCATTAGCCTGTATCATGTAATCACCCATGTATACAATTGTTCCTTGATCAGTAACTATTGCAAACCCAAATGTATTTGGAAATGAAGCAGTTGCTTTGAATACATGTATCTCAGCATTCTTAAATTTAATTACATCTTTGTTTTTAATTGCTTTATAAGAACTTGGATTGTGTTTTATTTTTTGTTTTGTAATTCTTTCTCTTAATAAATCAATCGCTATATCACTACAATAAACAGTTAGGTTAGGTAGTTCTTTTAATAAGTTACCGATTCCACCAGCATTGTATATTGAAGGGTTAGATAGAAATACCCCTTTTATTTTGTCTTCGTTTTCTTTTAGATATGTAAAGTTAGGAACTATTTGATCGATTCCTAATAATGATTTTTCTGGGTATTTTAAACCACAGTCAAATACATAGATTTCATTTTCTATTTCGATACAGAAAATATTTTTACCTTTTTCATCTTGCCCACCAAGAGCAAAAAAACTTATTTCTTTCATTGTATAAACTCCTATATTTAATTTTTATGTCGAATTAATGTTATTGATATTTTACTATACAAAGTAATAAATGAAAATAAAAAATGGATTAATATCCATTATTTATCTAATAATTCTTTTATTAAATAAAAATCATGATAATCCAAAAAATAATGCCGTAATACTTATTAGAGCAATTAATGGAATTCATACATTAAATGTAGAACCTACATAATATAGTTCTCCATCTTTTTTACCAAATTTGTATAGATCACTTTTCGTTGGGTTTTCATCTTTTAAACTATGTTCGGGATTATCTGTTATATGATTCTTGATAGTCTCAGTTATTTTAGTTTTTTGAGGATCGCTCGGACCACCACTGACACCGCTTCCGTTAATAAATAATATTGAAATATTTTTCTCACCAAAATAGTTTTCTTTGTTCGTATAAACCTGAAGACCATCTAGTTGCGCTCCTTTGAAAGTATTTTTAAGCTCAATAACATTTAATTCAATATCTTTTGCTTCAATCTCGTCATCTGAATTTGAAGAAATCTTTTCCTTAAATTTTTCAATAAATTCATCATCAATAGCATTTTCTTTATCACTTAGATCTCAAATTAACACGTCATTCAAGCCAACACCATTCGGGTTTTCTTCAAGCGTTAAATATTGACCTATATTAAACTTGTTCTTTACATCTTCATCAAAGTCATAAACATATGTAATGTACGGATTAAAAAAATCGATTTGACTATTTTTAAAGTTCTTATTGTATCCTGAGTTATAAAAAAATGAAGTAAGCATAGTTCCAGTATTAATCAAGTTTCTTTTTGTAATTTCTTTTAAATATGTAGTTCCATTAATAATGCTATCATCACTGTTGCGATTACTGATATTATACTTCGGTGCTTGGTTTATCATATATTCTCTCAATATATCAAAATACACTTTGAAGAACACCCTTGCACCATCAGATGTTATATTTGTTCATTCTTGTTTTGAATTATTAATTTCTGGGTTCGTTAATCACAAGTTTGTATCTTCAACTCTTTTATCCGGGTTATCCACAGTGCTCCCACCAATATCGAATATTGAGCTTCTTGATGAATTTGTTTTATATGCTGACGTATATGAAAATTTAGCAGTTTCATTTACTAAATCAATTATTCTTAGCATTTCACTATCATTTGAATAATTATTTTTTAAGTATTCAACAAAATTATCAAAACCAGTTGATCCAGAAAATCTGTCATTAGTTTTAGCATTCAATGAGAAAAATGAATTGTTTACATTATTTTTTTTGCTACCGAAGAACGAATTATCAATTTCATCAATTTCTTTAATGAATTGCAATACTTTATTTTCCATTACTAATTTTTCGTATTCTGCTTTAGCAACGGGATTTTGCGCTGCAAACTCATCAAATAAATAAGTTCCTTCATTACCAGAACCTTTTTTTGAAATCAATTCCAGTGTCGGATTAACCAATTCAGAAGCCAGACCATTGTATATCAGATCGTTTGTATATGATCTTGATATGTTTATATATGTTTCTGCCGGATTATATGAGTCCCTACCGTTTCTGTCTATATTTTGTTTAACATTATAAACATCGGCATTCGGACCCGTCCCCCTTACTTCGAAGAAAAACAAATCAAAAACCGTGAACGCTTCAAAGAATGACGAGGTAACAATCTCATTATCACTTTCAAAATTAATTGATACTTGACCATCAATAATTCCATCTTTGTTGTCTAATCTGATTTGATCAAACTCACTTAGTACAGAATATTTTTGTAGCGTGTATTTACTATAACTTTTATCGTTCATCGCAACAGCACTGCTTGTATATGATTCAAGTAAAGAGAACAACGGCATAACCGCTAACAATATTCCAATAATCACACCAAAGAATGTGGTTGCTATCCCACTTTTTAATGACGAAAATAATAATAAGAAACTTGATATTAAGGCTTCATAAAGAAATATAGTCAACATCCCAAATATTAACTCAGTTGTTGACATTTGAATGTATGAAACTCCAGATGCATAACCTGCAATAGTTCAAATTAAAAATAAAATAATTTGAATTGGAATAATAAATGACTTTTGAGCTGCGTACCTTTGGAAAAATAACTTAGTGTTTTTATAACCACTTCTTACTTCAAGATTTATCACCCCTAATTCGAGGTCCTTGTTAAATGAATTAGTTGTAAAGAAAACATTAAAAAATGTGACGAACAACAAAAGAACAGCAAATGCAACTCAACCAAATAGAACTAAATCAGCCAATAAAATTCCAGAAATAATTACTGCTATAAACGTTGGTGTAAATATTAGTAATAAAATTAAATTTATCTTAGAACTCAGTTGTGTAACAAATGTTCTTTTAAAAATTGGGAATTTATTAAACATCTTTACGCCCTCCCTTTGGATCAGCATCAGCTAAAACATCACCAAAAACTTGTTCGTATTTTGCACTATGTTTTTCGTCTTCAACTTTCTTGATTTTATCATAATCAATTCCTTTGATTTCACGCCCTACGACTTCAATATAAATTTTTCTAAGATCTTGTTTTTCTTTATTGAAAGGTTCGTCATAAACTAACTGGCCATAACCATCAACTTTTTTTAGAAGTATCGCTCTATTAACTGAGTTGTTTAATTCATCAATATTATGAGATGTAATAACAATTGTTTTACCGTGAACACTACTTAAGTGTTTCAATACACCCATGAATTCTAATCTTGAGTAAACATCTAGGTTAGCAGTTGGTTCATCGAGAACTATGATTTCTGGGTTTGTAACTAGTACTGAAAGTAATAGCGCTTTTTTTTGCATACCAGCAGATAAATCTGAAAACTTATTTTTTGCATACGGTTTTAACGTTAGTGCCTCAAGATAAAGTTCAATATACTTATCAAGTTCATCTTTTTGTACGCCTTTCAAAGATGCACAGTAGTATGAAAATTTAACAATGTTGAAATTCTTTGGGTAGTTGTTTTGATCTGGGAAGAATGCAATTCTACTTAGAACATTTTTATTAGTTGCCTGTTTCCCTTCTAAAGATACAAAACCTGCATCTTTTTTTAGTTCATTAAATATCATTTTAATTGTTGTTGTTTTACCGGTACCATTATCCCCAATAAAACCAACCATTTCGCCCTTTTGAATTGAAAATGAAACGTCTTTAACACCACTTCCATTTCTAAATTCTTTTGTTATACCAGAAACTACAAAATATGGTTTTGTTTCTAATCTCATTCTTGCTTTGTTTCGACCAGAAACTGTAGATTCATCAATAAATTCAACTTTATCTCTACCTTTTCTTTTCATTTTTAAAGCAACTAATTTATTTTCATCATTGATATCTTTAATATCAATTGTTTTAATCATGTCATCTTCATTTGGTTTCTTAGATTTTTTATGGTCATTAACGGCTTTTGATAATGTGTCTAATTTATTTTTTTTACCATATTCAAAATTCTGAATATCAACAGTCTGTTCATTGATGTTCTCAGGTCTTCTATAAAGGTGTGCTTCGTTTTGTTCTTTTAAATCAAAACTATCATAGTATTCGTTTTTTTTATTTGGTTTTTTGTTTTCAGACATATAACTACCCACTCCATTAAATTATGTATATATTATATATATTTTTTAAACTATAATATTTTAAGAAAAGGTATCTATGAAGAAAATTATTACGGGTATTACTACCACTGGAACAATTACATTAGGAAATTACATTGGAGCAATCAAACCAATGCTAGACTTGCAAAACGATAACGAGATGTTTATGTTTATTGCAGATCTACATGCACTTGTGACTCCAAGTGATGCAAAAGACTTGAGATTAAGAATTTCTAATGCATCTGCCATCTATTTCGCTTGTGGATTTGACCCAAAAAGAACTACAGTGTTTATTCAATCTGAAGTTCCAGCCCACACACAATTAGCATGAATATTAAATTGTCATACTACGATTGGTGAACTTTCTAGAATGACTCAATTCAAAGATAAATCTGCTAAAAAATCAAGCAACGGTACCGAAACAGTTCCAACTGGTTTACTTACTTACCCTACCTTAATGGCAGCCGATATCTTACTGTATGATATTGATTTAGTCCCTGTTGGAAAAGATCAAAAACAACACATTGAACTAACAAGAAACATTGCAACAAGAATGAATAATAAATATGGAAAAGATTTATTTACACTTCCAAAAGAATACACAAATGATGTGACAGCAAAAATAATGGACTTACAAGACCCCACTAAAAAGATGTCTAAATCATCTGATAATCAAAAGTCATTCATTTCGCTTCTTGATAAACCCGAAGTTGCAAGAAAGAAAATCAATTCATCTGTAACTGATTCTGAAAACTTAATTAAATACGACCCCGTTAATAAGCCTGGTGTATCTAATTTAATAACAATCTATAGTGCATTGAAAAACGAAAAAATAGATGACGTTGTAAAACACTTTGATGGGAAAAATTATGGTGTTTTAAAATCAGAAGTAGCTGATGTTGTTTGCGAGTTATTAGAAAACATACAAACAAAATTTAATACTTTAGTTGGAACAAAAGAACTACGAGACTTATTAGATCGCGGTAAACAACGTGCAACTGAAATATCAAATAAGAAACTTAAATTAATAAATGAAAAAATCGGTTTATAACCGATTTTATTTTTTAGATAATTCTTCACGAACTAATTGCATGTATTGGATTAATTCTTTTTTAGTCATATCTCTCAAGTTTGCTTTTTGAGCTTTTGGAGATAATTTATTTTGAATTGCCATTTTTCTAGTTGTGTTTGAGTGTTTTTGTAAATCACTTCTTTTTTCTTTGATAGTTGCTGATCCATCTAGTTTAGCTCTTTCTTCAGCAGAAAGTTCTTTAACATTGATTTTTTTAGCTGCTTCAACTTTTTTAGCAGCATCTGCAGCATCTTTTTCAGCTTTCTTTTTAGCTTCAGCTTCTTTTTTGGCAGCTACATTTGCTTTTTCAGCTTCAAGTTTTAACTTATCAGCTTCTTTGTTTGCGGCAGCTTTTGCTTTAACGTCAGTTTCCGATTTTGCTTTTTCTTGAATTTTTTTAGCTTCTGCTAATTTTTTTTCTGCTTCTTTTTTAGCTTCAGCTTCTTTTTTAGCAGCTTCTTTTGCTTTTGCTTCGGCTTCTTTTTTAGCTTCTAAATCAGCAGCTGAAGGAGATTGTGTTTTTGCAGATAATTCATCTGCATATTTTTTCTCCATTTCTTTCAAGAACTTGTCAGCATCAGATTGTTCAGTTTTTGAAACTTCAACAACTTCAACTTTTTTAGGTTCAGCAGCTTTAGGAGCTTCTTTTTTAACTTCTACTTTTTTAGGTTCAGCAGCTTTAGGAGCTTCTTTTTTAACTTCTACTGGTTTAGGTGCAACAACTTTAGGAGCTGGTGCAACTACAGCTGGTTTAGGCTTAACAGCTGGTTTTGATGCTAATGCACTTTTAACCATACCAACAATTGCTTCGAATTTTTGAGGTTCGTGAATTGCTAACTCAGATAACATCTTACGGTTGATATCTATGTTTGCTAATTTAATACCGTTAATAAATTTTGAATAACTTAAATCGAATGGTCTAACGGCTGCGTTAATACGTACGATTCATAATTTTCTAAAATCTCTTTTTCTTAATTTTCTACCAACAAATGCATAAGCCATTGAACGTTGTACTTGTTCATGGGCTTTTTTGTAACTTGCCTTTTTTAATCCATAGTAACCTTTAGCACGTTTGATTCAACGTTTTCTTCTTGCTCTAGTTACTTTTCCAAATTTTACTCTTGCCATCTTCTATGTCTCCTTATATTAGACTAGACCTTTCAATCTTTTCATATCTGATGGATGAACAGTTGTTGATTTTTCTGAATGTCTTTTTTGTTTTGTTGTTTTGTTTTGTGCTAGGTGAGAGCGGTATGCATGCCCTCTTTGTAATGTTCCGTTTGGTTTAACTTTTACACGTTTAGCTAACGCTTTTTTCGTCTTCATTTTTGGCATTGTTTTTACCTCCTGATTTTAATTTGCTAGGTACGATATACATATCTAGAAATCTATTTGTTAATTTTGGTTCTTTTTCAACTTTAGCAACGTCCTTAACTTTTTCAAAGAATTTGTTGATTGTATTTAATCCAAATTCTTGATAAGCAATTTCACGTCCTTTAAATTTAAGAGATACTTTAACTCTATCTCCATCACTTAAAAACTCACGTGCTTTTTTGGCCTTAACATCTAAATCGTGATCTCCGATTCCAACTGTTAATCTTATTTCTCTGTTTTCAGTACGAATTTGATTTTTCTTATTTTCTTTTTGTTTTCTCTTTTGTTCGTATTTATGTTTTCCATAATCTAAGAATTTTACAATTGCAACCCCATTAGGTTGTACACCAACTTGTAACATATCCATTCCACCGTCTTCGGCTAATTTCAATGCTTCAAATTTATTTATTGGTCCTTGTCTTGTTCCATCTTCATTAATAATTAAAACCTCTCTGGCTCTAATTGCTTTATTCAATGGTTCTACATCTTTTTGATTACGGTTATTAGTGTTGCTGTTAGGGTTCAAGTTGACTCCTCCAAAATAAAAGTGTGCGATTAAAACAATCAGCACACTTAAGAAAAACAATATTAATTAATCACTTTGTATTAATTTAATCTTGTTTAATACCACGTCCTATTTGTAGTGGTGAGCGATTGCTTCTTGCTTTAAACAAAATAATTATATCTCAATATTCTTTAATTAATTAATTTTTTTCAAAATTCAAAACAAATCATTAATATATAGATATGAAATTAATTGAATATTACTGAAGTCCTTCAGTCGAACTTAGAAAACACAAACATCAATACATTAATGTTGATAGTCAGATTCCATATAACTTGCCAAGCGTAACTACCCTTATTAACCTATTGTACCCATTCCCTGCTAGTTCAATTGATAAAGAAGTCCTAAGACGTTCAATTGATAAAGGAACTTGCGTACATGATCGTATAAGTGAATATATTAAATATGAGTCAGACATCAAATGTAAACACATCTACGATAACATTATCGACAAAACACATCAAACTGAATTTAGTTGACTCAAATCTCAAATTGAACAATTCATAAAATTAAACAATATTTCTGAATATTACTCAGAAGTCTCTATGGTTAATGACCACTACTCTGGCACATTTGATTTTCTTTATAAAGATGTCGATGACCTATGACATCTTGTTGACTTTAAAACTACAGCTCAATTAAACAAGGAAAAAGAATCACTACAACTTAGATTTTATGAGAAGTTGATTATTGATAATTTTGATGATATTTCAGAAATAGAAACATATTCTATATTTAATACCCGACACCGAGTTCACTATAATTTCACTAAACGTGAACTGACCGATTCTTTGGGTGACTTTAAAAAAATATGTGAAATTAAAAAAATAAAATAGTTCAAAAATGAACTATTTTTTAATCATAATAATCTGCTTGTGGGTCGATATAACTTTCTAATGTTTTCGAAACTCCATGAGCTTCTAATTCATTTCCAATTTTTAAAGCATCTTTTCTAAATGAGAATGTAACATCTTCATCTTGATTTTCAAGCGTTATTTTATACAACGTGTTATCCATAAATACAAATGGAGTATAAATTGCGCACTGAACAATCAACACTAACACCGCAAAGAATGAACCCCTTCAACTATTTGTAGCTCAATAAGCACCTAAAATTGGTGGAGTAGTTCATGGAACTTCAATGTCTTTATCAATTGTTAGATCCATGATACCAAAACCATGAATTCCAACATACATTAAAACCCCAGATACTGGAGCTAATATAAATGGTAGGAACAGCACTGGGTTAAACACTAATGGTAAACCAAATAAGATCGGTTCATTAATACAAAATAATGCTGGGATTATTGCTATTTTTGATATCATTTTTCAATTATTTCTTTTTGAAAATGCTAATACTACAAATATTAATGCAAGTGTACCACCCGTACCACCAAGACTTATCATATGGTCGAAGAACGAAGAACCAAATCAACTATCTCCAAATCCATCATTTATTCAACCACCAAACTTACCTCATAAAAAGGCACCTAGAATAGCCGAACTATTAATTCCACATCATCATATTATTGATGAAAGCCCTACGAATATTATTACACCTAGAATAATATTGAAATTAAATAATAAATTCATTGGTATTGAAACAAATATACCTAAGACTTGTGATAATGTTTTGGCCCCTCTTACCGTGAATCCATCACCAATGGCGTCCAACAATGGGTCAATGAATGGTGATGTGTAAGTCAGCACTGAAGCAAGGAATGAGACAGCGGTTAATAGAACAAACATCGGAACTAGTGAGTTAAGTGATTTGGCAACTGCATCGGGAATTGATGTTGGCAGTTTCAACTTTAACACTTCTACCTTATCTAATCAAGCAAATATTTTAACAATAAATATTGGTAGAACGATTGCAGCAAGCATCCCATCTGTACCCATTGTCATATTAAAGTTAGCTTGTGATTCTAAAAAATTATTTGATAGCAAGAAAAATGCTATCACTGAAGAAACCGTAGAAACTCAAATAATATTTTGATTATAATTTTTTGAAATGTTGTAAGACATAACGACAACAATATATAAAGAAATAGTACCACTAGTACCGGCCCCTACAACTTCAAAGAATTGTCTAATTCTAGACATTCATAAAATCATTTCATGGGATAACGGTATGTCAAATGTATCTACAATAGATCCAGCTCCAGTACTAAATATAACACTTGTAAACAATGTTACAAATGCTCCAAGCAATACTATTGGGAAAACGGTTAGGAAAGTCATTTTAATTGCATTTAAACTTTTATATCTTGTTTGAAAAATTTCAACTGAATTATAGAACTCGACCAAGATTTGGTTCTTGTTTGAAGAAACACTATCTTTGTATAATACCTTTTCTCTTTTTAATTCTGCAAGTTCAACTGAGTTATCTTTGCTATCAGAGTATCTTAAAAATTTAATTTGTTTAATAGTTAATTTGTTTTCATGTTTTATTTTTTTAATTTCTTCTTTTGATAATTCTGTTTTAGGTACAAGAAATTGATCTTTGTATTTTTTATTTTGCTCATTAATTTGAGTTTTATAGTCACTCTCAATCTTTTGAGCTTTTATATTTATAAGTTTTTTAGCTTCTTCAATTTTAATATCCAAGTTGTTTAAATTCTCTTTTTTGATTGAAAACTTTTTACATTCAACATAATTTAAATATAGTGCATCAGCCTCTATCAAAGCCTTCTCTTCTTGAATTCTAAATTCATTTGTTATATTTAAAAAATCAGCGTCATACTTTTCAATATCAATTAATTCAGTCTTTAATTGATTAGTTAAATTTAGGCACTCAACATTATATTTGAATTTTAATTCAAGAAGGTCTTTCCTGGACTCTCATTTAACACTTGAAATTATTTTTCTTTGCTCTCTAAATGATTTCTTAGTAAGTTTAAATTTACCTTTTAATAACTCCCTGTTTAAACCATTATCTCTTATACCTTTTTTAAGATCAGAAATATCAAGTTCTAATTTGGAAATACGTCTTCTATATTTTTCATCGTAATCAATATATGTGTTGCTTTTTTCGACTTCATAATCATCATAGATTTTGTTTACATCTGTTTTGTTTACTTTTGCACGCAATAATTGAATATTAAAATTCTTATCTAAAATAATAAGCTTTTCGTTTTTCAGTTCTTTGAAACGTGTTTTCATCGAATACTTTGAACTATTCATTTCTTTTAAATCAGCTTTTTGAGTTTTCATTTTTTTTGTGACTATCTCAATTTGATTTAAAATTTCAAGTAATTCTGCATTAACTTTACTGATGTTTTCATACTTTGAAAATTTGTGTACCATATTCCCTCCTTATTCATTGTTTGCTAATTTTTAATTTTTAGAAATCTTCTTCGTAAAAAGAAATAGCTTTTTGTAAAATTGTTTTTCCATCTACATTTCCATAGTCGACCTTATCTATTAACATGACTTTACATTTCATGTGGTCAGATAATTTTTGCATTTCATATGAAACCTGTGGTGCAACCAAACAAAGGTCATATCCGTCAGACTCACTAATTGCTTCTGCTAAAGTAAATACTTTTATATCAATGTCCATCTCTTCTTCGAAAGCAAAATTAAGCATTTTTTTAACGACAATAGATGTACTCATTCCTGCCATACATGTTAATAAAAATTTGTATCTTTTCATCTTTACTCCTTTTAAGCCAAATTATCAGCATAGTCTTCTTTGTTATCTAAATCAAACTGTTTTGAAAGCTCTTCATTTCTTTCTTCGTCTTTTATATTTTTTTCATCTTGATACTCATTTTTAAATCGGTTAAAGCCCCGTTTTTCTAATCTAATCATTTCTCTAACGATATCTTTTTTAATTGCAGCATTTGCGATTAAAACAACCGGTAGATAGACAAGTAACTGAGATGTAGTTGTTATCAGTCAAACAATAATGGCCGTTCAGCTTCCGCCAGTTGAAAGGAAAGAACCTAAAATTGTTGGCGTAACTCATGGCGTTATTACTGTTGTGTACGGCATAAATCCAGTGATTGTTGCAACATATGCAATCATGCAACCAGCAAGTGGCGCAAGTACAAATGATATAAAGAACATTGGGTTTAAGATGATTGGTAGTCCAAATAGTATTGGTTCATTAATACCAAATAGCGCAGGTATTATTGCGATCTTGGCCATCGTCTTCCATTCATGTCTTTTTGAGAATACAAGGATTACAACTATTAATGCGAAAGTTGCACCAGCACCACCGTTTTGACCAAACATTTCAACAAATGGTTTTGTAAATACATTTTCACCAGTACCAGAAGCATTTTGTTGAATTGCTTCTAATTGTAAAGGTTCTATTATGGTTGATAATAGCCCTGAAGCATGTATACCAAAGAATCATAATGCTTGTCATAAGATTAATATGATCGGCATCCCAAATGGCCCAGTAACAATATCAACTAATGGTCTTTGAATTGATACAAGCAGCACATCATAAATTGATGTAATAACAATCGTATCTTCAAAAATAGTAACCGGCCCTACCGCTTCACCAATGAATATTATTGAAACCGATATTGATGAGAATACTAAACAAATAATTAATACTGATATTGCATTAACAAACGCCAAAGCAAGGTTTTTTTCATAAGCTCTTAACGATAAGAAGTTAAACATATTAGTTTTGAAAAATAAAACAAATAACATGGTTGTAGAAATAGAAATAAACATTCCAACAAACATTCCTTGTGTTCCAAACACACTAAAGTCTTGGGAGAATTTTGGAGACATAATTAGAAACGATAATATTGTAGCAACAATTGCTGATAACCTATTTACCTTGTGGAACGTTGCGAGTGAATAAGCAATAGAAATTGCAAGTAATATACCTAACATTCCATATGTGGAATCATACAGTGTTTTAAACGGGATAATTAGTGCGTCCAATATTTTTATCGCCGATTCATTATCAGGTTCAATAAATAAAGACATAAATCCAGTTTCATAGTTGAAAAATATTTGTGTCATAAATATAGCTAAGGCACCCAACAATACCAGCGGCATTAATGAGAAGTACCCATTTCTAATAGCATAAATAAACCCAACATTAGTTACTTTACCTGCATTACTAGAAATAGATAGTGACGTTTGTTTCATTTTTTCTTTGAAACTTACTGTACCTTTAATATAAATAAATTGATCTTTCAAGTCTCTTAATTCAAGTTTTAACTCAGTAATTTGTTTTGCACCTGCATATTTATTTTCATTAATGTCTAGCAATAAGTCATATAACTTTTCTTTTTCAGGGGTATCTAGTCTGTTCAATTTATAAGCAGACATTTTTCTTAATTTTTGTCTTACGTTTGTTATTTCTGGGTTTACTGTTTCAAACTCTAAAATTGTATTATCAATTCTATTTTTGTAGTACTTTTTAATTCTTGAATATTCTTCGTTTGAATGAGTAGTTTGTTTTGCAAATTTATAATTATTTTTTGCATCTTTAACCATTTTTCTTGTCAAAGATGTTTTCTTTGTTTTTGTTCATGAATATGTCAGTTCTTTAACACGATCTTTATATATCCCAAAAGTCATTAATTCGCGGTTTAGTTCATCAGTTAATTTAGCATGATCATCATAAGCTTTTCTCATTCTATCTGCAAAGTTTTTTGAAAGAGAATTAATTAATGTTTCTTTTTCCAATGCGATATCATTTAGAGACTTAATTTTATCATATGGACCAAAATCTCTTGATCGTCTAATCTTACGACCCTCTTCTTTATATTCTCAAATTACATTCTTAACAGTAACTCTAAATATGTTGTCTAGAGTTTTTTGGTTTCGTTTTGATGTTCTAATTTCGGCTTTAAGTTTATTAATTTCATCACGTGAAAATTTCATCCTAGTTTTTAGGGATGATTTTTTCTGAAATTTATTTCTTTTCTTTTGTTTGAAAACTAAACCTGCCATTATTGTCCTTTATTTTTTTATTTTATCTTGCTCACATTTTTATAGTCTAAAACAAGATCCAATTGTGATGCGCTCAAGAACCTGTAAGGTATAGTGTCACTTTGATTATTATTTGTGTAAATTTCACTTCCGCCAAATTGTGCTGAATTTACATTCTTAGTTGTTACAAATTTAGTGTGGTCGAAATAAATGTTATTAATCAAGTATTCTGAAAAACGTAAATTTATTTTTGGTTTTTCTTGTATTATTTCTTTTTTATCTTTTACCACTCTCAGTAGTTTGTTTGATAATCCATAAATTGTCATTGGATTTATGATTGAACTGAAATAATCTAACAAATCCTTTGGATTCATCCATCTCAAATCATGTCCATCCAATTCCTCAGTATCCAAGTATTCATCAATATTGATATCATGTGTCAGGTCATAGTATTTGGATTTTGTCGGGTTGATTGATTGGTCAAATAAATTAGTTCTTAAAACTTCCATTGGTTTCGTTCTGATTATTTCATCAGTATAGTCACTATTGCTCCCATCGTACTCGCCAGGCAAAAATCCAAGTTTGTAAGAATATTTTCAATATTCATTTACTCACTTTAAGATTCCATCCTCCTTTACTTGAACGGGTCCGTCGTTACCTTCTGATTGGTCATCTGATTGAATTTTTAAACTTGAATTTTTAAACGAAACTATTAAGGCAATTGCATTTTCAAAATACGTATTCAAAGACAATGTTCCAATATCTTCCATAAAAATTTGTGAAACATCAGTTTTACCAGTCTTAAATTGCAAATTTAACTCATTGTATATATTTTTTAAATTTATTGTTATTGAATTTGCCGTTTTTTGTCCAGTTCATTCCGTCTCCTTGCTTCCTTCTTCAACAAATGATTTTTCATAAAACCCTCTAAAAAGAGATTTGTATTTATTAAAATCGTTAGCTAAAGTTCGCAGTGTTTCATCATAAATCATAAACATTTTTTTATTTTCAATTGATTCCTCACTCGTATCAGAATCGTGTAATTCTTTTAATTCAGACATCTTAATTAAGCTACGATCAAATCCAGTATTATCACCTTTTGGTGTGTAAGTTAAAATTGGACTTCATTGCATAACGTCATATCCATGAGTCATGTTCATTTTTTTATTTCGAGGAAATGCAAATGACATGAATGCACTTTGAATTTCTTCAGGGCTCATCGCATTATATTTTTCTTTGATGCTTGAATTAATTCCTATGTAATCTTTTTCTATTTGCGCTTTTAAAATCCCTGTATGAGTAATGGGAACACAAGAAACAATAGTCGGTAAAGTAACTCCACCAACTATTGCTCCTGTTCCTAAAAATGATAGTGCTACTAGTAATTTTTTCATTTTAATTAATTATATAAAGCGTTCTTTTGCAAACTCAAATGCACCAAGTGGTCCACTCAAGAATCCAGATTTCGAGATTTGTACATTTAAGTGTTTGTTAAACTCTTCAAGTATATATTTACTTACATGTGTTTTGATTATGTTAACAAGCTCTTCACCTAGTAATGAAGGTCCACCACCGATAACGAATGTTTCAATATCGATAATGTGTTGAACAATTGCTATTTGTTTTGCTAATGGTTCCAAGGCTTCTACAAATACATCAATAACTTCTTTGTTTTTACTTTTAAATAATGGGTTGATATCTTTGATTGTTAATTTTCTGTTTAATTCTTTTTTTAATTGACCTAATTCTGCAGTTGACTTATCTGCAACTAAGTTTAACTTACGTTCAATAGCTGTAGCTGAAGTTGTAGCTTCGATACACCCTTTAAGTCCACAAGTACAACCAGCAACATTTTGGAATCCACCACCATGACCTGGTTCACTTGGCAATCCAGAACTATCTCCGAAAATCAATGATTTGTTTAAGATGATTCCACCACCAATTCCTGTACCGATTGTGTACATCATTAATGAATTTGGTTTTCTTTTATATGATCCTGCTCACTCACCATAAACAGCTGCCTTTGCATCATTCATGATTGATACATTTTTAATACCAAATTCTTTTTGAACTTCAGATTTTAAGTCGTAATTTTTAATATCTAAATTCGCAGAGAACACAACTCTTTCTGATGTTGGTTCTATTATTCCACATATTGCAATTGCTACAAACGCAAAATCTTTTGGGTTAATTTTTAATTCAGTACACTTTTCCACAAAAAGACCTTTCATTTTTGTTACAAGATTTACCATTGTTTTTGTCTCTAGTGAGTACTCACTAATTACATCATCATTTTTAAAAATAACACACTTTGCAGTTGTGGCTCCTATATCTATTGCTAACGCATATTTGTTCATTTATATACCTCTTTCTTTCTGTTTTGATAAGTTAATTTTACTATATTAGTACCTGTTTTACAACTAAAACAAACTCTAAAAATGTAATCATTTATTGGGTTATTTTAAATGTATATATAAAAAATGACAAAAAAAATATCCGTCAAGGATTATTTTTTTTCTCTTCATAAATCAATTATTTGTTGTGACATCAATATAATAACATCAGTACTTGTCATGTGATCTTCTGAGTGAATGTATAGAACACTATAATCCACTTTTTCTTTGTTTGCTTCTTTTGCAACTACATCCATGTGGAATTTTCTAGCAGCAGAAAGTTCAGTTTTTGCAGTTTCAATTAATGTGTCTGCCATTTTAAAATCTTTTGCTTTTGCAGCTTCAATTGCTTTAATTGCATTTGTTTTTGCACTACCTGACGCAGTTATAATTCCAAATGATATTGCTTCTCAATCCATATATTTTACCTATATTTGCCCAAGCTTGTATAGCTTAGCAAATTGTCCTTTTTGTTTCATTAGTTCATCAAATGAACCACTTTCGATTACATTCTTATTTCTACCAATCACATAAATTATATCATAGTTAATTATTGTAGAAAGCCTGTGTGCAATTGCAACTGTCGTTCTTCCTTTTGATAGTTCATCAAAAGATTCTAATATTTCTTTTTCAACAACATTATCTAATGCTGATGTGGCTTCGTCAAGAATTATTAATGATGGGCTTTTTAAAAACATTCTAGCAATAACTAGTCTTTGTTTTTGACCACCAGATAACATGAAACCTTGTTGTCCTGCTACAGTTTCATAACCATCAGGCATTGAAAGTACAAAGTCATGGAATTTAGCTTTCCTAGATGCTCTAAACACCTCTTCATCAGTTGCTGTTGTGTTTGTATATCTTATGTTTTCCATAATAGTTCCGAAGAAAATTTGAGGTTCTTGGTCAACATACCCAACATGATCTAAATAATCAGTTATTAAATAATCTTTTAAATCTTCACCATTGATTAAAACATTACCTTTTGTTGTGTCATAAAATCTCATCAACATTTTTGTTATTGTAGATTTACCGACACCAGACTCTCCAACAAAAGCGTATGATTTACCTTTTTCTAATTTGATATTTAAACCCTCAATAATTGGGATTTGTTTGTTGTCTTCTGGATATGTGAAATAAACATCTTTGAACTCAATAGATTCAATTTCATTTTTATCAGATGTATCTTTAATTCTTAAAGAGTCTGGTTTTGTTTTTACGATAGATTCAATTGAAATAATTCTATCTAGTCTCATAATTGAGTTTGATAATCTTGTAGCAAACCTAAAGATCATAGGCATCAGCTGAGCAAGTGTACTTACCATGTATGCAGTCATTGTAAAGTTTGTAATTAACACAACAACTTCTTCCATTGGAGTATGGTTTATTTCGTTATGTCATATTATTGATAAAAATATTGCAAGCACAGGAATAACAAGTGCAACAGTTGAAGATATTACAGCGATGATTGATGAATACCCGATTGAGATATCGACACTTTCTCCTCACTTTTCATGTTTTTCTTCAAAACTTTTTACTTCATCATTTTCAGTACCTGATGATTTCAATAGTCTTATATTCATAATCCTGTCTGTCATTTCACCATCAATTTTTAATCGACGTTGAAATGCTGTAATTAAACTTCTTCTATATTGGATAAATGCTAAGAAAATACCTAAGTACACTATCACTAAAATAATTGTAATTACTGTGGCTAAAAACACATCTTGTAGAAACATTGAAGTAATTATTGTCACTAGAAATACAAACGCATAAATTACATTAATACAAAATTGAGTCAACATATCACCAGCAGCTGTTGAGTCCGTCATAACTTTTGACATTGTCTCACCCATTACATTTTTTGAATACCAACTCATATCAACACGAATCATTGCTTCAACTGCTTTTAATCTCAGGAAAACTTCAATTCTGTTTTGGATTCTGTGGCCCGTATATTCTAATAAGTATTCGGTCAATGCCATAAATACAAGTACTCCAACTGCAATGTATATCATTGTGTTTCATGAAAGTGACATTCCTAAAAATATAGTATGACCAGTTTCTGAAGTCACAGCACCCACTAATTGTCCCGCTATCAGTGGAACAATACCAAATGCTACACCTTGGAAAACTATACTTGTAAAAAATAACGTAGATAAAAATCAATGCTTTTTAAATACTGGACTTACTTTTTTAAATGCACCAAAGAACTTAGTTAGTGTAAAAGCATAATCACTTTCAAACTTACCAAATAATTTAGGCTTTTCAATTTTGTCTTCAATAACCAGAGCAGAAACTTGTTTATTGCTTTCTAATTCAATTGTCTCTATTTTTTCCATAGTAATGTCTCCTTATATCTCTATTATTATAAATTAATTTTAAATATTAATAGTAGTTGCTCCACAACACTTGCATTTTTTTTTATTTTTGTGAAGATAGGTCTATGAGAAATTATATAGATATTAAAAATAAGAACCTTAAAAGCGGTTTAATATGAACTGGAATAGCAATTAACACTGCATTCTTCATTTGATTCTTTGTGAGCGGTAACATAGATCCAGCTCCAAGATTTCAAGTTATGAATCACGGATGGAGATTTGTAGCCACCCTAACTTTTTGAACAACACAAGTTTGTGCGATGAATGTTATCTTTCCAATAATTGTTGCAATGAATGGAAAGTTCGGTATTTGAAAACCCGGATATCAAAGTTGAATATCATTCATGGCATTTAACTTAATGTGTATTCTAATCTTCTGAGCTGGATTTACAGACTTTACTCCTGACTCATTGAATGATGTCAGTAACATTCAAACTTATTCAAATGTAATATTTTCAAAACCTGAAAAATTAATCATTACACTTTGAGCTCATATGTTTGCACCACTTGCATCAATCATAGTATTCATATTATTTGTACCAAAATTAAAAATAGATGTTAAGTCATACTACAGAGCAGCTTCACCATTTTGCATAAGTTACTTAGCTGCTTGATTTTTGCTAAACATTGGAAAAATGTTTGTGATGTATGCAATCGGATTTGAAAACATAGCAACCGAACACGATGGACTTGGTATTGGTGGAGAATATCAACAAGAGATATGGTGTTTCTTAAATAGTGAAGTCCTTGGAGATAGTCCAGGATTTAATGAAAAGATGACAGCCATTGGTTATCTATCTGCACCCTACTTTTTCTTTAACTTTACTTCAACTCCTAATAGTCTTTATTTAATGTTAGGTGTAGCATTTGGAGCAGTGCTGGTTACAATAGCATTCCAATACATTGTTATTTACTTTGCTAACCTTGCAATTAAAAGAAGAGATTCAGATGCTGAATATAGTAATGAGTATAAAAAGATTCAAGAAAAATTTGATGGGAAGTGATTCGAGGTTGTAAAAATAGTTATATACACCACGTTAATTGGCATTGGCATATATAAACTTACACAAACGCAGCACTATATAAATACCCCATATCAAACGATGTATAACATGTGCTACTTACTAGTTACATTAGTTGTTTTATTGGGTTCAATTGCAGGGATTGTAATGTCAATGTTATATATATTAAACATCGCGACTAACCCTACTTGAACTATTTATATCGGTCTACTAATTGGTGGATGAGGAATTTCTGCATTCTTTGTAGGTATCCCATTAATAATAATTACTGTTGCAGGATTTTGATACAAATCAAATAGAACAATTGTTCAATAATATATTTAACTCACTATGAAATTCATAGTGTTTTTTTATAAAGTTTAGAACAAATAAAAACACCGTTTTATTAACGGCGTTTTTTAATATTCATCAGTATAGTGATCCATATCGTATTTTGTTTTAGCAAAGAATACAGATGTATATTTGATGTTAATGATGTGTAGTAACCCTGGAAGAATCAATCCTCCACCAATTCAGTTACCCAATAATGTTGGTAATACGTTTGCAAATATGAAACATGCAATTATTACTATTTGAGTATTCATTTGGAAGTTTGGATCTCCAATTGATAAGATTAATTCTCATACGAATATTCATAAGAAGAATGTATTGGCTGGACCATGTTGTAGCCCAATCATAACGAATAAGAATATTGGTAAACAGATAATAATTACTGTTGCAGATGCATATTTAGTTGACGCAGTTAGCGGCAATGTTGATGAAACCATTATATTACATAAGATTCCACTACCTAAACAGAATAGCATTGTTAATAATACATCTGAGATTGAAATATCAAATCCCTCTAAATCAAAGTTTGTTTCAAATAATCTACCTAAATTATTGTCAGCAACAAATTTTTCATATGCAGCAATCGCAGCTTCTGGTGTTCCGGCCGCAATTTCTGTATTTTCAGGAAGTGCCAATCAGTATTGGAAATGTTCTCCTCCACCAAGTCTTCACTCTGAAATAACATGCCCAATGTTATACATTTTATGAATTCCAATGTCATGCGCTTTAGAGATGAATGCATCATCTTCTAAAATACCAGACATTGCAGCTAGTGATACAAACAGGAATGTTCCCACAATGTTTCCTAAAAGAACACCAAATATACCCTTAAGATAATGATCTATTTTTATACAACCTTTCATTGTCGGAATGGTCGCTAGAACGTGAGACGTATATAGTCCACCACCTAGGAAAGTAATTAAAACAATACAAAATGGGAATATGATTGCCATAACTAGTCTTTCGACTAAGTTTTGATCTGCACCTAAGTTCATAACTGCATATGTACACGCTGTATAACCAAATCCAATAATGAATCCCGAGAATATACCAAGTAGTATTTGTTTTATGAAAGTGTATTCCATTTTATGGATTGATGCGGAGAATCCTCCAAGGATACCATCAGTCATATAACCATGACCGTGCATTACCTTGTCGTAATCCATATTTTTTAATTGATTTTCATATTCAGCTTTAGATAATTTCTTTTGAGCCAAATCTTTCATATCGTGATATAAACCAGCTTTCCCTCGTTCTTTTTTCTTGGGAACTTCCTGTTGTTCAACAGGCGGTTTATTATTTTTTCTTGACTTCATGTGTTTAGTGAATTCCTTGTTTAAAATCTATTTGTTTTTATATTAAATATTGTAATACTTTGTTTTGATTTCTTTTATTATTTTTTCAATAAATTTATCTTTTTTAATTGTTTCAGTTTCTTTAGAACCATATTTTCTAAATGAGATATTTTTACCTTTAATTTCATCTTCACCGATGATAACTTGGTACGGTATTTTTTTCATTTGTGCTTCACGAACTTTATAACTTAATCTCTCATCTCGCAAATCAACGTGAGTTCTTATCAACTCAGATTTTAGTTCTTTTGCAAGTTTTGATGCTTCATCATTGAATTTATCTAATACAGGAATTATTTCAATTTGTGTTGGTGAACATCATAGCGGCAATGCCCCTTTTGTTTGTTCTAATAAAATTGAAATAAATCTTTCATATGTACCAATTAAACCTCTATGAATCATAACTGCTTGTTGGGGTTTTGAATTTTTATCTAAGTAGTTAACATCAAATTTCATAGGTAATAAGAAATCTAGTTGGATAGTTGAAACTGTTATTTCATGTCCTAAAACTGTTTTTGCTTGTATATCTAATTTAGGTCCATAGAAGGCGGCTTCACCTGGCATCTTTTTATATTTAACACCAAGTTCATCTAGTACTTCTTCTAATTGTTTTTCGGCACTATTTCACATATTATCATCATCATAATATTTTTCTTTATCTTCAGGATCTCTTAGAGATAGTGAAAGATAATCAATTTTAATTTTGAATGTTTCTAATACTTCTTTTATTAGTTCATAACAGTTTTTAAATTCTTCTTTTATTTGATCTGGACGCGCAAAGATGTGAGAATCAGTCAATTCCATTGAACGTACTCGTTCTAGTCCTACAAGTGCCCCAGAGGCTTCATATCTATATAAAGTCGCATGTTCACAATATCTTAAAGGTAATTCTTTATATGATCTTGGTTTATGTTTGAATACTTGAATATGATGTGGACAAGCCATTGGTCTTAGTACAAGTTCTTCTTTGGGTTCTTTTTCGTTAGGCAGCTTAATTGAATTAAACATATCATCACGATAATGAGCTCAATGACCTGAAGTTTCATATAGTTCTCTTGATCCCAAGTTTGGAGTTTCAATTGGTACAAAATCATATTCAAACTCCTTTTGTTTTAAATAGTTTTTGATTTCATTTTTAATTGTTGTTCCGTTTGGAAGTCAAACAGCCATTCCTTGACCAAGAATTGGATTAATTGTAAAGATGTCCAACTTCTTACCAATTGTTCTGTGATCACGTTCTTCGCGGTCTTTAAGCATATCTTTTGTAGCTTTGATTTCATCAGCACTACCAGTGATTCCATGAATCTTTTGGAACATGTCATTATTAGCATCACCCAATCAGTATTCACCTGTTAGATTAATTAGTTCAATTTGTTTTAACTTTGCAAAGTTTAGGACAACTGGTGCAGTTAAAACAAAATGATACTTGTCATATTTAACTACAACAAATCCATTTTCTTTTGATTCTTGAATTATGTATTTAACTACTTCTTTATTTCCATAAAAACTTAATAGCTCTTTTTCGAATTTTGAAACTTCATCAGATACAAATTCAATTACTTTGCTTTCTTTTAATGTCTTTGATATTTCTTTTTGAATTGTTTTTAAATCTTCTAATTTAATTTGTTCTTTAAATTTAAAAGAAACTCCAAATTCAAAATCATTAATTTCTTTTTTGTACATTGATGATATTTGTACATCATCAAACATTCTTTTGATTGAAATCATTGTTGCAATTTTAGAACTATATTTTTTTGCATATTCATATCCAATTGATTTATCCGTAATGATCTCAATTTTTGAATCTTTTGTAACTCTAAAAAATGGTGAAACCATTTTCCCTTCCACACTAGCGCCAACAGATACTTTTTTCAAACTTGGCGCAATAGATTCTGCAATGTCTAAAACAGACATTCCATCTTTTAACTCTAATTGTTTGCCATCTAAAAGTGATATCTTCATAACCATCTCCATATACTTTATTTATTTATTTTATATTAATACATTATCTTTGAATAAAAAAGATAACCATTTAAGAACAGTTATCTCTATACACATTTAATAAACACATGAAATATTAGGAGTTTGTTAAATTTTTATTTACTTGACTATTTGTGTGGTTTCCCACAACATAATATTACAATAATTTTTTATATTTTCAAGTAAAAAAAGTAAAAATATTTTTTTAATACCAAAAACAAAAAAACCCGTTTAGGGTTTTATTTTATTATTTATTTCCATCAATAAATGTTGTAACCGTAGTTATAAATTCATGTCAGTGATTTAAATATTCATCAAGCTGCAATAAACCAATTTTTGTTATCTTATAATATTTCCTAACAGGACCAGCAGTCGATTCAGCTAAATAATATGAAACAAACCCCTTGTCTACCAATTTTTTGAAAATAGCATACGCAGTTGATTCATTAATTGGAATAAATTTATTCAATACTTTATTTAGTTCATACGCATAATAGTCACGTTTTTTTAGGAGGTCCAAAATAATCATATCAAGGACCCCTTTTTTTAATTGAGTGTCCAAATTAAAACTCTACTTCATTTGGGTTATATTTTATTGTGTAAATGCTGCTTGATATATTAAAGATTACTAGACTTCACGGAACATCAATGATCACTATTTCATATCCATTAGCTTGATTTGTTTTTACAAGCTTGTAGTTAAATGTTAGTGAAGACTTGTAGTTATGATCATTTTGAATTCGGATGCCATGAATGTCTACATCAGGAACAAAGACGATATCATATCAACTGTCATTTTCTAATTCATCATATTCAACATTTAAGATTTCACCATTGAACTCATAGTCTTTAACATCTCTTTCAAATGAATTAATCATATTTTTTGAAAGAGATGCTCCACCGATTGTTTTATCACCACTAAATGACCCAATTGCCCCAGTAACAGTGAAAACTGTAAATAAACTAATCATTACTATTTTTAATATTTTTCTATCTTTCACTTCTTTTTCTTTTACTGACATCTTAAACTCTTTATTCAACATAAGTTCGACTGAAATCTTGAAAAACATTTTTTCAAATTTATAAATTTGAGTTCAAATGTAGTAAAACAAAATTGAAAATAACGGAAGAAGTCCAATTGATAATAGTGTTCCACCAATTGCTTGTAGTGGTTGAAAGTTAATTCACAACATTATCACCATGAATAATGTTGTGATAGCAAAAGTTGCTGACAATATCAAAGATGTAATAGCTAATATGAACACAACACCTTGGGGTATTATCGTTGTTATCCCTAGGAGTATTTTCATTATTCCTGAAGTTTTATACGATCCTGCTTTTAGTTGATCAACATTAATTTCTAGTTCATTGTAAATATTTTTTGCAATTAGTTCTGGACTTTCAAGACCATCAATAATATCAATTATTTTTTCACCACTTGTAAAACGATCATAGATTTGCAAACGATAATTAGAAGTAAATTCTTCTCTATCTTTTGGTTTTAAAAATCTAAGTTCATAATCAAGTTGTTTTAGAAATGAGGTTTCTGCTCTCATATTCTTATTCTCCTTCTGATGAATTTTCTTCATCATCAGTTTGTTTTTGTTTTGGTTCTTCTAATAAATCAATACTATATTTTTTTTCAAAATACATTTCTCTGATGTATACAACTCAAACAATTAGTGAAAATATACTAATGATAGATCCAATTCCTGAAAACAATAATTTCATTTCGTTGTTTTTATTAATTTTGTTTGCAAGGTCATATGCCAATACAAATCCTAATCATATGTTTGCATATAGAAAGTACAGCGCAAAGAATCAAGTTGTTACTATAGATTCAGTTGACGCACCCCCTACACTAATTGATATAGCTGTTATTAATAGGCTCATTGTTACTAGTGTTTGAATAATCAAACATACAATAGTTATTTTAATTCTTTGTGCATTAATTGCTTTTAATTTTGGTTCCATTAGTTTATCTCCTGTTTACTTATATTAAGTTTGGCACCATATAATTTCAAGTAGTAATTTTAAATATCTACTTGAAATTAGTTTAGTTAATTTGTTATTTTAATAATTGGTTATTTTATATTTAATAGCGGAATTGTATAGTTCAAAGTTATAAGAACAACCGCAACAGATGAAGTTATTCAAAACATATCTCAGTTGTAAATTCAAATTGTTTCACCTAATAAAGCATGTGAATACGCCACATTGAATAGCACACCTACCCCATTTCCAAACAATAATCCGACAACAATTATAAAAACCATTTCTCTTAAATTCATTCTTATTATTTGGCTTTTTTTCATACCTAATACCATCAGTTGACGATATGTTCTTTTTTTATCGAATAGATAAGATTGCAATGAATTACTGATAATAATAATCCCATATATTGCAAACACTATAAATAAAATATATTGCGGCGCTGGTGATTGGCCTTCAATTGGACCAAATCCCAGAGTCGCTATTCCATTCATATTTGAAACAAATGACATAAATACCATTGTTGATACCATTAATGAAATTGGGACTATTATTCTAGTTATGTTTTTAATCATCGCACTAAATGACATAGATATCGCAAACGATCCTTTTGTCATATGTTTGAACGCCCTTAGAACCAATGTCGAAATTGTTGACGCAAGTAAACAAAATCCAAATATATATGCGCTAATAGCTCCAGTTATGATTCCAACACCACCCTCTGTTTTTAAAACGTTTTTTGTCAAAGTCATCATTAGAATCGCTCCAACAATTGACATTATTCCAAGAACAATACAAATTATTTTAGCTACTAAGCTCTTTTCTTGAAATGGGTTCCTTGCTTCGGAAATTGAAATTTTTTTAATTTCCGAAGTTGACATTCAAGTTACCATTATAATGAACAACAATAACCCTCCACTAGCAGACGCTTTAATTCAAAGTAAGTTAGATACCTCAAATGATTCTTGAAGCATTTTACTATCAATTAAATATTCAACTACCATTGTAGTAATTAATGGCGATAATAAAACCGCAAATCCAAATGAGAGTAAAACCATTATTAAATTTTCAAATAATAACATTATTCCAATTTGGCATGTTGACATGCCAAGTATTCTTAAGTTTTTTAAATCATCATTTCTTAGTTTAATTGAAAATTTGGTTACACTAAATAGTGAGAATAAAGCGATAGTTACAACCATTCCAAATAGTGAAGAAAACACTGCAATAGCCATTTCCGCATCTTCTTTAACTAGTAAAGCTGATGCAAACATCATTACAAATGCCATAACCAATACCGTTGAAACCAACATTGTAACAAAAGACCCTATGATTGTTTTTCAATCTTTTTTAATGTGCTTAATTACTATTGTTCACATTGTGTTCTAATTCCAATAATCTTGTGGCAATATTTTCAGCACTTTCTTTATCTTCAACTGAGCTTATTTCTCCACTTAAGAAATAAACAATCTTGTCTGCAATTGTGGCAACTTTAGGATCATGTGTAATTATTATTAATGTTTTCTTGTATATAGAACTCATTTCAGATAATAACTCAATAACCTCATCTCTAGTATTTAAATCTAGTGCACCAGTTGGTTCATCTGCAAAAATGATCTCACTGTTACTTATTAATGCACGAGCGATTGCAACACGTTGTTTTTGACCGCCAGATAATTGCATTACATTTTTCTTTCTTAATTCAAATAAATTAACTCGCTTTAATATTTCTTCAACTTTTAAGCTATCAATTTTACTGTGAGAAAGTTTCATACTTAATACAACATTTTCATAAACAGTCAGATAATCTATTATGTTGTAGTCCTGAAAAATATAAGATATATTTTTAACTCTAAACTTTGTTAGTTTTGGCTCTTTCATTTCTCCAACGTTTTTTGTATTAATAATAATCTCGCCGCTTGTCGGTTTTTCTAAACCACTAGCTAAGTTTAAAAAAGTTGTCTTACCAGCACCTGATGGTCCCATAACTGCGTAAGTCTTACCCTTCTCAAATTCAACTGATATATCTTTTATGATATTTCATTTGCCAAAATCCTTTTTAACATTTTTAAACTCTATCACTTTCATATGTTTCTCCTACCTAATATATAATATCATATACCCTACATTGTCAAGTAGTCAAGTATTTTTTAAAAAGAAGTTTTTTTGCATAAAAAAAATAAACCATTTTACTGGTTTAATTTCATTATTTAACTTTAACTTCTGTGATGTTATCATTGTGAACAAATAAGATTGTTTCACCTTTTTTAGCACCTCATAATTTAGCAATTTCAATAATTTCTTTTTCAGATTTTTTGAATTTATCTAGATCAGTTATTAAGTTCATAAATATTGAGTGTCATACACCAAACGCTGTTCATAATTTTTCGTCAGCTGTAACTCCTAAGATAGTTACATTTGGTCTAAATTTTGAAATTGTTTTTAGCAATTCACCTGTACGAGATGCAACTACTGCATATTCGTATTTACCATCAGTTGACATTGTTGCTAATTTTTCAGCAATTGCAGCTCTTGGTCCACTTGAAGTTTTTCTAGCAATTTCTAGTTGTTTTGCGTAGTATAACTTTTTGTAGAATTCAACTTCAGCTCTTTGGTTAATTGTTGACATTGTTTTTGTTGTAATGAACGGGAAATCACCATTTGCTGATTCACCAGATAACATTGTAGCGTCAGCTCCAAGTTCTGTAGCTCAGTAAACGTCAGTTACTTCAGCTCTTGTTGCTTGTGGGTTGTCAGTCATTGATTCTAACATTTGAGTAGCGACAATAACTAATTTACCGGCTTCTCTACATTTTCTAATGATTTTTTTCTCTCAGTATGGAACTTCTTGGTATGGAATTTCTAATCCTAGATCTCCACGTGCAATCATGATTCCTGCTGATTCAGCAATAATTTCATCGATGTTGTCAATTCCAACTTCTGATTCAATTTTTGAAATAATTTGGATGTGTTCTCCATTGTGTTCTTTTAATATTTCTTTAATTTCTTTTACATTTGCAGCTGTATTAACAAATGAAGCTGCGATGTAATCGATTCCGTTTTGAATTCCAAAAATAATATCGTTTTTATCTTTTTCAGCTAAAAAGTCTAATGAAAATTGAACTCCTGGTAAGTTTACACGTTTGTTATTTTTAACTACGTGTGTGTTGAACGCGTCACAAACAACAACTTGTCCTTTAACAGATGTAACGTACATTGTTAATTTTCCGTCATCAATTAAAACTACATCACCTTTTTTAACGTCTTTAGCCATGTCATATGACATTTGAATTTCGTTTGGTCCACATTCTTTAGTTGTGAATTCTGCCGGGTTTGTGTAAATAGTTACAGATGCACCTTTTTTAATTTCTTGTTTTCCACCTTGGAATTTTCCAACACGGATTTCAGGACCTTTTGTGTCTAAAAGTATTGAAATTGGTTTGTTAATTTTTTTTCTTATGTTTTTAACTCATTCGAATCTTTCACCATGTTCTGAAAAGTCAGCATGTGAGAAATTCAAACGAACAGTTGTCATACCATTATCAAAAAGCTCTTTTATTTTAGCTTCTGAATGAGTTGATGGTCCAATTGTTGTAATAAGTTTTGTTCTTTTTACTTTACCTGTAAAGTCATAAATTTTCATAATTTTTCTCCTAAATATAAGTACATTATAGCAAAACCTTAAATATTTATAAATACATATAGTGCAAAAGAAAAGAAATCTTATTTAACTAAGATTTCTCATGTTTTATCTTTTCTTGCAACAAGAACTTTTTCACCAGTTTTTGCTCCTCAATGTTTTGCTATTTTGTTTAATGCTTCTTCAGAATTAAATGCATCTTCAATACTTTCAACTTTATTCATAAAGATTGAATGTCATACACCAAATTTTGTATAGTTTTCTTTTGATTCACAAACACCAAGGATTGTTAAATTAGGTCTGAATTTTGAAATTGTTTTCAATAATCCACCTGTACGAGAAGCTACGATTGCAAACTCATACTCACCATCTCTTGATTTTTTTGTAAGGTTTTCTGATATTTTAGCTTTTGGACCATCAGTTGTTCTGATTGCCATTTCTAAAGCAAGATCGTAATATGTTTTACCATAGAAAGCTAATTCAGCACGTTTGTTAATCATTGACATAACATGTGTTGTAATTTCAGGATATAGTCCTGCAGCTGATTCACCAGATAACATTGTAGCATCAGCCCCAAGTTCTGCTGCTAAATAAACGTCTGTAACTTCAGCTCTTGTTGGGGCTGGGTTATCAGTCATTGATTCAAGCATCTGTGTTGCTACGATACATATTTTGTTTGCTTTTCTACATTTTCTAATAATTCTTTTTTCTCAGTACGGAACTTCGTAATATGGAACTTCAAGTCCCAAGTCTCCACGTGCGATCATAATTCCATCACCAGCTTCGATAATTTCATCAATGTTTACTAATCCAATTTTTGATTCAATTTTTGAAATAATTTGGATTTGTTCACCATTGTGGTCTTTTAATATTTTTCTAATTTCATTTACGTTTGCTGCATTGTTTACAAATGATGCTGCAATATAATCTACTTTTACTTTTGCACCAAATTCAATATCTAACTTATCTTTTTCACCTAAGAATGGTAATGAAAATTCTACACCTGGCAGGTTAATTCTTTTGTTACTTTTTACATCATGAGCATTAAATGCTTTTACATGTATTTTTTCTTTTTCAACTTTTATTATATCTAAGCGTAATTTACCGTCATCAACTAAAACTTTGTTTCCTGGTTTTAAATCTTGTGACATGTCATATGACACAGCAAATTGATTATCTTTACAACTTTTGTTTTCAAAAGATGTAACATCAGAAACAATTGTAAATTCGTCTCCAGCCTTAACTTTTAATACACCTTCTTTATTTGTAGCCAAACGGATTTCTGGCCCTTTTGTATCTAACATAATTGATACAGGTCTTTGTAATTGTTTTTGTACTTCTCTAATATATTCAATAGTTTTCATGTGTTGATCTTGAGCACCATGTGAAAAGTTTAATCTACATACATTCATTCCTGATTCGTATAGTGCTTTAATTTTTTCAATACTATTTGTTACTGGACCAATAGTTGTAATAACTTTAGTTCTTTTATTTTTTTGCTCTAGAAATTCTGGTTCGTAGAATTCAAAGTCAAGTTTTTTCATTGCCATTTTTTTATATACCTTTATTTATCTTTCTGATTGTTTCGTATTCTTTTGATTTATCTACTTTAGCAGCGTTTAGTGTTGATTCAATATCTCTACCAACTAATTTGTTTCCATCTATCCCAATGTACAATGCTGATTTTCCATCTAACAATTGTTCAACAGCATAAATTCCAAATCTTGTTGCTCAATATCTTTCCATAGCTGTTGGCTTACCACCTCTTTGGATGTGTCCTAAAACTGTGTGTCTTGAATCATATCCAGTTTTTTCCATGATTTCTTTTGCTAATTCTTCTGCGTTATATTGTTTTTCTGCAAGAGCTACAATTACACTTCTGTGATTCTTTTTTCTTAAAGCAGAAACTTCTGCAATAATTTGTTCTTTAGTTAATGGTGATTCTTTTGTAGACATTACTTCAGCACCAGTGGCTGTTGCACCATATAGTGTTAAGTCTCCACAATTGTTTCCCATTATTTCAACAACAATACAACGATTGTGTGAATCAGCAGTTTCTCTAATTGCATCAATTGAATTTACAACTGTATTTAGCGCAGTGTCAAATCCAATTGTTAAATCTGATGAAACAATATCGTTATCAATTGTTCCAGGAAGACCAATACAGTTGATTCCCATTTTAGATAACTTTTCAGCACCTTGATAACTTCCATCTCCACCAATAACTACTAATGCTTCGATGTTTAATTTTTTTAAATTTTTAACAGCTTCTTTTCTAACTGATTCTTCTTTAAATTCTGGCAACCTTGCAGAACCAATAACTGTTCCACCTCTGTTTACAATTGAATCTGCAAATTTAATATCAACTTTTTTAATTTGATTTGTTACTAAACCTTTGTATCCATCTTGAACAACTCAGGGTTGTATTTTATTAGCTATCGCTGTTTTTATAACTGCAGCAACAGCCGCATTCATTCCTGGTGCATCACCACCACTTGTTAAAACTGCTATATTTTTCATTGTGTTATTCCTTATATACTATTAATTATATCTCTTATTTGTCTCATTTTCAATCTTCATATAATTCAAGATCAACTCCACCAAGATATGGTAAGTTCCTTAATCTCTCATCCAAGTCAAATCCAAATCCTACTAAGAAATCATCTGTTGTCATTTTGATTGCTGTAAAGTCAGTTGTAATTGATTTATCTCTTTTTGAATTATTTACTCTATCAACTAATGTAACTGTTTTTATTTCTTTGGGATTTCTTAATCCTAAATAACTTTTAATATATTTTAAAGTTGACCCTGATTCTAAAATATCTTCAACAATCAATACATGTCTGTCTTCGATAGAAATATTGATATCCAATAACATCTTTGGTGTTGAAGATGCTTTTGTTTTTCCTAAATAAGAAGATACCAACATATATTCAGTAATACATTCAAACTTAATATGTTGAACTAGTTCAGCCATAAAAGGAACAACACTTTTTAGTACACCAATAATGACAAGAGTTTGTTCTTTCATTTTTTGTTTTGAATAATAAGTGTTTAACTCATCTGCGACTTTTTTAATAACTACTTGCAGTTCTTCTTTTGTATATAAGATATTTTTAATTAACGGGTGCTTTTCCATGTTGTTTCTTTTCCTCTTCTAAATGTGTTTCTAAAATCAAGACAGCAGCCATTGTGTCTTTCTTTTGTTTGCGCTTGTCCTTGCTAATTCCAAGTTCAGTCATAATATCATTTGCCATACGTGTTGTCATTCTTTCATCAACACGTTTGATTTGATCTTCTTTTATATTTGTGTGTTCAAGAATTAAATTTATAATTAATTCAACCATTTCAATTCTTGGACCTGTTGTTCCATCCATGTTGTAGGGATATCCAACAACAAGAACTTCGGGTTTAATATCTTCAATTTCTTTTTTAAGTTTTAAAACACCTTCTAAATAATTCTCTCTTGTGAAATAAACTGTTTTATCTGGTGTGACAATTATTCCTTGACTTGTAGCAATTCCAATTGTTTTTGATCCTAAATCTAATGCCATGTACTTTGGCATACTATCAAATCCTAATTCTATCTTCAAGTGATTTAAACATATCATCACCTTCTTTTAATTTGTAATGTTCATGAAACTCATCAACATTTACCAGAACTCCATTAACACGAAATTCACTTGGTGAATGTGGGTCAACGTTTATTAAATACTTTGATACCTCTGGTGTCTTAATGGATTTTTCAACATTTGCAAATGATCTAAAATATAAATCCATATCTTCTGGTTTTTCATTTTTTAGAATTTGTAGAGTCGCTACAACACCACCTAGGTCAGCAATGTTTTCACCAAGTGTTAAATCGCCTTTAACATTTAGACCCTCAACTTTATAGGTTGAATATTGATCAGATAGTTTTTTTGTTATTATTTCAAATTTTTTTCTGTCTTCTTTTGTTCATCAATCATTTAAATTTCCATCTGAATCAAATTTAGAACCTTCATCATCAAATCCATGAATTATTTCATGACCTATAACGGCTCCAATACCACCAAGGTTTGTAGCCAATGGAGCATTGTAATCATAAAATGGAGCTTGTAATATTGCCGCTGGGAAAGCTATACAGTTTTCTGGGGGATTGTAATATGCATTAACTTCTTGAGGATTCATATATCATTTGCTTTCGTCCACTTTACCTGTTTTCAATTCTTTCATTGAAATTTTTCTAAAGTGTCTTGCAAGTGAATATGAGTTTTCTACTAGGTTTGAACCTTCTTCGTATGATTTGATAACAACATCACTATAGTCTTCTCATTTATCTGGATAACCAATTTTTAGAGTATAGTTATCTAATTTATGAAGAGCTTTTTTCTTTGTTTCTTCACCCATTCATTCTAGTTTTGAAATGCGTTCTTTATATACATCCAACATTTTATGAATCATATCAATCACGTCTTGTTTTGCTGAATCAGAAAAATGTTTTTCAACATATTTCATACCTAATATTTCACCAAGGTTTCCTTCAACTTTAGCAATTGCTCTTTCACGTAATGGTTTAGGTTCTTTAACTCCACTAAATACTTTTCCGAAGTCAAACCCGATTTGTCATAACTCTTCATGTAGTGAATTTGAAAAACCTGAAAGAATATCTATTTGCATTAAGTCAACTATTACTTCTTCGCTTATTGTTGGCAATACTTTATTTAACTCTTCTAAAAACTTTGGTTGTGATAAAACAATTTTCTTCGCAACATCTAATCCAGATGATTTGAAGAATTTATTTCAATCAAAGATCGGACATAATTTATTTAAGTCTTCAACAGTTACTGGATTATATTGTTTTTCAACATCCCTACTTTCTACGGGTGTTTTAATAGCTTGTGCCATTGTGTGTTCAAAATTATAAATATTTTGAACTCTAGTTTTAATTGATACTTCATCAACTGTTGGGTTTATCATTTTCAAAAGTTTACCCAAGTAAATGTAGTATTCTTTTTTAATGTTTAATCCGTCTGGAGTTTCATCATTGTAATAATCACGAGTTCCTAAACCTAATCCCATTGTTGAAATATATAATATATTCATTTTAGAATTTTTAAGATCTTGGTCTACTCCAAATCCAAAGAAAGTTCCTTCGAATTCTTCTCTTAACTTAATTGTTAAATCAGTTAAGTCTTTAACTGATTTATACATTTTTGGAATCTCTAATATATGTTTGATTGGGTTTAAACCAAGTTCGTTTCTTGCATCAAAGTTTAAAAAGTTATTGTATAAGTTAGCAACCTTTATTTCGTCACTACCTTTTTTAAAACTTTCTTTATTTGCAATCATTTCATCAATTATCAAACCAATATTATCTTTAGCTTCTTTAGCTAAAATATGAAAAGAACCCCATGATGAGTATCCTGTTGGTATTGTAGTTGTAGTTAGTCATTCATGATTTACATGTCCATAAAAATCATTTTGTATTGTTGGTTTTGTTTTCATAGGTCCACCTTTGTTTTAATTAATACTATTATATATAAATTAAGCGATAAATGAATGTGTCCAAGTGTAATTAAACAAGTAATTTTGGTACATTAATATATAATTTTGATACATATAAATTATTAAGGAGAAATTATGTCAAGAGAAAATAAATTGAAATTTAAAAATGGTGATATCGCGATTGAAAAAATACTTTTAGATTCAAAGTTAAACGAAGAATTATTGAGTCAAGAACAATACGATATTGAAGTTGAAAAATTAATAGCAAAAGAACAAAAATGAATTAATGAAAAAGGAACGTTCCTTTCAATAATTATTAAATACTATAAAAAAGAATGAAAACTAGGTTTACTATTTCTATTCTTAACTGCCTTTTCTGCGGCAGTTACAATTATGTTACCGATACTTACTCAACAAATGATTAAAGCAATTATGGTTGATATAAACCCCGCAATGCCGGCTTCAGGATACTGAGGTTTAGAATGATGGGTTTCACTATCTATTGCAGTTGGAATTGTTTTTGGAAATATGTTTATTCAATTTGGTACACAATACATTGGTGTAACAATGGGTAAAAGAATTGAAATTGATTTAAGAAATCGTGCTCTTGAAGCATTGGTAAAACAAGATATTTCATATTACTCAGATAAAAAAATTGGTGAGCTATTAACAAAAATAGTTTCCGATACACAAATAGTTGGAGATCAAGCAGCCACTATTCCTTCAACAATATTGAGTTCAATATTAACAATTACAGCTGCAATGATTTTGATGTTTGTATTCCAACCAATAATGGCTGCATCAATACTCGTTGTATTCTTAGTTATCCTATTTGCAATGATGATTGCATTTGGGTTCTCTAAAAAACTTATCACAAAAGTTCGTACCGTTATTACTGAAATTAATGGAAATGTTATTGATAGAATCAACAACGTTAGATTAGTTAAATCATCTGGTACAGAACAATATGAAACAGAAAGATTTAAAGAAGTCCACAAAGACTATTATAAAGAAACTAAAAAAATGGCAAAAGTTCAAGCTGTAATGGTTGTTATATTATTTGGTGGTATTTCATTACTACAACTTATGACAGTTGCAATGGCTATGATTCTTTATCACGATAGTCCAGAAGCAGTTGGATTCTTTACAACAGACTTTGCTTCATTTCAAATGGCACAAGGAACAATGGTTGGTGCCCTATTTCAAGTTGTTATGTTAGTAATGGGAATTGCGCAAGCATCAGTTGCCTCAATTCGCGTTAACAACACAATAGAAGCTCCTTCAATTATGGATATGCATTACTTCGATGGAATCGAAGTTGATAAAATATTTGGTAATATCAATTTCAAAGATGTGTTATTTGCATATCCAGAAAAACCGGAAAAAACAATTTTACCAAAATTTAACTTTACATTTAAACAAGGAAAATCATATGCCTTTGTTGGAGAAACTGGATCTGGTAAATCAACAATTGCTAGAATGTTATTACGTTTTTATGACCCCACTGAAGGACAAATATTAATTAATGAAAACGTTGATTTAAAAGATGTTAAGTTATCAACATATTTAGATCATGTTGGATACGTTGAACAAGAACCACAAATTCTTTATGGTGATGTTTATGACAATGTTAAATACGGTAGATTTGATGCAACTAATGATGAAGTTATTGAAGCATGTAAAAAAGCTGACTTACATGAACTCGTATCTGGTTGAACACATGGTTATGAAACTGTTCTTGGTGAACGTGGATTCATGTTATCAGGTGGTCAAAAACAAAGACTAGTTATTGCTCGTATGTTTTTAAAAGACCCTCAATTATTAATTCTTGACGAAGCTACTTCTGCATTAGATAATGTTGTTGAAAAAGAGATTCAAGCGAAACTTGAAGATCTAATGGTTGGTCGCACAACTGTGTCAATTGCCCACAGATTATCTACAATTAAAAATGCAGATCAAATCATAGTACTTGGTGCTAATGGTGGCGGAGTTGTTCAAATAGGTACATTCAATGAATTAAAGAATAAACCTGGTCATTTCCAAAAATTATATAAAGCTGGATTAATGGACTAGCAAAAAGTAGAACTTATTATGTTCTACTTTTTTTTACAACAATTTACATTAAAATACTTACGAGGTGAATATGATATATTGAAAAATTAAATGTAACTCCGCAAGTGGGGTAAAGTATTTTGACAATTACTATGAAACTACAAATATTGAAGAACAACAATGGATACACAATGTTTATAAAAGTAGAAACTCTTCTTCTCCCTCTATAACTTGTGCATCAATTGTTAAAGGCATTGAGTGTGGTTGTGATGTAGTTGTAAAAGATTGAACAAAGCATAGAAATCAATTCGAACTTTCAAGACTACCTTCTGATTCGCATAAATTTGGTTGTGCATCAGAGCGCAAATTATTTGAGCCAAAAGATTTAATCGATGCAATTAGTATTGAACAACTAGTCAAAATGTTGTCAGAGCCAGAGATAAAATACATTACTGGTGAAGTTGTAAAAAATGAGTTCATTCCAACTATTGAGTTAAGTGGAAATGAAATACCAATTAAAAACGTAAAGGAAAAAAGAAATTATAAAGTTGTTGATGTACAAAAAACATTAGACTACATTTTCTTAAGAAAAGAATTTGAAGATGAAAAATTCACTAAAAGTGAATTTGAAAAAGATAAGTGACAAAATTGCTTTTATAGTTGAAAAAAAGACTGATCTATTAGTCCAACCAATACAAGAATGTTTAAGTGAAATTGAGCGACAATTCCAGATTTAAAACCATGACATGGGAACAATAATTGTGTCAATATCCCAATACACAAAATGTATTTTGATATCAATGGTCATAAGAAAACATTTGAAGCCAACGAAATGCCATTCTTTTTGAAAATAATCATTCCACCTACTATTACTAAAGAAATGTGAGATATTGCAAAAAAAATACCGTTAACAACTTCTGGAGATAAATTAACACTAAGCATACTAACAACTTCGAGAATTGAACATAATATTCAGAATTTGGAAGTATTAAATTCATTTAACTTTAACGATGTAAAGCTTATGCCAATAGTTCTTCAATCTGAATCATTGTTAGTTGTGAATGGTAAAAATTGATACAAACATGTAAATAAATTAAAGTAAATTAGAAAATTAAATAACAAAAATAGGATTATTATTGATATATTTTTAAAAATATAATAAACAAGTTTGAGAGCTAACCGTAAAATAAACTTAATCTTGATTGGGATGCGATTAACATTTTAATTTAAGTTTATATTTTTGTCAATTTTATTTCATATAGGTGGCTATTTTCTTATTGTGTAAAATATAACTATATTCATAAGGAACATACGATGAAAAACAACTACGAAATAACACTTGATGAATTTAACAAAATCAAGAACGAATCAATAATAATAGATGTGAGAACACCAGGTGAAGTTTCAATGATTGAAATGATAGACGGAGCCACAAACATCCCTCTTCCACACCTAATTAGCAAAATAGAGAGTGTTGTTGGAAAAGACAAAACTAAAACAATTGTTTTAGTTTGCGCATCAGGAAGTCGTAGTATGATGGCTGCAGTTATGACAAGAGATATGGGTTATATTAATGCAGTATCACTAAAAGGTGGCTTGACAAACTTCTAATAAAAAACAGCAACTTAATAAGTTACTGTTTTTACTAGTTAATTTCTTCTTCTACAACTAAGTTGATTTGACTTACTTTTTCTAACTCTTTAATAAGTGATCCAAAAATCTTTCTCTTTATTTTTTCGTTTCCTTGTTCAATTGCATTTGCATTTTTCAACAAAGAATATTTAACTTTGTCATAGTTGTCTAATTGTTTTTTTACATCTTTAACAATTGCTGGTAGTTTTGTTTCCATAAACTCAACCAATTCGCCCCTAGTCTTTTGTAGGTCAACTAATAATCTTTCGGTCCCTTTTTTGTCTAGAAGGTTTTTTTCTAATACAAAGTATCTTCTTTCTACTTCTATAATTTGTCTAATTATTTGACCCACAAATGAAAAACTTGTTGCATCTGAAATTCAAATATTATCAAAATCAGGATGTTTGTAAAACGGAGCTTTTGCAGATACTGCAATTAAGATTCCGTACTTAGCTTTTTGTTTTGCTATATCTTCACTTAGTTTAGATAACCAAGAATCTTTTCATTCTGCATTTTTAACTTCGTATACAATTTTTCCAATTTCGACTTTGTCTTTTTTGACAACTTGTAAGAAATCGGCTTTTGTATCACCCATTGTGATTTTTTTAATTTCATCATCTCTTCCGAAAACTTTAATTAATTCAAGTTCAACTTCAGTTTCGAAGTTTTCACCTTTTGTCTTAACGTGAATTAATTTATTTGTAGCATTTGCGATTTTTAATTCTTCAACTTCTTTAGAGTGGTTTTTGATTAATTCAGCTTTTGTTTCTAGTAGTTCTTTTTCTTTTGATGTTTCTAATTTAGCAAGTTTTGAATTTCATTCACTTTCAATTTTCATTATTTTTATTTCAAAATCTTTTTCTTTATCTTCACTCAATGATCTAACTTTTATTTCAAGAGTTTGTTTTTCCATTTGAAGTGAACTAATAATTTTTTCATTTTTTTGTTTTAAGTCATCTTCAAGTGCTTTTTGTTTTTTAGAAAATTCACTTTCAAGTTCAAATTTATTTAACCTCAGTTCAGTGTTTAATTTTTCTTCAAAATCATTACTACGTTTTTTAATTTCGCTCTTTATGTACTCTTCATTCTTTGATTGGAACATTTTGTTGTAAGCTTCAGTATTGTGCTCAAATAGATCTGATATAGATATGTCTTGACCACATTTGGGACATGTCAGCATGTTTTTATTCATTATTCCTCCTTGGATTTGAATAAGCAAAAAAATACACCTACTTAAATGTATTGTTATAACTTAATCTATTTTTAGTTTAGTCGCTAATATAAGAATCTTATTTGTACTAAATACACAATCAATTTATTGCATTGCTAAACTCCGAATTTAAACGGTACCTATATTATAAACAACAAAAGATTTATTAATAGATATTAAAATAAAATAAAAACTACACCCCATTAAGTCGTGTAGCATTATTTTTTCCTGTTTTTTTGGTGTTTTTATTTTAAATGATGTTCATTTTTTCCATTCTTCCAGAAGCTTCTGCCCTTGCTCACATTGCGTTTCATGCACTTGCATATACTTCTACCTTAACCGTCATTGAGATTACCAAGATATCGTTATTTTCCTCATCTTTTGATCATTCTACTTTCATGTTTCCTTGAGAATGCATTCAATTAACAGCACCATCATAATTATGCTTGTATAAATTTTTTGAACTATTTTCTAAAATTGAAATTGTATGTTTTTTATTCATATCATTTGGAGGATTGTTACCATTGTTTCATGACTTACCAGCATAAAAGAATTCAAGTGTTGAGTATTTTTTTAAAAACTCATCTTTACCTAAAGTGGCTGGAATTATCATTGACGCCGAATCATCATCATCTTGAGTAGAATTATATGCGTCCGCTCTAACAACTAATGTTTCAAATGCGCCATCTTTTAACGCATTAAATACTATCGATACTTTAATTGTTCCTTCGTATTTTCCTTCTTCATTTGCATTTACAACTAAGTAATCATAGTGTCTAATTATTTCAAAATCATCATGCGTTAATTTAGGGTTTAATTCAATTATTTGATCTTTTAATGCAACACTATCTAAGTTAACGACCACCCCTAAATCTGTATTTTCCAGCACAGTTGATATATTTGGTTTGATCACCTCATTTTCATTTAGCAACTTAACATCAGCGCTCAATGTACCAGTGAACTGTTCTGATTCTCCAAGATATAACATGTCTAAAGTACCCTCTGATGTTGAATTTTCTCCCGGTATTTGAGGTATCAAAACTACCCAATCATCTTCATTTGACATGTAATTTTTCATAACTTGTGTTAGTTCTTTCGCTACAGACTTGTTATTAAATATTATTTTTTTGATAACAAATTCAACAACAGCTTTTTCATCCTCTAAATCAACTTGATATAAGTTCACATCTGTTTTTTTTAGTTTATTTGATAAATCATCTAAATCAATTGAATCCACATACACATCCTTTGGACTGTATATTCAATCAGTGATGTCCTGTCTAGAAACATCCTCAGAACTGTAAGTTTGTTTAATAAGACCTTTGTTATTTGATGCATTTTTAACATTACTATCTTTTACGTTAGTTATAGGTGCTGATAGCACTGATGACGACCCCATGGCTGTCGCAACGCTAATCAAACCTAAAATTGTTATTAGTTTTTTCATAACTTTATTTCCTTATTTTTATAATTTTATTTTATGTTATTATTATGGAAAATCAAGGGGAATTTTATGTTAAAAATAAAAAATATTACCAAAAATTATGGCGACAATGCTGGAAACTTTGATATAAATTTGGAGGTAAAAAGTGGTCAAATTTACGGAATTATTGGTCCTAACGGAGCTGGAAAAACAACTCTGATTAGACAAGTTATGGGATTTGTTAAACCAGAGTTCGGAGAGATTACTGTTAATGGTATCATTCCATTTAATAATATTGATAAAATTACCAGTTTTACTGGTTACGTCCCTGGTGAAGTTTCATTGCATAATGAGTTGAAAGGTATTGAATACCTAAAAATTGTTTATGATTTTAAAATGAAAAACAAGGATAATGACGATTGAAATTTTGTTGAGAAACTGATTAAACATTTTGACTTAAATGTTAATAAAAAAATTAGGAAAATGTCTAAAGGTATGAAGCAAAAGATTGCCTTAATTTCCGCTGTTATGTGTAAACCAAAATTTATAGTTTTTGATGAACCCACAAGTGGCTTGGATCCCGTAATGCAAGAGCAATTCAATGACATGATTTACATGCTTAAAATCGAATATCGAACAACAGTTTTGATTTGCTCGCACATATTTATGGAGATTTCAAAACTTTGTGATAAGGTCGGGATTATAAAAGAAGGACGATTAATTAAAGAGTTCGATATGCACGGAAAATCAATAGAGGACGTTGAAAGAAAATTTAGAGAAGTATACAAAAAGGAGAACCACTTGTATGAGTAATGATTTTTACAAAAAAATAGGTAAATCAATAAAGTACCATCAAAAGATTAATTGAGTACTTACACTGTGCTTTGGACTGATTTGATTGCTCTTAACAATATTAGTCACACAAGGGATGAACATTGGCGGTAGATCGGGATTATTTATCGCTCCCAATTTGACACTGGACGGAGATGGCAAAAAGTATTTGAATAACGGTATGGGTGAATCCATTTCATATATTTGAGGTATTTTTGGATTTATATTTTTTTCAATAATAACATTAATATTAGTTTTCAACACTTTTTTAAAGGAAATGAGAACTGGTCAAATAACTTTATGAATGACTCTTGGAATGTCAAAAACATCTATCCTTTTGAGTAAAATATTTAATATATTCTCAATTTTAATTATCGTCTTCATCCCTTCTTGATTATTTGTTGTTGTCATTGGTTCAACAGCCAATGACGCAAATTTATATATTGGGCACATTATTGCAAGTGGATTTCTTTTTATATTTTTTAATTTATTCATATCTACAATATATGTTTTGATTGGTATGATTTTTATCAATCAAAGTGGACTGTTCCTATCAATTGCCTTATTCATTACGTTATTTATTTTAGCGACATCAATAATAAATTTTATTTGAATAATGGTTTCCTATAGCGAACACGGCACAGCTAAGGATCAACCCTTTTACAGTTGAATGAAATATGTTAAATATTTTTCAATTCAGTCACTATATGTTCAGATATTACAATTTGATGATCGCGAAAACCTTGTTCCTACAGTTTTATTTAGAATAAAAGATTCACAAACTATGGTTGCACCATTAAAAATAAGTAACTTATTTTGAACGATAATAACACCTTTTATCACTATAGTCGGTAGCATTTCCCTAACAACTTCATCAATACTAATTTTCAATATCAAAGATTTAAGGATATAAACAAAAAAATACCCAAGGGTATTTTTTTAAATAATTTTATTAGTCAATGTTGTAGAAAGATTTTAATCCATCGTAAATAGCTGCATCTCCTAGTTCTCTTTCGATTTCTAGTAAACGGTTGTATTTTGCGATTCTATCAGATCTTGACATTGAACCTGTTTTAATTTGTCCTGTGTTTAGAGCAACCGCTAAGTCAGCAATTGTTGAATCTTCAGTTTCACCTGAACGGTGTGAAGTAACTGCAGTTCATCCAGCTTTTTGAGCCATTTGAATTGTTTCGATTGTTTCTGTTAAAGTACCAATTTGGTTTAGTTTAATTAATACTGAGTTTGCGGCATGTCTTTCGATTCCTTCAGCAGTAATTTTTGGGTTTGTAACAAATAAGTCATCACCAACAATTTGTACTGTTTTACCAGTTTTTGCAGTTTGTTTGATGAATCCTTCTCAGTCACCTTCAGCTAATCCATCTTCGATTGAAATAATTGGGTATTTTTTAGTTAACATATCTAAGAAATCTACCATTTCATCAGATGTTAATGATCAATCTTTACCTGTTATTTTTTCAATTTTTTTGAAGTGGTATTTACCATCGATAAATAGTTCTGAGTTAGCAGCATCCATAGCGATCATGATTCCGTCACGTCCTGGTTTGTATCCTGCTTTTGTAATAGCTTCAACTAATAAGTCTAACGCTACTTCAACTGGTGTATGTGCTTTAAAAGCTTCAAGTGTTTGTTCTTTGTAAGCTCATTCGAAGTTTGGAGCAAATCCACCTTCGTCTCCAACAGCTGTAATATCATTTTTGTCATGTAATAATTTTTTTAATGCTTGGAATACTTCTGAAGCTCATCTTAATGATTCTTTGAATGATGGTGCACCTACTGGCATAATCATGAATTCTTGGAAGTCTATTGCTGAGTCAGCGTGTTCTCCACCATTAATAACGTTTAACATTGGTACTGGTAAACGTCTTGCGTTTGTTCCACCAATGTATCTGTATAGAGGCATTTCTAATTCGCTTGCTGCTGCTTTTGCAACTGCAAGAGAAACTCCTAGGATTGCGTTAGCTCCTAAGTTTTTCTTGAATTCTGTTCCATCTAATTTGATCATTGCTTTATCAATTGCGATTTGGTTTGTAACTTCCATCCCAATAATAATTGGTGCAATTTTTTTGTTTGCATTTTCAACTGCTTTTAATACACCTTTTCCATTGAAACGGTTTTTGTCACCATCTCTCAATTCTAGTGCTTCTCTAATTCCAGTTGAAGCTCCTGAAGGAACTTTAGCTGAACCAAATCCACCAAATTCTGTAGTTACATCAACTTGAACAGTTGGGAAACCACGTGAATCTAGAACTTCTGATGCGACGATACTAATAATTTTTGACATCTTTATTTCTCCTATATAAATGTTTACAAGATAATTTTAACATTATTTATAACCTATTTATACTATTAGTGTTTATTAGAATAACTTTTATTTTGCTTTTAATTATTATTTAGACCTATATTTTCTTTTTAATAATTTTAAGTTTTTACGTATAACTTTTAATTCTTCTTTTTTTCTTTGAAGCACTATTTTAAGTTTTGATTTTTGAACTTTAATAAAGTTGATATCATTTTCCAAATTTCTTTGAGCTTTCTCAATTGATTTTTTTTGACCCAAGTACAAATCTCTATCCAACATATTTATCTCCTTTTTTATTAAGACTACGATTTACAACATTACTTTAACAACAAAAAAAAAAAAAAAATCAACACTTTTACTTTAAATTGATTAAATTGTTTTTTAACATTTATACAAAGTTTTAAATAAATAAAAATAGATACCTGTTGGTATCTATTTACAATCAAATTCATCTAAATCTTTGTCATATTTTGTTAAACATAATCCAGAATTTGGACGTTCATCATCATCGTTATATTTATCATATGCTTTTTTGATTTTGTTTATTTGAGCTCTAGGTGGCATCTGAGGTAAAATCTCTCAACCTCTATGAACATATTGACTTGTACCATATCCAACATTTGAATAATGATACGGATTTACGAATGTCATTTTGACTGACGGTAAAACTCATGGGTCATAAATCGGAATCATGAATGCCTTTTCAATTAAAAGTTTTTTTTCTGCTTTAGCAAATTCAGTATACCTTTTACTTAAATCACCCTCTGTTGAACTTACATTAACTAAATTTGTATATTCGACATAATCATTAATGAATGTAGCAATTGAATCCTTAGTTTTTGAATCAATTGGGACATAGACTCCAGTTTTATCCAATAGACCTTTAGCTTCTAAAGCATCATACGTCCATAAGAAACTTGGATCTCCTTGGTGTGGCTTCAAGATGTCTCCAACCTTAGCGGAGTCAATCATTCTGTGTGCACCAAAGTAATTTACCAAGTCACCATCAAGTGATTGACTTTTTAAAAATGATACAGGGTCAGCGTAATCAGGAGATCACCCAGTAACAACAATATCATATTGTGCGTTGGTGCGTTTTGATCTAAATTCTGATTCATCATTTGTTTGATCTTGTTTAATACTTATATTTATACCTTCGTCTTTTGCATCTCTATTAAAAATATCAATCATATTTTGTATATATATATTTTGTGTGTTTGCTTGAGCACCATTTGTTAAATGGCTTAATACAATTTTTTCATTTGTAGGATTGATTTTAATTAATTCATTTTTTACTTTATTTATAAATTCTTCATCATCCTTTCCACGGATCAATTCATAACCAATTGGAGCCTTCTTATCCTCTTCGTTTTCCGCATTGTCGTATTTTGAAAAGAAATCATTTCCAGGTTTCAAATCTTCGAATATTGCATTTACTTCAGTTTCATCGCCTGACTCCGATAATGCCTCTGCTAAATACTTATAGTAATCAACTCCGTCATCGTCTTTTGCAAAATCGAATGGAGTCAATGTATTTATTGAAGTTTCAGATTTATGTCTTTCACCTGAATCAAACGCACTTGAAAAGTATTTTGACATTCAAGATTTTTGAACGGTTGTCATTATATATTGACGTATTAAACTTGACGATAACACACGTGTATTAAGTTCTGCTTTTGACTTATTTGTTTTTCATAGGTCTGCATTTATTGCGTTCATATACATACCATATGATGCATAGTTTCTTGATTTCTCAACAACTACACTATCAAATGTTGGGTTATTTAATGGGTCTGATCCAACATATTTACTTCATCCTTGAGGGTCTGTTGGTCTTAGTTTTAATTCACTTAAATCCCCAGCTTCAAATGATGTTCTTAGTTCACCGTCTGTTGCTTTTGATTTATATGTCTTTACCATTTTAGCGAATTTGATATCTTCAAGGTTAACATAATCTGGATTTCTGGCATATTCAACAGATTGAGATAGTTGTAAATTTTTTAGTACAAATGGCCCAGAAAATAAACCACTTTCTTTAAAGTTCTCAGTTGTCATATAATTACTAAATGAATATTTAGTGTTGCTTATATCAACTGCTTGATCCGGAATGGGTGCAAATGATGCATAACTCATTAGCGAATCAAAGAATGGCATTTCAATTCCATCAGGACCATATCAAGTAATGTAATCTGATTTGTTTGAAATTAATTCCATTCCCATTCCTGGGTGTTCATCATCTATTTCTTCAATGTCACCAACTTTACCAATTTTGATTCCTAACTTGTACTCTTTACCTTCGATGTTCAAACCTTTCCCGTCCATTCCATCAAATGTGCCATCGGCTGATTCGGTTTTAATCATTTTGTAAACTGATTCAAACCTTTTTTCCTTTGCGGTAGATTCTTCTTCTTTGTCGTTCCCGTTTACAAATTGAATTATTTCATCTGCACCATTTATATATGATGATCAAAATGATTTTGTTTCACTTGCTGTATTTGGGTGAAGAATATATAAAAATATATTTAAGAAATCTGTACCTCTTATTGCGCCTTTTTCTTGTAGACTTGAGTTTGTTCATTTAGCATTTTGATTTAGCAAGTACGTTCAGTTATCAGAATCTGGATGAGTTTTGTCAAGTCCATTTGCACCAACAGAAATGTCTCCTTCATTATCTCCAAATGCTGGATTAAACTTAACAGCCAATTCACCGATTGTTCTTCCAAATTGATCAACTGAAACCAATGGTACATTTAAATCTGATATTAATTCAAAGTCTTGCGCTTGCATTGTTTTAGCTGATACAAGTGAGTTTGGGTTGAATTGGAAATATCCTTTAAATTCATTAGTATCTACTTTTCTTTTTAGAAGCACGTCAAAAGTTATTCCACAAGACACAATCGCAGTTGTGCTTAATGAAATTCCCATTATTGATGCTAAGCTAATGACTAATTTTTTCATAGTTCTCCTATTTTTTTGAATCGATTAATTTTTTTGTAATTTCTGTTTGTTCACGTCTATTTGATCAAACATAGTGACCTGGTTTAATTTGTTTGAAGTTTGGGAAATCCGTTAAATAGTCTGGATGTTCTTTTTCTTCATCATAAATTATAAAATCAAAGTCTTTTTTATTTGGGTTTGGGTGAGGAATTGCAGATAGCAACGCTCTTGTATATGGGTGTAAAGGATTTAAGAATAACTCCTCTGCTGGTCCCATTTCTACAATTTGTCCACGATATATAACCGCTATAGTATCTGCTACATGTCTAACTATTGATAAGTCATGCGCAATAAAGATATAAGTTATTTTTAAATCATCTTGGAATTTTTTAAACAAGTTTAAAACTTGGGCACGAATTGAAACGTCTAATGCAGAGATTGGTTCATCAGCTATTATTAGTTTTGGTCTCATAACAAGTGCGCGAGCAATTCCAATTCTTTGTCTTTGCCCACCTGAAAATTCATGTGGATATCTTGATAAGTGCTCTGGTAGTAAGCCCACAGCTTCAATTGAATTTTCAATTATAAAACGTCTTACACTTTCATCATTAACACGAGTTATTGATTTAATTGGTTTATCTGGATTTTTTTCATTATATTTGTCAAAGTACAATTGTCTTGCTTCATCATTTTTATATAGTTCTGGATAGTTGTATAACCCTTCGGAAATTATTTCTATTATTGGTAATCTATCATTAAGTGATGCTGCAGGATCTTGAAAAATCATTTGCATTACTTTTTTGTTTTCATGAATACCAGCTCTATTTAGCGGCTTTAAAATGTCTAAATTTTTTATAATTGTATCCAACGGTTCAAGACTTAGCAATTTAATTAATTGTCTATAGTCTTTAATCATTTCGTCAGACACACTATATTCTCAACCGTTTATTTTATAAACAAGTTCAATCGTTTCTCTATCTTCAATTTGGTCTTCTATTAACAAGTTATCAACATAATTTATTTTTTCTTTTAACTCAGATAGTCATTTATCATCTTGGACATTTTGCTTAACAATGTCAGTATTAAATTTTTTCAATTCATCTTCAACATCTGAATTAAATAACTGACTAATAAATCCATCAAGTAATTCTGGCGTCTTTAATTCGTATGCGTCAATATAACCTTTCATTGCATCAATGTTTACAGTTTTTTCAGATCATATTGTTGATAGCAATCTTTGTGCATCTTCTAAATAATCTGGGTTTATACCTTCTTTATTTTGCTTAACACTTTCAATATATTTTGTAATTGTAGCTACAAATTGACTTCTTTTAATATTTACAAGTGATTTATATTTTTCTAAATATTTAGCTCTTTCTTTTGCCTTAGAAGTAAGTGCAATATTTTGTTCTTGTGATCACAAGATACTTTGAATCGAATCTTGTAATTGATTTTGAGCAACAGCTGATTTTTGTAGTTCAGTTATTAGTTGATCAAAGAATTCTTCAAGTTCAATTTTTTCAGCTAGGTAATTATTTCTTATGTTGTTTACATTGGCTACATTTAGATATATTTTGTTTGCCTCTGTTTTTACTTCTCTTACTAAAACATGTGTGTTTCTAGCTTTAGTCCTAATAACGTTAAACATTTCTGGTGTTAATTCTTTAGCATACTTATCAACATGATCTAAAAATCTAATTGTAGATTGTTGAACTCTAATTATTTCTAATAGTGACTTAACAATTTCCTTTTGTCATATTTCAACTTTATGAAATACCTTATCTGATTTTTCATTAACTAATTGTTTTCTGTCTGTGATTTCAATTTTTGGTGTATCTAAATCAGTTAAGTCTTTAGTTACTAAATCTACTTTTTGATTTTTAACATAAAGGAAGTATGCCACCTTAACTGCATCAATATAATTATTTAAAATCTTTGCAGTTTGAGTTGCGTCAATTTCCATTGATTTTAAATATTCTAAAATTTGAAGGTTTGATTTATGTAAGTTAAGCGGTTTTCCAAAAACAAGTTTGTCGTCGAAAAATACTGAACCAGAATGAATTTGGTTTATACCCATTACGGCACGGCCGAATGTAGTTTTACCAGAACCAGATTCCCCTACGATTGCAAAAGTTTGTCCTTCATCAATGTCAACATTGACACCTTTTAGTGCTCTGAATTTTTTAGATTTGTTTCTAAATTCAACGACCATATCTCTAACTGATATTATTGTTTTGCTCATAAATCTCACCTCCTTTTAAATTAGTCTTTTGTAAATGATTTCTTTAAGTCTGCTATTTGTTTTGGTTTATCAACCTTTGGTGCTCTTGGATCTAACAATCATGTTTTAGCATAATGTGTTTCAGTCACTTTGAACATTGGTGGTTCTTGTTTGTAATCAATTAATAATGCATATGGGTTACGTGGTGCAAATGGATCACCTTTTATTTTTTTAAATAAACTTGGTGGTGTTCCAGATATTGAATATAAATCTTCACCTTTTTCCCCTAGTTGAGGAAGTGATGAAAGTAATGCTCAAGTATATGGATGTTGTGGTGACATATAGACTTCATCTAATGTTCCATATTCAACAATTTGCCCCGAGTACATAACAGCCACACGATCAGCTATGTTTGCAACAACACCTAAATCATGAGTGATAAATATGATTGTAAACTTGTACTCTTTTTGTAAATCTTTAATTAGTTTTAATATTTGTGCTTGGATAGTAACGTCAAGAGCGGTTGTTGGTTCGTCACATAATAATATATTTGGACGACACGCAAGTGCAATCGCTATTACTACTCTCTGTCTCATTCCACCTGAATACTTACCAGGAACGTCGTTATATCTCTTCTCAGCCTCTTTAATACCAACTTTAGTCAGTAACTCGATTGCTTCTTTTTTAGCTTCAGAACGATTCATTCCCCTATGCTTAATTAATACCTCTGAAATTTGATATCCAACTGTAAGCAATGGGTTTAGTGAGGTCATAGGATCTTGGAAAATGGTTGCAATTGTAGCACCACGTAAATTAGTGATTGCTTTTTTTGTAGTCATTTTTCTTCTGAAACTTGAGTGCTTCATAAATTTTCAATTGTAAACTACCGTCTTATATAGTTCTTCATCAATTGGGTTTGAATTAATAACTGAATCTTCAAATATTTTTTTCAACTTTACTTCTATTGGTTTTAAATCAACGCGTAAAAAGTATTGTTTAAATTCTTGAATTTCGATTTCACTAAACGCTTTTTTGTTTTTGTATTGTTCTTTAACTAATTTAATAAATTTAGCAATTACTTTTTTGTCGCTATATGAAATATATCCAAATCTTACTAATTGGTTTTTTAGTTTCAGAATTTTATCTTCAGCTAACACAATGTGTTTTTGTTTGAAATCATTATCAGTCGAAACCCTATATCAAAACTCGTGCATTTTTAACTCTGTTCTGAGTTCTTTTAGCTTCATTACATCTCTGTTTGAAGAATCAAATGTTTGACGCTCTTCAATGATTTTGATAACTTGTTTTAATTTATAAATTTTATCCGTTAGTTCTTTCGACTTTATCTTCTTTAAATTTACAATTCTAATTGCTAATTTTTTTATTTCTAATTTTGACTTTCTTATAATTCAAGAACGCATATTGCTGTCTAACATATTGTTATGAAAATCAACTAGGTCTGTTGTCATTTTTATTTTAGACTCTTGGCCACCTGCTGGTGGATTATAGATAATTGAACCCTTTTCAATTCATCCGTTGCTTTCAATCATGTTTGTAAATGTTTTGGTAAATACGGATTTACCAGAACCAGATTCTCCAACAAGCGCAAGTGTTTCACCTTCGTAGATGTCTAAATTAATATTTCTGATTGATGTCAGTATCGAACTTCTAACTTTGAAGTTCACAACTAAATCTTTAACTGAAATAATTATTTTCTTGTTATCCATATTTACCTCCTATTTTATCTGTGTGTTTTTGGGTCTAAGTAATCGGCAAATGTTTTTCCAATTAAGAAGAATACGATTGATATCAAAGCAATCATTACTAATGGAAATATTAGTAATGATGGATTAGCCTCTCATGCATTATCTGCAAGGGACAAGTTTAGTATTTTACCAAGTGATGTTATCTTTCGTTCATCAGCTGATATAAATGAGAATCCAAAGTAGTTTAGTGTTGAATCAATTGCAATAGCATTCGGTATTGAAAATGATGCGGTTTGCACAATTACTGGAAGTATTCTTGGAAGAATATTTTTAGTAACAATCTTTCTACCAGATGATCCTAAAGTCATTGAAGCAGTATTGTATTCTGTGTTTTTAACTAACATAACTTGAACACGGATTGTTGAGGCCAACGCCACTCATGAAGTAAGTGAAACTGCCACAATTACAACGAACATACTATTCTTTCATTTTGGATCTGATGATGTAAATAATAAAATAACAATCAATCATAATACCAGCGTTGGAATTAAGGTTAAGAACCTTGTAAGTTCAATGAATGCAATATCCATTTTTTTGTTATAACCTCAAATACATCCAATTATTAAACCAACAACTATTTGTATTGCTGCAATTATTAATGCAAATATTAATGTCGTCCTTGTACCAATTCAAATCGTTGTTCAATAATCTTCGTTATAAACACCAAGTCCAAATCAGTGATCTAGTGATGGTATTTTCGAGTCACTTGGAAATGCTTGTTCGGTATCGTCTGGAAGTGGTCAAGCACTTTTTCCTATCGGGACTATTATTGCCAATAAAACAATTGCAATAAAGAGTGCCGCACATATTATAAATATTTTTGATTTAAACAATAAACCAAACACTGACCTTCAATAACTATAGACATGAGGGTTTATTGTTTCACTTTGTGATGTATTAACACCCACAACTGTAAACAATTCTTTTTCAGTTAAGTGAGCTATTTCTAATTTTTGTTTTAGTCCGACAACTCTTTCGTCAATAACTTCAACAATTTGTTTTTTATTAAAATTTTCTTCTTGTGTCGGTTCGTCAATCACTTCGTGATCTAGTTCCAATTCGTTATCAAATAAACTCATTAAGTTGTCCTCCTATTTTATTTGTTAATTAATATTTTGTTAAGTTAGTTTTACTCGTGGATCCATTATTGCCATAATTAAATCTGAGATTAAAGATGTGATGATACCCATAAAGGATGCTATTGATATGTATCCAAGCACAACAAAGATTTCTCTTTGTCCAACTCCACCAACAATAAATCTAGACATACCCGGAATTGATCATTGTTGTTCAGTAAATATTGAAGAACCAAACAATGTAGCAATCAATGCCACGGGTATTGTTCTAATAATTCTTATTCCTGCATTTCTAAAAATATGAACATAAAAAACACGTGATGGTTTCATTCCTTTTGACTCAGCAAACTTAGTGTAATCACTAGTCATCTCATCAACTATATATCTTCTTGTTTCTACAATTACAGTTGGTATGTACATGATTACAATTACAAATACAGGTGCTAAGAATGTACCTACATTACCTGGAGTATAAATTGTTGATACCCCCAATAATTTTGAGAAGAATATAAACAATAACATAACGATTACTAATGGCGGAACACAAATTAAAGTTGCAGATGAACCATTTAATAAGTTGTCAATTCATTTACCTTTATATCTGGCTGCCGTAATCCCAAGAGGAATTCCAATTAGATAAGTCAATGTTAAAGCTGTGAATCCAAACATAAATGAAATTGGAATAGCTTTCGCAAATAATGATCCTACATTTGTAATAAAAGGTTGACCAAATGAGTTTGTAAATACAACCCCAAAGAAAACGCGTGTTTCAATAAAGTCTCCACTTGGGTTACCTGTATTTATATCTAAGATTGGAATTTTCTTTTCAAAGAATGGCAAAACATTATAGAAGTAATTTCAAATTTGTGTAAACGCAGACCCAGTTAACCCTACTGATTTTTTTCTATTTTCAATCAATTGGAAGTACTCGTTTGTACCTGGTTTGATTGGAGACTTATCTGTTAAATCAGATACATAAGTCGTATCAGGAGTAACCATTACAAGTAGTAAAAATATAATCGAAATAGCCAGCACTAACGTAATAAGTGAAAAGAATATTCTTTTAAATGAATATAGTAACAACGGTCTTTTAGCATTAAATTCAGCTGTTGCATCTCTTGACGAAATGAACATAGATTTAATCTTGTTCTTACTTGCGCCCTTGGGTTTTAGTTTTTCATTAACACCAATATCTAAAATGAAAGTATCAACACGTGACTTAGCTGTCTCTTCATTTTGGTCTGGTATTACTTTTCTAGTTTCTTCCATAGTTCCTCCTTTTGCATATAAAAAAATGCTCTTGTTTTGTTATATTAAATTAATTTGTTTTAAAAAATGATATTGCTTTGAATAGTAGTTATGTCTATATTGTATATAATATATTGGAAAAGGGCAAATATTTTTTAACGAAACACGACATGAAAAAAGAAAACAAATACAAGAAGGATAAGAAGGAAGCTTTGAAGTTCCACAACGAAGTCGTTCAAGAAAAACTTGAAATAAATTCAAAAGACAGTGTCGGTTATAAGGAATATAAAAGAACTTCTTTCTTTACTTGATATGAATGAATAATTGTAATTTTTTTGCCATGAATCCTGTTTGGATTAATAGTTTTAATATGTTGGGCTGCCGGTGATATTAAATACGCTGAATATACCTTGCTTCTTATTGGTCTGTTAATTATTTTCATTTGATTGATAATGTCTTGAAGAAGTCACAAACATGCTTCTGAATACTATAATGATACTAGAAGAAAATATTCAAAAGTATACGATGCCGATAGCGGTCTAAATAGAAAAATTAGAATCATTACCCTAGTGATTGGTGTGGTGCTTGCCCTTTCTTCTTTAATAGTTTTTTTTGGAATGTAACAACAAACCCATTCAGCTTGAATGGGTTTTATCGTTCTAATTTTTGATTTACTTTTTAGATTTACTTTTAATTTCTTCCATTAATTTTGTGTACTGTTTCGGATTAAATCATGGATTTTTATTTCAATGATAATCTTCGTCGCTCATTTGATCGCTTGTTAAAAGCGAGTTTATAAGTAAGTTAGGATTATATAGCGCCTCTCTGCCAATGGCGATGTATGGTATGTTTTTTGAGAGTGCGTAGTTTATATCTTCTATTGTGTTGTAGTTACCAACTGTAATTACATTCTTTTTTGTTCATTTCATTACTTGTTCTGCATATGGGATTCTAAACATCTTAGTTGTTGGTTTTGGTGTTATTTCAACTTGATTTCTTGCTCCAATTGTACTTCCACTTGATATATGAAAATAATCAACATATTCTTCAATAGCTTCAATGAATGGTTTAAAATCTTCAATTTTTAATTTTGATGAATTCAAATCGTCAGACACACTTAGTCTTATACCAACCGGGATATCAACTTCTTCTTTGATTCTTTTTAAAATTTCAATGATCATTTTTGATCTGTCGACCATATTATTTTGTTTGTTTATTTCGTTTAAAGTTGGATGTAATATTTCATTCAATAAGTATCCATGAGCGGCATGTAGTTCTACAAAATCAAGACCAGATGTTTTGGCACGCATTGATGCTTTAACAAAATCATTTTCAATTCTTTGTAAATCTTTTTCTGTTGTAAGTCTAAAGTTTTTTTGATCCAAATAGCTATAGAAATTTGTAGTCCCCATTGTTAGTTCTTCAAGTTCAGCTTTAGCACCCGCATGATTTAATTGAGCACCTATTATTGATCCTGCTTGATGAGCAAGTAAAGCGATTCTTTTATATCCTTCAATTTGTTCGTCTTTTCATAGACCTAAATCATTTTGTCTAATTCTACCTTCACTTGATACAGCGGTTGATTCAATTATTATTGTTCCAATTCCGCCATAAGCACGCGCTCCATAGTGTTGAATGTGAAAGTCGTTCACAAATCCATCAGTCGCCATTAGTGTATCCATTGGTGGCATAACTATTCTGTTTCTTGATTTGATTCCTTTAATTAATTCTGTCTTGTCGTTAATTTTGTACATATCATTTCCCTTATATGTCTATATTTTATTACACATAAATGTAGATACCTATTGTTTTGAAAAAAAAAAAAAAAACTTTTAAAGTTTTTTTACGCCATTAATCCAGCTTTGTATAAATTTTGGAAGTGTCCTGGTTTGTTTTTTAGTTCATTGAATGTACCTGTTTGTACAATCCCTGCCCCATTCGCACCAAGTACAATTATTTGATCAACATTTTTAATTGTTGATAATCTATGCGCAATTGTAACTGAAGTTCTTCCAACCATTAAGTCATCTAGTTTAGCTTGAATTTCTTTTTCAACAATATTATCTAATGCTGAAGTTGCTTCATCTAAAATTAAAATACTTGGGTTTTTTAAGAACATTCTAGCTATAACAAGTCTTTGCTTTTGACCACCTGATAACATGAAACCACGTTCTCCAAGAACCGTTTCATAACCTTCGGGTCATGCTTGAATTAGATCATGTAGTTCAGCTTTTTTAGCTGCTGCAATTACATCTTCGTCAGTTGCATTGAATCTACCATATCTAATATTTTCATAAACATCACCATATAGAATTTGAGGATCTTGTTCAACATATCCTATGTGGTATAAGTAACTTGCTAAGTTTAAATCTTTTAAGTCATGTTCGCCATTTATTATTATTTGTCCTGATGACACATCATAGAATCTTAATAATAATTTGGCTATCGTTGATTTCCCTGACCCAGTTTCTCCAACAAAGGCGTACGATTTACCTTCTTCAAATGTGAAGTTAAATTTTGGTAGTACAACTTTTTGAGGTTTCTCTGGGTATCTGAATTCAATATCTTTGAATTCAATGTTCCCATCAATTGATGCAATTTTAATTCCATCATGATAATGTGGGTTCATAATTGATGTTGCTTCAATTGCGTCGTTTACACGTTTTGCCGCAACTGATGCTTGGGCTAATCCAAATAATGAGTTCATTATTTGGAATAGTGGCCCAATCAATATACCTTCAGCTAAACTGAATGCTACGAAATCGTTGTCAAAGAATTCGGGTCTTTGTGTTATGACTCCGAAAATGATAATTGCTGCAAGTGTTGTTGAAAACTTAACAACCATTACACCAGCAAATAAAGTAGTTAGCATTACTGCTTGAGCACGCCCAACCACTTTTGCTCTTTTGTAAAATTCTTTATGAACTTCTTTGAATCTATCTGTTTCATATTGTTCTGTACCAGTGGCTTTAATTAAACGAATTGTTGAAATTCTATCTGCTACATCCCCATTGATTTCAGTAATTGATTCCCTTACTTTTTCAACACGTTTTCTTGTTACTCCAAATGAAATTAACATTGAAAGCAAAATTATCATTAATATTGTTACCGTCACAATTGCTATTTGTCATGCAAAAACAAACATCATAATTGCTCCAGCAAATAACTCTAAAATAGAAATACCAAATTGAGTCGGAACTTGAACAGCTTGATCACTCACTATTTGTGTGTCGGAAATGACCTTTGTTAGTATCTCTCCAATTTTTTTATCTGAGTAATATGATATATCTTGTCTTGCTAAAGACTCTAATGATCTATTTCTTAGATCTATTTCAATTCTTCTACCAACCATGTAAGCCACATAATCAAATATATAAGATACCACTGAGTAAACCAAGACAATACTCACTGTAATTGCAGTTAATTTTCATCACTCCAATCCTCAAAACGGGATAGTTAGTCCATTGATTACATCCGTTTCATTAAATTCAAAATATCTAACTGATATTGTTAATTGGTACGTGATTAAAGGTAGCATTAATGAAGTTGCTGCAAATACAAGTGCCATGAAAAATAATGGGATAGTTAATCTTCATTCTTTTACATAATAATAAATAATCGTTTTAACAAATGCTTTTCTAGCTACTTTTTGCTCAACTTGGTTTTTGATTAAAACTTCTTCTGGTACTTCAGGTACGTTGTATTCTTTCATTGTAACTCCTTAATTATCAATTTATTATACCTACAATAATTACTTTATCTTTATGTTTTGCTTTAATTTTAAAAACACAGGCAGTAAAACCAAGCAAACTATAAAGTCGATCATTGTATTTGGTAAATTAAATATTATTGCAAATAACACTATGTTATAACCATCTCACGCGTACTCAAATCAATATATTGAACTTGCTAAGACTCTAAATATAAATATTAGCAATCATGGAATTGTACAAATTAATATTGTTGTATTTAAGTCATTTAACTTTGAGCTGCGTTTAACGTGGAACAATGCACCAACACACGGAACCATTAGAACCAACATGTACTCTAACAGTCATTGACCAAATGCAATAATTGTTGGAGCGAACATTAATGATGATATCCCCGCAAGCAAGCAAAGTCACAATGAGTATCTGAATCTTAAAAAGATTGTTGATGCAAACAATGGGATAAATTTAATGGAAATAGATATACCAAATGGTAGATTTGGTATAAACATATTTATTGCTGAAAACATTCAAAAAATGGCTAGAAGAATTGATGTCATAACTATTTCTCTGGTGTCGATTCAGTTTTTCTTTATTTCAAAATCTGGCTCAAAGTCTTCTTTATTTTTTAATAATAAGAAACTTTCAAGACTAAGCGCCACAACTCACATCCCTACATTCAATATATTTTTTTTGATCTCAACAATTGTTTGTACCAAATTCAAAACCATAATTGAAATTCATACCATTACAGTTATTATCAAAAATACGATATACATAATCGATGGGTTATCCCCTGTGTCTCTTTTATATATATACATAGATAAGAAAATAAAACCTATTATCAAAGAAGAAATCCGTATAACAGTTAATGAAATATTTAAAATTAAAAAATGTCTATTTTTCATATGGGACTCCAAATAAAAAAGACATGATTAAAATCATTTCAGGACTTCCTACGCTTGCATTACCAAGATCAGGTTCTAAGAGTGTTTCTCAAGCTTTCGCTACCTCTGCCTTTTTTATTATTGTATACAATAATAGTGGAGGTAAAATGACATATTATAAAATTAAATTTAACTGAGAAAACTACGAAGTAGTTTCTCTACTCACAAAAGATAATAAAATTGCTTTTATTGGTTTGGACAAACCTTACTACAAAGGACTTAATGAATTTATTGATATTGTTGAAATAGAAGACGATTCTAAAAATAACATAGTATTAGATAAACTAAATTTATTTAAAGAAAAGAAATTTGTCTTTAATGCCTCAGACTATTATCTAGATTATTTATCTGACAATACAAAAGGCATATATTATCAACTTGCAAATGTCAGTTATGAAACTTATTTAACTTACAAGCAATTTGCAAAACTTGCAGGTAATGAAAAAGCTGTTCGCTCTATTGCAACAAAAATTGGAAAAAATCCTATTGCACTATTAATTCCTTGTCACAGAATTGTTAGTTCAAATAGTTCTGTTAAATACAGATATGGTTCTGATATCAAGAAATACTTAATTGACAAAGGACTATAAAAAAAACATCAGCTAATGCTGATGTTTTTAAGTCTTTATTATAGAGACAACATGTGTCCGATTGTTCTAACAAATTGTGAAGTAAATGAGTTTTCGTTATCGTATCATGAGAATACTTTAACTAATTGTTTACCGTCTACTGTCATAACTCTTGTAAGAGTTGAGTCAAATTCTGTACCGAATGTTGATCCAATAATGTCAGTTGAAACGATTTCAACATCTACATAGTTCATAGCTAATGCTAAGTCTTTGTCTTTTTTGATTGCGTTTTTCATTGCGTTGTTGATGTCATCAACTGTTACATTTTTACCAAGTTCAACTGTTAAGTCTGTAATTGATCCCGTAATTGTTGGAACACGTAATGATAATCCATCCAATTTACCATTTAAGGCAGGTATAACTTTTCCGATTGCTGCTGCTGCTCCAGTTTTTGAAGGAATAATGTTTCATGCTGCTGCACGTCCTCTTCTTAAGTCAGCGTGTGGTAAGTCTAATAATCTTTGGTCGTTTGTTACGGCATGAATTGTGTTCATTAAACCTTTAACAATTCCAAATTCATCATTTAGAACTTTAACAACTGGTGCTAAACAGTTTGTTGTACATGATGCTGCAGAAACTACTACGTCATCTTTTGATAATGACTTGTGGTTTACACCAAATACGATTGTTTTTAAATCACCTGTTGCTGGTGCTGAAATAATAGTTTTTTTAGCTCCTGCATTAATGTGTGCCATTGCTTTATCTTTATCAGCGTAGAATCCTGTACATTCAACTACTAGGTCAATGTTTAATTTTCCTCACGGTAAGTTGTTTGCATCTTTTTCTGCTAATATTTTGATTTCTTTTCCGTTAACTTTAATTGAGTTTTCTGTAAAAGAAACTTTACCAGCCATGTATTTACCATGTGCTGAATCATGTTCTAATAAGTAAGCTAATACTTTAGGACTTGTTAAGTCGTTGATTGCAACAATCTCGATGTCTTTTGCACCGAATAATTGTCTGAATGCTAATCTACCGATTCTTCCAAATCCATTAATTGCGATTTTTTTCATTTTGTATACTCCTGTTTTGTATGTGATCATCAAACGCAATGGTTCGACTACAAATTAATTATACTACTTTGATTTATAAAAGAGAATAGTTAATTACTCACTTAATTATTACTTAATTATTACTTAATTAAAAAATAACCTTTATATGCAAACATTTGTTCGATACTTAGGTTAAATTAATTCTAATTAAATTGTAGCTTCTTCGTCTTTTGAAACTGGTTCAACAACAACTGTGTTTGCTGTTTGAGTATTATTGTTTGTCGATACATCAGCGATCAATATACAAATTCCTGAAATCAATCCTAGAAAAAGTAATGAGCAAATAGCTAAAGCTATATGTGGTTTTTCGTTTGGTGTTCCTACTTGTTTTTTAGCATTGTTAATCATAATAGTCATTGGTACCATTCAAAATAATGGAATTATAAAAAGTCCAGATATCACTGTAGCTATGATTGCAAAAATGTATGCAACCAAATATAGTGTTTGTTTTTGACTGTTGTCTTGTTGGTTCATGGTGTCTCCTTGGTGTTTTTATAATTATAAATTATTTATTCACCTAAAAGTAAACATTCAATAATCATTTTTTAATTGAAACTACCTTCTTGACTTACCAAACATTTCTACTTCATTTACCAACCCTCTAATTCTGTCTACAATTCTTTCAGCACTTACTTTTTCTTCTTCAGTTGATTGCTTTGAATCGTGAACTGCTGAATATTTACTTCTTAATTTATTTAAGTCTAAATTAGAACTAAAGAAAGTTAGCAACTTATGTGAATACCTATAGTCAATTATGTTGAATAGTATTTCGTCTCTTTTTCATGTTGTTGGTTTTTCTTCACCAATATCATCTAAAAATAATACTTCGGCATATTTACACATGTTTAATGTTTTTTTAGATCTTATCTCACTAAACATTTCTTCATGAGCATTTGAAGTTAAAGTCAACGTTTTTATAAAACAAACTTTTTTACCTTTCTGTAAAAATCTATTTGCAGTTATTTTGAAAAACTCGGTTTTACCAACACCAACGTTTCCATATAAATAAAGTCCCTTATTTTTAGACAATCCTTCTTCTGCTTTTTTTGCAATCGAAGCTATATTCTTAGAGTTAACTTCTGATTTTTTTGATTCACTTAAAATTAATTCTTTTATTGACTTAAATTGAGAATCTAAGTTTGTGTCTGTAAATATTAAATTTTGGTTCTGATAATAATTTGGATTGTCATGTAAATAATGAACGCACGGTATTAGCGAAGAATAGAATCTATAGTCTTGAAAATATAAATCCAATTGCTTACCTTTTGTAAATTGTTCACACTTATCCATTCCACCATTATTTTTACATTCTAAAAACTGATTTAAGAATCTATTTAATACCGTTAAATCATCTTCGATAATTTCGTCAGTAATTTTATTTTCTTTGATCAGCTTTTGGATTAGCGGGTTTTGTTTTACTTGTTTAACGTCGTATTTCATACATTAATTTTCTCCAAGCATTTTTTTCATTTCTTCATCTGTTATTCCAAGTGGGTCGTGATATTCAACTTCCATTGGTTTATCAAACGTTACTTCACGATTATTTTTTGAAAATACACTGAACTTAGTTTTTTCTTTAATTGATTTTAAAAACTTATGAGCTTCTTCAATTGAATCAATTCCATTAGACACAAATGTCTCTGCAATTTTAAATATATAATTTGCAACAATTTTTCTATCATTTTTAGATGACGAATAAGACATTAAGATATTTATCACCTCATCTTTTAGCATGTATTTACTACGCAATACATCAATCATGTTTTTAACTGATTGCATATTGTTTTGTTTGCCAGCAATTACTGACGCATATTCTAGTGACTCAATATCAACCATTGAGTTTAGAGCTTCAGATTCTTTTGACTCTTTTTCTGAATAGTTTTGTTTTGTGCGCATTGTTCATTCGTTTTCTAATAACTGAACTTCTGCATAAAGTGTTTTTTCATTTAAAGGAATTTCTTTATCATTCATTGAGTTTAATATTTCATACAAATCACTTACTTCAATTAGAGAATAGTTTCTGAAGGTTGAAATAATCAATTTCTTTAATCTTCTTTTTCTAGATAATAAAATCAAGTTTCCTTCATTTGTTAATAGGTCAAATAGTTCATCGTATTTTTTTTCTAATAATAGAGAAGCTTTGTTAACTTTAATTCTAATTTCACCTGCAATGTTTTCATCTGATTCATTTAGATCAATATCAAAAACATCATATAACCTATCAGTTACATCATCTAATTCTTCAGTATTTGAACTAGCTGAAATTACTGTTCTAAACATTGACTTTGTAATATTGAAATCTTCATCCCCTAATTTCTTTAATAAAAGTTTACATAGGTTTTCTGAAATACCTTTTTGTTCATCTTCTTTTGACCCGCCAAAAAATTGTTCATAAGTTAAGGGTGCTTTGATCGCAAAGTTATACTTTTCAGCTCCACGTATTTTTTTAATTTCCATTAGACCACATGCTCCAAGAATTTTTCAAGCTTTACGTGCTTCTAATTGTGTAAGACTTATTGCATTCTCAAATCTTTTAGATGAAAGTAAAAAATCAGGTGCAGATTTTGTTATTTCTGCTTCAATTAACAGCATGTTATATAGCGCAAAGGCCTCAGTACCAAGGATAGGAAGATAAAGTGCTGAAAGTGAATTTCTATCTATTAAATTTTGGTTTGGATATGATAAAATTTTGTATTCAAATTCAGCCATTTTGCACTTCCTCCTTCTATGTCTAAGTTGAATATAGTACAAAAAAAATAAAATGGAATACTTTAAAAAAGTTTGCTTTAAATTATAGAAAATAATCAATAACCAAAATAAAAAACCCATTGTTTAATGGGTTTTTTAAAGTTTCACACATACACACTCTATTTTTGACATACTACACATATATATGTACCGCGGCCATTTATGAAAGTTTTGACTACACTATTTCCACAATTTTTACAAGGTTTATTTTCATTAAAATGAACTTTTAAAAACTGTTGATATCCACCTTTATTTTCAGCGGATGATTGGAAGCTTTTTATAGTTGTTCCACCATATTCGATGGCTTTTTTTAGAATAAAAATGGATTTTTCTATAATACTTTGGCATTGTAGTAATGTAATTTCATTAGACGGCTTATTTGGGTGTATTTGACACTCAAATAAGACCTCGTTTACATATATATTACCTAATCCAGCAATTACGCTTTGATCTAACAAGACGGACTTAATTGGCGTTTTTCTTTTCTGAAGTTTTTTATATAAAACTTCAGGAGTCATATCACTGGAAAAAGGTTCTGGTCCTAGTTTGGCAATTGGGTTAACTTTCTCATACTCATCTTTTTTAAATAGATGAATAGTTCCGAACTTCCTTGTATCGAAATACATTAGTTGTGTTTCGTCATCAAATATAATATTAACTTCAGTATGCTTTGATGGAATTGTTTCTAAGTTTGGATAATAATATCATTTACCTTCCATTCTTAAATGACTTATCATTACATTTTCTTCAAATTCAAAAACTATGAATTTTGATTTCCTTGATATGTTTAATATTTTATTTCCTTCAAGAGTTTTACAAATTATATCTTCTGTTGTGTTTTGTAAAATTTTTTTATAAATAATGTTTAGTTTTTTTATTGTCTTATTTTTGATTTGTTTATTCAAAACCCTGACAACCGTTTCTACTTCTGGTAATTCTGGCATATTATTTTAGATCAAATCATGTTTTACCACGTGATCCCTGTACCTCCATTTTAACTTTTGGTTTTTGATTGCTATTTAGTTTTTTAAATAATAACTCAAGCGCATTTTCCATAATGTCTTTTATAATTGAACTAATTTTGTCAAAGTCATTTTCATTTATTTCAAGAATAATTTCATCATGAATTTGTCCTACAAATTTTAGGTCTAATTTCCTTTCAAAAATTTCATTCATTGCAACTTTTAATATATCAGCAGCAACTCCTTGGATTGGAGCATTTATTGCAGCCCTTTCTCCAAATGATCTAACTTGTCTGTTTGGACTAACGAGTTCACTTATGTATCTTCGTCTGTTTGAAATCATTTTCACATAACCATTTAAAAGTGCATCTTCTAATGTTCTTTGTTTAAATGATTGAATATCTGAAAATGTAGAATAATAATTTTTTATAAACAGTTTTGCTTCTGGAACAGAAACACTTAAATCTCTTGCTAATCCAAATTCACTTAATCCATACAAGATTCCAAAGTTAAATATTTTTGCAATTCTTCTTTGTTCTGAACTTACTTCATCTTGTGCAAAAATCATTTTTGCAGCTTCAGCATGTGCATCTCTATTATCTGAAAATATTTTAGTAAGTGTTTCTTCGTTTGCGATTTCAGCAAGTACTCGTAATTCAATTTGTGAATAGTCAAAGCTAATAAATATTTTTTTATCTTCAGCTACAAATATTTTTCTAAATTGTCTTTGGTCATTATCTCTGATAGAAATGTTTTGAACATTTGGGTATGCAGAAGATAGTCTCCCAGTGTTTGTTAAAGTTTGGTTAAAAATTGATCTAACTTTATTATCCTCTTCAATGTATCTTTCAAATCCAACAAGATATGTTGAATATAGTTTTGAATATTTTCTATGTTGTAAAATCAAACCAACAATTTCATGTTCATTAATTAATTCATCTAAAACTTCTTTACTTGTACTTCCTTTTGAAATATTCTTTAGTTTTAACTTATTAAATAATAATTCGGACACTTGCTTTGGAGATGCCGGGTTAAACGGTTCGTCAAAAATTTCATTTGTAACTTTTGTAATATCATTTTCAATATTTTTTATTTTTTCAAATGTTAGCTTAGTTTGTTTTACTAGTTCTGGTTTGTCTATTGTTACACCATTTTGTTCCATATCTAATAACACAAATGAAAATGGAAGATCAATATATTCATATAAGTTCAATTGTTCATTTTCTTTTAGTGTTCTTATTATTTCAACTTCACTTTCTTTAATTACATTTGCACAATCGATCATGTATTTTGCTTTAGCATCTTGTTCAATCACAGTTGTTCTTTTTGCACCTTTTCCAAATACATCATCTGTATTTTTTATTTCGTTGCTTGTAAATTTTTCATTTAACGCAAATATATTTGATTTAATGTTGGCATCTAAAACATATCCTGCAATCATAGCGTCATATATAAAGTTTTCATTCTTTGTTTTATAACCTAATTTATTCAAAACAAATATAGTCTTCTTAATGTCATATGTTTTAAATTTTGATTTTAATAAAAATGATTGAAAATTATCATCAATTGAAAATGATTCTTCTTGTCAGTTAAAAATATTAATTTCTTTGTTTGTTTCTTTTTCTAAATCTAAAAAATATCCACCATTGTTATTCACAATACTTACACCTATTATTGTTGAGTTGTGGTAGTTTTCGTTTAATGTTTCTAAATATAAATAGTTAACTTCATCTGCAAGTTTAGGATTTCAAGTTTTTAATTCTTCATATTTAATTTCTTCACTTATTGTTGTACTTATCGGTCTCTTTTCAATAGCTTCAAATGAGAACTTTTTCAATAAAGTTCTCATTTCATATTTTTCTAAAAATAATTTCATGCCTTCTTTATTTAAGTTAAATTCATTATTTTCATATCCGGGTATTTCAAGATCGCATTTAATTGTTGCAATTTCTTTTGAAAGATATGCAGACTCTTTTCCGGCAATTAACTTTTCTCTTGTTTTGCCTTTAATGTTTTCTATGTTTGAATAAATTTCGTCAAGTGATCCGTATTCTGTCAAAAGATTAGTTGCTGTTTTTTCACCAATTCCAGCAACACCTTTTATGTTGTCAGAACCATCTCCACATAATCCTTTGAAGTCTCTTATTTGATTTGGAGTTAATGAAGTTTCTTCAAACAATAATTGAGTATCAATAATTGTAGTTTCTTTATTTCTTTGTTTGATAACGTGTGTGTTATCGTTTATTAGTTGCAACATGTCTTTGTCGTTTGAAAGAATTTCAACTTCAAAATCAGTTGAATATTTTTTAGCCAAAGAACCAATCAAATCATCGGCTTCGTAATTTGTCATTTCGAAGTGATCAATATTTGCTGATTTTAGAAATTCACGAACAACTGCAAATTGTGGCTTTAAATCATCGGGTGTATCTTTTCTTGTGGCTTTATAAGATTCAAGTTTTTCATGTCTGAATGTTTGTTTTCCTTTATCTAGTAAAACAACAGTATTGTAATATTCATTAGCTTTGATAAAGTTCATTAACATATTTATAAATGTGAAAACAGCATTTGTTGGAATGCCTTTACTTGTTTTCATTTGTGAATATGATGAACTATGGAACGCTCTATAAAGCAAACCATTTCCATCAACTAATAATATTTTTTTCATTATTTTATTTCTAGTAATGTCGAACTTACTTTTCCCTTATATTCTTTATTGTTTATTTTTATATTAACTAATTCATTGTTTTTGATTTTGTCTTTGTATTTTTCATATGTCGAAGCAAAAGCATATATTTCTAATGAACCACTTTCATCTTCGATTGTTAAGAAGGCCATTTTATTATCATTCTTATCAGTGAAGTCTCTAACACTTGTAATCAGTGCATAAATATCATATGTCCTATTTAACTGATTAGCATCTTTAATTTTAATTGAGTTGATGTTTAGTGAAAGTTTATATATTTCTGTTGGGTGTGAATTGATGTAAAATCCATAGTATTCGAATTCATATGCAACGTAATCCAATGGATTATCAATATCGGTTTTGTTCTTTAGATTCATATTTTTTGCAGGTTTAGAATTTTGTAATGCTAAGAATATCTTTTTAAATTTCAACAATGTAGTTTTAGCCAAACCATAAGTATCTAACATTCCTGAATAAACCATTGTTTCATAGTTAGCTATTGTTTCTGGATATTTAGAAAATAACTTATGAAACATTACATATACATTTGTCTGACATTCTTTATCTTCCATTATATCTTGTAGACTACTTACAAATGTTTCAGTAATGTTTTTTATAACAGTTAGTGGCATTTGTATTGACCCATTAATAAACTCATATTTTGCAATCGGATTAACGATGTTTGGTTTATCAAGTTTAATATGTCTATTATTTAATTCCTGAATTATTTCACTAGTCTTTGAGCCATTTTTTATTGAGGCATTTAACTGCGCTAAATAAAAGTCAGTTGTATAGTTTGCTTTGAAATACGCCTGTCAATATGAAATCATTGCATACGCAAGAGCATGAGATTTGTTAAAACCGTATGCTGCAAATCTAACGATGTGATTTCAAATATTGATTGCGATTTTTTCATCAATACTATTTTTAACTGAGTTTTTTATAAATGTAGTTTTATATTGATCCATTTGTTTTGAATCTTTTTTACTAATTGCTCTACGCACAATATCGGCTTCACCTAAAGTGAAATTACCAATCTTTTGAAATATCTCCATAATTTGTTCTTGGAAAACAATGAACCCATTTGTTGATTTTAAAATCACATCAACACGCGGTTCAATTAATTGTTGTTCATTTTTATTTCTGTAATTGATAAATTCACCAATAATATCTTGTGGTCCTGGTCTGTACAATGCAGAAACCACAGCAAGGTCTTCAAGAGTTTTTGGTTTTACACCAACCAAAGTTTCAATCATCCCTTTTGATTCAAATTGAAAAATTCCTGAAGTATCACCTTTACTTAATAATTCAAATGTCTTTTTATCATTTAAAACAATTTGTCTTAGTGATACTTTTTGTTCATCTTTGTTTATGAAACTCAAAGTATTTTTTATTGTTGTTAAATTTCTTAAACCAAGAATATCTGTTTTTATTAAACCCAACTCTTCAAGATGATCCATTGGAAATTGTGTTTGATAAATTCCAGTAGTTGCTTTTTTAACAGGCATAACTTCACTAATTGGTTTGTCACAAAAAACAACACCAGCCGCATGAGTTGACACTTGTTTTGGACGACCCAAGACTAATTTAATTGCACGAACTAAATTGGGATATTTATCTATGATAGCTTCCAGTCTTGGTGAACTTGCTATTGCACCTTCAATATCAAATAAATGTTTTTGATCAATTAGTTTTGACATTCTTTCAATATCATTTTCAGAAACGTTCAGTGCTTTTCCGCAATCTCTGATTGCATTTTTTACACCGAAAGTTTGGAACGTTGAAATCGTTGCAAACTTGTCCCCGTATTTTTTATTTAAATAAACCAATACTTCATCTCTTCTTTCATCTTCAAAGTCAATGTCAATGTCTGGCATTGTTACTCTTTTTGTATTTAAGAATCGCTCAAAATAAAGTCCATGTTTGATTGGGTCTAACCATGTTATTCCCAATAAGAAAGAAACTAAACTACCTGCCGCAGAACCCCTACCTGGACCAACTATAATTTTTGATTTTCTACAGAAGTTTATTAAGTCTCAAACAATTAAAAAGTAATCAATGAAACCCATTTGTTTAATTACATCAAGTTCATATTCTAATCGTTTTTGGTATTCTTCAATATCTAAATTATTTAATTTAATGTACTTCTTTAAGGTAGTTAAACACGTACTTGATATTAATTCCAATGAATTTTCTTTATCACCAAACTTCATTAAGTGTTTTTCACTTGATTCAAACAGATCAAATGAACACGCATCAATTATTTGCTTAATATTTTTATTATGCATTTGAGGATCTATGAAGCTTTTAATCTCGTCTTCACCAAAGTAATGACAGTTTGGAACCATATCTTCATTTGAGTTTTTAGAAATTGAATTTAAGATTTCAACCACATTTAAATCAATTGGTTGTTTTTTTAAAGTTCTTATTTCATTTGAAAAAACAAGATTTTTTTGTCCATCTAATTTTCTGAAGTTTCTATCATTTACACCAAAATAAAAATCAGTTGTAAATGATTTCAAACGATCTGCTAAGGATGTATTTATTTCAAATCAAGGACAATAAACAACAACTAAGTTGTTGTTTGATTTAGATATAATCTTTTTCACATCCACTTCTACATCTGAATTTAAATCAGAAGAGAGCTTTGAAAGTACCTTGAATCCATCTATATTTTTTGCATAGAATATTACTTGATCATTATTAATGTCAAGACTTAATCCAACTATTGGTTTAATTTTTGCTTTTGTAGCTAAACTACTAAACTCAGCTAATCCGTACATTACTTTTTTATCCGCATAAAAAACTGCATCAAATTTGTTGTTGATTGCAAATTTGATGTAGTCTTCAATTCTTATATTTGACTGAAAGAAATTGTATGAACTTTTAATGTTTAGTAAATTTAACATTTAAGACATCTCCTGTTTTAGATAATAAGTACAAATAAAATATATGAAACAAACACGACTATTGTTATGAAAATAACAATACCGATCATTAATGCAAATACATTTATCTTTTCAATAAATCTTTTCTTTCTTTTCTTTTGAGTATTGATTTTATTTATTTCAATCCTGTTAATGTTTGTAGATTTCTTTGTATTAATTTTTAAATACGGTGTATTTATCTTTTCAACTGTTTCTTCTACTTCTTCAAATTCATGACGTTTACTAATTTCAATTCCGTCAATAACACCAACGATGTTTTTTTGTTTTTTAGCTTTCAACTCATTCACCATCCTTAAGATAATATTTTTTAATTGAGTCATTAACAGTTTTATCAATCATTACATCCAACATTAATTCATTTTCTTGTTCTAGTGCTTTTTTTAATGTTGGTTTGATTACTGGTTTGTCTGGAACATAGATTGAACACACATCGTCAAATGGTAATATTGAAATTTCATATGCTCCAATTTTTTCTGATATTTTAATTATCTCTTCTTTGTCGTATGTAACAAGTGGTCTAATAATTTGTCTCTCAGAAACTGATCCAATAACATTCATTGATTCAATTGTTTGTGACGCCACTTGTCCAAGTGCATCACCAGTAATAATTGCTTGTGCATCTATTTTGTCTGCAAGCTTATTTGCAATTTTAAGAAACACACGTCTCATGATAGTGATTCTATAAGAATCATCTTTCATGTGCATCAGCTCTTTTAACAACATTGAAAAGTCGCAAACATAAAAGTTGAAATCTCTCATATTATATTTTGCTGTTGTTTTGATTAGATCAAAAACCTTTAGAACAGCTTCTGGTGTCGTATGAGGTGGCGTCATGAAGTGTAAGTAATCAACTTTCATTCCACGCTTCAACGATAGATAACTAGCCACTGGTGAATCAATTCCACCACTAATTAAAGAAAGCCCTTTTCCTGATGTTCCAACCGGTAAACCTTTTAGACCATCAATTCTGTCAATGAATATGTAAGTGTAGTTATTTTTAATAAGTACACTTACAAGTTTCTGAGGAGTCTTAACATCAACTGTTATGTTTGGAATTGATTTTAATATCTCAGTTGCAATCTCTCTTTTGAATTCATCTGATCTAACTGGGAATGATTTATCTTTTCTCAAGACCTCAACTTTAAATGAATGCCCAGAAAGTGTTGGAGCAATTTCTAGTACTTTTTTAATTATTAGCTTCGGGTCTTTTTCAACACGATCAGCTATAGATAGTGAATAAATTCCGAACACATCTTTTAGTTCTTTTAATATTGGTTCAATATAATTTTCATCAAGTAATTCTAGTTCTAAACTATTTCTATCTTTTTTGTATTCAAAAAAAGATTTAAACGGCTTAAGTTTAAATTTAATATTCTTATTTAATTTATCAATGAATATATCTCTATTGTTTCCTTTTAGAGTTAATTCACCATATCTAACTAAAATACTTTTCATTGTTTTATCTTTTCCTTAGCGCATCCAAAATATTTAATAGTTCAGGAATTAGTTTATCCATTTCTCTATTTTTGTACATTTCTTCTAAGTTGATTAATGCATGATCAATTTGGAAGTTTGATGTTGAGAATTTTTCAAGATACATTAATAGTTCTTGAGAAATGAAGTCCGCAAAAATGTAATCTTTTAAACTACGTTCTAGATCTCATGTATCGTTTTCAATTTTTGATATCTCTTCAAGTAATTGTTCTCTTGAGGATTTGTTTTCAAATTCTGATTGTCTTGTGTTTATAAAGTTTTCTAAGTCAGCATTAATCTCTAAACACTTTTGTTTTAATGGCTCTAATTCTGTCATGTGTTTGTTAACTGAAATTTTATTATCAATTTGATCTAACAGAGTTCTGATAAATCCAATTTTAGAAATGTACTTATCTTTTGTTGATAAAGACTTTTCAATAATTCTTGATGAATTTTCAAAGTTATCAATTGAAGTTAAGATTGTTCCCAACTCTTTAACTAGTTTATCTTTTATGACTTTTATATCTGCAGTATGCTTTCTTGAGATGAAATAATCTCAATCAGAAAAATTACTTTGTAATTTTGTTCTTGATGAATTAAAGTTTGATTTTGCTCTGTCAAATTCTTTCTTTTCTAAAGTTGGAACTTTATTAATTGATTCAACATTAGAGAACCCCTTATCGATTGCTGTAACTGAACTTTCAACTGTTTTAATTATCTCTCTAATTGTATCTATATTTTCAATGAAGTAATCCTTCAATTTATCTTCTGTAACAATTGATCCATTGAACTCATTAAATAATTTAAAAATTGATTCAAGTTCTTTTAAACCCTTTTTCATATTTCAAGCACTAACCAGCTCTTTTACTTCTTTTGATTTTTGATTTACTTTTTTTTCTAGGTCACTGAATGCTTGTGAGTTTTTTGAATGATGTGCATTTTTTGCATTCATATGTGAAGCATACTTTTCACGCAACTCTTCAATATGGTTTGGGATCTTAGTATTTATACGAGTTAATAAATATGGAACTAAGTCAATTAGTTCTATCATATAAATTTGTGACTCTCTAATTTGTGAAAGCGTTTCTAAACTACCTTCAAATAATCCAGCTGTAAGCTTTGAATTGAATGTTAAAAACAAAACATCAATTCTAGAAAGGATTTGATTTGCTCCATCACTATTTAACTCTGGGTATGCAGTTAATAATATATCGATGTTTTTTCTGATATCTTCAAAAATTATTTTATAAAAAGTAATAGATGTTCTTTGTAGGTCTTCGACCATCAAAGCATTTTCTACTTCTTTTTGCATGATGTACATTTTTGATTTGATATCTTCAATTTGTGATTTGTACAATTTTATTTTTTTAATATTGTTTGGTGTTGGTATTAAGTTTTTTCTTTCTTTTGAAAACTCATTTAAATCAACGATTGTTCCATTTAGTTCATTCATTAATAGATGTTCGTAATTTGATCATCAAATATCTAGTTCATTTAGAAACGTGGCAGTTTTTAATGAGATATCTTGAATACGTTGTAATTTGTGCTTAACCGGGTTTTTATGAATAATTGTAAGTTCCTTTAAACAATGAGCTTGGGTTTTTAAAATGTATCGACTACCAATTAAAAGTAGCAAAAATATTAATGTTGCAATGGCGAAAATAATGAATGCAGAGAAGCCAATTATTTGTCCGATTGATCAATTATTCATGTGGCCCCCTTATTACATTAATTATATATATTAAAAATATAAAATTATTTTTTGCTATAATATTTTTAAGTTAAATTTCGATATCTGCATTCTCACATAGTTGAGTTCTTAGTTAGTGAAATAGATAGTCGTAACCTTTGCAGTAAAGGTGAACACTACACTTCCTCGATTAGAGTGTTGAAGTATCTAGGTTTTTCTTAGGAAATAAAATAAGGAGATAAATCATGTCAAGATTTACAGGATCTACCTTTAAGAAAGCTAGACGTTACGGTTTCTCAATTAGAGAAGATGGTAAAGAGTTTTCAAAAGGTAAAAAAAGAACTACAGCTCCAGGACAACATGGAGCACGTAGAGTTAAGCTTTCAGAATATGGAACTCAATTACACGAAAAACAAAAATTAAGATTTATGTATGGGATTACTGAAAGACAATTCAGAAACACATACATCAAAGCTAAAAAAGAAAAAGGTGTTATTGGTACAGCTTTCTTACAAAGATTAGAAAGTCGTTTAGATAACATAGTTTACAGAATGGGATTAGCAATGACTCGTCAAGGAGCAAGACAAATTGTTGCTCACGGACATATCCTTGTTAATGGTAAAAAATTAGATATCCCTTCTCACATTTTAACTGTTGGAGATAAAATCTCAGTTAGAGAGAAATCAATCAAAAGTGTAAAAATGAAAGAAGCACTTGGAGCTAATGTTTCAACAGTAAAATTTGTTGAATTCGATAAAACTAAAATGGCTGGTAAATTTAAATCACTTCCAGAAAGAAGCGAATTAAACCAAGAAATCAATGAAGCATTAATTGTTGAATGATACAACCGTTTAATTAAGTAATTAAACCAGAATAATTTAATAACTATAAACACCGGCATACGCTGGTGTTTTTCAATTTACTATTTTATTAAATTTAGGCGAGTTAATTTTTATATTGTGACGTTGTAGAATGTGGAGGAATAAAAATGAAACACCTAAAAAAGATAACTATAAAAATTGATTCATCAATAGATGATAAAGATGAAATTATTGTAAATTCAATTGAAAGCAACTTTGAAAATATTTTTACAGATATGGATCACTACTTTAATCAAAGATATGGACAAGATACCAACACTGGAAGTGAAGGTAAAAAAAGATATAATAAATCCGTAAACAAATTATCAGCCAAGTTGTTAGAGGAAATCATCATGCCAATTTTTACAAAAAAATGTTCAGAAATGCTTGCGGAAACTAATGTTGAGCTTCAAGGTACTAAAGAAGAGCTTCAAGTGACTAAAGTGGAGCTTCAAGGTACCAAAGAAGAGCTTCAGGATACAAAAATGAGATTAACCGAATTAGAACGAGTTTTGAAAGCTAATGGCCTAATATAATTCATTGACTTAATAATAAAAAACATAATAAATCCGTAAACAAATTATCAGCCAAGTTGTTAGAGGAAATCATCATGCCAATTTTTACAAAAAAATGTTCAGAAATGCTTGCGGAAACTGATGCAAAACTTAAAGTGACTAAATCAGAACTTCAAGGTACCAAAGAAGAACTTCAGGATACAAAAATGAGACTAACTGAATTAGAACGAGTTTTGAAAGCTAATGGCCTAATATAATTCATTGCTTAATACAAAAATAAATTACATAATTTTAGAACTAGAGGCACCAGCATACGTTGGTGATTTTTTTATATAAAAAAATAAACCCTGAGGTTTATTTTGTTGTTAAGTATTTACTACCAATGCCCTGCTTGGTGACATCCTTCTTATTTCAATTGTTGAAATTCAAAATGAAAGAATTAGCGAACCAACAATAAGTATAAATGCAGCGATCGGAGATCATCAGATTACTACATAAGGTATTGCAAATCCATAAACACTTATTAGATATATTGCTCACCATAATAGTAAGTTTCCAATAACGGTTGATATACAAAATAGAATTACAGATCAAACAAATGTTGGCCCTATTGTATATAGTGTTACTTGAAAGTTTGTATATCCCATAGATTTCATAATTACCATAAATCGTTTATATTGTTGAACAAATAAATCCGATACTAAAATTGTTGATAAAGTTGACACAACTATAACCGAAGCAATTAATATTGTAGTGATCGAAGCAATAACAATAGATGTAGTATTTAGCAATGTTTGGATTTGACTTATTGGTGTCATATCCAAACCATCAAGTGGCATTGCAGATCAAACTTCGTTTGCTCCAGGTGTTTTTGCACCATACTTAACCTCTTCACCAAAGCTCACTTGAGTTGTGATTGTTTGAGGTTCTTCAACATTTGATAGCAATCCATTAAATGTTCTATTTATTGGTTCAATTGGTATGCCGTTAATTTGAAATTTTTGGTCTTCAATACTTCTATCAATATTTTCATTTGGGCTAAAGTGATCATATTGATATAGTCCATATCCTGGAATCAATTCTGTTTTTGTTGTTTCATCATCAATTACATAATTGTATGGAACAGTAAATGTATTATTATATCCAGAAATTAAGTTGGCTAATCTTTGGTCAATTAGAATAGATTCACTTCCATAAGTTGATACAGTATCTGTTTTAATTATGTTTATTTGTTTTATAGGTTTTTGAAATGTACCCAACATCTTTTCATATTCATATGTATTTGTGTCTAATTTCATTGTGTCTGGATTTGTTGAATATCCAAGTGCAATATATCAATTAACAAATCCTGCAGTTAAATTTTCAAGTTGCCCATCAACAAAGTTAACCTTTGGAGATTCATATTTTTCATTGTATTTTAATGAATAAGGTTTGATTGCGATATAACCTTTGTCTTTCAATTCTTTCTCATCAATTCCAGAATCTATTCATCCTTGACTTGTTTCAAGGGGAACCTCTTCATAAGGCATGCGTGTCGATCACTTGTTTGGGTCTGATGAATCAAAATTAGCCTCATTTGCAACGTTTAGATGAGATTCTTCATATCTTTGTGGAAGTATTAAATAAACATCTTCATATGAGTAATATGGTCTCATTCTTGGTTTTCAACCACCATCCTTTGTTTGAAATAGTTCATTAAATCCAAAAGCGTCTTTTGATAGCTCTGATTCATAAAATAATTCTTGTACATCTTGCTCTTCTCAAATAGGTGCATATGTTAATTTTGATCTATTTAACATATCAGCTGGTAATCAATAGTGATTTTTTTCATTTAAGTTTGATTTTAATAGGAACTTTTCTTCATCTCTATACTCATTGTATTTAGTTTGAAAGTTGTTGTCATCATATAATCAAGCAAGTTTTGGAACCATTGACTTACCATTTTCTAGAGTTCAACCCTCTATCTTGGTTGAAATGTCTTTGATTTTTCCGGCTTGGTTAACTATATTAGATTGTTTGTTAAATGAAGCTGGAATATTCAAAGTACCAGTTTCTTTGTCAAATAACTTAAATCCTGGTTTAAGTTCTATGTCTTCATTGACCGCAATATCTCCAAACAATAAATTTTCAAGCTTAGAATATATTTCATCATCTAATAGAAATGATTCTTCACCAGCTAAATCAAATGCTTTTTGGTCTTTTGGTATACCAATTAAATTTACATTTTTTGTACCACTATTTGGAGCAACACTTACATTTGTAACCAAAGTATCAGTACTTGGTACAACATTTCAATTTGATCACCCAAATGAAAATTGGTTAATTCTGTTTTCTGATTTGTTTACATAACTTTTAATAAAGTTTGGAGCTGTTCCAAGAAGCACTGATACAACTTGCTCTTTTCACGTTCCGTTACCAGAAGATGATCCATCTGGAATCAGTATGTTCATTAATTGAGGAATTACAGTATTAAGTAAACTTGAAATTCTGTCAATTTGTTTTGTTTTAGAAGTTATTGCTTCTTCAGCTGTTCCATTGTATTTTTCATGTAGTATTCATTCAATTACACGTTGGAAGTCAACAATTGAAAATACTTTCCCACCCATGTCTCCAAGGTTGTTTGCAGAGATTGCAACAATTGCTGAGAGCAACGCATCATCTCCTGTTTCACTTTCCTTATTTTCTGCAAATCTTGAATATGTCCATTGACCTTCTAACTTGTTGTTCTTTGTTGTAGATTTATTCAAAAATAAATGAGGAATTAATGATGACTCTAACTGAGGTCCTGCGACAGTATTTGATTTATAAAAGTTATCAATTTTACCGTTAAATAAACCATTGGCATCTGATAGATATTGATCATATTCATCAATACCAGGAGTAACTGAAAAAGTCATTTTTCCGTTCGGTGCATTGTATAAGGGTTTTGTTGTTCGATGTTCATTTTTATAATTTGTATAGTTGAAGAAGCTTTCATTTACCCCTGTAGCTGTGGCTGGTATCGATATCAGTGTTGATACAATCAACCCAGATGTAAATACAGTAGCCAAAATTATTAGTGATTTTTTAAATCCAGATGACAATAAATTCATACTAAATCTAAAACCGAAATTCATTTTTACAAATAGTCTTTTGTTAATTCAATTAATTATTTTGCTTGACTTAATTCCCTTTGTGGCATTTAGTGAAAATATTTTTAGTGTTGGTTTTTTACAAATGAAGTACGCTGTGAAATACGAAACCAGTAATGTGGCAACACCAAATACTAACATACCCAATCCAATTGCCACTGGATCAAATAAGAAGAATCATGTTGGTCCTGACGAGTAGTTCAAAAACAATGTTGATATGAGTTCTTGTAAAAAACTCCCAGCGATTCATCCCAAAGGCACAGTTATAAACATAACAATCAATGCATACGATATGTATCCAAAAGATAAACTAGATGCGCTTTCCCCCATTGCTTTTAAAATACCAAGTTCTTTCGTGTTCAACTCAATTGTTTTTTTAATTGCAATGATAATAGTTATTAGTGTAATTGCTAAGATGATTGCAGCCAATGTGTATGAAACTGTTTTATATACCGTCATAAACAATGGAACTGCACGTCAGTTCCAATTGAATACAGAACTTTCAATATCTTGGATATTATATGACCAAATGAAATTATCATCTATCGGCATAGTTCCATTTAGTGCCAAATGATTTTGTCTAATTGTAGTTGACCCGGCAAACATTGATAGTTTTAATTTTTCAAAGTCTTTTTCTTTTTCAACTGAATTTTTATTTGCTTGATATATTCCAAAAATTCTAGTATCAACTAATTTCTCATATTGACCAGTGGCTACTTGTTTTAGAGTTTTTGGTCTTGCATATATAATTGCTGAATCTTTATTGTTTGGTAATGGTATTTCTAAATTAGAGATCGGATAATAAGTCAGTGCGTCAGATGCAATACCAGATATTACAAAGTTTGCACCACCAATATCTATTCTCTGACCTACTTTTATGCCATTGGCATTTGCAAATCCTGATGACACCAATATCTCATTAGATGCTTTGGGTTTTAAACCAGAATACAATGTGACCTTATTTCATCAATCATCATTTAAAACTACCATTCTAAAATTAATATCCAATATTTGGTCTCTATATTCTTGCTCTACTCTTGCAAGATAATCAAAATTGAATGCATTTGCTATAAATTTTTGTCTAAGCACAAACACTTTTTCAATTTGTCTTTGATAATCATCATAGACAACGCCATAGTTTGATGTTGCTTTATATTTGCTTAAGTCAGAGTTGCTTATATCTAACGTAGCATTTGCAAACATACTCTCTGACAAACCTCTTCCAATCTCACCCTCGTTTAAAACTTCAAACATTTTTAATTTTGTTGGTTCGTTGATAACAAAACCTTTTTCAGTTTCTTCATTAATTCCCACAAATGATAATGATCCTCGTAATCCATTTTTCATTAATTCATCTTTTCAATTTGAACCTAATCTTTTTGTATTTGGTGTTGTAGTTGAGTTTGTGTTTATTTTTTGTTCCCATATCCAATTGTTATCCTCAGATTCACCTACAACAAAATTACTACTTGTAGTTTTGTTGTAGTTCAACCCAAAAATAAATTCATATGTTTCAGAATCCGCAATTCCAAATCCATCAGCTTTGTATGCTCAATTTAATACTTCACTTAAAACTGATGAAATCATTACATCTAAATAATCTAATAGCATTTTTGAATCACTTGTTTCATTGATTCTTTGTCTATTAATTTGATTTACTAATATGTTTTTTTGATTAATGAATTTGTATGCGGTTGTATTTTTTACATAGTCTTTTGGCGTTTCAAAAAAATCAACTTTAAAATTTTCATAAATCTCTGTTTGAAACACAGTATATAAGGGTCTCATTTTTGATGCTAAAAAATCCGCAGACGAATAACTACGATCAACAATTAATTTTAATTCATTTTTAATTTTTACTGCTTTGGAGAATTCTTTTTCAAACACTTCTTTTGCAAATGATTTTGTTATAAAAGTTTCTTCAAATCCTTCAATGTTTTCAAAACTAGAAACATTAACATTGTATTCACTTATTACATCTTTGACTTTGGCATCTTCTTTATCATCAAATATATCTACAAATTGATAATTCACAAAATCCATCACAGGCACTAATGCTGAAGTCTTTGAATCAGTCGATGTACCAGAACCAACTTTATAATCTCAAACGTAGTCAACATCCCCTAGTTTGTTCATTGTTTTTTTATGGTCTGTTGTAATTCTATTTTCAACAGAAATCGATAACGTCAAAACAAGTGAAGCCAAAAACGAAAGAATAACTATTATTGAAAACTGTATTTTAAATTTAAATACACCTTTTATACCTTGTTTAAACATTAAAAAAATGTTTGATTTCATTGGGTTGAGTCCTTATATTTTAGATATATTTTGGACAAAAAAAAAAAAAAAGCAATACTTTCTAAAGTTATTTGAAAGTATTGATTTCCAATATTGGTCGTAATAAAAAATCGCCTTTTAAGCGATTGTTTTAATATATTTTTATATTATTAATAATTATTCAGTAACGCTCATGGCTTTACTTGGTGACGTCTTTCTAATTTCAATTGTCGAAATTCAGAAAGAGAAAATCAATGCACCAATAACCAATATGAATGCAGCAACTGGAGATCACCAAATTATTGCATATGGAATTGCAAATCCAAATGTACTAATTAAATACACCGTTATGTATAGTGCAAAGTTTCCTAAGAAACCAGCTATACAGAACATAATAAATGATGCAATAAATGTTGGTCCCATTGTGTACGAAATTATTTGTCAGTTTGTATAACCCATTGATTTCATAACAACCATAAATCTTTTATATTGTTGAACAAATAAATCTGAAACAAGAATCGTAGACAATGTAGACACTATAATAACTGCCGCAATCATAATTGCAGTAATTGATGCAATAACTATAGATGTTGTACTCATAAGGGCTCTCATTTCACTTAATAAGACCATATCTAGTCCATCAAGGTTAGAACCACTCATTTCTGCTCCACCAATTGTTTTAGAACCATACTTTGTGTATTCTCCAAAGCTTACTTGTGTTGTAATTGTTTGCGGTTCTTCAATGTTTGAAAGTAATCCAGTGAAACTTCTATTGACAGGTTTTGCATATTGCCCATCCACCATTAGAGTTTGTTGTTCTAATGGTCTATTTAGATTATCTATTGCACTTACTTGTTCGTACATTTTTACACCAGTGTCAATTGTTCCATTCATTAATGGTGTCGCAGTTGATAGGTCATCAACTTCATAATTGTATGGCACGTAATATGAATTTATTTGACCACTAATTATATTAGCTAATCGTTGGTCAATAATAATAGTGTTTTCACCATATGTATTTAGTGTGTCTGTTTTTGTTACATTAACATTTTCAATTGCTGAAGTTCCAAATGTATTTGTCAAGAATTTATCATATTTAAATTCTTGATTTGCTAATTTCATTACCATTGGATTTTTTGAGTGTTGTAATGCAATGTATCAATTAACATATCCACTTGTCAATTGGTCAAGTTGTCCATCTACAAAGTTGGTTTTAGGAGGAACATATCCCTTATTATATTTCAATGAATACGGTTTGAACCCAACAAAGTTTTTAACCTCAGCATCAGATAATCCAGCATTTTTTCATGCATTAACTGTTGCTATTGGCAACTCTTCACTTGTTAGATCTTTTGTTCAATTTTTTGGATCATTAGGTGCTGCAGAATTATATGCTATGTCTAGATGCTCTTTTGCAAATTTTTCAGGCAATACCAAATAAATATCATCATATGAATAATATGGTCTCATTCTTGTATTTCATTCAAATTCATTTTCAGTTTTAGTTTGGTAGAATTCACCAAATCCAAAAGCGTTAGCAGCCAACGAATCATCTTCGTTCCATATTGGAGCATACGTTAATTTTGACTTATTCAACATATCAACAGGTAATCAATATTTACTATTGTCTTTGCTTTGTTGGACAAACCTTTCATTCAATACATCTTTATTAAAATCTCTTTGGAAATTTGTATCATCATACAATCAAGCTTGTTGTGGGACAACTATGTTTTCATTGTCTAATGTTCAAGCTTGGATTTCAGTTGATAAATTATTTAACTCACCTTTTTTATACGTAATGTTTGCTTGGTGGTTAAATGAAGCTGGAATGTCTAATGTTTTTGTTGCACTGTCATATAGTTTGTGTCCATTATTTAAAACAATATCTTTTTCATTTTCATTTAGATTTGACGAAAAGATCATATTTTCTAATTTTTGATAATTAATATCATCAACTTGGAATGCATTATCATCTCCAATTTCAAATGCAGATTGGTCAGTTGGTAAACCAATAAAGTTAACATTTCCTCTATCAGAGTTTGCAGAAACTCTAGTCACAAAAGTATCCTTTCCGGGAACATAACTTCAAGTAGATCACCCAAATCCGAATTGGTTAACTCGGTTATCTGATTTATTTACATAACCTTTTATAAAGTTCGGAGCAGTACCCAATAGAACACTAATTATTTGTTCTTTTCAACTATCTCCTCCAGCTGCTGCCGCATCCGGAACTAACATAGTCAATATTCGAGGTACAACTCCATTTAGTAAACTTGTAACTTCATTAATTTTTTGTTTCTTATCTTCAAACGCATCACTTAAAATTTCATAATTATTTGGTTTTTTATGAAGTGTTCATTCTAATATTCTTTGGAAGTCCACTATTGAAAATAGTTTACCTCCAGTTTCAGCTAGGTTGTTTGCAGCTACAGACAATAATGGTGATAGCAACGGTACTTGTTCAGTGTTTCCTGGCAATCCATTAGCTAGAACATCATACACTCACCCAGCGTTAAATTCTCTATTATTGTTATCATTTAAATACACATGCGGCACGACAGATGATTCTACTTGTGCACCAGCAGTTGTATTAGAGGTGTAGAAGTTATCTATCTTGTCTCCAAATTTACCGTTTGCATCAACTAGAAAATCATCATATTCATCTACACCAAGTGTAGCTGATGCTGAAATTTTACCTAATGGTGCATTGTAAATTGGTTTTGTTGATTTAAATTCATTTTTATAATTTGTGTATTCAAAGTATTTATCACTTACACCGGTTGCTGTTGCAGGTATGGCAATCAGTGTTGAAATAAATAACCCTGAGAAAAATACTGTAGTTAATATTATTAAAGATTTCTTAAATCCAGATGATGCCAACCCAATACTGAATCTAACTCCGAATCCAAATTTTTTAAAGAATGTTCCGTTAATTCAATCAATGAATTTATTTGATTTTGTTTCTTTTGAAGCGTTCATTGTAAGTATCTTGTTAACAGGTTTTTTACATATGAAGTACGCTGTTAAATATGAAATAACTAACGTTAGAACACCAAATGCTAATACTCCCAATGCAATAGCTTTCGGATCAAAAACAAACAATCATCTAGATCCTGATGAATAGTTTAGAAATAATATAGACATAAACTCTTGTAAGAAACTTGCAAGAATTCAACCAAGTGGAACTGTTATAAACATAACTATTAATGAATATGAAATATAACTATACGCAAGTTGTGAAGAACTCACTCCTAATGCTTTTAAAATACCTAGCTCTTTCGCATTTAGTTCTATTGTTTTTTTGATTGCAATAACCATTGTGATTATTGTAATCACTAAAATAAGAAGTGCGAGCGAGAGTGCGACAATTTCATAAATCATCATTAATAGCGGAGTCATTGTTCAGTTCAAATTGAATACTGAACTTTCTCTATCGACAATATCATATGATCAAACAAATTTTTCTTTTTTAGTATTCCCAGCTAAGGCATCGTGGTTTTGTCTAATAGTTAGAGCACCTGCGAACATTGATAATTTTAGTTTATTAATTTGTTCTTCTTTATTACCCTCACCTGTTCAATTGTACAATCCAAATAATCTCGTATCAATCATTGAACCATAGTCATTATCACCTGTTCTAGATAATGTGTCAGGTTTACCATATACAATTGCAGACTTTCTGTTATTTGGCAATGGTACATCCAAACTAGCAATTGGATAATAAGTTAATGCATCAGATGCAATACCAGAAATTACAAAATGCCCACCACCAATATCGATTCTTTGTCCAACATTGATTCCATTAGAATTTGCAAACCCTGATGAAATCAAAATTTCATTAGACGCCTTTGGCATTAAACCAGAATATAAAGTAACCTTATCTAATCAATTGTCCGTTAGAGATACCATTCTAAAATTAATATCTGATATTTGATCTTTGAATTCTTGTTCAATTCTAGGTGCATATTCAAATCCAAATGATTTTGCAAGTATTTGTTGTCTTAAAACAAACACATTTTCAATTTGTCTTTGGTACCCTTTTTCTTTATTATTTTTTCAATCTAGATTTCCACTGTGTTCTGAATATATTCCAAAATTCTGTGATGTGTTTCTTATTCCTGAACTATTAAAAATACTTTCAGTAAGACCAGCTTGTCTCAGCGAAGTCCCATCAACCATTTCATACATCTTTAATCTTGTTGGTTCATTTACCACTGAAACATTTAGTTTAGCTCCAGTTGAATTTGAACTGATTGCAACAAAAGATAATGCCCCACGCAAACCATAAGTTTTTAATTGTTCTTGTCACATTTCATCTTGTAGTATAAATTGATCTTTTTCCTCTTCGGCAAAAGTTTCTAATATACCTTTGTTGCTAATATCTATTTTTTGTTCTCAAGTTCATGGATCTTCAGCAACAACAAAATTATTATTTTTAGACGTGTTTGCAGTGGCTTTAATACCAAATATAAATTCGTATATTTCACCCGATAATGTCATACCATAGTCTAACGCTTTATTTGTTCAAACCAATACCTCACTCAATAAAGAAGCAGTCATAACATCAATGTAATTATTTAACATTGTAGCCTCAGTGCTTGGTGTTTGATTTTTATTATTCAAATCAATTTCAGTTTGTTCTATTTTGTTTTCTGTAATAAATTTGAAAACAGTAGATTCAAGTGCATATTCCTTCACATTATCAAAATAGTCTTCCACAAAATTAATATTTATTTGTTCTCTAAGGACATTGTATAATTCAGAAATATATGCGAAGGAATTATTTTTATAGTCTCCAGATGTAAAACTCAATGTTGAAACTCTGATCAACTCAGATTTTAATGCCAATGTATCTTTTGTTTTAAGTTTTGTAAAAGCTTTGTTGAATTCTTTACTTTCAAATGATTTTGTAATGAAAGTTTCATCAAAACCTTTAATCCCTTCGAACCCTTCCCCTTCGAAACCAGAAGTATTTACGTTGTATTCGCTAATTACGTTTTTGATTAGCACTTCTTCGCCACTGCCGTCATATGCTTCAACATATTGATTATTAACAAAATCAAACACAGGAACAATTGATGACATTCTTGAGTCACTTGCATTCGCTCCAACTTTGTAGTTTCAAACATAGTCAACATCACCGAGCTTATTCATTGTTTTTTTATGATCAGATGATATTCTTGAATCAACTGAAATAGATAGCGTTAAAACAAGCGACGCCAAGAAAGAAAGAATCACAATAATTACAAATTGTATCTTAAATTTAAATACACCTTTTATACCTTGCTTAAGCAAAAGAAAAATATTTGGTCTCATTAATAATCTCCATTTTACTGTCTTTACTAGCAAATTAATTGTTATTATTTATTAGATTTATTATATATAATAAACACATTAAAATGAAAAAGTTACTTACTATATTAGGAATCGTTGCGTTAACTGTGTCTGCGTCAGGTACAGTTGTTTCATGTTCATTAACTGATGGTATTTCTAAAAGTATTGATAGAAAAGTTAATGACTTATCTAAAGTTGTAACCGCAGCATTACGTCCTGCAATTGCACACACAATAGCCAACAGAGACACCGGTGCACTATGAAGTGGATTATCAGGTATGAGTGCAAATGATGCCATTAGCGGTCTTGATATCAATGATGAAAGATCTGTTAAAGATATCATTGCTAACCCGTTGCAATTTAATTCAGAAAATACAAAAGACATTGCTCACTTAAGTGGCGTAGAAACAAGGGGTGAAATATTACAAGATGGCGCAAGAACAATCTCTCCTTCAACAATAAGTACAATATCAGGACTTGGAGGGATTCTTTTAAATCTTTTTGCTAGTCAAGGTGGTTTTCAGCCTCAATTAGCTCATAGTATATCTCCTATTTTGGGAATGGCATCAAATGTTCTTGGATTAGGTAATACATTTTCTGTTGCGATTGCCAGCATAAAGTTAGAACACATATTTGGAGGTTTTTTAAGTGATGCATTGGCATCGTTTTGAGATATGAGTGACGGAATAATAGAAATACCTTTTGCAGGTGTTAAAAAAGCAGTTGGGACCGTTGCTTGAATAGCTGTTAACCTTTTCCTTCAGGGATTTTTATCTGGCTTCTTGAATGATTTAGGAGTCAATGGTACATACAAAAATGCAACACTCACAATTACTTTAGGTAACAAAAATATACCATCAATACATGAGTTGGTAGACTACTTAGAATCGAATTCAGAAGCGTTAGATGCCAAATTAGCAGACATGACAAATGTCAATACTTTAAGTAATTTCAATAAAAATCTTGTTGATACTTTGGATTTCAGTAAAGATGATAAAAGCCAAATGTTTAACAATACCATATCAAATAATAATACTCCTTTATCTTCAAAAATAGCTACACCAAATTTTACAAATGGAATAATAAACCTATTAACATTCATTTTCAAACCTTTAGACAGTGCGCATGAAATTACAATTTTTGCAACTGACAAAAGAAGTTCGATTGCAAAAAATCAGTTAGCTGCAACGTTAGCATTTATACTTTCAGATCCAATTAAGGCTACTATTGGTCCTTCTGGAACGCCAATTACATTAAGTCAAATCTTAGGTCTTGAATATGATAAAAATAAAAACCCATACTTTTCAGGTTATGAGAGTCAATCGGAAGAAAACACAAACCAAGAAGTTGGCACACTATTTAATTCATTAAATTTAATATTTGACAGTGGTGTTTTAAAAAATCTTATGAGTAACGAAGGTTTGCAAATTTTTAAAACTCTTGATTCCAAATCTAAAGAACATGAACGCGAATTCTTTACCCCACTAATTGATGAGAGAAATTTTAAAATAAATAAAATTTCTCATAGTGGATTTGACAAACAAGATGAAGATTCAATATTAGAATTTGACATAACGTTCACTAACCCTATCTTTGATAAGATAATAAACTTACATAACGAAACTGATAAAGATGAGAATGGCATATTTAAAGTTTTCAAAAAAGGAAAATTCCATGTAGTAGTTACTGGTTCTAATGGTGAGCCATACAAAATTGAAAGTTTAGAATTAATATCTAAAACATAATCAAAAAAATGAATCTTGAGATTCATTTTTATTTTGTGATTTTTGCAATTGATCAATAGTTGTTTTCATCTAATACTAAAGTAATTACATATGTCTTGTTTTTACCATTGGGTAGTTTTCTATATAAGTTGTAATCAAACTTAGTTTCTTTACCCTCTTCAAATATTGGAAGATTAGCTGTAAAGTCACTTAGTTTATCCATAGATCATAGTTTATTGTCATATAAAGGTTTGAAGAATTTTTTATCTAATTCTTCTTCACGTTGTTTTGGCATCTCTATTAATACAGATTGTATTGCCATTGATATTGAATATAACAATGGACCAGATTCTCCACCAAATAATTCAATAGCCATTTCACCAACTGAACCAGTGTGAACACTTGTTCTTGATGATTTTAATCCTAAAGCAATATATGCTCTAGCATTTTTAGCTGGTAGATTTGAATTGTTGTATTCATATGAAATAGCTGTCTCATTTGGTTTTGGATATACAACTTTAATTGTATTTTCAAAAGTTAATGCCTCAGTTTTTGAAATAAATTCAGATAAGTTAATTCCAGGATTTGAATCAATTTCAACTTTTGAATATGCAACTCGCATTACTAATTCTTTAACATTTTGTAAGTTGAACGTAATATCATTTTTACCTGGTTCAAATTTATCTTCTAAGAATTTTGCGATATTTTCAATAGATAAATATTTAAATATTGATAGTAATGCCATTGTTGAATTTAGTTCATTCCCATCAGGTCCTACTTGATTTAAGAATTTTTCATCAGTAATTAGTTCTTTGATTGGCTGGTAACTAAATACAGCCGTTGTGGCATCTATTATCATTTCATATATTGAGTTTAAATCAATATCATCAAGTAATGGTTTAATTGCTTTTGTGATTTGTCCAGATATAACCAAACCTCATAAAAAACTATTTGCCACACCCAATCACCCAATTAGACTATCTTTTGTTTTTATTGCACTCCCAACTACTCCAGAAATCGAACTAGGTAATAATTTAACAACCTCCTCAAGAATCGGTAGAACAAACTCATCATATGTATCAACGGTTGTTCCATTTAAGAAGATAATTATTTGTTGCACAACAACTTTTAATTCCTTCTTTACAGCATTGCTTAAAATTTTTCCATCCTCTTTATTATTTAAGTACAGGAATATTTTTTTTGCAAATTCAATCACACTATCAACGAGCGAGATGGCTTCTTCCGATTTTCAAGTTACAGATACATCAGCCAATAGCGTGTGAACTAGTTTACCCAATATTGGAGTTATACTTGTTAATAACATTGGTGTAAGAATCGTGAGAATTGGTAATATTGTAATATTTGTTGCAACCCTTCTTTCAACTTGTAGATTAACGTCAGTAGTTGTAAGGTATTTAAATAGATTTGTAAGTTTTGAAATATTTATTTTGTTATCACTAATTCCATCAACTCATTTTGTTTCATTTGAATATTTTTCAAATGATAGTGATTTGTTTTTTAGGTATTTATCAAAGTAGTTATATCCTACTTTGATTGTAAATTTAACATATTGAACAATATTTGATATTGTTTGTTCGTTGGAGTTTAACTCAGCCTTTACTTCAGCTATGGTTTTAGCTTCGGTTGTTGGTACATAGTCCATTATGTAATCATCAATTACTTCTAATGTACTTTCTCCTTTATCTCCTTCAATCAATTCAAACAGTGTTCCAAGTGTACCACCAATACTTTCTCCTGCTAAATCTATTACCGTAGCAAGTGTAGTTGGGCTAAACCCAACTGTAAGTACATCTAATAGTGTTTCAACTAATCTACTAATACCATCAATTGATTTTGTTCCTGCAAAATATCCAGATGTGTCATTTGAAATTATCTCACTTACACCCGTTGGATTTTCTACTGGTTCTGGTTTTTTAACATAAGTATATTTTGAGTCTCCAAATGTTGATTCAAATAGTTCATTCATTTTTGATTCTTTATTTTGATTGATAACAAAGTCTTTACCCAATGTGTCATCAATTTTCATTTGACCATATTTATCAATCATGTATTTTTGTGCAATTGACATATGACCGCTTTCTTTTGATTCGTTACTATCATTTAATATTGCCGTTCTAGCCGCAAAGGAAGCAATCTTAGCATGTTTAAAATAAAGATTTTGATAACCTTCAGATAAATTAGTTGTGGCACAACTAATTGCTGTTAGTGTTGAAAATATAACAAGAACCATTACAAATAGTAAGCTAATTATTTTTTTAAACATAAAATTTTCTCCTTTTTTAACTTTGTTTAAAACCGTCAACTGGTTTTAATAACAATATTTTGTTTGATATTATAACTGAACCAATTATTCACAGCGGGATCAATAATCCAAATGCGATTAGTGGTACTAATGGTGACACCACAAATGGTACTGCCATTCCAAATGAAATTATTGTTCCAATAATTGCACTTACAAGTCCTCAAGATATCAAAAACCCAACAGTTGTTGATAACAGAACTAGGATAAATGAAATTGAAAATAATAGTATTTGTATTTCTCGTTTTCTATATCCAAATGCTTTAAGTGAAACAATGAACATCCTCAATCTTGATAGATAAATATCTGAAGATATGAATATAACTATTATTACAATTATTAAAATAATCGTAATAAATATAATTGCTATAAACATTGTTAACTTAAATATTTGATCTATCACTTCATTTTGTTCATCTAACAACAGTGCATTTTCTATAGCGATACTTAATGTATTAAAGTCTTCATGCATTGCAAATGTTGATGAACCATCTTTTGTTTGCATTGAAACTCCAGTTGTTATTTGTAGTGGTTCTTTTACATTTGAAAATACAGTATTTGAATATGTGTTAACAAGTGAATCATAAACATCATTTTGAGAACCCTTAATATACGCATCGTATTCTCAATTATTTGTGTTTAATGTTTCAAATTTTCTTTTGTTATAAAGGTCTAACCCTTCATCTTTTTTTGCTCAATTATTTTTATCTAACCTTGAGTGATCAAAGATTGTTTGTTTGTTATTTTCAACTGAAATTAATAAGTTTAATAAATCCGAGTTAGTGATTATTCCAACACCACTATATGTGTCTAATATATCAACAACTTTGAAATTAACATTTGGCTTAATTAATTCATTGTTTGGTGTTGATTTGACAGTTAATCCATTCAATTCACCATCACTACGTTGCATCATTTCTTTTAATCAATAGTTCATTGAATATGCACTACTAAATGTATCCATGTATTGTTCATTACCTCTATAGGTTGTAAACACATCGGTGTCAAATGGTTTTACCATTACTCATTCAGTATTGTCATTTATTTCCAATTCTTCATTTGATTTTTCATATGCGTTTATTGTATCTTTTGGTACGCTGCGACTTTTAATAGTTTTTGCATTTCCATTTTCATCAATTCAATTAGATTTTTTCATTTCATTTGATGAACCAAAAGCGCCATTGTTTGTTACAAATTTATTAACTTGTGCAGTATCACCAATTAATGTTGTTGGTATAAACAACTTAAAATTTCTGTAGTTGTAATATGGCCTTAAATAAGAGGCATTGATTTTTGTATTTCCATTTTCATCATAGTCATATGCAAAATCACCATACATATATGCCCCATCATTTAAAGTAACAGGTTTTCTAGTCTGAGGTTCTCTTGCGTCAAGTGTTTCATAATAGTCATCTTTTTTACCATCAATCACATGTGAGTATTGATTTTTATATGATGTTTTATTTGGATCGATTGTAAATGGATTTTTATATACATGCCCTACTGCATCTTTTGTATATGTTTTAGGATTTAATATTTTTGTATCATCTTTTCCAAAGTTGGTTTTAAAATAATCTGATTGATAAAAGTCAGTATCATCATATTTTCAAGCGGCATTTGGAATTACAAAGTCTTTTGCATTTCCGGCATTTAATACATATTTTTTACTATTAGAATTAACCCCATTAATAACATCGCCAACATTTAAACCATTAACAATTTTTTGATTTTGGTTTACAACAATCGGAATGTTTAATGTGTTTGTATTTTTGTCATAGTATTTATTTTTTTCATTTATATCATTTATTTCACCATTGAAATATTTGTAAATATCGTTAACGTCTTTATCTTTTCCATAAAGTTTATCGTAAGCTTTATTGGGAATTTCAAAAGCAGTTTGGTTGTTATTAACACCAACAACATCTAAGTTTCCTGAATCACTATTAACTGTCAATGATGTACCAAGTGTGTCTTTTCCTGGTACTACATTTACGGTATTGAATCCAAAGTTAATTGCTGATTGTCTTTCTTTTACACCAATGTATTCTTTGATATAAGATGGAGCTTTTGTTGTGAAAGAACGTAACAATGCTTCTTTTCAATCAACGCCGTCTTCAAAATCCATGTTAGGGAATTTTACCATCTTTAATATCGATGGAAGCGCTCCAGCGATTGTTCTTATAATTCTGTCAGCATCCTTTGATTTTGCCTTCATTGAAAGACCATTGTTCTCGTTCATATTTTCTGTAATCAATTGGTCAAACATACCAATTGACAATGATTTACCATTTGGAGCGTGGAAGTTATATGTTATGGCTCCATATACAACTGAAACCATCTCTGATGGGTCATTTACAATGTCATCATATGAACTTCTTATTCCTTGTTCTCCAGGAGAATATAAGAGCTGTGGTAATAGAGATGAGTTAGCTGAAATTGAATTATAACCATTTGGTCTATTGATTATTCTTGTATCTTTAGTTTTACCGATTTCATAATTGATATCAGTCATGCTATCAATATTTGCATCAACCCCTTCTCAGAAATTAATATTTTTTGATGATTGTGGGTCGTTTGTAATTGGATCATTTAATTTAAATTCATTTTTGTATTTAACATTCTCTAGGTATTTTGACTTTGTCGTTAATGCTACAGATGGAATGAAGATCAAATTAGAAACCATAAATGATGACACAAGAATCAACACTGACATCAGTATTAAGTTTCTTGACGAACTGGAAGCCACATCAAATATAAGTCTTCTTTTGAATCCTGTGTTTTTTATTATTTTTGTTTTAATAAATGTAAATACCACATTTTTTGAAGGTATGTTATTTTCATTTATCAATTCAATATATGGTTTAGACATTTTTATTCATGATATCAACATCGTTAACACCACCCCCACAAGTAATCCAATTACTGCAAACGAAATCAATGCAGCTTCTCAACTAAATAAAATTTGTGATGAATCAATTGTGAAGAAATCTTGTAGCAATCTTTGAATTGGAATTTGAAGGAATGTTCCAATAATTCATCCAAGAGGAACAGCAATTACAGAAATCACAATTCCATATCATAGATAACTTACAGCTATTTCAATTGGCTTATAACCAATTGAAATTAGGATTGCTATTTTTTCAATATTTAACTCAATTGATTTTCTAATAACAAGATATAACAATATAAATATTGCAGCTACTATTAACAACAATACCGATGTGATTGATGTTGTGAATATTTTTATAAACATTCCATAAATAGTTCAGTTTAGTGATTCTACACTTTCATCAAATGTCTTCATTTTCATTGGAACTATTTGATCTTTACCATCAGGGTCTGTGTGATTTAAATGATTTTGATAATAATTTGAATTTGATAAATTGGCGTTATATAAGAAATCATTTTTTTGTTTATTATCTTTTGCGTACATATAAACAGACTGTTTATAACTAGACATATCCATTTGTGATGTGTCCCCTTTAAATATTTCATTTAAAGTTTCATCTTGCATATACATAATTCCAGATGTTTTTGGTTTAGGTACAGGCATCATTGGGTCAACTGTTGGATAGAATGAATAAGCGTCAACAGCTATTCCAACAACGCCCATATAAGCATTACCGATTTTAATTAAATCACCAACTTCAACTTTGTTGTATTTTGCATATTGAACACTTACTGCAACTTCACCCCTTTTATTTGGTGCGGTTCCACTAAGTAATTCAAAATTCGTATTCTTTAGTGACTCCATTGTAATTAGTCTATATTTTTTACCTGCAAGAACATCTGAATAAACAAGTTCATCTCTTATTGTTAAATTCATATCAACCATGTCTGCTGCTAAATTTAAATGAAATTTATAGTAGTAGTTTAATGGGTTGTCATATATTGTTGTGTACGGTTCAAGTTCTCAATTAACTGGTTGATATTCAACATCAGTTAGTCCAAGCATCTCTACACTTTTGTAAAGACTTTCAAAATCAATTCCATACATTCCTGATGCAAGATCACCATGATTGTCTGCCTGATAAAATGCAGAAAGTAAATCTGATTGTTTTACATCTTTATTTTGCACTCAGTTGAAATACACTCCATCACTAATTCCTTGCAATGATTTAAAATCATTTTTTGCAATTACTGTTGGTTTATATTCTTCTTTATTTTCTGAATTTTTATTTATTGTTATAACTGGGTTTAACTGCCCTTTAAAACCTTTGTTGCCAACTAATGTTTCTGTAAAAAAATCCTTAACAAAATCTTCTTGTTTTATTGGTGGGGCATAATTCAAAGTTTTAATTGAACCACTATCTTCTTTGAAGTTTTTAATTTCACCTTCACTTAAAATAAGTTTGTCGTTGATAGTTTCAAATTCAGATCATTCATATGGAGACTTTTGAATTGTCTCTTCACTGTTTTCGATGTTTATAGTTAATCAAATATTACTTGTGTCTTCATTGAGTTTGCTAAACTCTTCAACAAACATTTCTTCATAGGATTTTGTACCAAAGATATATTTATAGATATAAAATGGAGCATACTTCGATCTATCATAATATCCTCCTCAACCAGAATAATTACTAGCATTGCTTCTAAAAACTTCCAACACGTCATCTGCCATATACATAATTTGCGATATCAATGTCGAAAGCGTGAAGTGTGTATATTTATACATTTCAAAATATTCATTATTTGAATTGTCTTTTAAGTTTTGACTTCATGTTTTATTTGAAAAATCATTATATCAACCACTATTTTCTTTAGTGAATTCACCAATAAGAGTTTCGTCAAATTGAGAATGTTTTTTTTCAAATCCATTTACAAATTCTCTAAAAAACAAATCAGTTGCAAGTGTATATCAAGTTGAGTTTTCTATATCGCTACCTTTATATGAATCGAAATGTGACTTTATCTTATCTGTTAAAATTCCAAGCCAAAAGTCATAGTAACCTTTGTATCAAGAATTATAATATTTATTAGTTATTGTTCCATTTAAATAAGGGAGAACCTTGGTGTGTGGAGTCATTAAATATGTTTTTGTGATTCTATCGACACTATAAATTGTTAACAAAAATGGGAACACACTTTTGAATTCATCACTTGTGAAATATTGTCCAATAAATGTGTCTTCACTTACTAGATCAAGATTAAAGTTTGATTGAACCTCTCCATCAAAGTTTATAAATGCGCTTGTTGAGTTTTCTTTTGAAACAAAATCAAGTATGGGTAAAAAAGAAAAATCACTGTTTTGTCCAACTAGTGATTCATTCTCATAAACGTTTGAAAATTTTTCTTGACTATTTACAACAGTTTCAAATTCATTATTTAGTTTTTTAACAGTAGTCACAGATGTAGATATAACAAGTGATCCAACCATAGACAAAATTAAGACAGCCAAAAGACTAAATTTAAATTGAAATAGTTGTTTGAATCCGTTCTTAAATAATAGTCTGAAACTTTTCATGTGACACTCCTATGTCATTTTAATTAGGTAGTACTTTTTCTTTCCTTTTTTAATTAAAATGGTGTTTTCAGATATAAACATATTTGATGTTATCTCTGTATTTGTGTTATTTATTTTTTCATCATTTACATATAATGATCCCGATTCAAGTAGTTCTCTAAATTCTCTATTAGAACTACATACTCCAGATGAAATAAATAATTCGTTAATATTTTTTACCTTCTTAATTTCTATTTCGTTCATTGTTTTTAAAAAACCAGTAAGTGCACTTTTATCAAGTGAACTTACATTTCCTTTAAATAAAGCATCAGTTATTTTTAATGCTTTATCTAGTCCAATCTTTCCATGCACAAATGTTAAAACCTCATATGACAATCTTTTTTGAGCAATTCTCTTGAATGGTTCTTTTTTGTGTTCCGCCATTATGTTTTTAACTTCACTAACTGGAAGCGTAGTTAAAAACATTAATAAGTTTTCACATTCATCATCTTCTTGATTAATGAAAAATTGGTATAGTTCATATTCACTAGTTTTATTTACATCTAATCAAATAGTTCCAGATTCTGTTTTTCCAAATTTGTTTCCATCTTTTTTTGTAAGAAGATTGAAAGTAATTCCTGCAGCTTTGTGGTCTTTATCAAAATCAGATATGTAATCCAATCCACTAGTAATATTTCCTCATTGGTCTGATCCACCAATTTGAATATGACAATCATGTTTCTCATACAATGTTTTAAAGTCGTGAGCTTGTAACATAGTATATGTAAATTCTGTAATTGAAAGTCCACTAGATATTCTAGAAGCAATGTTTTCTTTTGCTAATAGATAAGATAAGTTAAAGTGTTTACCAACATCTCTTAAGAAATCTAAGATGCTCATATCTTTATAAAAATCTAAGTTGTCAACAATTTTAACATTACCTAACATTTTTTTAAGCTGAGCTGAAATTGCTGTTTTATTCTTAATAACATCTGCATCAGTTAGCAATACACGCTCAGCCGATTTAAATGAAGGGTCTCCAATCATCCCAGTTGCTCCACCAATCACTGGTATTGGTTTAAAACCATATTCAGCAAATCTTTTAAGATTGACAATTTGAATTAAATGCCCAATATGTAGCGAATCTGCAGTTGGGTCAAAACCACAATAAACGCCCTTTTTATTTTTTTGGGCGTTTATAATTTTTTCTTCATTTGTGAATTGTTTAACAATCTTACGATCATTTAACTCTTTTAGAATATCCATTATTGTTTGTCATCTCTCTTAGCTTTTTCTTGATCTGATTCAACTGCAATATCATTTGCAATTACTTCAGATTTCTTTTTAACTTCGTTGTATGCTGAATCTGCTTTTTCAATTATATCAACAGCAACACCAGCAAGATCTTTTGCTATTTGTCTTACATTATCTGAAGAAGAAACTTCGCTTGCAATTTGTGCAGATACTTTTCCAATTTTTTGAATAATTTTAAAAGCTAGTTCTTTTGTTTTAACAATATCTAATTCTTCTTCTAAAACTCTAATCTCATTTATCTTAATATCTACTTTTGCAGCTAGTTCATCATGTCTTTCTTCGTTTGATTTTTCTCAAACTTCATCGATTGAGTTTATTAACTTTTTAAGTTGTGGTTTGAATTTTGAAACATATGAAACAAAGTCAACACGTAAGTCTTGACCTTTCTTTGGAGCTAATAACATACCAATTCCAATTCAACCAATTATTTTAACTAATTTGAACATTTCAAACCTTACTCGTTTGCTGAGTTAGCAAAGTCTCTCAGTTTATCAACAATCTTGTATGCAATATCTTTATTTTGTGTTGCAACTTTTGCTCAACTTTTTACATTACGTTTTGCAAAAGCATCAAATAGATCAATATAGTTTGAAATTCTATTTACCGCTTCAACAGTTGAGTTTAGCATTTCTGATTTATATGTTAAGTCTTCAAAGAAGTAATTAACTTTTTTTGCAGCTGATCCAAACTTTCTAAGTACAAATGCTGTGTAAATGAAAACGATAATTCCAATAACAAAAAATATGATCATAACTATACCAATAGCTAAAGTTAAATTTTCACTCATATAAACCTCCGAAGACACTAATAATATATATGCGTATCTAATAAGAGTATAAATAAAAAAAGAAACTATTCTATAGTTTCTTTTTCTTTGTCAATGCTTGATATTTCTTCTTCTGGAGTTTCTTTAGGTGGAACTCTTTCTTCTAAATAACGTTGACTTAATTCTTTACGTTTTTGAATAACTGCCGCAATGTCATCTTGTTGTTCTGGTTTCGGAACATTTAATTTTACTGAGTCAATTTTTTGTTCACTCATTGCACGTCTGTTTTCAAGTTGTTCTTCAATTGTCATTGGTTTGTATGTGCTTGAAATACTATTGGCACGATTCTTATACTCAGATCCAAATGTTGATTTAGATAGATCAGTATATATATCGTCAGGCGCTTCACCACCTTCGCGTCTATACTTTTCAATTAGTGCCATTTTTCTATGTGTATCACTACCTTCGATAATTTCTGCGATGTTAGCTTCATTACTTTTTTTAGCACCTTGAATGATTGACGAAAGTGGTCCGTCATTTACTGGATTAACCTTCACACTATTAGCAGCAACACTAGGGTCAGGTGCAATTCCTTGATTTTCTTCAATGAATTTTTGTACCTCTTTGTTTGCTTCTTCATCGCCTTCTAATACGGGTTTAATGTTTAACATTCAATCATCTTCATAACTACTTTCACGAATAACATTGCGCTCTTGTTGTTCGTGTTCAGTTAGGACTTCTGGTTCTTTTTTGTTTTTTTTCTTAAATCCGAACATTCAACCTCCTTGCTTATAATTTTATTTTTTTAAGCTTACTATTAGTTATGTTTTTTCTGCCTACTTTTGATATTTCAACACCATTAACCACAACTAGATCTCCAGTGAAATTTATTTTGTTTGATAATATAAATTCTCCAACACCATAAATGTCTACAGGTGTTTTGTTTTCTTCAAAGTATTTTATTTTTGTTAAGTTAAATCCTGAAGAAACAATTATTTTCACGTGACTATATCCATTATCATCTAGTGATTTTCTCAACATCTTAACTTGAGTTGGATTTACTCCATGTAATTCATTTTCAACTTCTTTTAGCTCTTGTAGTGATTTGTCAACAAGAGCGGCCGAAGTATCAATTCTAACTGCGTATAATTCTTTACCAAATTCTTTTGCAACTTTTAGTGAATCACCAATTACATCATTGTTGAAATCAACTAGCGCAACTAGATTGTTATTGGGAAATTGTTTTTTATATTCATGTAATGCAGCTATTAAATCTCCATCAAAAAATGCAATTAGAGAATGTGGTAATGTACCATTAACTTTTTTTATCATTTCAGATACAACTTCAATTGAAGCTGGAGTAACTAATGATTCAACACCACCAACATATGAAGCATATCCATCAAGTTGTTGATTTAAAAAGTAATCACCACGATCATTCATATTTAAAATAACCTTATTACCAGCTGCCTTTTTAACTATTCTAGTATTTGTAGCAACTGTGGTTGCACGTGCTAATATACCATCAAATAGGCCTTCAAAATGGACAAACTCTTGGTACTTACCTGTTATTTTTAAAACTGGTTCCATTGAGTTAACAACATCACCATCACTTACAGATTCAACTTTAATTTTGTCTTGTAAGTTCGCAAGTCTTAAGATTTCATAAATGTACTCAAGTCCAGCTACGGTTGTGTTATCACCTCTTTGAAATCATTGCATTGTTACTTCTTTGTTTGAGTTAAGAGTTTTGGCTATTTTTTGTGACTTGTCAAAATAATCAGAACAATAATAATTGTCCAAAACTCTTTTATCAATTACGATGTTATATTTCATTTTATATCTCCCACACAGATTTACCAAGTTTAGTTAAATTTGATAATTTGATAATTCCAGTGCTATTAAATTTATCTAAAATATTTAATTCTCTTGCAGAACACAACATTCCAAAAGAATCATTTCCGCGTAATTTATTTTGTTGAATATACAAACCATTTGGCATTCAGCTTCCAACTTTAGCAAGAATTGTTTTCATATCTTTTTTAACATTTTCAGCACCACATACAACTTGTACTATTTCAGTTCCGGTGTTTACTTTGCACAAACTCAAGTGAGTATCTGGGATTTTATTGCATTCAACTACTTTTACACAAATAAATTGTGGCGATACATTTACATTTGAAACGTCAACTAAATGAGATATCTTTTCAAATGCAATTTTTTGTAATTCTGTTTTAGACACCTTGTCATCTAAATAAACATTTAAAATATTTATAGCAACTAATTCTTCATCTAAATAGACTAATGTAACATTTTCTTCTTGTGAAATCTTGTTACCATCTTTGTTTGAAGTCTTGATTAATATTGTTTTAAAGTGTTTGTTGTATGTTATTAATCAATTCATTATGTGTGCCTTTTTTATATATAATAATACTATTACAATTTTAAAGGAAACTAGATATGAAAAAGAAAATAGCAATTGTTTTGGACTCCGCTTGTGGAATTCAAACATTCAGGGACTTTAATAAAAATGAAGATATTCATTTTGTACCACTAATAATTTCAACACCAGATGGGAAAAATTATAATGACGATGAGACATTAACTGTTTCTGAATTTGAAACATTATTAGCTAAAAATCCGAAGCTATTTACAGCTCAATCAACACCAGGTGTTGTTATCAATTTATGAACAAAACTATTAGAAGAATACGACGAAGTGGTTTGTCTTCCAATATCAAGTGGTTTGTCTGGACAATATCAAACAATGAAGATGCTTTCAAAAGACTTCAATGGTAAGGTTCACGTTGTTAGTACAAATGGAATCTCATTTGCATTACACTATGTTGCCAAATGAGCACAACAATTAATCGATGAAGGATTAAGTGGTAAAGAAATCGCAGAACGTCTTGATAAAGAATGTGAATCAATTAGAGGTTACATCGTTGTTCAAGATTTAAAGAGATTAGTTGCCGGAGGTAGAATTACACCTGCCGTTGCACTATTAGCAAAACTACTAAAAATTTGTCCTATTCTTAAATGAAACGGGAAAATTGATAAGTTTGATAAAGCGAGAACCTGAAAGAAAGCAGTTATTTCTACTATCGAACAATTAAAAAGTGAAGGAGTTAAAAAAGTTGACTTTGGATCTTCACTTACAAACAAAGATGCTGAAAAATTTATTATGTCAGAATTGAAAGATGCTGGAATAGAAGTTGGAATGAGTGTATATATTGCATTTGTTTTATCAGCACATATTGGTCTGGATACATTTGCTTTTATGCCCGACCTTAAGGAGACAATATAATGAAATATGGAATATTAGTAGATAGTTCTGCAGGTATATTAGAATCAGAACTAGTTGGAAAAGCAATTAGATCTATACCCCTAATTGTTATACACAATAGAACAATAGAGTTTGAAGATACTCCTGAAAACTTTGAAAAATACAAAGTATTAGAACTAATAGATAACAATGAAGAAATTACAACTTCATTAGCTTCTCCAGGAAAACTAAAAGAAGTTTATTTAGAAATGTTACAAGAATATGATCACATTATTCATTTAACAATTTCTGAAAAATTATCAGGAATGATTAAAACGGCTTTCTTAGTTTCAAAAGATGAAGATATTGCTGGTAGAGTTTCAGTATTAGAACATGCAACTGACGGAAACATGTTGAAGTACTTAACTTTTGCTTTAGAAGAAAAATTAAAAAACAACGAATTAGCTGAAGTTGCAGATATTCAAAAATGAATTAATGACTGAGGTGCAAAATCTTATTTAGCTTTCGTTCCAGGTGATATCAAAAGACTTGCTAAATCAGGCCGTGGTGGTGGAATGATGGTTTCTATTCTTGCAGCACTAAATACAAAAATAGCAGCACACTGAACTACTACTCCAAAGAAAATTGGTATGTCACGTAAAGTTGATGCAGCTGTTGAAAATATGTTGAAATATGGTAACAAGCTAAAGTTGATCGCAAATAAAAAAGTAGTTTTTGTTTGTTCATCAATGTTAAAACCAATAATGAAATCTACAATTGTAGATACATTAAATAAAAACAAAATTGAATTTACAGAAGAAAAATTACCAACTGTATTTGCATGCCACGGTGGTGTGAATATGTTTTGTTTAATGTTTATTCCTAAATAAAAATAAAAAAAGAATCGGTCTTCCTGATTCTTTTTTTATAGATTATTTATATTGAACGAATTCTTTTGCACCAAATCTTGATGTTTTATTTCCTTCTTTTACTTTTTTACCGATAGAAATCATAAGTGCTGGTAAAAATCTTTTACCATCAATATCAAATGCTTTTAAAATATCTTCACCGTCAAAACCTGACATCGGGTTTGTATCATACCCATATGATCTAGCAACTAACATAAATTGCATTGATACCAGACCACACTCTAGCGCAACACTGTGTAATGCTTTTTGAGGTTCAAAATTTTTATATTGATCAACTCTTGGTTTTAAAATTTGATCTTTTATTTCTTGTGGCATATACCCAAGTTCAACATCTTTGCTATATATTTCTTCACCAAGATTGTAATATTCTTTATCAGCCATTACCAAAATCATTGCTGATGACGTTGCGCATTGTACTGTATTGAATTGCACAAACTTTGATAATTTTTCTTTACCCTCTTCACTATCTATCACTAGAAATCTTCATGGTTGGAAATTAACAGCTGATGGAGCTGACATTGCCAATTCCAACATTTCATTTAATTCATCATGTTTGATTTTTACTGTTTTGTCATATTCTTTTATTGATTGACGATTTAATATAATATCTTTGAAATTGTTATTTTTCATTATGTCTCCTATTTCATATATAAATGTTTATATGTTTAATTTTCAATTTGGCAGGAGTGATAGGAATCGAACCCACAACACTTAGTTTTGGAGACTAATGTTCTACCATTGAACTACACTCCTATTTAATAATAAAACCACCTTTAAGGTGGTTTTCGCTTCTTGTGGCAGGGGTAACCGGACTCGAACCGATAACACTCGGTTTTGAAGACCGATGTTCTGCCATTGAACTATACCCCTATAATTTGCCTTTTGTAATTGTATTACAAAATGGCATATTTTTTTACTTACATTTATCGCATATTCCATGCAATTCAATCTTAAAGTGATTCACATCGACTTTAGATTTTTTACCGATAACTTCAAATACTTTCATAAGTTCAACATTTTCTTGTTTGTTATCAACATCAATAACACTTAGACACTCGTCACATTTTATGTGAATTAAGTGGGGTTTTATTGCTTCATAAATTATATACTTCCCATTAAATGTATTTGCATACAGTAAGTGGTTTTCTAAGAAAAGATCAATGTTATTGTAGACCGACATAACACTAATTGTGCTGTCGTCTTTCTTTAACATCTCTATAAGTTCATTTGTTGTGAAGTGTTTTGTGTTTGATATTATTTTGATAATGTTAATTCTTAAGTCTGTTAATTTTATTTTTAATTCTTTTAACCTACTAATATAAAAATCGTATTTTTCGGTTGAATTCATTACTTAACCAATTCTTCAACTGCAACAACTATATCATTTACGGTTTTGATTGCCATTAATGTTTCATCTGAAAACTGAATATTTAGTTTTGTTTCCAATTCAATAACACTATCCATTAAATCCAATGAATCGATACCAACACTTCTTAAGTCGGAATCTTTTGTTATACTACCTTTTGCGCCTTTTGCAATTAGTCCTTTTTTTATTTCTTCAAAATAGTTCATATTAACCTCACATATAAATTATACTATTTTTTTGATATAGAGTAAGGTCAATTAGTACACTAGTTGAGAATGTTATAATTCATAACAAATGTGTTATTAAACACTACTACTTAATCAAAAAAAATAAGTCTTCAAAAGACTTATTAAACGTTTTTAATTTTTTTCATTGCATTTGCAACATGTTCAACATCTGAACCAACTACTATTTGTAGAGCTTCATCTCCAAGTTGTTTGATTCCGTATGTTTTTGCCATTTTGATTGCCATTGTATCTATTTTTTTATTGTCAATCAATATCAATCTCAAACGTGTTGCACAATTATCAATTGAAACAAGATTGTCAATTCCGATTGCATCCATTACTGCTTGTGCCATGATTGTGTATCTATCTGCTTTTAGGGCTTTAGCTGCCATTTTTTGATCTTTAATATTTTGTTTTTCTACTTTTTTAGCTGCTTTTATTTCAGCTTTTGTTAATGTATTTAGTGCCATTTTCACAATTCCTTATGTCTGAGCCTTCAATATTTGAAAGCTATTTATATTTTAGAACTATTAAAATTAAATGCAAGTGTTTTGAATAAAATTTTATGCAATGATTAATTTAGGTCATAAAAATTAATTATTTTTTATTGAATAAGATCATACAAAGTTTTTTTATATTCCAGTATATGTAGCTTTTACATTTTTTGGTCTATCGGGTTGATCATATGAAAAAATTAATTCGATTTCTTCATTTAGGGGTGAAAGTTTTAAAAACTTTCTACTAAAAATATTTTCAAATACTTGCTTATCAATATGAGCATTTGTTCCATTAAACTTCACTATGTTTGTTTTTTCAAATAGTGAAAAAACTATTTTTGTTTCAGATACTCCAAACTCAACTTCTGTATCTTTTTTTAATACATACTCAACTAATACCATTTCACTTTGTAGATATTTTGTTGACGCTTCATTAACAGTTAACTCCATAACATTATTGTCAATTATTCTAGTATTGAACTCTGTGTAATCAAAATTTAGATTTTTGATTAGATTAATTCTTTCAATAATACTCTTTGTTTCAATTGATTGAATGGGTCCAACATCAACATAACCAAGATAGTCATTTATATTTATTGGACCTTCAACTGGTTCTTCAATTAATGGAATTTCTTCATCTAAAACTACTTCAACTCCAGAGTTCAAATAGTTTATTGTCTTATATGCAATTATTGATGGTATATAAATGGCAGGCAATGAAATCATAATGATCCAACTAATCTTTTTAAGTGATTTCTTTTTTGGCATTTTCTATTACATCCTTCATTTTTCTATCATCTTTGAAATCTAAATTGCTCACTTCTGCTCTATTTCAAACGTATTTAACCTCTTCATTTAAAACTCCTGTTGCTTTGCTTATCAACATGGTTTCTAGCTCACTATCGTACTTAATCCCAGCTATTGCTGAATAATTTATAGTACCAATTTGTATGTTGTATTTGATTGATGAATTCATTTTTGCTTTTGGGTTTTTTACAATATATTTTTTTCCATTCAGTTCATCATTAATTACCTTTCCTTTTTCATCATCATATCTCGTTGAAAAATTTGATTTAAAGATTGTGTCTTTACCTTTTTGTACAACATTAAATTTCAATACATCATCAAATTTTTCTTCGAATTTATCTTCATCAGAATCAATAGTGACATTTAACTTGTCCTTATTTAAGATAGCCCCACTTCCAAGTGCTTCAGTGGCTGACTTTACAGGTTCAATGATTGTGTTTCAAGCAACATCATCATGTTGACCATGTATTGGTGGTACGTATTTTATTTCGTTATGAAACGTAAATTCAGGTGAGTATCCTTTTTCATCTATGTTTTTTTGAGTCATTGTGATTTTATTTTTTGCTAAAGAAGATCGCACAACTACCGTATCTAGAGTATCTTCTTTTATCATTTTTGGTCTATCACCATAAACAAAGTTTGAAAAGTTGTCCCCTTCATATATTGGTGTTAAATCAATTGATGCAAATGCAATGTAATTTTTATCTTCAATTGTGGTTCTTACACCAATATCTATTTTATTGTCTACCACTTTGTCATATGGAATTTTGAGTGCAGTGAACGGAGTTGGTTTATCAAATAAAAAATTTGGTGTACCTCCGTTCATTATTGTTGTTTTGAAGTTGTCATATGTAAATTGAAATGTATATTTTTTGAAACTTTCAGCTTCTCTGTTGATTGCAGGTTTTACAAATACTTTGTAATGTGCATCTGCTTCGTTGTTGTTATATACATAATTAACATACATAACTCCAAATACTAGTTTCTTATCGTTTGAAACTACCTTTAAAGATTTGGTTATATCTTTGTTTTCATTTTCTAATTTTATTTTGTGTTCGTAATTCATCATTACCTCCACTATCTATAACGTCACAAAATAAAAAAAACCCCTAAGGATTTTTTTAACCGATCATAATATCTTGTTCTAGATATTTGTATCTTTCTTTTGTACCTGATTTTACAAATGCAAGTAATGTATTTGATACACCTAATTGTCCAATAAACATCGTAGTAATTAGTGCAAGTTTAGACAACACTCCAAATGAAGTAATTATCCCTGTGTTGTATGGGGAGAACCCGACGGTTCCAAAGGCGGAGAACACTAGAACAAACACATTAGTTAATTCTGGTGGTTCTCCATTAATTGAAAGTTGACTATAACTATCTCCATAAACAACCATTACAACAGATAAACTCATAATTATAGAAACCACAAATACTGCGACTGATTTAATTACTGTATCTTGTGGGATTGTTTTTGAAAAGGCAGAAACTGATTTGTTGTTTCTAATAACTGATCAACAGAGAATTAATAAAATACCAAAGGTTGTTGTTCGAATTCCTCCAGCTGTAGATGACGGCGCAGAACCAATAAACATAAGTGCAGAAATTATCATTCTAGATCCATCATTCATATTACCAATGTCTACAGTGGTGAACCCGGCATTTCGAGATGCACTTACATTGAAGAATATATCAAAGAACGCTTTATGTCATATAACACCCTCTCTTTTTCCACCAATACTTGAATATAAAATTTCTGAAGAACTACCCGCTGCAAGTTCACTGAAATAAACAAACATTGGACCTACAAAGAATAACGTTGTATAAACGGTAAAGTTTAATTTTGTAAATAATGAGAATTGAACGTGTTCACCTGTTTTCATAGCTCTTATTTTTTTCTTAATATCGTGATATGTAGGGTAACCTAAACCACCAATAACTCATTGCATTAAAAATACAGTTTGAATTGAATAACCATATGGTGTGTTGTAACCTTGTAATGAATTATCTGAAAAGATATCAATCCCAGCATTATTAACTGCACTCACTGAATGGAAAATTGAAAATCATAATGATTGTTCAAAGTTTCTATATGGAGAACTACCCATTGCTGTGTTTGGAATAATGTTACCTGCATCATCTAATTGGTATAAAGCCTCTGGTGGTACTTCAATAAAGTAAAAACCAAAGAACAACATAAATGATCCAATAATTTCAACAATAATTAAAAACACGAATGCATCTTTAATCATTTCAGTTGTATTTGCTAATGCAATTCCTCCACGTTCTGTTTGAGCTGTGATTTGGTCATTAACAGATATTTTTCTATTCAACATAATCAATAATGTGATTTTAATCGTTAGAACACCAATACCACCAAGTTGAGCTAGCATAGCTAAAATTAGTTGACCCCAGAAAGTATAAGTTGATCAAACCGGAGCTGTAACAATACCTGTATCTGAAAGTGCTGAGGAAGCTTGAAATATTCCAGATATAAAGTCTCAATTATAATCACTACCTTTTTTTGAAACAATACCAGGAATCATCAATAAGAACCCCGCAATTAAAACGGCAACTAAATAAATAAATATAATTTTTCCAATAACCTTAGAAAACGGCATCATCTTTTTTATTTTAGTAAAGAAGGTCATTTCCTTTTCTCACTTTTTAGATTCTGCTTTTTGTTTATTTCTTACTTCTTTTTTAGCACGTTTGCTTTTATCGCGGAGACCTTTTACTTCTTCAGAAATACTGGTTTCATCTAGTTTTTTTGAAGTAATATCGTCAGAACTATTATTCGTTTTCATGGTTACCTCCTTTTTTACATTAATTAGATTATACAACTTATAGACATTATTGTATAATTATATAAGTTTATAAGGATCTAAGAAAAATGGCTAAAAAGAAAAAGACGTTTGCGATCATTGGTGCCAATAATCTTGGTATTTCAATTGCACGTGAACTTGATAAGAAGAAACAATTGGTTAACTTATTTGATATTAATGAAGAAAAATTAAACTTATACATTGATGAATTTGAATTCGTTCAAGGTATTATTGCAGACTGTACAATTAAACGTACATTAGAAAAAAACGGAGTTGATCAATTCGATAGTGTTATTGTTTGTATTGGTTCTAATATCAACTCATCACTTACTATCGTATTAAACTTAATTGACCTTGGAATTACAAACTTCTTGGTTCAAACAACTGACGACAAACACAAACGTATGTTATTAGCTCTAGGCTTAAAAGAAACACAAATCATTATTCCAAATGAAATATCAGGTAAATTAATTGCTACAAAATCATTGTTTGATATTGACGTTGATGTTCAATCAATCGATGATGAATATATCTTTGTTAAATTAGATCTATTAGAAGAGCTTAACTTTGATAAAACGATTCAAGATAATAACTTAGCATCTAACAAAGAATTTACAATCGTACAAATTAGACGTGATGGGAAAATTATACTTCCAGATGAATATACGGTTTTAAAAGAAAAAGATGTACTTTACATCTTCTCAAAAAATACAATCATTAATGACTTAGTTTTAAAAATTTGTGGAGTTGCACAATAAAAAAATATTCTCGTAAAGAGAATATTTTTATTTGTATTTAGAACTAAGCTTCTTTTTTATTTGATCTTTGTTCTTCTAAAATTTTAAGCATTCTTGGCTTAATGGCTTCTTGTTCTCCACCGTATACGATTTGAACAGTTTGAGTTCCTCTTACAAGAGCCCCAGTTGAACCACCTAATGACATTACTCCTTCTTTATTAAATAAAGAGTTGTCTTTTAGAGTTAATCTTAAACGTGATGCACATGCGTCAACGTCAATGATATTTTCTTCTCCACCTAAGAATTCGATAATTTTTCTAGCTTTTTCTACACGAGCTTCTTCTTTTGTGTCTTTTGTTGACATTTCTGATCCGTCTTCGTTTTTTGTTTCTTTGGCTGCTTTGTAATCTGCTTTAGTTGCTAGTTGAGCATCAGCTCCACCATCACGACCTGGTACCATTACTTTTCCATGTTTTACTGCAAAGTAGAATGCGAAGAAGTAAATTGGTCCCATTGCGGCAGTTACCATCAATACACCAAATGCTGACATTGCGTCCATTGCTCCAGCGAAGAACGGAACTAATCCAAACACGATGTAGTCAATGAATCCACCAGATACAGTCATAGAAACGTGTGTTCCCATTAATCCTGTTAATCCGAATGAAATAGCTGCTAATGGCATATGTACACCATAGAATAATCATGGTGCTAAGAATAAGAATGTATATTCTAATGGTTCTGTAATACCTGTTAAGAAACATGTAAATGCAGCTGAGAAGTAAATTCCCATAACATTTTTTCTGTTTTCTTTAGGTACGTTTAATCACATAGCTACACCAGCCATTGGTAATCCAAGCATCATAAACCCGAATTTACCTGATTGGTATTGTCCCATGTTTAAACCTAATAACTCAAATGATTCAAAGTTGATTCCATTGGCGTTATCTAAGTTTGAAATAACGGCTGCCATCATATATTGATCACCCATTTTTGCTCATAGGTTTCCACCATCAGCTTGTTGAACTGCTTCAAAGAATTGAGTTCAAGTAAACTCAGTACCTGTAAAGTCCATTGCTTTTGATGTTCATTGATCTACAGTTAGACCATTGTAAATACCACCATTGGCACCATTTACAAACGCGTCGTTAGCTGCATTCAATGTTCCAGCGATTGATCCACCTGCTGATGTTCATCATAGTGGTGCGTAGAACACGTGGTGTAGTCCAAATGGTACTAATGATCTTTCAATCATTTCAAACACAAGTGAAGATACACCCATTGGCGCTTTACCTGATAATTCACCTAATGCTGCAAGACCTAAACCAATTACTGGTCATATGAACATAAAGACAAATGCTAATGGTAATACAAATACGAAAGTTGCAATTGGAACAAATTTTGTACCTGAGAAGAATGATATTGCTGATGGTAATTGAATTGTATGGAATTTATTGTATGCTGCTGCTGCAATAGCTCCAACAAAAATACCCGCAAATACTCCTGTGTTTAGTGATTGAACTCCTAAGTTATTAGTGATCAATCCACTGTTGATTGAACCATATCATAATAATGAAAATGATTGTTGACCGTCTGAACCTAAAACAGCTGTTTTAACTCCATTAACCATTTCTCAGTTTGGTTGAATTAAAGCTGCTTGAGCTCCATTCATAACTAAGAATCCTACAACAGCTGTAATAGCTGCAATCCCTGAATCTTTAGAATAAGCTAAAGCAACAGAGATACAGAATAAGATTGGTAAGTTTCCAAAACAAACGTCACCGATTTTATTCATAAATGTTCCTAAGTATCAAACAAAGTCTGGTGTATTGTAAATACCTTCAGATACTCCCGGTCCTACACCTTGGTTAGCAATTGCTGCCCCAACCCCAAGGAATACCCCTGCGATTGGTAGTAATGCTATAGGTAGTAGAAACGCTTTTGACAACTTGGATAGAGTTGGCATAACACCGCGTCCAAAAGCTTTTGACTTTGCTTTGAACCCAGTACTAAACCCACTTCATGTTGGTTTGTTCATATATTTCTCCTATATTTTTCATTCGCATAAATCAATATGCGATACTCTTATAATATTTTAAATTCAACAAAATAGCAATAATTTTTTCCAAGAATATTTATATATATTTATATATATTTTTACTAGTCATTTCAAACTCTTTTATATGCTACGTAACTTACATAACTAAACGATATAACCACTAATGAATACAATGATGTAATCAGTGCATAGTTCATTGTTGTATTGTATGAACCAAGACCAATTGTACTTAGTTCGTTTTTTGATACCCTATTTTGTGCAAATCTAATATCACTTGATTTACCTGAGTTAGATGAGTATTTTTTAAAGTCATCGTTTATTGTTGTTTTGTAACTATGCTTTGGAGCTTGTACAAAACTTATTCCATTAACTGCATATATGTCATCGAATATTTTGTTATTAATTGAACTTCCATTATATATATAAGGTAAATAATTAAATACATTGAATACAGTGTAATTAGTAAAGTTAGGTTGTGGTTTATATAATGTTCTTATTTGTTCTGAATCTAAAGTAATAGAATATCTTAGAGTTTGAAATAACAATCAATAGAACGTTACTTCTCCAGGGTCAACATAATCTTTTTGAAATGAATTGATATTAACTTCTCCACCTTTGTCAAATAAACCATATTCAAAAATTGTCCCAGTTAAATGAATTGATTTTCACGATGTTGAATTAACCATTTCATTCATTATGAAAAAATTATCAAACTCATTTATAAAGTAATTAAATAACTTATTATACTTACCATTAGATATATTTGATTTGACTGCTTTTTTTAAAAATGAAGCAGGATCACAAAATTGATTATTTGGTTTATTAAACATCAACTGATTTCAACTACAAGTCTTTGATTCATTTTTATATTTGTATTCACCACTAATTGCATTTATCATTTCAATTATTTTTAAGTTTGAATCTATTTTAGAAACTACCTCTTCATTTTTGATATCACCAAAATAAAATATTCTTTCATATAACTCTCATACTTTTTGTTCAGTTGGATTATCACGAGTAACATTTAGTTCATCATATTCATCAACTAGAAATACGTATTCTTCATTTTCTGAAACAAAATCAGAAAACCTTTTACCAATATTCAATTTGACGTTTGTAGAAACTCTATCGCGTAGATTTAATAAACTTTGCGTATTTGCAATCGAACCAACATAGCTAATATTAAATATGAAAGGAGATATTACATTTAAGGAAATAAATATAATAGTAACTACAATTGCAATAACTCTATTAAATAAAAATATACAAATTATTAACATGTTTATTATTAATAGTGAAAAAATTATATTTGCCAAATACGAAAACATAACCTTATCAACTGTAATATAAGTTCTATCCACACTTACAGAAATAAGTGCCAACAACTTTAATAACATTAATAACGTTAGAATGAAAAAAGATAGAATGAAAACAAGCATTAATCTCACTAGGAATATTTCCCTAATTTTAACTCCTGATCTTTTTTCAATTGAATATAATCCACTTTTAATATGTTGGCTAAATAATATATTTATTAATGCTAGATTGATTAAGAATATAAATACAAAGTCAACAATAAAATAAATTTGATGTAGTGTTTTTGATTTTGATAAATAATCATTAAAGTTTAAATTTCTATATGAATCAAGTATTACACAATATGTAATTGTTCCTAAAATAAACAACACCAGAGTAGCTAAAAAAAAGTAATTCTTTAAAACCGATTTTGCACATTGTCCAAGTATATGTAAGTTTTTATTTAAATAAATTTTGTAACTCATTGAAATCGGTTTCCTCGTGTTTGTTTAGGTTTGAATATATTTCTTTTATAATTTCATTGTCCTTGTCAAAGGACTGATTATAAATAACAACACCTTCTCTTAGAATTATTAAATGATCGATTGTTCCTTGTAACTCTTCGATAATGTGAGATGTAATTACAATTGTTACTCCGATGGTGTTTAGGTATTTAATTATTTCTAAAAATTCAATTTTTGAATCGAGATCTAGATTAGCTGTGGGTTCATCAAAAATAATCATCTCTGGTGAAGTTATTAAACATGACGCCATGATTGCTCGCTTTTTTCAACCTGCTGATAACTTGCTTAATTCTTTGTTAGAGTGCGGATCTAGTTTTAAAAACTTAATTATTTTTTTTATTTTGTTTTCTCTATCTTCAACTTCATTTAGTACAGCTATGTAATTTAGATAATCAATTAATTTAATATTTAATTTCAGACTATTAGAATCTGGGAAGAATGAAATTTTAGATATATTTCCATTTTTATTTACATCTTCTTTGTTGAATAATATTTCCCCACTTTCAATATTTGTTTCGCCAAATATACTTTTTATTAAAGTTGTTTTACCTGCCCCATTGTTTCCAACAAGTCCAACAAATGAACCTTTTTCAATTTCGATATTTATTCCGACCAAAGCTTTTTTCTTTTTATAAGACTTATTTAAGTTATTTATTTTTAACATACATCTACATTATTTAAGTGCTTGATATCTAAATGTGAATTCATTAACGTTGCTTAGATATAATTCATTTGCACCAAGCATACATTGGTTCGGCACTATTGTGTTGCTTTTGCAATTTGGGTTAGTTGTTGAATATATCATTCAACTATGTTTTTCATCATTTGTAATGTCACCAATTGCTGTGATCAATCCATTTGATTCAACTTTAAATTCTTTATTTTTACTTATGACAGAGTACAAACTTAAACCAGCAACATTATATGTTGGTTCAAATATTTTAGGTTCGTCTTCTGGTTTTGATTCATTTATTGTAGTAAGAACTACTACGCTATCTTCGCCTGAGTTTTGCACTGAGTCTTTAAAGTTAATTAGCTTAAAACCCAATATAACTGTTGCTATAAAAAATAATGTGGCGATTACAGTCACTATATAGATAATTGTTTTTTGTTTCATCTTTATCATCTATATTCCAAATGAGATTGGAATATAGATCCTCCTTGTTGTATTGTTACGTCTGGGTTTCCCTTGTATCAAATTGTTGGTATATTTATTTGAATTAATGTAGTTGCACCAAAATCTGAATCTTCTGAAAAATAATAATATTCATCATCGAAATTTTTTACGTTTGTTAAGTTATATTTATTTTCACAACCTGGTGCATCAGTCTTACACTTAAATTCTGTTGATGCTCCAATAAAATCATTTATATTAAAATCCAATTGTTCATATTTAATTTCAAGGTTTGATTGAATAACTCCAGACATTCTAAGTCTTGAACTTATGTAATCAGTCATTGTGTGTTTTAGCTGATCTATATTCATTTTTTGTTCACCTTTTCAAGTCATTGTTTGTTTGGGTTGAAATTCATAATTTTCATATTTACCACCTTCAAGTCATAAATTTTCTTGTTCTGTTTTTGAATATTTGTCACCAATAAAATCAACTCCTCAAAACGCACCAATTGATGAAGTTATAATTTTGTTATCTTCTTTTGCAAGATCTGCAATTTGTGAAAATGTAACTTCATTAATTTCACTAATTGCATCTCCGTCTTCTTCAAAAAATTCACCAGACATTATTACAAATTGATTTTCATTGAATAGAATATCAACTTTAAATCTGTTGTTTGTTTCATCAATTTCAACCCATCTTGTATCAAATAATTCCGAATTAAATCTTGAGTTTGAATCAATAATTTTATATATTCTTAAGTTCGCAGATAAAGAATCGATCAGTAATTCTTTTTGCCTTCCATTTAATTCATCATCAACTTCAATATTTTCAAACTCACTTTTAGTTAAACCCAAATACAAGTTATCTGTTATGTTTGATTTCATGTACCGATTTTCAAATGACTCAATTCTTTTTTTGATAACAGGAATCTGTTGTTCGGTTTGTTTTGGTGTTAAGTACTCATAACTCATTGAACTATAATAAACTTCAATTTCATTTGGAAAGCAAGAAACCAAAGCTATTGGCCCAGATAACACAAGTACGAATGAGCTTAAAATAGATATTAATTTTTTCATATTAACCTCATCCCATTTATCTAAAATTCATAATGAGATCTCAATTTTGTTTTGAGAGAACTCAATGGTTTGTATAATGTTAGTGCAATCAAAAAGTTTGATGCTCCGTGAATTAAATCAAATGGAATTGATTTAATTCAATAAACTAATGTTGCTTCATTGTTAAATCCATATAAAAAATAAAATATTAATGTATCAACTGATCCAAACAACAAACCAAATATTGTGTTTATCAAAACAAATACCAATCATTGTTTTTCAATTATTTTTTTTAATAGGAACGTTGTCAAACACAATAGTGGTCACACAATTAGATACAAGATCACTCACGGCATGAAACCATATATAAGTACATCTAACATTGTGAATGCAACGCACACACTAGCACTCATTCAAAACGGAAATAATATAACCGAAAAAGAAATCATTAAAGTAACTAGTTCAACATTTGGCAAAAAATATAATGCTCATTGCATGGCAAAAACCATTGCTGAATAACACGCAATTGTAGTTAGATTTATTGTACTTTTGTAACCAACTCTCATTATCTGACCTGCCTATTTTCAAATAAAAAACCATGATATTAATCATGGTTTGTTTGGTATCAAAATCGTCTTTCAATAACCAGACTCTTTTTAACCAGAAAAGAATATCGTTCAAACATATGAGCCGGTATACTGACTTAGTTTCATATATCTAACTTCCTTCTCAGATTAAAATCCAATGGAATAATAGTTAGACAATCCACATCACAGTTGCTGGTACAGTTCAAGATTTCTTGATTCCCTGGCACTCAATAGTTTATTTTTTATTATGTGTTTATATTAGCACACCAATATGAAATTGATATAAATATAGATTCTTATTTTTTAATTATTTACTTTCAATTAATTTTGCATCCTTCATCAAAAATTCAATTTGTTTTTGCATTTCAACAAATCTTTTTTCTGACTCTGATTCTTGTAACCTTAATTTTTCCAATAATGGTTTAACAGCTTTTGCAACTGCAATATCACATTTACTCACGTCGAAATATATCCCCTTAAACAAAGTTGTTAATTGACTTTTTAATTCAATGTTATGATTTACTAATCATTTCCTAAATTTGTGTTTTTCATTAAGAACGCCACCTGTTTTTGTAATTGTTCATTTATTTGTTTTTGCTCAGCAACTCTTTCATCAGCTTCGTTTTGTTGAACTTTTAATTTTTCTAATAATGGTTTAACAGCTTTTGCAACTGCAATATCACATTTACTCACGTCGAAATATATCCCCTTAAACAAAGTTGTTAATTGACTTTTTAATTCAATGTTATGATTTACCTTCATAAGAATTAAGTCAATTTCATCTGGATATATTTTATCATTGATTAATTGATCTCTCAAGTAGATATATTTTTCAAATATATCTGATTCCATCTTTATATCGACATTGTCTATGTCGTCTTCTAAGTTTGTTATGTTTATATTTATTTTAAATTTGCTTTCCATAATTTACCATCCACTATCTATAACGTCACAAAATAAAAAAAGCATTCACTTAATTTTGTGAACACTTTTTATGTAGTTTGTATAGCAAACATTAAACCTGTAATAAACATTACTAAACCAAAACAAGAAACAAACATTGGGAAGTTCTTTTTTGTAAACTCTCAAATTGTATTTGATTCTCTATTTGTTTTTTGAAACCCTCTAGCTTTTTGTTTTATGTGTCATGTTAGTCATCCAAATACAACTCCAAGAATTAAACCAATAATCATTATGGCGATTCATACCCAAAATAAACTTGGATCAGTATTTTCAACTTTTCTAATTAAATTCACAATTACCTCTCAAACATTCTTTTATTTAAGTTTAACTCATCTAACAATTCAATCTCTTGTTCAATGGCTTCTTCTATGTTGTTTGTTTTTATTATAAGTATGAAATTAATTTTATTTAAATTAATTTCTTTTTCTTTTAATCAAGTATTTATTTGTTTTGATAGTTGCGTATTGTTTTCAGTAATTTCATTATTGATCTCACTAACTCATTGTTGTGCATCAGTTGTTGTATCAATAAATATTGGTTTAAAGAAATCATCTCCAGGAGTATTTATGAAAAAACCAACAACACCACAAACATCTTTAAAGGTGTTGATATTTTTTTGTGTAATTCTTTTTGATCTAACAACGCCATTTATATTTTTTTCACGAGCATCTTTAGAAGAACTATTTAGTTTAAACGCAGAAAAGAACCCTCATATACTTAATCCAATCCCCAATACTGTGAGTATTATTATAATTATCAAAGCTCAAATCGGTAACGCCATAAAGTCTCCTGTTTTCTTTTATTATAACAACTAAATTAAAAGACTAGTTTTATCTAGCCCTTTAATATTATTTAAATTTTTCTAAGTCATATAAATGAGTGATTATATTTTTTGCTGATTTTTTAGCTACGTCCGTACCGTGATTCATCGCATATGAATTATCATAATTTTCTAACATTTCTTTATCGTTGTCACCATCTCCAGATGTGTATATATCTTTTGTATCAATGTTATGTAGTTTTGAAATTATTTCAATTCCTCTAGCCTTGCTCACATTGTATGGGACAATTTCTAATATTACTGGTGCAGTCCTGATTGCTCTTATGTTTTTAAAACCATCAAATTTTTTAGCAACACCTTCAAAATCAAATTCTAAATTACCTAAAAAATATATCGATAATAATTCTTTATTTTCTAAAATATCTTTTTCTTTATTTTGCTCATTTATTCCGTTGGGAAAGAAAAAGTCCTTAACTTTTTCAAATCCACCATATGGATAATTTTTTATATCTATATAACTATATCCTTGTCTTCCATTGGGTAGAATATAAATTATACAAGCACCTTTTGCGGCTTCATCATTTAATATTTTTAACATATCTGATCTATGCTCACTTGATATAAAAACCTGATCTAGTTTTTTTAGGTGCTTGTCATATGTATATGCACCGTTATTTGAGATAAAGTATTCAGATTCTAGACCAGCATCTTTTGATGATTTTTCTAGCATCTCAACTGGTCTACCAGACGCAAACACTACTCTGTTTCCTGCTTCGTTTCATTTTTTTAGAAACTCAAAGTTCTTTTCCGTAGTTTCGTGGTCTGCTGGTATTTCGACCGTGTTATCAAAGTCTGTAAATAGTCACTTCATATTTTCCTTATTCTTTTATGTTTAATCCTTCTTGCATTTAAACATCTCTAAAACTATGCACTTTGTAAGTTTGATTTATTTTTTTTATCAATTTTCGCTTTTATCTTTTCTATTGAAATTATTTGTTTTTGTTTTTTTATTTGCTTACTAATATCTACAGAATCGAAATTATTTTCCATTAATTTATATTCAATTTTTAAATCATTAAATATTTTTTTGTAGTTACCTGTGATTTTTTCAAAGTCATTAATTTGTTTTACTTCTCTAATTTCATTAATAGCTCCTGACCATAATCTAATATTTTTTTCAATAAACTCATCGAATCACTGATCTTTTAAATTTGTATTTTTTATTTTAGATGACAAGTCATTGATTAATTTGTCATATTTATCTTCTTCAATTTTGTAATTGTCATAAAGTTTTTTTGCAGCTTCTTTATTGTTTTTATTTAATTGAATTTTTCCTGATGCAACAACTTTATCTTTTAATTTTAATTTGCTTTCTTCAATCTGATTTTGTTCACTTATTAATTTAAAGTATTTTTGATATTTTTTTTCAATTTCTTTTATACGTTTAACATCTTCTTTTGTAATTGAGTCTGCGTTTGCATTCAATTTTTCAAGTAATGTTTTTGATTCTTCTTTTGTAATTAAGTTTCTTAATAATAAAATCTTTGTGATTTGATTATGTAGTGATTTTATTTGTACCTTTTCTGTGTTTCGTTCTTTATAAACAATCATTGTAAACACAATTGCCAATCCAAACGCAACCAATGATGAGAGAACAAACAGAGAACCATTTAGTATTGGGTCTAGTTGTTCAGGATTATGACTCAAAGGACTATCCGCAAAGAACCCAATGTATTCAAATATTCCCATTCCAGATCCAACACGCTTTGTAACACCCATGGCACCAGCTATTGAACCTCCAATAAATGCTGCAACTGCACCTGCAAATAATGGGCGTTTTTTTGGTAAGTTAACTTGATATAGAATTGGTTCAGTTATCCCGAATATACCTGCCGGTATTAGTGACACAACTGTTCTTCTTAATTCTGCATTTTTTGTTACAATACCTACCCCAATCAGCGCTCCTAATTGTGATATTACCGCAATTTGTCCAGCTATTGCGAATGTCCCGTATCCACCATTAATGAAACCATCTGTAATCATAATGATTGCCATAGCGTAGTGTAATCCAAGAACAACGGCAATTCCTCATACCCCAACAAATATTCCTATACCTAATCCAAATGGGATTAAAGAAACAAAGTAGAATAATATTCCTAGAATTTTTTCAATATAGAATCATATTATTCCAAATGGTAAGAATCCGATAATAACTGCTGCGGTGATCACTATTAATCATCTAAATGATAATTCTAGTGGGGCTGGCATTCAACTCGCAACTCAATTATCAACTTTTTTAGCTGCTCAAATTGTTGCTATTATTACAAATATTTGAACATTTTTTGGGCCGATTGCTAAACTATTTAGTGGAGGCGTAACCTCAACATGCATAGGGACAAATCCGCCCTCTCCGTTTGGTACTTGCATTTCAATTCAACCATCAATTACTGGTATTCCAGTATTCAATTCGCCTCCTTTGAATAGGTATCAATTTTGACCCATACCAGTTGCACCACCTGTACCAAACATAAGTGGTGATGATAATATGATTGATATTGCAACCCCTACAACCATATTTAATTTAAAGTATTTTGATGCATTATAACCAATCAATATACCCAAAAATAGTTGTGGAGATCTCGCCGCAGCATTCAATATTACTCAATAAACAGCAACATCAGTATTGGCCGGGTTAGAGTTTGCTCCACCCAAGTTTGGCATTACACCAGCGTATGTTAGAACACCAACTAACGCTTGTAATAAACCTGTACCAATAAGCGCCGGAATTAATGGACCCATTATTGTGATAAACATTTGGAAAAACTTTGTGTACCATGGTTTCTTTTCTAAGAATGATAATCCATCGGCATTGAATTCCCCTACATTAGTATTTTGTTTTTTATTGTCTTCAATAACTTCTGGAGTTACTTTAAACACATCTTGGCCAATGATAACCATCAATTGATTACCACCTCAAACTGTACCTTTTACGATTTTTACCTTTTCTATTTCTTCTAAATTTACTTTTGTTTTATCTAAAACATTAAATCTCAAACGTGTCATACAGTTGTAAACATCTGAGTAATTTGATTGACCACCAACTAACTTGTTGATCTTTATCGCAGATTCTTTATAAATATTATCCGCTGAAAAGAATTGCTCTAGGTCATCAATATTATCACTTTCTACACGCGTTTCAATTGCTTCAAACTCACCAACAAGGTCACCTTGTTGGACTTTACCTGTTTTCAACATAGTAAACTTAAATCCTCGTCCCTGAGTATCTAATGTGATTGGACATGACTGTTTTAGTCCTGCAACTTTAATTTTTTCCAAGTCAACTTCAACAATTTTAGTTTTTGTTGACACGACTTCATTTTCGGTTACCAATGTTTTAAATGGTTTACCCATTAAATTAACAGTATCTAGTCCAATATGCATTAAGACATTAAATCCATTTTCTTCTTCAAAAAAATAAGCATGCTTTGTATCTGTAATTAAAGCAATCTTACCTTTTTCAATTGGTGAAAAAAATGTACCCTCTGTAGCTTCAATGTAAAATCCATCACCTAGCATCTTCTCGGAAAACACACCGTCATTTAACTTTGAAATTGGTTCAACAGTTCCATTAACTGGTGCATATACTTTTATTTTCATAACTCTACCTCCACTTTCATTATATTTAATACATCAATATATATGGGTTTTGGAAAGCATATGAAAAGCACTTTACTAAGAGTAAAGTGCTTTCAAATTATAATTCGCCTGTTTCTTTAAAATTTTTAAATCAATCAAATGATTTCTTTTTATAACGTTTACCTGTACCTTTATGGTCATCATCATAGTCTACATAAATTAGTCCATATCTTTTTGACATCTCACTTGTACCGGCACTTACAAGGTCAATTGGAGTTCACATAGTATATCCAATCATTTCAACACCGTCTTCCATAGCAAGCCCAATTTGTTCAAAGTGATCTCTTAGATATTTAATTCTATAGTCATCTTCAATTGTATCTTTTCCATTTAACTTCTCATCAACACCAATACCATTTTCTGCAATGAACATTGGTTTATGATATCTGTCCCACATATCGTTTAGAGTGTATCTAATTCCAATTGGGTCAATTTGTCATCCTCATTCTGTTGCTTTTAAGTAAGGGTTTTTACCTGCCTCGACTAAATTACCACCAGTTTTTGAACCATTTGAATCCTCTGGAATATGTGCACTAGTTGAGTAATATGAGTATGAAATAAAGTCCACTGTATTGTTTTTTAATAACTTACGATCATCTTCAGTTATTTTTAATTCAATATTATTTTTTTCAAAGAATACTTTTGAATATGTTGGGTATTCACCTTTTGCAACCACATCATAGAAGAAGTATTTTTTCATTTGTTCACTTTGTAGTCAACTCATCATTGTTTCTGGTTTGCAATCAATTGGATATGTAGTCATGTTGGCAACCATACATCCCATTGGAGTATTTGGTACCATTTTTTTCGCCAACTCAATCACTTTTGCTTGTGCTACAAATTGGTGGTGTAGAGATTGGTAATTAACTTGTTTTGGATCTTTTGTATCTTTAACATCTTCCATAAATACAGCTCCACCAAATAATGCGAAAAATGATGTGATGTTAATTTCATTGAATGGCAGTCAGTAATCTACTTCTTTACCAAAGTTTTCAAATAATGTTTTTGCATATTTTAAAAACATATCAATAACATCGCGGTTGTATCATCCGCCATATTTTGCACCAATTGTGTATGGAGTATCAAAATGGTGTAATGTTACCATTACTTTCATCCCGTATTTTTTACATTCCTTGATTACGTTTCTGTAAAACTCTAAACCTTTTTCGTTTGGTTTTGATTCATCTCCGTTTGGGTAAATTCTCCCTCACGAAATAGACATTCTATAAACATCTAATCCTGCTTCGGAAAATAGTTTTATATCTTCTTTGTAATTTTCATAAAAATTAATACCTAGTCTTTTTGGGTAACTTAATCCCTCTTTATTCTCAACCGATTCTAACAACTTCTCTTTTGTAAGAGAAGTCATTATCCCACCGATTTTTGTTCTGTCTTTTAATTTTGTATAAGGTATCATTTCTGCAATTGACATTGCACGACCATCTTTATCATGTTGACCTTCAACTTGATTGGCAGCCGTTGCTCCACCTCATAAAAATTCTTTTGGAAATTTCATATTATTCCTCCCTTTATGTATAAATTGTAGTTCAATAAAATTGCTGTTCGTATACACGTGAAGTAATTAGAAAAGTGTAAAGTACTTTACTTCTTTGTTTGCAAAAAAAAAAAAAAAACATAAAATAACAGCAGGACAACACACAATGCAAACAATTTATGAAATGCTCTTGGAATTGAGAGATTCCCAAAAAAACTTTACTTTTAAACAAATCGCTACAAACCTAATCGAATTCTATAAACATGGTGAATTTGAAAATCAAGAGGATTTTGCAAAGAGAAATTTTGTTTCGATTTCAACGCTTACTAAGTTTGCAAAATCATTGAACCTTTCTGGTTACCGTGAATTAATTATTAGACTAAAGGTTGAGTCAGAAATCGAACACAACAAGATGAAGTCGACTGTCAATCCTGGTCAAGGGATTAAATTCGATGTTGAAGTATTGCAAAATATAACTCAGTGAATTGTAGAAAACAGCGACACTATAAATAAAATTACAGATTTACTGTTGAATAATAAAAGAATCAATTTTTACATTTCCCCAGCAATAGCAAATTCATGTAAAAACTTTTCAGAAACTTTGGCTTATATGGGATATAGCACCAAAATTTACAATGTCGCAATGTATAGCGGTTTTACCCCTCCTGCAAAGTTAGGTATTGATGAAGTGTCTGATGTAGTCAACTTTATTATAATTTCTGGCCCAAATATTCTTAGCTTTTTTGAGATCTTTGAAAAAAACTTAAATACTAATTTTGAAAAAAATATTTTGATGTCAAGCCCCACAAAGGTTAAATCAATAAAAATTGAATCAAATACTAAACTATTGTTTAATGCTCAAAGTGATGACTCAAGCTTCTTATATAGAAACACACTGTTGGAAAACCTATTTTTAATTATTTCAACAAAATTAATTGTTTCATTAAAAAAATAAACACTTTTTAAGGTGTTTATTTTTTTAATCCAATTTCTCTCCGTTTGATTTGATCATTTTTTGATATCAAAAGAATGAGTCTTTTTTATATCTAGCCATATCTTTGAGGTCAAATTCATCACGATTGACATAAATAAATCCATATCTTTTAGTTATACCTTCATGTGTAGAAAGCAAGTCGATTGCACTTCAGGGCATATAACCAATCATTTCAACTCCATCATCTATTGCTAATGACATTTGTTCAATATGCTGTTGATAATATTTAATTCTGTACTCATCGTGTACTTTATTGTCACTTGTTAATTTATCATTTGCTCCAATTCCATTTTCTGTAATCATCAATGGTAATTGATATCTATCAAAAACTTCCCTAAGTGTATTTTTAAATCCAATTGGATCAATCTCTCAACCAAACTCTGTTTTTGGTAAGTTTTCATTTTTTACTTGTGCAAAAAATTTAGTTGAAAATCCTGAGTGTTGATCTCTATGCATCTTGCCATAATCTTTGCCTTCAATTGGGTTTTCAATTGTTGTTGTTTGATAGTAGTTAAATGCAATGAAATCAGGTTTTGAGTTTGCTAATTGCTTCATATCTTCTGGCGTATATTCAAACATAGCATTTGTTTTTTCAAGGTCTTTTAAAAATAATTTGTTGTATGTACCAAAAACAGGAACATCAAGATAAGTTCAGTTTCGTATTAAATCAAATCTTAATCTCGCATAATAGTCTTCAGGTTTATTTGAATTTTGATATGTTGAACCAATGTTTGGTGCTGGTCCAATTTTAGAAGTATCTGGACATATTTCTCTACATGCAATTATTGCCCTAGCTTGTGCAGTTAATAAATTATGATTTACTTGTCACATATCTTTTGCAGGATTTTTTGACTTACCAGTAGATCCCATACCCAACATTGCGCCAGCAAGTACAACCACGTTTTGTTCATTAATTGTTAATCAATATTTTACAATTGATTTAAACTCATTAAATACTGTTCTTGAATATTTTTCAAAAGCATCAATTGTTCTTCTGTTCAATCACCCACCGTCTTTAGCTAATGCAAGTGGTAAGTCAAAGTGATAAAGTGTAACCACTGGTTCAATCTTGAATTTTTTTAATTCTAAAATTAAACCCTCATAGAATTCTAACCCCTTTTGATTTATATCTCCATCACCATCGGGTATTATTCTTGATCACTGTATTGAAAATCTGTATGATTTAAACCCCATTTCGGCCATCAATGCCACATCTTCTTTTCAGTTATTGTAGTGATTTGACCCATCATGAAAACTTGGAACACCTGGCATTCAATTATCTTTATGTACATCTTGTACTGACATTCCTTTTCCGTCTTTGTCTCATCCACCTTCAAATTGATATCCACTTGTTGATGCTCCTCATAGGAAATCCTTTGGAAATTTACTCATTTTTATTCTCCTCCATTATTGCTAACATCCCATAGCATGCTGCTTTATTTTTTAATTTTGATGTTTGTAAAACTTTTTCAATATTCTGATTCAATGTTAGTTTTCTACCCATAATTTCGATGTTAGTATATTGTTTAACTTTTTCTTTTAACTCTGACATGAATTGTTCATTGGCACTAACTCCACCACCAATAGTTATTAGGTCTGCATCAAAAATTAAATGTATATTTACAATTGTTTTTGCCAGCGATGTTAATCATTCGTCAAATATTTGTTTAACAATTTCATCGCCACTATTATATTTTTCGAATAATCCTTTTCCATCCACCGAATCAGTTCCAGACATAATTTGATATTTATAAATCACAGCACCAAGACCTGTATTTACTGCATTAATTTGATCGTCATTATTCTTAGAAATGTTAGAATAAGTTCTTGAAATTTCAGTTGAATTAAATGTTGACCCCCTGTATAATTCACCGTTTATTATCACACCCATTCCAAGTCCTGATCCAACAGTTAAATGAACCAAGTTCTTAACTTTGTTGTTTCGGCCATAAACCAATTCACCATATGCGGCGGCCTTAGCATCATTTTCAATAAATATACTTTGTATGTTTTTATTTTTATCTTTCAAATATTTTTCGATATCGATATCAATATCAATAAATGTTGTCTCACCGATCACGTTTTTCTTTATTGTGTCTACTGGTCCAGGGAACGCAATTCCAATGTTTATTTTTTCCTCAAATTTTAATGTGTATTCACAAATTTTATCTAATAAGTCTTTAAGCTTAATTGGTTCAATTAATGACTTTCTTTCATATGTAATATACGATTCATTTTTGATTTCATTACCCCTGAAAGCAATCACCTTTGTGCCGGTACCACCAACATCAAACATTATATTCATCTTGTCTCTCCTTGAAATAGTTCTGATATTAAATTAACTCAATATATTAAACTATCAATATTTACAGTTAATATTTGAACCACTTTACCAAAAGGAAAGTGGTTCACATTTTAAAGTTTCATAACAAAAAGAAAAAGCATTACGGCTTTTTCTTTATTTAAATGAATTTAGTAATTTTAATAAAATTTCGTTAGCGACAACCAGAGATACGTTTCCAGCAGTTTCTTTCATTAACTGTCCCATAAGAGTTTTTTCTACACGCTCTGGTCTAGTCTTAATATTTTCTTCAATCATTTTTTGATTGTTTTCTGCAAGTTTAATTATTATGTCTGATATTAATTTTGGATCAGTAATTAGTTTTAATCCATTTTGTTCAATGATTTTTCCAATCGGTTGATCTTTTTCACCAAGTATTGAAATAATAGTTTTTACATGTTTAGAAGATATTTCTCCCTTATCTAGTCTTTCAATTATTTCAGCAATTTTTTTTGGGCTAAAGTTAGAATTATTGATTTCAACATTGTTTGTGTTTAGTGATGATTGTATATCTGAAGTAATTAAGTTATATGCTTTTTTTGGATCAACTTTTAGATTTACAGTTTGTTCAAAAAAGATAGCTAAATCATAATTTGTTAAAAGATGGTTTGCATCTTTTTCAGATAGTTTGTATTCACCTACATATCTTTTTCTTCTATCTTTTGCAAGCTCAGGTGATTTTGAAATAATTTTATTAATTCATTTTTCATCTAATCTTATTGGTGTAATATTTGGTTCTGCAAAATACTTATAATCAACTGCAGTATCTTTAACTCTCATTGTTTTTGTTTGTTGAGATTGTTCATCAAATCTTTTTGTTTCAGAAAGAATTATTTCATTTTTTAATAACATCTCAGATTGTCTTTTGATTTCAAATTCAATTGCTTTTTTTACATTATTAAATGAGTTAAGGTTTTTTATCTCAACTTTAGTTCCTAATTCTTTGAAGCCAAATGGTCTTAATGAAATATTGATATCACATCTCAATGAACCTTCGTTCATCTTGACATCACTAATTCCAAGATATAACAATGTTTCTCTTAATGCTTCTAGGTAAGCAATTGCTTCATCAGCGCTTCTTAAAACTGGTTTTGTAACAATCTCAACTAAACCATTTCCTGAACGGTTGTAATCAATATATGTAAACTCACCTTTGTGAGTTTGCTTTGCAGTGTCCTCTTCAATATGTAGTCTTTCTATTTCAACTATTTTTTGTTTACCATTAACTGAAATTTCTAAAGTTCCTTCTTTTCCAATTGGAAAAAAGTTTTGAGTTATTTGAAATCCTTTCGGTAAATCAGAATAGTAATAACTCTTTCTGTCGAACCTCAATAGACTATCGATTTCCATATTTAAACCATTACATGCAAGTATTGCAAGTTCCACACCTTTTTTATTAACTGTCGGTAAAGAACCTGGCAATGCCAAAGCCATTGGATCAATATTTGTATTTTGAGGCGAATTAAAATTTACTTGCGATGACGCAAACATTTTTGATGTTGTTTTTAATTCAACATGATTTTCAATTCCAATAACTACTTCAAAATTATTCATTTGTTTTTTATTCCTTTAACTTTAATATGTCTTCTACTTGTTGTGCAAAGTTTAATAACAACATATCTTGTTTTACATTTGCATTTAAATTAATACCAATTGGTAAATTATCTTTTATAAAAGGCAACGTAATTGATGGCATACCTGTAAAGTTTGCCAACAATAATATTGAACCCAATACTCTATCGTTTCCTGAAGAATCACCTGAGTGAGATTTTAATACTTCATCTACTTTTGGTGCAATTCCACTTGATGGTGGCACAACAATAATGTCAGCAGATTTGTAAATTTCAGCTATTCTTTCAACTATGATTCTTCTAATTTTTTTTGCCTTTAAAAAGATTAAATCTTGGTTATCTGATTTAAGTGAATAACCACCTATTAGCATTCTCTTTTTAACTACTTTTGAAAAATTAGCACCACGTGAGTTTTTGATAATCTCTTCATAACTTGAACCATCTTCACGTTTTCCAAAGTGAACACCTTGTAGGTTTGAAAGTGTTGATGATGCTTCTGAATAAGATATGGCCATGTAAATTTCGTTTAACATGTCCAAGATATCGATATCAATTGATTCAAAACCCACTTTGTGTCCTAGGGTTTCCATTTTTTTGAAAAAGTTATCATATTCTGATTTCAAAGAATCAGGCATCAAATCATATACTTCTTTTATTTGAACAATTTTTAGTTTCTTTTCAAATTTTGTTGTTTCATTTTTAAAAGGATTTTTAATTGATGTGAAATCTCTTTTGTCATATTTAAATGTTAATTCACTCAATATTTTTTGATCTTCAACATTATTTGTAAAGAAACCAACTGTATCTAAACTTGGAGAGTAAGGCATAAGGCCATATCTCGAAATAGACCCGTATGTGGGCTTGAATCCAACAACTCCGACAAATGATGCAGGTTTCCTAATTGAGTCCCCTGTATCAGTCCCTGTTGTAAATGGAACAACGTTTGTGGCAACCGCATAAGCAGATCCACTAGATGATCCACCAACAATTCTAGTGTTATCAAATGGGTTTCTAACTTCACCATTAAATGAAAACAATCCAGTACCACCCATTCCGAATTCGTCCATAGACGCTTTACCAATCATTACAGCACCTGCTTCAGTTAATGTATCATTAACAGTTGCGTTGAATGGTGAAACATAGTCTTTTAAAAACAATGACCCTGCAGTTGTAGGAATATCAACATTTACAATATTATCTTTTTCAAAATATGGGACACCAAATAAAATTGAATTATTTTTTACTTTATCTAATTCATCAGCTTTGATCATTGATTTTTCTTTATTTAAATTAATATAAAAATTTGATTTAGATTCTTTTTCAACGTCCTTGAAAGCATATTCAAGCACTGTTTTAACTGATGAATCTTTAACTAATTTTGCATAGTCTTTTATTGTTCTGTTCATTATTTAACCACCCTTGGTAAAATTACATAATTATCCTCAACAACTTTAGCATTTTTTAAACCTTGATCAATAGTAATTGTAGTAACATCTTCATCATCTCTAAGATAACTATTTTCGATTACAAATGGAAAATTCAAAGGTTCAATTTCACCTTCGATTTTATAATCTACAATTTTTTGCATTCTTGTGCGTAGCTCAATTTCTGATTTAACAATTTCATTAACTTCTTTATCATTAAGTGAAATTTTTAAATCATTGGCAAGCGCAATAACTAGTTCTTTATTTATTTCCATTTTAGTTAATTATATTAAATAACTCCTCTTCATTAATAATTCTAACACCTAACTTAGTTGCCTTATCAAGTTTAGAACCAGCTTCTTCACCAGCTAATAAATAGTCAGTATTTTTAGAAACTGAGTTTGCAACATTTGCTCCATATGAGATTAATAAATCCTTATAGTAGTTTCTAGATTTAGAAAGTGTTCCTGTTATAACAAATGTCCTGTGCGTAATTTGTTCATTTGTTTTTTCTTCCATAGCTGGTTTATATTCTAAGTTTATATTCATTGATTTCAATTCATTAATCATTGAAATATTTTTTTCAACCTTAAATCAATCGCAAACTGATTTTGCAACAGTTGGGCCAATATCTCTAATTTCAGATAATTCAATTTCAGATAACAACATTATTGAATCCATTGTTCTATATTTTTTTGAAAGAATAAATGCACTTTTTTTACCAACATGTCTAATACCTAAACCGAACAATAGTTTTTCAAGTGATTTATTTTTTGAACTATCAATTGAACTCAATAGATTATCAACTGATCTTTCACCCATCTTATCTAATTTTATTAGTTCACTTTTATGATTTGATAGTTTAAAAATATCTGCAACATTATTTACATATTTTTTCTCATGAAATTTTTCAATAAGTTTAATTGAAAGGCCTTCAATATTTTGAGCGTCACGAGAAACGAAGTGTTCAAGTCCTCTGATTATTCTTCTAACACAATTATCACTTACACAAAATTGATCTACTTCTGGTTCGATTCTTTGTAGTTCGCTGTTGCAATCAGGACAATTAGTTGACTCAACTCAAACTGGTAGTGTCTCATATTTTTCATCTTTGATAACAGATATTACTTCAGGGATTATATCTCCTGCTTTTTTAACACGTACATCTGAACCAATTCTAACTTCACGATCAATGATAAATGATGCGTTATGTAAAGTCGCTGCTCCAACTGTTGTACCAGCTAGTTTAACTGGTTTTAGTTTTGCATTATAAGTTACCTTTCCAGTTCTTCCGATTGTTGGAAAAATATCTAATAATTTAGTTGTTTTAATTTCTGCTGGGAACTTATATGCAATTGCTCACTTAGGAAACTTAGATGTATATCCAATTGAATCATAGTGATCAAATTCATTTACTTTAATTACTATTCCATCAATTTCATATTCCAAGTCTTCACGTTGATTTGAAATTGACTTAATAACTTCAATTACGCCATTAATATCATTTGCTTGGGTACCAAGTGGGTTAACCATAAAACCAAACCCAGAAAGAGCTTCTAATGAGCTTTGGTGAGTGGTGAAGTTTTCTTTATTCATTAAAAAATAAATTCAAGCATCAAGGTTTCTTTCTTTAACAATTTGTGAATCTAATTGTCTCAATGTTCCAGCTGCTGCATTTCTAGGATTTGCAAAAAGTTTTTCGCCTTGTCTGAAACGTTCTGAATTGATTCTTTCAAATTCATTTTTAGATAAATAGACTTCACCTCTAACTTCGAAATAATCACTATTGTCTGCAATCGTTTTTGGAATTGAAGTAATCATTTTTACATTTTGGCTAACATCTTCACCAACTACCCCATCACCACGTGTAATTGCTTTGTGTAGTTTCGTGTTTTTGTATATTAGAGAAATTGAAAGACCATCAATTTTCGGTTCAACAAAATATGTATATTTTTTATTGCCCAATTCTTTTTTTATTTGATTGTCAAACGTTTTTAGATCATCTTCATTAAACGCATTAGACAAACTAAGCATTGGCGTTTTGTGTGTGTATTTATTAAAGTTCAAATCAAATGAACCACCAACTTTTTGAGTTGGTGAATCAGAAGTTAGGTACTGAGGAAATTCAGTTTCAAGCAAAATAAGTTCAGATAATGTTTTATCAAATTCTGAATCATCAACGGGTGAAATTTGTTGTTCGTAATAACTAAGATTCCACTCGTTGATCTTTTGTTTTAATTCGTTTATTTTTAATTTTATTTTTTCACTCATTGATTTTTCCCTCACCACGTTTTAATACATTTTTATAGATAATTATTTTTATTTCTTCATCTTCATTTATATTTACTTTTAATAATTTTATTATTAAATTTTCTACAACTTCCATTAATCATATTAATGCAGCAAATATTAACACAAAATAAAATAGGTCAAATATTTCATATTGTAATATTACATTTCCATCAAGTACAAGCTTTCAAAAAGTAATTGAAAATGGGTTATAGAACATTAGATATTGTATGACAACAAAGTCAACCAATATTACATTAAGTACACTCTTGAACTTTTTTCTTCTTGAGACTCACAAAAAGCAAATCACTAATTCAAACAATGTAATAGAGATTAAAACTGGCAGTAGTACAAGTGGATCTTTTATCGACTCAAAGTATTTAAACTTAAATAAGTATCCAAACTTATCAATAATAATTTCCCTGTTTCAATCTGGAACTGCCAAAAACATTAATGACCCTATTCCGATTATTATTAATGGAATAACTACCATCATTATTGACGAACGTTTCGATAGTGTGAACTCCATTTGTTTTACCATTATATGACTACTAAACACTCAAATAACTAAGGCTAATGATATTGTCAACATTACAAGTGATACAACTATTCATGCAATATTCATAAGAGTTAAACTATACATCAAAGAGCCAAGTGACACTGGAAATAAAATTTTAATATGATCTTTTATTAGCATGTTGTCGAAGCTAAATGAAAGTATTAACAATATTGCATACACAAAGAATAGCAGTACAAGTACTTTATTTTTATCAAGACCAATAGCTGCAATTGTTAACAACCCCAATAAGTATGTGTACATTTGATATCTATTTTGATTTATACAATAGAATGCCAACATAATTGTTATTAACAATACGAGATATACAAACGTTGATGTTGAACCAATACTCTTATTAAAATCACTTGTAATAGCTACAAGTCCAAACAATGCAAGTGAAATACAAATTGAATTTATTAGTTTTGCAACAAACGTTTTACCAATTGTATTTTCTAAAATCATTCCAGTAAGAGATGTAAATATTAGTGTTCTAATAAATACATTAAACATAAATATGAATTCTGTATACGTTCCAATATTCGCTTTGTTATAACCACCATTTGACATATTAAATATAACCAAAGGGGATAACATTATTTGTCCAAATATATCTCTAAGTTCTCTTGGCCCCGAACCAGACCTTGAGTCATCCATATACGTTTCAATGGCTTGCAGCCTACCCAAAATACCGTTCTTATTTAGATCTATATCTAATTTGAAATAAAAGAATAAAAAATAGCCCACAAACAATAGCACTAAAATTAGTGTTGTTCAGTTTAATCTAAAACTCTTGAATCAATACTTTACAAAGATTATTGGCAATAGAGCAAACACTAATATCGAACCTCAAAGAAAGTAAGTAAATATCTGTAAGTTAAGAAAAGTGATGAACAATTCCAAAACAAATACAATTATTGATAAGAACGAAATTAATGAAAAAAAACCAATTATCATTTTTGATGATATTTGTCTTTTTTGTATTTTAAATAAATTTAAGATTGTTGAGCCAGCAGCAAAACAAACAAAAAACATAATTGAAATAAAGATTAATGCTATGCTTGTTCCTGACATAAATACCTCTATGTGATTATACTATTTATCAGGTTTCACTTTATAAATTAACTCATCCTTTGCATCAATAAATGATGTTGAGTTATTCAACTCAACCGTTGAACTTCTTATATCTTCATTGTCGAATGTAATAGTCTTTTCACTAACCTTTTCAGCTTCTTTTTTGTTATCAAAAAAGTGAATATCTTCTTCTTCGTCTTTTACTGTAAGCTGACTTATTTTTTCCATTAGTCTGTTATCAATTATTTTTGAAATAACAGGTATTTTTTTGATGGCGTCAAAGATCAATCCTGGAGAAAAAATAAACGAAGTTAATATTATTAGTACAGCAGAAGTACTGATTGTTGTGACTGCCAGTATTATGAAGTATTCAATTTTTCCCGAATCTAAATAATCAGTTACACTTTGAATTTTACTAATTACTGTGTAGTTAAGTATTATGGCAATTGTGATTGGTAAAACGAATACCAAAATATTTCTAACATCAACTTTTGAACTTGATGAATACGTTAAATATTTTGAACAATAAACAGATAAATAAATACACCTTACTAATAAGAAGAATATTTTTAAACAATACATTGCAACAATTCCAGTTACCATGAAATAATCTCCACCAGGTCTAGTGAAAAACACAATTATTAGTGAAATTATATTTGCAAAAAAGTATGTCAATCCAATTGTGTTTTGAACATTTGAAATTTCATAGTTCTTACCTTTTGCTTGAATTAATGTATTTTGTGATTCACCTATAATTACCAGTGTTGTGGCTGTGGCAATCAGTAGTGAAAACGTTGTATTTAAAAACATATATTGCATCACATTTATTTGAGCAGCCATATCTTCTGGTTTTGCTAGGTGAGTCATTTCTTCTTTAACAAGTGGATAATATAAAGAAGAAACAAAGTATGGCATTAGGATTGCTAGGTTTATAAATGTGAATGCCCCTATAGCTAATGTGTACAATTCGTATTTAGCATATGTCTCTCACTTTAGCCTTCCCTGTTTGGCAATTACATTTGTAAAATACTCTCTAAATGAGACGATAAAATTTAACATTATTGTTTGAACGTTCAATGCAACAATCATATACAAAGTAAGTGTAGACGACACTCCAGCTCCAAAAAATAACATAACAAAAATTATATCTGACGAAAGCATTAAAGTGACTCCTAACCCTGATTTAGATAATTGGAATGACATTAAGTTCATTTTTTGATTTATTATTCCACGACGGTATTTTAATCAAACATAATTCTTTTTGATAAATATTCAGATGAATGCCAACTTAATTGGACCTATCAATCAGAATAATGAGAAAGTCACAATTGGTGAAAGCGTTGTTATATTAATGATCGATAAAATAATTGAGTAAACAAGCACTTCAGAAAAAAGAATAATTGCTTTTCTTGAATACGATTGTTGATCTGCTGCAATTATATTTTCTTCTGCTGCTCCAAAAAATGTTGGAATAAAATTTCTTGTCGAGAAAACCAAAGTAATCAACACTAGTTGTAAGTAGTTAATTGAATCAAATGTAGTTTGACCAGTTAATATAATTCCGTTTTCTCAAGTTTCTTTATCAAAGATGGCACCGATATCACTCATGCTAAAGTGAATAAAAACGGGATATAAAAAGGAAATGGCAACCGCTATAACTAATGAAGAAATGGCACTCTTTCTGTACAATCTTTTTGCAGCAGAATAAATTTCGTTAGCCGATATTCAATCACCCTTTTGCATTGGTTTAACTAACAATATCATTGTAACAACACCGATTCCTGATTCGGCAGTTGCAATTAGTGCCGCAAACATCATTGTAACTCGGATATACCCGTTAAACTCAGAACCAAAATTATTAAGTATGAAATAAATTAATAAAAACTGAAGTGTTGCTCCAATGATAGAAATTGAGATCGCAATAACTAAATTAATAAAAGTTTTTTTTGTTGAAATCATAGCAATCTCCTATTAGTAAATTATAACATTAACACCCTTTATATCTTTTTCTATGCCACTAATAAAGGATATATTTTGCATATAAAAAAATACGAGTTGAATCGTATTTTTTTGATATAAATAATTAACGTTTTGAAAACTGAGGTGCACGACGTGCTCCGTATAGACCGTATTTTTTACGTTCTTTAATACGTGAGTCACGAGTTATCATACCTTTTTCTCTTAGTACCAATCTGTAGTCTGCTGAAGCTTCAATTAAAGCTCTAGCAATACCTAGTCTAGCAGCTCCTGCTTGACCTGTGAAACCCCCACCTTTTACTTTTACAAAAATATCAAAATCTTTTTTTGTTTCTGTAAAAACTAGTGGTTGTTCAAGATCTTGAACAAGTGTTGGGAATGGAAAGAACTCAAGTGCAGGTTTTCCGTTAACAGTTACGTTACCGTTACCTGGTGTTAATATTACTTGAGCAGTAGAAGTTTTTCTTCTACCAGTTCCTCTATATTCAACTCTGTTATTTGCCATTACTTACTAGCTCCCTTGATTACCATGATTTCTGGTTGTTGTGCTTCATGTTGGTGTGTTGCACCTGAATATACATGAAGTGCACGGAATTGACTTGATCCTTGTACGTTTTTTGATAACATCAAACGAACAGCTCTTTCGACAATTCTTTCTGGATTCAATTCTCTTTCAGTGGCTACATTTCTTTTATGTAATCCACCTGGGTGCATTGAGTGACGGTAGTAGTATTTATCTGATTCTTTTTTACCTGACAATTTTACTTTCTCTGCATTAATAACGATCACGTGATCTCCGTTATTTATGTGAGGAGTATAGTCTGGTTTGTGTTTACCACGTAGAATCATAGCTATTTGTGTAGCCATCCTACCAAGTGTTTGCCCTTCGGCATCCACTACTCATCATTTTTTATTTATATCTGCTGATTTAATCAGTGTTGTTTGTTTCATTGTGCTTATTCTCCTTACGGTTCCGAGGCCTATTGGGTGTAAGCAAAAATATTATATATTAATACTCAACCTAGTTTCAATACATTTATGTTTAAAGTTTAAATATTAGTGAGTTTATAAAAAATAAAAATACAGCTTACGCTGCATTTTTGATCGTGTGTTTTGTTTTAATTAACCAATTAAACCAAATCCACCTTTACCTGGTCAAATCAAGTAAAGGATTCCTGGGATTACAGCCATAATTAATAAAATAATTAGTGTTACTATTTTAAATTTTGGGTGTAGGAAGAAATAAATAATTCCTGGGATAATAGCCATAATTAATAAAATAATAAATAAAATAATACTTTTGTTTTTCATATAAACTCCTTGTTAATATTTATTAATTATCTCATATTTAGTTAGTATTTTCAAGTATTTTCACATCCAATTGTCTATTAAAAATATCTCATAAGAGATATTTTTATTATGAATCCAATGCTTGTACTGGAGTTAGTTTTCTAATTTTTTCATATGCTGCATAGAATGTTAGTAAGAATACTATTGATAGTAATCCCGCAACCATGAATGGCATTCATATTTCGAATGAAACAGGAAGAATTCATGATCCACCTTGAGCAAGCATATTGGTTACCCCCACAAATGAGAATCAACCAGTAGTAAATCCAATTGCATAAGCTATTAAGATAGCAATTAAATATATACTAATAATTTGTCAAATGATGTAACGTTTTCTGTAACCTAACAATTTCATTGTTGCAATAAATTGTGAGTTTTCAGAAATAACAATTGATGTTACCAATAAAATAATTATTGATGAAATTATCATCGCAAATACAATGAACATTATTGTAATCATTTTAACTAGGTCTGTCATTTGTGAAAGTATTAACCTAGCCTGATCCATGGGTACAGACATTGCTGTGGCACCAACTGCATAACCTTCGATAAAATTATCCGGGTCAGGAACCGGAGGACATTCTTTCTCGCCCTCCTCTGGAACACATTCATCCGATGCAGGTTTGTAACCAAATGCTCCGTTTAGTCCAACGGCAGAAAAGTCGCCATTAGATGATGTTGTCGCCATGCTCTTTTGTATATCGTTATGAATTGGGTCCCTAGAATATTTATAGTTAAATATTGGATAAGTATTTTCAAAAATAGTTAAATAATCATTATAGACTGGGGCAAACTTTTCTTGGGAGCTAGCTTTGCTATATAGGTATAGATAATTATTACCTAAAATTTCGCTTCTAACTTTTTCAATTTCTTCTGGTGTAATTTCAATCCCACTTGTTAAATCATACTTTGATTTAACAAATTCTAAAATTTGATTACTTGGCAAGTCAAAGTTTTTGAATCAGTTTTCAAAAATAACATCTCTCGAATCATCAAAGTTCATTATTTCATCTGCAATATTATTGTCTGTTCAAGCTTGTGGTTGACCAAAACTTTTTTGAACTCCAGCCACAACAAATCTTTTATTAACAACTTCAGAAGATCCATAAATACCACCCTCTGCCATAGACTCATTAATTTTTGTTTGACCTGTTGATGTTAGTGCATCATTCGCACTGATTGACTTACCATCAATTTGTACAGGCGTAACACTTCCATGTAATAACTCCGTAGCTGAGTCAACGAAGTTCTTCCCTGCCGTAGACTGATAAGATCTTGAAGATTCTGAAACATAATTTGAGTATGGTGTGTAGTTGTTTACATCTGAAATTTTTTGATTAATATCTGCAGAAACAATATCACCGTTTGAGTTTTTCAATACATTTCTTTCAATATCTAAAAATACTGAGTCTCCAACTTTAGCATTTAACAACTTAGAAAATGATTCGTTTATTATGATTGGTTCTTTATAAATAGAATTAAAAAGATTTCCCCTTAAATTATCACCGTTTGAGTTTTCAAGTTCAATAAGATTTAAATTATCGTCTTCACTTAATCCGTATACATTAATTCCAATATTATCTTTAACTTTTGTTTTTAGCATTGTACCCTTTGATTCATAATTTGGATCGAAAGGAACAACATTGAATGAGATAGAAAATTCTGATTTATTTTTTTCATTTGGATTATTAAGTCCAACTATTGCGTTTTTTATGTTTTCTTGTACAAAATAAGGTGCTCTTGAATATGCAGTTTGCATCAAGTACATTGAAATTCTTCCTTCAAAAAATAAATTGAACCACGCAGCCATTTCGACAGCAAGTTGTTTTTTATATGGTTTATACTCTTCATTTTCTAAAAGATCTTTTGTAGGTGTAGACATTAAGTCAATACCTTTGCCTTCGTTAAAATCAGATAAGAACACAATGTCTTGTGAGACTTCTGGTGAATCTAAATTAATTGGAGTTAACTCAGAAACAATTGTCTCTCATGTTGTTTCTACATTTTTCATTTTAGTAAAGATACTACTTTTTTTCATTTGTGAAATTAATTGCTTATCTATTATTTCGTTATCTAAAATTAATTTTTTATTAATTGTTATTGGTAGGCCTTTAATATATTTCTTATAAAAGTTATGGATTGTTTCAATGTATTTATTTAAATTTTCATTTACAGTTAAGTCTCCAATATTCTTTATTTCATTTTCAAACAATATCAAGTCAGTTCATTGCTGTTTTAACGTGTTTTTTGCCATTGAATTTATATTAAATTCAAATTTATCCAAGGCATCTAAGAATGATTCTGTTAGCATTTGATAGTTTAGGTACGCCATTCTACTTGATGCAGATCCACCTGAACCAAATAATCCTGGTAATTTTGCGTCATCCAATAGGATGTTTGGTGAGTAGTTATATCTACTTATGTTTCCACTAATTAGGTCATCAAATAAAACTTTATAATCAATTTCGGTTTTTTCTTCGTTTAATGGTAATGGTGAGTAAACTTCATATTTTTTACTTGGAGAAATATAGTCATCAACTTTTTTATTTGCAACATATCCATACTTATTATCAACATCTGTTTTTTTGTGGTTTGGATTAAACGTTTTGTAAAATGAAAGCGGGTTCTCAGCTATTGGTTGTTGATATTCTGTAACAAACTTATAGTCCATTCCATCAAATGACGCAGTTTCATTCTTTGCAATAATAGTCGGAGTAATAGAGGTGAATGTTATTAATATTGATGACGCTAGTATTGTCACAAATGTACCTAAAAATTTAACCCAAGATCCTGCAAAGATACTCATTCTCAATCGTGTATCAAAGTTTGATTTTTTAAATGCAGATTTAATAAACATCCCAACAACTGAATGTTTAGCACTATTCTTACCTTTTAACAAAGTTAGTGCTGGCTTTTTAATTTCAACTAAAATTAACATTGACGCTATAAACGTTAATAAAATAAATCCGACAATTCAAGTCGAAAAGAAACTGGCGATTGAAAATGTAAAACTACCAAATGAAATTGCAAAGAATGTTGAAAATGTTGATATGACCGTAAATGATATACCAATTGAAATCATATACCCAAGCGTAACACCTATTGTTGCAGTTATTGCTGGTATTGCGACGAAGTTTAATAGTATTTCTTTTTTTCAATACCCCAAAGCTTTCAAACAACCCATTTGTGATTTAACTGCTTCCACCCTTTTCTTCAACACTATTGATAAGGCAAACATAGCAATGAATGTCGTTACTAAAAATAGTAATATTGTGATTGTGTTGTAAGCGGTGATAACAGTACCAAACATCAGTACTCTACTTGAATACATATACGTTGAGTCGTTATTTAAATAAGCAATTTTGTTATTTTTTAGTACTCCAATTTTTTCATTGTATTTGTTATACATTTCACTTATATTGTGTCTTTTTGAATTATATTCAAAAGATATGTAAGATTCTTTACCAAATTCAGTTCCATACAATAGTGATTTTGTTTGATCGAATACAACAAAATTATCATCTTTATTAATTTCTAAACCAAAATTTTTAGGCTTAACATATGCTATAAAGTTTGATGCTGCGTCAGGGAACACGGTTGTTTGGTCTGTTATGGGTGTCGCAAAGTCTGCAGAGGTTCCAAAACCAACAATATGAAATCAAGCGTTGTTTGGATTGTTATTTAAAAATTCAACTGCTGATTTATTTTCTAACTGCTCCTTAAGATTGGCGTCTAATTTATCTGAATTTTTTACGAGCAATGTTGAACCATAGCTATCCTTTTCTACTCTAATTATATCTCCAATTTTAATATTGTTTAGCTTCGCAAAGTTTTCATTGACAATCATTTCTCTGTCACCGGCAACATCCATATTATTACTAAAGTTAGAACCACCGCTTATAACAAGTGAATCAACATTTACGTTCTCTGTAGGTGAAGTCTTAGTCACCACTTTCATATTGAATTTTTGATCATTTGTTTGTGAGTCTAATTTTGAAAAAGATCTAGCCTCAGTTCTTGATCATGTTAAATCATAATTATTTTCTTCAACCATTTTATTAAATCAATATTGAAATAAGTATGTTTGATTATTAACTAATTTTTTTTCACCATCTTCCACTGATTGAACACGTCTCGAATTTTGTACATCAAAAATACCATCTCTTAAATTAGATTCTTGGTTTAGATGTGTATTCTTTTTGTTAATTTGTTCGTAGCTTGATGTAACCAATGAAAGTATAATTGTCATTAACATCACTAATAGTGATATACCAATTAATTGAGTTTTACCTTTTCATGAACTTCTGAATGCGTTCTTTAATAATAGTCTTTTACTTTTCATTTGTTCCACCGTGTATAAGAGTATTATATAAAAAATCAGTGCTAATTCCAACACTGATTTTAAATTTATTTATGACTACATTGAGTCTTTTATCGATAATAAATAGCTTGTATATTTTTCTGAAACTGAAGTGTTTGCAACGGTTACCGCTTCATTAACTTTCGCAATTTTAGCATCGCTTTTCATCATATATACATTCCTTAGAAGAGAGGCTGATGTTGCAAGAATAACAACTACACTTGTTGATCTCATAATTTTAATCATAAGTGCTTCTGCATCTGGGTCATTTCCAATGATTACAACAAACACAACTATGAATGCAATTAATACAGAAATTATACCTGGTGCTATCATGTTCAGTGAAATCTTTGGTAAGAAGTTATTGGTTGCCGAATAACGCCATGCAGCAGTTTGTTGTGCCACGGCGGCAGCACATGTCATGATTGGGATTGATGTTAATGGGTTTAATCCCAATACAGAAATTGCTACCATTGATGGAGCATATAAACCAACTCCAAAACTCATCAGTACACCAATAACAACAAACATAAACATACCCAATATCAGCTCAGGAATATCTTCTTTTGAAGAAAGCCCCGTCTTTACATCGTGGGTAAGTACATTTGTTAAAACCAAAATCATAAGTGTTGCTGTAACAAGCAACGAAATACCCATCACAAAAGCAATAACTGTTCTGTGTACTTTTTCAACAATAAATGATCCACCTAGTGTTCCAATTACAGTTGCTACACAAAATAATGAAAGTGTTAGAATATCTACTTCAATTGCTCCAAGGAATAATATCCCTGCAAACATTTGAGGCACTGCTAAACCAACGTTTAATGTTCCTGGTAATTTTTTGAATTCATGTGGTCTAATGGCTTTTGTGATTTTGAAAGTAGCTGTAGCCATTGCAAAAGAACCAATACCCAATGTATCGGTAAAGGCACTAATAAACCCAGCTAAACCACCTCTTCACATTTCTTTATCATCATTTAAATATAATCTTCCAAATGAGTGTCTTAATATAAGTTGTAATCAAAACAAAAAACTTATTATTCCAAATAAACACATAACAACAATTGAAAATACATTTGGTCTTATTCCTTTTAGCGGAATTAAATATATGTAATTTATTAACAATCCAGTGATTAAGGCAAAGATAAATGTAAGACCGATTGCAACTATTAGGTGTTTGGGTCTTAAGTCTAGAAATCTCCTTTCTTCAACTCGTGCAAGTACATGTTTTGATCTAATAATTAACTTTTCAAGTTCGTCAATTTCTGCATCAGTTATTCGTGTGTATTCTGAATATCATTTTTTTAGATCTTTAATTTTATCTTCAATTGATTCTTTGTATGTTTTTGCTTGAACTATATCATTTGAATTTTCATCTTTTTTAGCTACGCTATCACTAGAATCTTTTTGCTTTTCACTCTTTAATCTAGCGGCCACCATCTTTGCTTCTTTGTTTTCATCAGCAATGATTTTTTTATATATAGCCATACTTTTGTTTCTAAATTCATACGCGTCATTTAAATCTACATTTAAATCATTTAGCTCATTAATCATATCTTTAACGTCAACTTTTAAAACGTCAGTTAATTCTTTATGACGAACTCTGTTTTCAATAATGAACGAACTCAAAACTATGTGTCCTATTTTTTTTGCTTGTGCTTTATCCACAAAGTATTTTTCTAGTTCTTCTAAAACTGTACTTTGAAAATGTTGTTGCTGTTTTAACATGTGTCCCTTAATAAGTTATTTTTTTTAAGAATAATCCTTTCCCTTCTGCTGTGTAATCTAATTTGCCTTCACGCAATTGGAGAACGTTTATAATTTTTTGGAGCTCTATTTTATTTTGTGCATGAGCAATTGATGCACCGACCATTCTTCTAATTTGATGTGTCAAAAAACCTTTAGACGTAAATTCAATAAAAATTTTAGTGCCCAACCTTTTAACCCTAATAGAGTTTATGGTTCTGACCACTTCCTTATCTACAATTTCAGTTTCGCTAAGTGAAGTAAAATGCTTAAAGTTATGCGTTCCATTAAATACCATTATAGCATTTTTAAATTTTTTAAAGTCAAAATATCTAGAATCACAATATTGATAGTACCTTCCATCGAACACTCCCGGTTCGGAAGTAGCTATTTGATATTGGTATTTTTTTGAAACCGCTCCTCTAATGTTGAAGTCTTTAGTTGTTAATTCAATATGTGTGACACGAATGTCAATTGGTAGTATTTTATTTAGTGACCTAATCATTCTATCTAGATCAGGTAAAAAACTTAATTCAACTTTAACCTTTTGATCTATTGCATGTACATGTGAATCCGTTCTAGACGCGCCTCAACAATTAAAATCATCAGACTGACAAAACATGCTTAACGCATGTTCAAGATTGCCTTGAATAGTTGTTTTTATATCTTGTTGTTTTGATCAACCATTATATCCATAACCATCATATGAAAGTGATAATAAAAAATAATACTTCATGTTCTAAATATTCAAAATTAAGTCTATTCTTGGTATTTGAATTTGACTCAACACATCTACATATGGATAGCAGAATAATAAAATACATGCAGCCATTCCAATGAAGAAAAATATAAAATCACTCATTCTAAAACTAAATTGACGGTAACGTGTTCTTCTAGCTGAAGGATCATATCCACGTGAGTCCATAGCGTAAGCTAAGTCCTCTGCCTTTTGGAAGGCAGATACTAATAGAGGAATAATTAATGAAACCATTGTTTTAGCTTTGTCTCTTAATTTTCCATTTTTAAAATCAATACCTCTTGAAGCTTGTGCCTTCATAATTCTTCCCGCTTCGTCAATTAGTGTTGGAATCATACGTAAAGCAATTGAGATAATTGTTGAAAATATGAATACTGGGAAACCAATGGCTTTCAATGGTCATAGTAAATCTTCTATAGCTAATGTTAGTGCCAGTGGTTGTGTTGTTCCAGCTAAAATACATGTTAGTGTAATCATTAAGAATATTCTTAATGTCATATAAATTGCATTATAAAGAGTTGTTTCTGAGATGAATGCAAATTCACTTATTAATTTACCTGACGAATCAAGTGATCCACCCAATGCTAAGACATATCCAGCACCAACATCTTGTTTTCATAAGTAAATACCATTTGCCAATTCTTCCCAGTTTGCTAATTCAATAGCCTCTGGTTTACCTGCAAATATATTAATAACAAGCAACACTATAAAAATAAATGATACTGGTATTAATATTTTAAATAGCATTGTTCATCTTAGTTTTGATACCGCATACATTAATAAAATTACTGGTCCAATTAAAGCAAATCCTGTAAAACCTATAGGAAAAAATAATACAACAATCATAACTATTATCATTAACAGTTTTAATCTTGGATCCATTTTATGCATTATTGAATTGTTGGGGATATATCTTCCAAATACCATTCTCATAATTTACCTACTTTTTCTTAGCTTCTTTAATTATTTTTGCTAATTCTTCTACAGTTCTGAAATCTTTATCTAAGACATCAATGCCTTTTTCTTTTAATTTATATGCAAGATTATAAAGTTTTGGTGGTTCAATACCCAACTCTTCAATCATCTCTTTATTTTTAAACACATTAGATGGAGTATCTTTTGTAAAAAGTTGTCCCTCTTTCATTACTACAACTTGATCAGCAATTTGTAAAACGTGATCCATGTTATGTGTGACGATGATAATTCTTTTACCTTTTTCTTTATTCAATCTTTGAAATAAAGCCATGAAGTCTTCTTCACCTCTTGGGTCAAGTCCACCAGTTGGTTCATCAAGTACTAATGTATTTCCATCCATGGCAACAATACCGGCAATAGCAACACGTCGTTTCTGACCACCACTTAGGTCAAAAGGAGACCTTTTTGCATACTCTTCTGGTAAGTCTACCATTTTCAAGTATTCAGGCACCTTTGCAATTGATTCAAATTTATCTCCACCTAAGTTAATAGGTCCGAAAGCTATATCTTTTTCTATTGTTTCTTCAAATAATTGATACTCAGGAAATTGGAAAACTAAACCAATTTCTCTTCTCAAGTGTTTTACTTCAGGTATTTTTTTTGTTGAAGCGGGTATTTGGTATGTACCAATAACAGCTCTTCCAGTATCTGAAATTAATAGTCCATTTGTCATTTGGATAAGTGTTGATTTACCACTACCAGTTGTACCAATAATGGCTGTAATTTCACCTGGTTTAAAATCAACTGTTGTATTAGTTAATGCATTAAATTCAAATGGTGTATTTTTAGAATAAACATAAGATATGTTTTCTAATTTTATTTCACCTTTGTAATCAAAAGCCGGAGCTTTCGCACTAAACATTTTTGACTTGTACGAAGACTTAGTCTTTTTATCTTTTGAATCTTGTTCAGACAATCATGTCTTAACTTCTTTAACTCTTTTTTTAATTTCTGGTTTTTCAGATTTTCTAAAAGTGTTCAATTCTTTTTGGTATTGTTTTTGCAATGCCTTTTCGTTATTCATTATTTTTGACATATTTGCCCCACTAGATCATCTATGTTTTCAACATGGCCGATTTTAACTCCGACCTCATTAAGTGCATCTTCCATTAATGTAATGAAAGGAACATCTAATTTTATTGATCTAATAAATTCTTTATCTTTTAAAATTTCAAACGGTTTTCCACAACGAACCATTTCTCCGTGATTCATAACAATAACTTTGTCAGCATTAAGAATTTCATCCATATCGTGTGTAATTGAGATAATTGTTTTATTTTCGTTTTTTCTTAAGTTCAACATTATTTCTTTAACGTCTCTTTTACCCTTGGGGTCAAGCATACTTGATGCCTCGTCAAAGATTAAGATATCAGGTGATAGCGCCAATGCAGAAGCAATAGCAACTCTTTGTTTTTGTCCACCAGATAATAGAAGTGGTTCATGATCTAGGAATTTTTCCATTCTAACTTTTTTTGCAACTTCTTCAATAATTGCAGGCATTAGTGCAGGATCCATTTGTCTGTTTTCTAAACCAAATGCAATATCATCTTTAACTGTCGAACCAATAAATTGGTTGTCAGGATTTTGGAAAACAATTCCCATGAATTTAATAATGTATTTGATTGTTGATGAATTTATTTTGTTTCCATAAATTGAAACATTACCCTCGTTAGCTTTTAAAACCCCAATAAGTAATTTTGATAATGTTGATTTACCACTTCCGTTATGTCCAATAATAGTTACATATTCACCATGCTTAATTTCAAAGTTAACATCCTTTAATACATATGGGTGATCTGTTTTGTATTTAAAACTTAAATTTTCTACTTTAATTGAAATATCATTTCTCTTAGATAGTTCAGCGTTTTTACCCTTATTTTTAATAGCTTGTTTTGATTCTTTGTGTAGGTGTTTTGATAATTCATATTCTTCTTTTATTTCAGAATAATTAACACCTGTCTCAGCAGTGTTATCAAGAGTTCTTTTACATTCAATTTCGAAGTCTTTAAATTTTGTATCAAGCGTAAGTGCTTTAAATTGTTCTTTTGCATCTTTGTATTCTTGTTCTACCGCTTTAACTTCTTCTTTAGTAACTTGTTTGTTTGAATATTTATTTTTAATTTTGTGTAATTTTTTAGCCTTAAAAAGAACTGCTCCTCACTCAGAGTTAAGTTCTATTTTAAATGTATTTAAGTCTTTTAAAGTCAATTTCATAATTGCTCCACCATCTATCTATATATATTCTAAATTATAATTTTTATAATTTACAACTTTTTGATATTTTGTTTATCTATTTATAATTCTACCAAAATTACACAAAAAAACACCAAGCATAAAGCTCGGTGTCTTAAATATATAACTATACTAATTCGATAATAACTATTGGTGCGTTGTCACCTTTACGGTTATCTAGTTTTAATATACGTGTGTATCCACCATTTCTATCTTTGTATTTTTTAGCAACTTTTGTAAAAAGTTTTTGTAATGCAGTTTCTTTATCAGAAGCATCAATATCTCTTAGTCAAGCAGCAGCTTGTCTACGAGCATGTAAGTCACCTCTTTTAGCTAAAGTAACCATTTTATCAAAATGAACTCTTAATTCTTTAGCTCTTGTTTCAGTAATCTCTAATCTTTCTTTAACAATTAATTCTGTTGTTAGGTTTCTCATCAACGCTACTCTTCAAGCAGTGTTTTTACCTTGTTTTTGAATATATGACATTCGGCCTCCTACTAAACAGCTCTAAATAGCAAACCAAGTTGTGCTACTTTGTCTTTGATTTCTTTTAGAGATTTTTTTCCCAAGTTGCGGATTTCTTGAATATCGTATTCTGATTTTTCAACTAGGTCACGCACAGTGTTCACATTTGCTCTTTTCAAACAGTTAAGTGATCTTTGTGTGAAGTCTAATTCTTCAATTGGTCTATCCAATTCTTTTTCATCAGTTTCGTCTTCAACACCCAATACTTCTAATTGACTTGTACTTGTGTTTAGGTCAACTAATAAAGATAGGTGTTCTGACATGATTTTTCCAGCAACCGCAACAGCCATTGATGGAGTTACTGATCCATCAGTTGTAACGTTTAATTTTAAAATTTCATAGTCTTGTGTTTTACCAATGTTTGTTGGTTCAACTTCATATGAAACATTTAAAACTGGTGTGTAGTTTGAATCAATTGTGATTGATCCAACTTCTTGTTTTTCTTTTTTATTTTCTTTAAATGATCTATAACCTCTTGAGTTTTTAGCCATCAAGATCATATCCATCACACCACCATCAGAGATAGTTGCAATGTGTAGATCTTTATTGATAACTTCAACACCAGCTGGACATACGATGTCTGCAGCAGATACTGTACCAACAGTTGAAGATTTAAGAGTTAGCTTAGCTATTTCTCCTTGTTCAAACATTGTGTCATCAATTTTTAAGATTAATTTTTTGATATTTAAAACGATTCTACTTACGTTTTCAACGATTCCGTTGACAGAAGTAAATTCGTGTGAAGCTCCAGTAATTTTAATTGCATAAACTGCAGCTCCTGGTGTTGAGCTTAGTAATGTTCTACGAATTGCGTTTCCAATTGTAGTACCAAACCCTCTTTCTAATGGTTGTAATGTAAATTCAGCGTAGCTGTTTGTTTCGTCGTTTTTTATAACTTCGTATTCAGGTCTTGTAAATGGTTTCATCTCTTATCCCCTTGGTTTCTTACGAGGTCTTACCCCGTTGTGTGGTAATGGTGTTTTATCATAAATTGAAACAATTTCTAATCCAACTCCACTTAAACTTCTAACAGCAGCATCACGACCTGGTCCAGGTCCTTTAACTTCTACTTGAATTGTTTTTACACCATGGTCCATCGCACCTTTTCCTGCAGCTTCTGCAATTAATTGTGCGGCGTATGGTGTTGATTTTTTAGAACCTTTAAATCCTAATGTACCAGCACTTGATCATGCTAATACGTTTCCTGCTTCATCAGAGATTGTTACAATTGTGTTGTTAAACGTTGCGTGTACGTGTGCTATACCTTTAGGTATATTTTTTTTAATTTTTTTCTTAACGTTTCTTTTTGGTTTCGCCATGATTAATTCCTACCTATTTCTTTTTGTTAGCAACAGTCTTTCTAGGACCTTTTCTTGTACGCGCATTTGTTTTTGAAGATTGCCCTCTTACTGGCAATCCGTTACGGTGTCTTTTACCTCTGTAAGATCCAATTTCCATTAAACGTTTAATGTTTAATAGTTGCTCTCTTCTTAGGTCACCCTCTGTTTTTTCTTGTGTTAATCTCTGTGTTAATACTTTAATTTGTTCTTCGGTTAAATCTTTAACTCTTACATTTTCGTTAATAGTAACGTCTGCTAAGATTTTTTGTGATCTTGATAGACCAATTCCATAAATGTAAGTTAAACCGATAACAACTCTTTTATTGTTTGGTATTTCTACTCCACTAATACGAGCCATTTGTAATCTCCTTATCCTTGTCTTTGTTTATGTTTTGGTTGTTCACAAATAATCATTACACGACCTTTTCTTCTAATTACACGACACTTGTCGCAAATTTTTTTTACTGATGATCTTACTTTCATCTTCTCGGTCCTCCATTGATTATTAATTATTTTCCATTTTTGAATCTGTATGTGATTCGCCCAAGTGTTGGGTTGTATGGTGAAATTGCCACAGTTACTGTATCGCCGGGTAAAATGCGAATGTGATTCATACGGATTTTACCAGAAACTTGAGCTGAAATAACTATGTTGTTTTCTAACTTCACTTTGAAAGCGGCGTTGGGTAATACCTCAACCACTTGACCACTGACTTCTAAATAATCTTCTTTAGCCATCTAATCCTCCATTGGTTTGATTGTAGTCAGGACTTCATGTCCTGTTTTTGTTACAAGTATTGTGTGTTCAAAATGTGCTGTGGCTTTGCCATTTTCTGAAACAATTGTTCAGCCATCTTTTAACATCTTAACTTTACTTGTACCAATTTGGACCATTGGTTCAATACATATAGCCATTCCCTCTCTCAAGCGAACACCACTATTTGGTATTCCTTGGTTTGGGATCATTGGATCTTCATGCATTGATTTTCCTATTCCATGTCCAGAAAATTCAGTAGGTAAATAATAACCTTCTCCAACAACAAAATTTTCTATTGTTGAAGATATATTTCCTACTCTAGTTCCTGGAACGACTTGTTTAATCGCAAGGTTTAGGGATTCTTCAGTGGTTTTTAACAACCTTTGGTGTTCTGGGTCTTTTGAATCACCGCAAATAACACTGAACGCTGCATCGGCATGATAGCCTTTGTAACTGCATCCAGCATCAATTGAAACAATATCTCCATTCTTAATTGAATAATTAGAAGGTATTGTATGAATTAATTGTTCGTTGATAGAAATACAAGTATATGCAGGAAATCCCAAATATCCTTTGAAATTACTTTTGCATTCATACTTGTTGATAAACTCTTTAAAAAATTTATCTAACTCTAAACAATTAACTCCCGGCTTTATCATTTCTTTTAAATGAAATAAAGCCGCGCCCAAGACTTTACCAGCATATCTCATCAATGCTGATTCGTCTTGATTTTTTAATGTTATGTTCATTAAAGTTTTAATCCTTTAACAACATCCTCATATAATTTTTTTGGTGTGACGTTTGTAACGTCAAGTTCTACCATTTTATTATTATATATTTTTATTAAGGGTGCCGTCAGAGTATTGTACTCTTCTAAACGAATTTTAATTTTTTCAGGAGCATCATCTGGTCTTACAACCAACTCTGTTCCGTCAGTGTCACAAATTCATTCTACTTTTGGTCTAATGTTTACTTTGTGATAACTCTTTTTACATTTTGGGCAAATGATTCTATTTGAAAGTCTTTCAAGTAAAACTGATTCATCACATTTAAAGTGAAGAACCACGTCTAACTTTGTCCCTTTTGCTGCTAATAATTTATCTAATTCTTGTGCTTGAACAAGAGTTCTAGGAAATCCATCGAATAATAAGTTAGTTGATTTTGTTTCTAAAAACTTAGCAACCATACCAATTGTAATTTCGTCTGGAACATATTTTCCAGCATTCATATATTCAATTGCTTTAAGTCCTAATTCAGTTTTATTTGAAATTTCAGCCCTGTAAAGATCTCCAGTTGATAATTGAGTAAATCCATTTTTATCAATTAATTGTTCTGAAGCAGTTCCTTTACCAGACCCTGGGGCACCTAATAATAAAATATTCATAATGTTTCTCCTATCAAATATGTGATGTATTTGAATCGTTAATACCGTTTTCAAATTTATCTTGTTTTTTATCGATAAATGATTGTTGAATCAATCTACCTTTTACTTGTTGTGTTGTTTGTAAAGCAACAGAAATAATAATAATTAATCCTGTACCACCGATCGCAAGATTGGATGGTAGATCAGTTAGTTTTGCAATTATGTATGGTAGAGCTGCAATTAGCGCTAGGAATACAGATCCAAAACAACTTAACCTATTTATGGTTCCACTTAAAAATTTTTGAGTGTCCTTACCAGGGTTGATACCGGGAATAAATGTTCCTGATTTATTAAAGTTATCTGCTATCTTTTCTGGATTGATTTGAACTTGCGAGTACAGGAATGTAAACAATATTACAGTCGTAGCATATATCGCAATTCCACCTCATGATGAGAAGGATAAGAAGTTATTTGTAAATCAGACAAACCCATTATCTGGACTTGTTGTCTTTATTATCTCAGCAATTGTTATAGGCGTTGATATGATCGCCGATGCGAAGATTACAGGTATTACCCCTGCATTGTTTAATTTCAATGGAAGGTAAGGCATGTTATCTTCGTTTTCGACGAGTCCCGATCCTGTTTGTTGGATTGGAATTTTTCTTTCTACTTCATTTATGAATGTAACAATGAATATAACAAACACGAAGGCAATCATATATATTGAAAAGTAAATTAAACCTTCAAACAATATAGTGGCTTCACTTGAAGCTTTAGTTCAAAAGGCATAAGTATCGATAATGTTTTGTGGCATTCCCGAAACAATACCAACAAAAATAATTATTGATACCCCATTCCCAATTCCTTTAATTGTAATTTGGTCAGCAATTCATAACATTAAGAACGTACCAGCCAACATAATTATTGGAACTAAGAAAAAGTAGAATGTTGCACCACCTATTGAAGATGGGTCTCCCCATTTTGGTTCAATCAAACCATATTGAGACAGCGTAAATATTGTCGCAATTGTTTGCATTAAAGCAAATGGAATTGTTAATACTTTTGTAAGTTTATCTATTTTTTTTCGACCTCTCTCTCCAGATTTGGACCAGTTCGTTAGAATTGGAACCACGTCCGTTGAAAGAAGTTGAGTAATAATAGATGCAGTAATATAAGGCGACACCCCAAGGGCTAATATTGAAAATTGATTTATACTACCACCACCAAGTGTTGATAGTAGTTTGAAAAATTCAATGTTATTAGCCCCTTCCGAATAGTTGTCTGATAATGTAACACCAGGCACTGTAATTAACATCGCTATTTTTACAAGTAATAAAACAACTAAAGTGAAGATTATTCTCTTCACTAGGTCTTTGTTTTTAATTGTAAACTTAGGCTTGTCTTTTTTATTGACTTGCTCTGATCTTTTCATTGACACCTTAAATTACCTCGATGCTACCTCCGGCAGCTTTAATTGCTTCTTCGGCACTTTTTGATACTTTATTAACTTTTACAGTTAATTTTTTTGTAACTTTACCATTACCTAAAATTTTAATTAACACATTTTTTTTCTTGATGATTTTTGCTTCAAACAATGTATCATGGTTAACTAAGTCTGTTTTTAAAGTTTGTAATTTTTCTAAGTTGATGATTACATATTCTTTTTGGAAAATATTTGTAAACCCAATTTTTGGAAGCCTTCTAAATAATGGAGTTTGTCCACCCTCGAACCCAGGTCTAACTCCACCACCACTACGTGAGTTTTGTCCTTTGTGACCACGTGTTGAAGTTTTACCCTTACCAGATGCCATACCTCTACCAACTCTAGTAGTGTCTTTTTTAGAACCTTCAGTATATTTTAATTCATGTAATTTCATGTAAGACTCTCCTATTGTTTTTTAGACATTTCTTCTCTAATTGATTGCATGTATTGAATCAATTCTTTTTTAGTCATATCTCTTAAGTTTGCTTTTTGTAATTTGGCAGACAATTTATTTTGAATTGCCATTTTTCTAGTTGTTGTTGAGTGTTTTTGTAAATCACTTCTTTTTTCTTTGATAGTTGCAGAACCATCAAGTTTAGATCTTTCTTCTGAAGTAAGTTCTTTAACATTAATTTTTTTAGCAGCTTCTACTTTTTTAGCAGCATCTGCAGCATCTTTTTCTGCTTTCTTTTTAGCTTCTGCTTCTTTTTTAGCAGATGCTTTAGCTTTTTCTGCTTCAAGTTTTAACTTATCAGCTTCTTTGTTTGCAGCAGCTTTTGCTTTAACATCAGTTTCTAATTTTGCTTTTTCTTGAATTTTTTTAGCTTCAGCTAATTTTTTTTCTGCTTCTTTTTTAGCTTCTGCTTCTTTTTTGGCAGCTTCTTTTGCTTTTGCTTCAGCTAATTTTTTAGCTTCTAAATCAGCAGCTGATGGAGATTGTGTTTTTGCAGCTAATTCATCTGCATATTTTTTCTCCATTTCTTTTAAGAACTTATTAGCGTCAGATTGTTCAGTTTTTGAAACTTCTACAACTTCAACTTTTTTGGGTTCTACAGCTTTTACAACTGGTTTAGGAGCTTCTTTTTTAACTTCAACTGGTTTAGGTTTAGGTGCAGCAGGTTTAGGTGCTTCTTTTTTAACTTCAACTGGTTTAGCAGGTTTTGCCGCAAATCAAGCTGAAGAATCATGTTCTGAAGCTTCTTTTTTAGGAGCAGCAGGTTTAGGTGCTTCTTTTCTAAATTCAGTTCTTGGTGCTTCCACTTTTGGAGATGGTTTAGGAGCTGGTTTAATACCTTTTCTTAACATCAAGATTTGTTCTGGAGTCATCATTTCACTTAATCCATCAAGAGTTGCTCTAATCATATTGATTGGAGTATTTGATCCTAAAGATTTAACGTAAACATCACCAATACCAGCACATTCAATAACCGCACGAGCAGGTCCTCCGGCAATTACCCCTTTACCTTTTACGGCAGGTTTAATTAACACGCGTCCTGATCCAAAGTGTCCAATGATTTCATGTGGAACTGTTGTACCTGAAATAGGTACATCAATTAGTGCTCTTCTTGCTTGTTTAATAGCTTTTTTAATTGCATCTGGAACTTCGTTTGCTTTTCCTGTTCCTAATCCAACTTTACCTTTTTTATCACCGATAACTACAACTGCACCAAAACGGAATCTTCTCCCACCTTTAGTAACTTTTGTAACACGGTTGATAGCAACAACTTTTTCAATATAAGGATTTTCTTCTCTTACACGGTTAAAACCTTGTTTACCATCACGTTTTTTATTGTTAAATGTTCTTTTGTTATCTGATGAAGCGTTTGATGTTGAGTTTGAATTTGTAGGTTTAAAATCGCTTGGTGATTTTGTTGCTGTATTTGCTTTTGTAATTTCTGCCATGCGTACCTCTTAAAACTTAATCCCTTCTTCTCTAACAGCTTCGGCAAACGCCTTAACTTTACCATGGAAAATATATCCCCCACGGTCAAATACTACTTCATCTATTTTTTTTGTTTTAGCTTTTTTTGCCAAGTCTTTTGCAACTGCTTTTGCAGCTTCAATATTACATCCGTTTTTTAATCCCAATTTGATTGATGACGCACTAACTAGTGTGACACCTTTTACATCGTCAATGATTTGTGCATAAAAGAATGAGTTTGATTTAAATACATTAAGTCTTGGTTTAGTTTTTGTTCCGCTAACTTTTGAACGAACACGGAAGTGTCTTCTTTTTCTAGCTTCTGCTTTTGAATATTTCATTTGATCTCCAACTTATCTAACTGATTATTTACCAGCTGATTTTCCTTCTTTTCTGATGATTTTTTCATCACTGTATTTAATACCTTTACCTTTGTATGGTTCTGGTTTTTTGTAAGCTCTTATATTTGCACAAACTTGACCAACTAATTGTTTATCGATACCTGTAACGATAATTTTAATTGGTTTTGGGATTTCTACTGTAACACCTTTTGGTATTTGATATGCGACTGGGTGTGAGTAACCAAGTGATAAGTTTATTTTATCACCAGCTAATGCTGCACGGTACCCAACTCCAACGATATCTAGTTCAATTTTGTAACCAACACTTACACCAACCAACATTCCCGATATTAATGAGTTTGTTGTTCCGTGTAATTGTTTTGTATGTTTGATTTCATTTGAACGTTTTGTTGATATTCCACCTTCTTCTATTGCGATAGATATTAGTGGTGAGAATGATTGTTTTAATTCTCCTTTTGGACCTTTGATTATAACTGTGTTATTTTCTTCGATCCTTGCTTCAACTCCTGCTGGAATTTTTAGAACTCTATTTCCTATACGTGACATATGTTCCTCCTATTATCAAATAAAGGCTAATACTTCACCACCTACGTTAGTAGTGCGAGCAACTTTATCTGTAATTATTCCTTTTGATGTTGATATGATTGCTATTCCTAATCCGTTTAGTACTTGTGGTATTTCGCTAGCGTTTGAATAAACTCTTAATCCTGGTTTAGAAATTCTTTTTAAACCACGGATTACTCTTTGTTTTTCTACATATTTTAAAGTTATTGTTATATCTTTTTTATAATCTTTGCTTAGTTTGAAGTCTTCAATGAATCCTTCTGCTTTTAGAATTTTTGCGATATCTTGTTTCATTTTTGATCCTGGTATTAATACAGTTGGATGAAAACGTTGATTGGCGTTTCTAATTCTAGTAAGCATATCTGCAATTACGTCTGTTGTCATAATTTATTTTTCTCCTTGTATTATCATGATGCTTTTTTGACTCCAGGAATTTGACCTTTGTAGGCCAAGTTTCTGAAACAAATACGGCATAGATTGAATCTTTTTAATACTGAATGTGGTCTACCGCAGTTTCCGCAACGAGTATAATTTCTAACTTTAAATTTTTGTTGTTTAGCTTGTTTAACTTTTAATGCTTTTCTTGCCATTTTATTTACCCTTACTTAGCGAATGGCATTCCCATTTTTTTTAACATTGAGAATGATTCGTCCTTATTTTTTGCTGTTGTTACGAATGTAATATCCATACCACGGATTTTTTTTACTTTGTCATAATCTATTTCTGGGAAAATGATTTGTTCTTTGATACCCATTGTGTAGTTTCCTTGTTTATCAAAACCTTTATTTGGAACACCTTTAAAGTCACGAACACGTGGCAGTGAAACATTTATAAGTTTTGACATAAAGTCATACATCTTTTTACCACGTAAAGTTACTTTTACACCAATTGGCATACCTTCACGTAGTTTGAATACTGCTATTGATTTTTTTGCACGAGTAACAAGTGGTTTTTGACCTGTTATTTGTTGCATTTCAATTGCAGCATCATCGATTCTTTTTGAATCTTGCACAGCATCACCAATTCCCATGTTAAGAACTATTTTTGTTAACTTAGGAACTTCCATGATTGATGTGTATTTGAATTCCTTCATTAATAAAGGAATTATTTTATCTTTATATAATGTTTCTAATGCACTTTTATTTGTCATAAATTAATTCCTCCTATTTTAATGAATTACCTGATTTTTTTGCTATTCTAGTTTTTTTAGAACCAGTGATTTTATAACCTACTTTTGTAATTGATGATTTATTTTTTGGATCAATTAAAGCAACGTTTGAAGTATCTACTGAAATATCTATTTGGATAATTCCACCTTCTTTTCCATCTTGCGTTGGCTTTTGATGCTTAACACCTGTAATCCCTTTTACGTACACTCTTGAACGATCTTTTGAAAATTTAGCAATAGGACCTTGCTCACCTTTGTGTGAACCTGCAATTACTTTTACGACGTCTCCAACTTTTAATTTAAGTTTCATATAATACCTCTTAAAGTACTTCGGGAGCTAATGATGCGATTTTTGAAAAACCTGCGTCTTTAACTTCTCTAGCAATTGGACCAAAGATACGTGTACCTCTTGGTGATTTATCGTCTTTAATAATTACGGCTGCGTTTTCTGAGAACTTGATATATGTACCATCTTCTCTTCTAACTCCACGAACTGATCTAACAATTACAGCTTTAACTACTTGTCCTTTTTTTACTGTTCCACCAGGTGTTGCTTGTTTAACTGTAGCAACAATGATGTCTCCAATATTTGTAAATTTTCTAACACTCCCACCTAAGTTTCTAATAACTAAAATTTCTTTTGCGCCTGAATTATCAGCGACTTTTAATCTTGATTCTGTCTGTAACATATTAAATTAATGACTTCTCTAGAACTTTGATTAATCTGAAATTTTTAGTTTTACTTAGTGGTCTTGTTTCCATGATTTCAACTTTGTCACCAATCTTGGCAACTCCTTGTTCATCATGTGCTTTATATTTCTTTGAGTGTTTGTAACGTTTTTTGTATCTTGGGTGTGTTTTATAAGTTTCAACTAATACAGTAATTGTTTTGTCCATCTTATCTGACACAACTTTACCAGTAAAAGTTTTTCTTAATGTTTCTCTTTCCATAATTGTTCTCATCCCTTATTATTTCTTTTTAGAATTGTTTTTTGCGTCTTTCAATTCTTTATCTAGTAGGTTTTTGTTTGAACCAAAAACATAAGTTTTAGCTTGTTTTGGTTTTTTTGGTAAATCAAGATTTATAGCTACGAAGTTATCTTCGTAAGGAACATCAATCTCGCTTGGTTTTTTTGCTTCTGCTTTTTTAGCTGCAGGTTTTGCAGCTGGTTTTGCTTCTGCTTTTTTAGCTGCAGGTTTTGCAGCTGGTTTAGCTTCTGCTTTTTTAGCTACAGGTTTTGCAGCTGGTTTAGCTTCTGCTTTTTTAGCTACAGGTTTTGCAGCTGGTTTAGCTTCTGCTTTTGCAGCTGGTTTAGCTTCAACTTTTGCTTCTGCTTTTTTAGCTGCAGGTTTTGCAACTGGTTTTGCTTCTGCTTTTTTAGCTGCAGGTTTTGCAGCCGGTTTAGCTTCAACTTTTGTTTCTGCTTTAACTACAGGTTCGATTGCTTTTGGGGCTTCCATTCCTGCACCAGCCATCATAGCTGCTGTAAAGTCATCAACATTTGAACCCATACCCATTTGACCTTGTTGCATTTGTTGTACTTGTTCAATTTGTTTTTTTCTAACGATTTGTCCTTCTTTGTCAGCCGCTTTAACTGCTTTAGAATAGTTTGTTTTGACAGGTTTGATTTTTTTAATTTCTCCAGCTTTTTGTCTTTCTGAAACTAATAATTCAATTCTGGCAATGTCTTTTTTAAGTGATTTTAACTTATGAGTTTGTTCTAAACTTCCTACTGCTGCTTGAAATTTTAAAGCAAATAATTCTGCTCTTTTTTCTTCGCTTAGTTTCATTAGGTCGTTTGTAGACTTAGCTCTTAGTTCTAACATAAAGTCTATTTGATTAGTCATTATTCTTCACCTCTTTTAACCACTTTACATCTAACTGGTAGTTTGTGCATAGCAAGTCTCAACGCTTCATGAGCAACTTCTTCACTCACTCCACCAATTTCAAACATAATTTGTCCTTGCTTTACAACTGCTACTCATTCTTCAGGTGATCCTTTACCAGATCCCATTCGAACTTCTAAAGGTTTTTTAGTAATTGCCATATGTGGGAAAATTCTAATTCAAACTTTACCAAAACGTTTCATGTATCTTGTCATTGCGATACGTGATGCTTCGATTTGTCTTGAAGTAATTCAATCTCCATCAAGTGACATTAATCCGTAATCTCCGAAGGCTACGAATTTTCCACCTTTTGCTTTACCTTCATAACTTACTCTGTGAGGTCTACGGTATTTAACTCTTTTTGGCATTAACATAATTATTTAGTCCCCTTTGAGTTTGAATCTGACGCAGCTCTTGGAGCAGCTGGTTTTGAAGTTGAAGTTGGTCTGTTGTTGTTTGGTCTGTTGTTGTTTGGTCTTTGACCATCATTTCTATTTGATGGTCTATTTCCATCTCTTTGTCCACCTTGTCTTGGTGGGTATGGTTTTGAACTAGCAGGTTTTTCAGTAATGAATAGATTTTTATTTCTATTATTTTTATCTAAAATTTCACCATGGTTAATTCAAACCTTAACACCAATTTGTCCGTAAACTGTCATTGCTTCATATAGAGCGTAATCAATATCTGCACGTAGTGTTGATAGAGGAACTGAACCTTCTAGGTATCCTTCAGTTCTAGCCATTTCAACTCCACCTAAACGACCAGATACAGAAGTTTTAATTCCTTTTGCTCCAGATTTAAGTGCTTTTCTAATAGCTAATTTTTGTACAGTTCTAAATGATGCACGGTTTGTAATTTGTTCTCCGATAAATGCGGCAACTAATGCAGCATTGATATCTGGGTTTTTAATTTCTATTACGTTGATCTTGATTTTTGCATTTTTGCTTTTAATTGTCATTTGTACTCTTTTAACAAGTGCAGGAATATTTTTCCCTTCTTGTCCCAATACAACTGCTGGTCTTGCTGTGTGAATAAATAAGATAATTTCTTTTTTAGTTCTTTCAATTTCAATTTTAGAAACTGCTGAGTTTTTAAAATCTTTTAATAAAGTTTTTCTGATCTTAATGTCTTCATGTAATCATTTTACATATTCGTCTTTTTCAGCATATCAACGGTCTTCTCAACCGCGGATAATACCAACACGAAGAACATTAGGTGATACTTTTTGTCCCATAATCTTTTATTCTCCTATTTCTTAAATTCATCACTTACAACAATTGTTATGTGGCTTGTACGTTTTAAAATCTCAAATGCTTTACCGTGATCTTTTGGTCTAAATCTTTTTAGAGTTGGACCTTCGTTTACTAATATTGTTTTTACAAATAACTTATCTGCTTCTGCACCGTCATTATTAACCGCGTTAGCGATTGCTGAGTTTAATAATTTTAATACAGGTTCAGATGATCTCTTATCTGTATTATTTAATATTGCTATTGCTTCATCAATTTTTTTGCCTCTAATAGCATCAGCTACTAGTCTAACTTTTCTAGGTGAAGTTCTTAGCATAGATAATTTTGCGTTTGTTTCCATAATCTAATTCCTTTACCTATTTCTTTTTCTTCTTGTCATCACCGTGACCACCGAACTTACGAGTTGGAGAAAATTCTCCCAACTTGTGTCCGACCATGTCTTCAGTAACATAAACATTGATGAATTCTTTTCCGTTGTATACAGCGAATGTATGACCAACAAAGCTTGGGAAGATAGATGATCTTCTTGATCAAGTTTTGATTGTTTCGTTTTTACCATCTTTTATAGCATCGACTTTCTTTAAAAGATAATCGTCAGCAAATGGACCTTTTTTTAATGATCTAGACATCTAACCCCCTATTTTTTTTCTCTTCTTCTAACAATTAATTTTGTAGAAGCTTTTTTCTTATTTCTTGTTTTAACTCCAAGAGCTTTTTTACCTCAAGGTGTAACTGGTGCTGAACGTCCAATTGGAGCACGTCCCTCACCCCCACCATGTGGGTGATCGTTAGGGTTCATAACTGAACCCCTAACTGTTGGCCTGATTCCTCTTCAACGGTTTCTTCCGGCTTTACCTCAGTTAACTAAGTTGTACTCTTCATTTCCAACTTCACCAACTGTTGCGTAACACTCTGCTAATATTTTTCTAACTTCTCCAGAACCTAGTCTAATAATTACATATTTACCATCCGCTTCGTCTCTACCCAAGATTTGGGCTGATGCTCCAGCAGATCTAGCCATTTGTCCACCCTTACCTGGTCTCATTTCAATATTATGAATTAATGTACCTTCAGGAATGTTTTTTAATGGTGCAGCGTTCCCAGTTTTAATATCTGCATTTTGTGAGGCAATAACTTCTTGTCCTACCTTCATACCTTTTGCAAATAAAATGTAACGTTTTTCTCCGTCTGCGTAATTTACCAATGAAATGAACGCATTTCTGTTTGGATCATATTCAATAGTTGCTATTTTTCCAGGAATATCAAATTTATTTCTTTTGAAATCAATAATTCTGTAATTCCTTTTGTGTCCACCACCTTTATGTCTTGTAGTAATGTGACCTTGATTATTACGTCCACCTTTTTTGTTTAGTCTTGTAACTAAAGAACCTTCAGGTTTATCTGTTGTTAAAACAGAATAATCAAGTGTTGTCATATTACGGCGACCGTTAGTGGTTGGCTTATACTTTTTGATTGGCATAATGTGTCTCCTTGTCGTCAATCGCTTATACAATAATTGCAATATATAACTATTACACTAATAGTTTTTTCTACAATAAATTAAATTCTATAAGTCATTTAAGATTTCGAATTTCTCTCCATCTTTTAATTTGATGATAGCTTTTTTGTATGAGGCTTTAGTTCCAACGAACTTACCCATTCTTTTTTCTTTACCATCGTAATTCATTGTTCTAACATCTTCTACTTTTACATTAAAGATTGTTTCGAACGCTTTTTTGATTTGTACTTTGTTTGCTCTTTTATCAACTATGAAAGCATATTCATTATTTGATCTTGAAGCATATGTCTTTTCTGTTAACAATGGTTTTTTAATAACTTCTGTTAAGTGCATTAGGCGTATACCTCCTCGATGTGTCTTACGGCATCTTCTGTAATCAATAATGTTTTTGCATTCATTATGTCAAATAAGTTCAACTTGATTACATCAATTGTTTTTACACCTTGAATATTTGATGATGATTTAGCTACGTTAAAATCGTCTTCAAGTGTAACAACTAATGTTTTGTTTTCGTTGATTGATAAATCTTTACGAAGTTTGATAAACCCTTTTGTTGAAGGTTTAGCAAATTTGAATTGATCAACAATTATTAAATTAACTTCTTTTGCTTTAATTGATAAAGCTGATTTAATTGCTAATTGTCTAACTTTTTTATTAACCATTTTTTTGTAGTTAATATTTGGAGTTGGTCCAAAGACAACTCCACCACCTCTTCATTGTGGTGCTCTGATAGATCCTTGACGAGCTCTACCTGTTCCTTTTTGTCTTCATGGTTTTTTTCCACCACCACGAACTTCACCTCTTGTTTTTACTTTTCTAGTTCCTTGTCTTAAGGCCGCTTGTTGAGAAACAACAGTATCGAACATTGCTTGTTTGTGTGGTTTGATTCCAAATACACTTGAAGCAATTTCAATTTCTTTAACGGTTTTACCTGTAATATCAAATACTTTAATTTTCATATAAACCCCCTATTACTCAGTTGCTGCCACTTCTTCTGAAATTGGCGCCTCTTGTTTTTTGTTTCTAGAAATAATTTGTGAAGTTGTTGTTGCTTTTTTACCTTTAGCATTTTGCTTGATAATTACAAATCCTTTTTTAGGTCCTGGTATTGAACCTTTAACAAGGATTACATTTTTATCATCTAAAATTGCAACGATTTCTAAGTTTTGTATTGTTACTTTTTCGTGTCCCATGTGACCAGCCATTTTTTTAGATTTAAATATTCTGTTAATAATAGCTCCCATTGATCCAATACCTCTGTGGTATCCTGACCCATGTGATTTTGGTCCTATTGAGTAGTTGTGTCTTTTAATAGCCCCAGCGAATCCTTTACCTTTAGAAATTCCTGTAACATCGATGAATGTTCCTGGTTGGAATAGTTGACCTGGTTTTAGATCTTCTCCAACTTCGAAACCTTTCATGTTACGAATCTCTTTAACGAAGCGCTTAGGTGATGAGTTTGCTGCTTTGAACTGTCCCATCTGTGGTTTGTTAACTAAATTTTCTCTTTTTTGACCCACACCTAATTTAAGTGCTTCATATCCGTCTTTTTCAATTGTTTTAACTGCAAGAACTTTATTTGGTTCAACAGCAACAACAGTAACTGGAATTAATTTTCCATTTTCGTCGAATACTTGAGTCATCTCTAGTTTTTGTCCTAAGATTCCTATCATAGATTTTCTCCTTTATCTTTTGTAATGAGTTTCATACATACTTTGTGATTTTGTTTTATAGTTTGATTTCTATATTTACCCCTGTAGGTAATTGAACTCTTGTTAGAGAATCCATTGTTTTTGCAGTTGGGTTAATAATTTCTAAAATTCTTTTATGTGTTCTAATTTCAAATTGTTCACGTGAATCTTTATGTTTATGAACTGATCTTAAAATTGTAATGATTTCTTTATCAGTCGGTAAAGGGATTGGACCCCTAACTTTTGCTCCTGTTGATTCTGCTGCTTCAATGATTTTTACCATTGATTGATCAACTATTGCGTTGTCATAACTTTTAAGTTTGATTCTAATTTTTTGCTGAGCCATTAATTCCTCCTATATAATAGACAACCCTTATCGGTGTGTTGTCAATATGCACACAAAATACATACGTAATATTTATTATATATAAGTTTTTCGATTAGAAAGAATAATCTTTAAAATAATTTTGATGGTCTATATACAAAAATAAAACTCAAAATATTTGAGTTTTATTTTGTTTTAACAATTTTACCTTGGGCAAATTTTGGATTTCCCCCACCCTTAATTTCATATTTTTGATTACCTTTAAGGATATCAATTGCAGATATTTTTGGGTCACCAGAAGAAATTACACATACGTTTAACTTTTCATTGTAAGCTTCAAATACCAATAATTTATATTTGTTTTGTAGTATGTCAGAAATTTTCTTAAACATGTTCATATCAAGAATTTCATCAATCAATATAATTTTGTTATCAACCGGTTCTAACATTTTGTATTCTTCAATAGCTACATCTGACATTTCTGATTCAGTTGTTTTTTGATAAATTTTAAAGTTACCTTTGAACTCAGATATTTGTTCCTTCATTTTAACAAAGTTCTTTTCTATCACCTTCAATGAATCTATATCTTTTAATAAGAGCTCAATTAATTTTGATGGTCTTACTTTTTTTAGATCTTCAAACTTATTTCTCTGAACAATGATTTCACTTTTTTGTTTTGCAAATTGCTCTTCTAAAAATTCCTGAATTGTACTTTCGGTTGTTAGTGCACTAAATCTATATACACCACTACCTTTTGATTCAACACTTGTAATAAATATTTTTTCAATCAACCCTGTATGTTCAACGTGTGTTCCCCCACATAGTTCACTTGATACATTTGAGAACTTAACAACCCTTACTGTAGAATCATATTTTTCACTAAACAATGCTAGTGCATGATATTTTTCAATTGCGTCTTTTAGTGAGCAAAAGTAAACTTCACGCTTAAAATTTTTTGAAATATATTTATTTGCTTGATCAGATATTTTTGTTATCTCATCTTGTGTTGGCATTCTGCTAAATGAAATGTCTAGTCTAAATCCATTTTCATCATTGTAACTACCAGTTTGTGTAGCATCTTTACCCAACACCTCACGAACAGTCGCGTGCAATAAGTGAGTACCTGAGTGATTGTTTGCTGTGAGCAATCTTTTTGATTCTTCAACTTCGGTTGTAATTATGTCGCCAACCTTTAATTTGTTAGCAACAACAACGGTGTGTATGTTTTGTCCATTAGGTCCAGATTGAACATCAATAACTTTATGGACATCGCCATCGCCATCAATTAAGATACCTGTGTCATTTGCTTGTCCACCTTTTTCTGCATAGAATGGTGTTCTATCAAATATCACTTGTACTACTTCGTCTGACTTTGCAGTCTTAACTTCTACATCATTTGCAAACATGAATACAACTTTTGAATCGATAGTTGATTGCGTTTCATATCCAACAAATTCTGATTCAACTTTTAGTTCAGTTAATATCTTTGATTGTTTATTTCAAACTGCTTTGTTTTTATTCGCATTCTTAGCAACTACTTTTGCAGCTTCAAATAATTTTTCAAATCCTTCGAAATCAACTTTGATGTTTTCTTTTTCACCAAGTTCTGTAATTATTTCTATTGGGAATCCATATGATTCAAATAGTAGTAATGCATTTTTAGCACTAACTACTTTATCCTTAGAAATAATTTCATAAAAGAATTCATATCCTTTTGTAAGTGTTTTAAGGAATTTTGTTTCTTCATCTAAAATTGATTTTTTAACAATATCTTTTTTGTCTTTTAAATATACATAAAAGCTTCCCATTGTTGAAATTACTATATCAACCAAATCTGACATGAATGGCTTGTTGATTCCCAATGACTTAGCATAAACACTTGATCTTCTAATAAGTCTTCTAATAATATACCCACGATCTTTGTTAGAAGGAAATGCTCCATCTGCAATCGCAAAAGCACAAGCCCTAACATGATCTGCAATAATTTTAAATGCAGTATTGATTTGAGTTTGTTCCGGTGTTGGGTTAAAGTAATTTTCAATTGAATACCTTTTGTCAGTTAATTTTTCAACAGCTTTAATTGTTGGCATAAATAAATCTGTTTCAAAGTTTGTTGGTGTTTCTTGAAAAATAGAAACTATACGTTCAAGTCCTGCACCTGTATCTATATTTTTTCTTGGTAATGGTGTGTAGTTGTTTTGCCCATCATTGTTGAATTGTGAAAATACGATATTTCAAACTTCGATGTATCTATCGTTTTCAATATCGTCTTTTAATAATTTGACACCAATATTTTCTTTATCTCAAATTATTCCGCGATCAAAAAAGATTTCACTATTTGGTCCACATGGTCCTTGGCCAACATCTCAGAAGTTTGTATCTCTACCCATTTTAAAAATCTTATCTTCACTTAGTCCGATTATGTTTCTTCAAATATCATAGGCTTCTTGATCTTCTTCAAATACTGTTACATACAATTTTTCAATTGGCATTGCGTATCACTCTTTTGAAGTTAATAACTCTCAAGCAAATTCAATTGCTTCTTTTTTAAAATAATCACCAATAGAAAAATTACCCAACATTTCAAACATAGTTTGGTGTCTTGCGGTAACTCCTACATTTTCAATATCATTTGTTCTAATTGCTTTCTGTGAGTTTGTTAATCTTCGTGATGGTGGATTTAATCTTCCATCAAAGTATGGTTTCAAAGTAGCTACACCTGAATTGATTCACAATAGACTTGGATCATTAACTGGTACTAAACTTACTGGTTCTAGAAAATGATGTTTTTTAGATTTGAAAAAATCCAATCATATTTTTCTAACTTCATTTGAACTTAATTTTTTCATGTTTCACCTACAAATAAATTATATATTAATAAAAAAATAGGCACTGTCTATTTTTGCTCTAAACTTGTTTCAACCACTCACGTGCATCTTCAAGCTTTGCTTTCAACTCATCACATTCAAGAACTTTAATTCCATCCCTTACAGATTCAACATAATCTTTAATTTCAGCATCACTTACATTAAAGATTACTTTTAGGAAACTTGTATCAAGTTCTAGAATTGGGCCATCAATAGCTCCGGCTCCGATTATAACTTTTCCATCCACTAATTTTATTATTAGATCTGCCGTGTCTTCAGGGTTAACACAATTAATCTTATTGATTATATCTTCTATCATTCCATCTGCTTCATCTTTAACGCCATCAAGTCCAGCAATAATTCCGTCTGTAATACCTTTAACTTGCGTCTTAACAAGCATCTCAATTGTTGTACCCACTTTGATATCTGAACCTATTGTAAACGCAATTGCTCAAACACTTATCCCAAGCATTATGAAGAACCCAATAAAATAAGATACTTTTACAGTCTCTCTTATTCATTTGTATTTTGGTGCTAAGTTAACCAATACAGTTACAACTACAATTGCAATAGTACACACTCAGGCAATGAATGTCGGAACTTTCAAGAAGAACTTAATTACAGATTCAGTTGATAGGTTGTCTAAGTTGGTTTCTGACCCAAATATACTTCCGATAAATGAGTTGAAGAATTCAGAACCAACTTCTCCTGAAGCTGACATCATTGATGTCAATGCTCCAAGTATTGGATCTATAAAAATAGCAACTGGTGTTTGTATCCCAAATCAATTGTAATTAATTGCAAATATAAGCATTGAAAAAATGAAGGCAAAAAATGCTCATATGTAAAACATTACATATGTAAACCTTCTAGTTCCTTTTCTATGAAATGATTTGTAAATTAGCAAACTAAATAAAGTTCCTGCCAATATTAGAAATGAAAGAACAATCATTACAATTTTAAACGCACTATCCACAACACCTAGATTAAGCATTGAAAATATATTTTCAATAAACCCATTTACGCTTTGATCAATATCTTCTGTAATTCCTCTTAACATTTAAATCCCTTATAACAATTAAGTTAATCTTATCAAATTAACAATTTGAATAAATAAAAATCACTACTTCAGTAGTGATTTGTTTTATTATTTTGAACCTAGTTCAAATAGTGTTTTAACCATTGGTCCATTACCGCGATCATTTGTAGCATCAGTTGCTGCAATATCTAGGTGAATGTATGGTTTACCTTCAGCAAAGTAATTCAAGAAAGCGGCCGCTGTTGATGAACCTGCTTGTCTACTTGATTCTGCATTATTCATATCTGCAACCTTAGATGCTTTTTGCATTACTTCTAAATGCTCATCAATGATCGGTTGTCTTCAAACATACTCAACAGCTTTGTTGTGAGCAACTTCGAATTCTTTGTAGAATGTATCATTAGTTGAAAATGATCCAGTGAATCATGCACCAAGTGCAATAACGATTGCACCAGTTAATGTAGCTACATCAACAACTTTTTGTGCACCGAATTTTCTAATAGCTAATGTAATTCCGTCAGCTAAAACTAGTCTACCTTCAGCATCTGTGTTTCCAATTTCAACAGTTGCACCGTTCATTGAAGTTAATACTGATTCTGTAAGTGTAGCTGTTGAACCGATTCTGTTATCTGTTAAACAAGCAACAGCCATTACATTTGCTTTTGCTTTTGCTTTTGCAAGAGCCATTACTGAAGAACAAACTACAGCCGCTCCTGACATATCGAATTTCATTCCTTTTAAGAAAGGTGAACCTTTTAGGTTGTAACCACCTGAGTCAAAACAAATTCCTTTTCCGATGAATGCTGTTTTTTCAATTGAAGTATCAGATGAGTATTCCATTACTACAACCCTAGCGTCAACACTAGAACCGGCGTTTACACCAAGTAGTAATCCCATTTTTAAGTCTTCAATTTGTTTCTTGTTATAAACTGTAACTTTTAAACCCGCAATACCTTTTGATTTCTCAACAAGTTTATTCGCAACTTCAACTGAAGTTCCAATGTTTGGTGGTAAGTCTTGTAAGTCTCTTGTGAAGTTTACAAACTCCATTTTGATTTCTGATGTATTAAAGATTTCTTCTAATTCTTTTCCATTGAAAACAATGTTGAAATCATTTCCAGGTTTTGATGCTTCTTTTTTCAAAGCTCATCCTGGGTTATTTGCAAACATTATTGCTTCAACTACAACTTGGAATATTGATTTTTCTTCACCTTTAATTAAAAAGAATGATTCAATATCAACATTAACATTGTATGGCAATGATGAAAACGCTTTCTTAACTAATTCTTCTAATTTTCTTAAGCTTGTGTTTTCGTTTAAAAATAAATAAATTGTTTTTTCTTCACTGATCAAAGTTGTTGCACCAGGTGTTTTAACAACCATTTCATTTTTACTTGAACTAACCGCTTTAAGTGTTAGATCGAATGATTTATTACTGTTTTTAAGTATCATATATTTTTCCTCTAATCTTTCTTTATATTAACATGTATTTTTTCTTGCAATGTTTTCTAATGCATTTAATTTTTATACTATACGGTATTTCTTTATCAGGTGAACTGACATATGTGGCATTAATCATACCGCCTCCGCAATTGATGCAATGGTATTTTCTGTCTCGTAATCTTTTGTTAACATTTGTAAATTTATTTCAAACTTTCATAATGTTAATTATTTCAAACTTAAACCTTTCTTGTTCATTGTCTGAAATTAATATTATTCCAAAATATAGATCATCTATATTTTGATTATTTTTATTTAATAATTTTAGTCATGGTTTATAGGTTCTATCAACACCTTTTTCAATATTGCTTTTGTGTGTTTTTAGTCTAGTTCGTATGTTGTTTGAAATCCCTACATAACTAAATGATAGTTCATCATTTAGTTTAGAAAAAATAACATATACACCTTGAACATTTTTTTCAAATAAATCAATCTCATTAAGTTTACTTACTGAACTGAATTTTATTGTATTAAAATCTCAAGTTGAGATTTTAATAGCTAGATCTCTATTTGATTCATTCTTTGATTGTTTTGCAATTTTAATATCTGAATATTTATACATCTTTTTTCTTACCATCTGTCTTTAAATAATACCAACAGTCCTGATCGTTCATTCTTTTTATTATTTGAATCAGTGCAAAGTATGTGGCCGATATTAAAGATATATAGATAGATAGTGAAATAGGTAATTTAATTAATTTGATAATAATATCTACAAAAACATACTCACCAAACCCCATACTATAAAGTCAAAGCGGATTTAGTATTAATGATTGCATTGTGAATGCAATGGAATAAATCAATGCTCCTTTTATAATTATGAATTTCTTCCCAAACAATAAAGTCACACCACCAGAAAAACCAATGATGGCTGTACACAACATAAACCCTGCATGGAACGCTCCCCCACCAAGACCAACTAGTGCTCCGATTAAATCAGCACACACTGCGCAAATTACTCCAAGCATTGGTCCATAAAGTAATCCAACAATAAAGATTAATCATTGCCCCAAAGCTAATTTTATTGAATATGAAAATATCGAAAGGTTGTACCCAAGTAGGTTTGTAAGTATTGCAGATAGACCACAAATCATTCCGACAATTGCTATGTGTAATATCTTTGTATCTTTAATTCTTTTTCTCTCGATTAAAACAGAAGCCGCCAAAAACAAAGCAATTAGAATTCAAGACACAACATTTGTGGCAACCAACCAAGTTGCTCTTTCTGGCAAATTACTCAACACTATCTCCAAACTCCTTATTAACAAGTGGTATGAAATACAAACTACCAGTAACAATTATATTCCTTGACTTATTATCTTTGATTAGTTTTGATCAATTATTTGTGAATCTTTTTTCACTCGATAAGTCAATTGATTTTTCACTATCAAAATTTGTAAATACAAAATCTGTATCTTTGAATACTTTTTTACACATCTCAACTTTGGATAAATCAGATAGTCCAATTATTATTAATGGATTATTTATCTTAGAAACTACCAATAGTAATTTTTCTAACGCATCAATGTTGTGTGCACCATCAATCAGCAACAATGGATCTTTTTTTAATATAGTCATTCTTCCCAATAGTTTATTTTTTGTTATTTGTGTAGTTATATCTAATTTTTTAAATACACACTCAACCAACCCCTGGTTGTCACTATCGAATAAATTATCTGCAATTTTTGAGTTTGCAAATGTGAAGTTGATTTTCAAATTATCAAAATATGTTTTGTATTGCATATTTGAGTTTGCAACAAAAATTTCAGATTTACCTTTTCATATTCCAACCTTTTGATCAATAATTTCTTCAATGTTTTTACCAAGTATATTTGTATGATCTATTGAAATTGAAGTAACCACTAATGCAAGTTGATTTTCAAAAACATTTGTTGAGTCAAGTTTCCCACCGATTCCAGCTTCAATTATCGCAACTTCAACACCATTATTTGAAAAATGTATAATTCCAATCAATGTTCATATTTCAAAATATGTTAATTCATATTTTTTTATTAAGTGTGTATGGTCATTAACTATCTTCTTGATTTCTTCGTCTTTAATATAAACATTGTTAATTTGTATTCTTTCATTGTGAAACAAAAAAGCGGGAGATATAAACATACCCACCTTCTTGTATTTAGTTTTCATTCCCTCAGACAACATTAATGTTGTTGAACCTTTTCCGTTTGTTCCAACAACATTAATTACTTTAATGTTGTTTTCAATATTGCTAAGTTCATTACTTAACAATTCTTTTAAACGATAGTTCTTTTTAAATATTAATTCTTTGGGAAATATTTCTTTGTCTACACTAATCATTTTTTAAATATGGTTTTAGATACTCCGCTGTAAAGCTACCTTTTGATTTTATTAATTGTTCTGGTGTACCAGTCGCTACAATAAGACCACCACCAGTTCCACCTTCTGGTCCTAAGTCAATTATATAATCAGACATTTTAATAAATTCTAAATTATGTTCAATTGTTAAGACTGTGTTTCCATAATCTACTAATTTATTTAATACCTTAATTAATCTAGCAACATCATCAATATGTAATCCTGTTGTTGGTTCATCTAATAAGAACAATGTATCTCCGGTTGATTTTTTTAATAAGTGTGTCGACAACTTAACACGTTGTGCCTCTCCACCAGATAATGTAATTGCATTTTGACCAAGCTTAATATAACCAATACCAACTTCAAGCATCGTGTCTAATTTATCTTTAACATTTGGAATGTTTTCGAAATGAATTGCCGCTTCTTCGATTGTCATATTTAATACATCAAAAATACTTTTACCTTTATATTTAACTTGCAATGTTTCTTCGTTGTAACGTTTACCTAGACAAACATCACATTCAATTTCAACAAAACCTAAAAATTGCATATCAACTTTTACGCTACCATCACCTCTACAGTTTTCACATCTTCCACCTGGAACATTAAATGAAAACCTACCTTTTGAATAACCTCTCATTTTTGAATCAGGTGTCATTGTGAATAGGTCCCTTATGTCATCAAACACAGAAGTATAGGTTGCAGGATTAGATCTCGGAGTTCTACCAATAGGATCTTGTGAAATGTAAATAATTTTATTTACATTATTTGCTCCGGTGATTTTTGAAAACTTACCAGTTCTTATGATTTCTTTTCCAATTTCTCTTTTAACACCTTTGTAAATTATTTCTTCAAGAAGAGAAGATTTACCAGAACCAGAAACTCCAGTAATTGTTATAAATTTACCAAGCGGAATTGTTACATCAATATTTCTTAAGTTATTTTCTTTTGCGCCTTTGATTTCAATTGTTCTACCATTTCCACCACGACGTTTCTTTGGTACTTCAATTTTTTTAACACCACTCAAATATTGTCCGGTTAATGAATTTGTGTCCTTGATAATTTCATCATATGTCCCTTCAAACGTAATGCGGCCACCGTGCTCACCCGCACCGGGACCAATGTCTATTATTCAGTCTGCTTCTTTCATCGTGTCCTCATCGTGTTCTACAACAATTAAAGTGTTACCAATATCTCTTAATTTTTTCAATGTATTAATTAACTTATTATTATCTCTTTGGTGTAGACCAATTGAAGGTTCATCTAGAACGTAAAGAACACCTGATAGTTTTGAACCAAGTTGTTTTGCCAATCTAATTCGTTGAGCTTCTCCACCTGATAATGTCATCGAAGCTCTTTCTAGGTTTAAGTAATTTAGTCCAACTTCATTTAAAAAACTTATTCTTTGAATTAGCTGAGTCATTACAAGCGTTGCAATTTCTTCTTGTTTTTTTGTTAAATTTATATTTAACAAAAAGTCTAAATTTTCAGCAATAGTCATTTCAACAAAGTCAGAAATACTTTTGCCTTGAACCTTAACCGATAAGGCAGTTTGATTTAATCTCTTACCTTTACATGTCTCACATGTTCTTGATGACATATATTTTAAGTAGTTCTTTCTTGCGTCATCTGATGTTGTTTGCACATATCTTCTTTGAATTAAAGAACAAACACCGCTTATCTCTTTTGATTGTTTGAACACATTACCACTTGAAGTTTCTATTGTTAACTCAATATCTTCATCACTTCCAAATTTGATTATTTCAATTTGTTTTTTTGTATAATTTTCAATTGGTACATCTAGTGATATTTTGTAGAATGCTAGAAGTCTTGCGAAAGTCTGTCAATCAATATTTTTTGAACCAACTATGTTTTTGAAAAACACAATTGCTCCTTGATTAATTGTTAAAGTTTTGTCAGGTACAAGTAAGTCAAAATCTGGAACCATGTTTACACCTAGTCCAGAACAATCTTCACATGCTCCATTTTTCTTATTGAATGAAAATAAATTTGGTTCAAGATTTGCAATCATAAAACCACATTTTTTACATGAGTGATTTGTTGAATATAGTGTTTCTTTGTTTCCAATTTTTGGTTCAACAATTTTAACCAATCCTTTTGAATAACTTGCACACATTTCAATCGCTGAAAATAATCTAGAATTTAGATCATCTGTTTTTTTGTAAACCAATCTATCAACTATGATTTCAATGTTGTGTCTTTTGTTTTGTTCTAATTCAATATCTTCTTCAAGTAATCTCATTTCACCATCAACAACAACACGAACAAAGTTTTCCTTTTTCAAACGATTGAATAGATCTTTGTGTGTTCCTTTTTTATCCCTGACCATTGGAGATTGAATAAAAATTTGATCTCCATCTTTTGCATTCGCTCTAACTGAGTTATAAATTTCTTGAATTGTTTGAGATGAAATTTCACCATGATTGTTTATACAAAAAACCTGACCAATATTTGCCCACAGCAATCTAAGGTGATCGTGTATTTCTGTACTTGTTCCCACAGTGGATCTTGGATTATGACTTGTAGTTTTTTGGTCAATTGAAATAGCTGGCGATAGACCTTCAATTTCATCTACATTTGGTTTTTCTGTTGTTTTTAGAAATTGTCTTGAAAATGAAGAAAGTGATTCTATATATCTTCTCTCACCTTCTGCATAAATTGTATTAAACGCTAGTGAAGATTTCCCTGAACCAGAAACCCCAGTGAATACAACAAGTTTGTTTTTTGGAATTTCAACACTAATATTTTTAAGGTTATGTTCTTTTGCACCAATAACTATAATTTTATTATTCATATTATTCTCCTTCAAGTTGGATTATTAAATCTCTTAGCTTTGCTGCTTTTTCAAAATCTAGCTCACGCGCAGCAACAATCATTTCTTTTCTTGTTGAGGCTATTATTTTTTCTAGTTCTGTTTTTCTTTCTTTTGCAGACTTAGATTTAAGTTCTGCAATTTTTGTTCTTATATCTCCATCATGTAATGACGCTGCAATATCTTTTGTGATTGTCTTTGGTGTTATGTTGTTTGCAATATTATATTCTTCTTGAATTTTACGTCTTCTTGAAGTTTCGTCCATCGCTTCTTCCATTGATCTACTCATAGTGTTTGCATAAAATATTACTCTACCATTTTCATTTCTGGCTGCTCTACCAATTGTTTGGACTAAACTTCTTGTGTTACGTAAGAACCCTTGTTTGTCAGCATCCAATATACACACTAAACTTACTTCCGGTATATCCAAACCTTCTCTTAATAGGTTAACCCCAACTATAACGTCATAAACCCCAAGTCGTAAATCATTTAATATTTGACTTCTTTCGAACGTTTTTAATTCCGAATGTATATATGCCACTTTAATATTTTTGCCCTGTAAGTATTCAGTAATACTTTCTGATGAACGTATTGTTAAAGTTGTGATAAACACTTTTTCGCCTTTAACGCTTCTTAGGTTTATCTCTTTTATGATGTCGTCAATTTGACCTTCTTGTCTTCTTACTTCTACAATCGGATCTAACAATCCTGTAGGACGAATAATTTGTTGTACAACTTCTTTACCAGATAATTCAAGTTCATAATCACTTGGAGTGGCAGATGTGTAAATTGTTTGTCCAATTTTTGATTTGAACTCTTCAAAGTTCAGAGGCCTATTTTCTTTTGAAGAAGGCAATCTGAAACCATACTCAACAAGTGATTCTTTTCTACTTCTGTCTGTTTGAAACATTCCTCTAATCTGAGGCATAGTCATATGCGATTCATCAATCACAGTTAAAAATCCGTTGTCTTTGAAAAAGTCAATCAAAGTTCAAGGTGTTGAACCAAACTCTCTAAAGTCTAAGTACATAGAATAGTTTTCTATTCCAGAACAAATACCAAATTCAGATAACATTTCTAAATCATAGTTTGTTCTCTTTGTAAGTCTATCCATTTCTAAAAACTTTCCGGCGCGATCTAATTCTTTTGCTCTCACCAACAACTCTCTTCTAATGTTCCCTATTACAACTTCTAATCTTTCTTTATCTGTAACATATGCAACTGCTGGATAAATCGTCATTGTTCTAAGTGATTCTAATTTTGTATTGTTAAGTGGTTCATATGTACCTATGCTTTCAACTTCTTCACCGAATAAAGAAATTTTGTAATACATCTTGTCACTTCAACCTGGTCTAATTGTTATTGAATCTCCCTTTACAGAAAAACTACCAATTTCTTCATCCATGTCATTTCTAACATATCCCATTTGAATTAGGTCAGTTAATGTTTGTTTTAAGTTAATTGTTTCACCAAGATCCAATTGAAGAAATATCTTTTCATATGTCAGTGGGTTTTGAGTTGGATATATTGCAGCAACTGAAGCCACAACAATTACATCATCTCTTGTTACAAGTGAATTTAATGTTCTAACTCTCATCATATCTAGGTCTGCATTTCTTCTCGCATCTTTTCCTATATATAAATCTCTAGCAGCAACATACGCTTCTGGTTGAAAGAAGTCAAAGTGTGAAACATAGTATTCAACTTTGTTGTTTGGAAATAACTCTTGTAGTTCAACGTACAATTGCATTGCCAATGTCTTATTGTGAACCAATACCAAGGTTGGCTTTTGAACATTATTAATTACGTTTGCAATTGTAAATGTTTTACCAGTCCCTGTAGCACCTAATAGCACTTGATCTTTTTTGTGTTTAAGTATTCCTTCTGTTAACTTTTCAATTGCAAGTGGTTGGTCTCCAGACGGTTTGAACTTGGTAATTAATTTAAATTTCTTTTCCATGATTTCTCCAAAATGTAAAAAACACTACATATAACCAGAGTTACCTATAGAGTTGTTTTATTATACAATAAAAAAAACACCATACGGTGTTTGAATTATCCTATTTTTGATACCATATTTATTTGTTCACTATCGTCATTATCATCAATGTCATCTATCAGCTTTTGTAGATGTGGATTTTCTTTAATGATCTTATCTAGATCCCTAATTAATATAGCTTCTTGTAGTAATTGTTTTCTAATTTCATCCGGTTGACCATGTGAAAGTTTATTAAACATTTCCATGATTAGGTCATTGCTACCTCTAACTTTTTTGAATTTATATTTTGTGGCAACCTTAATTATCATCTCGTCTGAAATTTGAACTTCTTTCTTTTGAGAAGAAATCATTTGATCAAGCTTAGCCATGAACTTACTTAAAATATTTTGCTTGATCAAAATATTTTTCCTTTGTTCTTCAGTAAGTTCTTGTGAAAGGATTTCTTTGAATCTATTTTCTACATTAGTTCTTGTGAACTGTTCTTTTGTTATTTGTATTTCGCTCAAGATTTGTTTTATATCAGCTTCTGAAATTTTAACTTCAGGTTTTGGTTGCGAAGACGGAACCTGTGTTTGTTGAGACGAAGTGATTTTTGCACCCATATCATCATTTAATGAAGATATTAAATGTTTTACAGAAACCATAGCCACATTGATTTTCATTGTGTTAAACATTCTTGATGACTCTTCAATGTATTCATGTAACGGGTTGTTTTGAGCATATTGTTGTAAGTATATTCCAGATCTTAATTTTGAAGAAATGTTTATGTGCTTTGTTCAATATGAATCTAAGTTTTTTACAATTGTTGTTCTTTCGATTTTTGTTCTAACTTCCAATGGGATATTTCTTGATTTAGTTAAATAATATTCCATCATTAGTAATTGAATTTTTTTGGCAATATTTGCTTTATCAAGTCCTAAGTAATCATTTTTATTTCAAGAATTTGGATCAATTAAATCTTTAACAATCTCAGTTTGTAATCTATCAAGGTTTATTATTTTTTCACCCCTTACAACTTCAGATGATTTATTTACAATTTCATATGCAGTCGTATATTGGAATCTTTCTAATACCTTTGTAAGGTCTGATTGCAGCAATATTGAATCACGTTGTGAATAAATTGATTCACGTTGTTGTGAGAGGATATTGTCATAGTCTAATATGTTTTTTCTTTGATCAAAGTTTAAACCTTCTAATTTCTTTTGAGCGTTTGTTAGTGCCTTTGTAAACATTTTAGAGTTGATGTGATCATCTCCGAGTTTTAAAAACATATTTCGAACTCTTGGAGATGAGAACCTAATCATAAGTTCATCTTCCATTGTGATATAGAATCTTGAAGAACCCGGATCACCTTGACGTCCCGCGCGACCTCTTAATTGGTTATCAATACGACGCGCCTCGTTTCTTTCAACACCCATAACAAATAGACCACCTGATTTTTTTACTTCAGGTGATAGTTTAATATCTGTACCACGACCAGCCATGTTTGTGGCTAATGTTATAGCTCCAGATTTACCGGCCATTTCAACAATGTCTGCTTCTCTGTGGTGATTTTTAGCATTGATCATTTCATACTTCATTCCTTCTTTTGAAAGATATCTTGAAATTTGCTCTGATGATTCAACTGAAGTAGTACCAATCAGAACCGGTCTACCTACACCGATGATTTCTTTAATGTCTTTAATCATTTTCAATAGAGCTGCTCTTTTTGTACCAAATGTAAAATCGGGTAAGTCATTTCTAATAATCGGTTTGTTAGTCGGGCATTGAATAACGCGTGTATTGTATATTTTAATAAATTCTTCTTCTTCAGTTTTGGCAGTACCTGTCATACCTGAAATTTTTGCATATAGTCTGTAAAAGTTCTGGTATGTTATTGTTGCAATTGTTTGAGTTTCTTCTTCAATTCTCACGCCTTCTTTTGCTTGAATCGCTTGTTGTAATCCATCTGAATACGAACGACCCTCCATAACCCTACCAGTAAATTGGTCAATTAGTTTTACTTCATTTTCAGAAACCATGTACTCTACACCTTCTGAAAATGTAAAGTTAGCTCTTAATGCATTTGTGATTAAGTGAAATAATTCTGAGTTCTTCATGTCAAATAATTTTATTAGACCAAAGAATTTTTCAGCTTTCTTGATTCCATAATCAGTCATATTTATTTGTTTTGTTTCTAAGTCAAATTTTAAGTCTTGGTTTTTATCAAGACTTTTTGCAAACGCATCAGCCGCTTGATATTGGTTTGTTCTATTTTGTGATCCACCAGAAATAATTAATGGTGTTCTGGCTTCATCAATAAGAATTGAGTCAGCCTCATCAATAACAACATAACTCAATCCACGTTGAACTTTTTGTGTGTAATCAATTACTAAGTTATCACGTAAATAATCAAATCCCAATTCAGCATTTGTTGTGTATGTAATATCTTGTGCATAAGCATTTCTTTTTAAGGGTTTTGATAAAGCTCTACCATTTAATCCAACAGTTAAACCAAGGAAGTTGAAAACAACTCCATTGATTTTACTGTCACGTCCAGATAGATATTCATTTACTGTAACGATGTGTACGGGGTTTCCAGTTAATGCATTTAAATATACAGGAAAAATACCAGTTAAAGTTTTACCCTCACCAGTCCTCATTTCGGCAATATCTCCATTATGTAAAATGATCCCACCGATCAATTGGACCCTGTATGCTTTCAACCCAAGTTTTCTAAAAGCAGCCTCACGAGCAACAGCAAAAGCTTCAACTAATAACGAATCAACTGATTCACCATTTTCTTGAATTCGTTTTTTAAACTCATCAGTTTTCATTCTAAGTTCGGTGTCAGAAAGCTTTGTATACTCACTATCTAGCGCAATTATCTTGTCCGCTAATTTACCATGCTTTTTAACAATGCTTTTATCACTTGCTGCCATATAGATTCCTTTTGTTTGTTAAATGTATTTTATCATATCTATTTATTTTGAATAGTTTTTGCGTTCTTAAAAACATTGCCACTAGCTGGTACATACTCATATGAGTTTCCAACCTCACTCTTTAATGTTGATCCAGTAATGTATGTGCTTTGGCAACGATTGTGGACATTTTCAAATATGTCGTCCGTAGGAAATTCATGACCACCAGAAAATTTCCTTCATAATTTTGTATTCCTAGTTCCACTAATAATGCATTTATTTGGTTTTACTTTTTTTAAAATATTTGTAGTCCCTGAATTATCACTACCGTGGTGCGGTACTTGAAAATAATCATATTCTTTATGTTTGGTAACCATGTCCTTAGTTGGTTCTGATTCAATATCTCCTGTGAGTAAAAATGTTTTATTTTTGAATTTAAAATCCAATACCATTGAGTTATTATTTTCATTTTTATTTTTAGAACCATTTTGAACAACTCAATCATATGTCAGGTTGCTAAAATTAATTCCCGAAAAACTATAATCACGTCTGAAGCTTATTATGTTTGCTTTTGAATCTTTTATATATCCTTTGATCTGCTTGTTCATTTTATTATAGTTATACGGGACGCTAATATTTGATATCTCAAAGTTTTTTTGAATTGTCTTTAAGTTCGAGTAGTGATCAACGTGATTGTGGGATATGAATATATTGTCTATCTTTTCAATACCAATTGATTTCATATAGTTAGTTGGAAAACTTGAATTACCTTGTACACCATCATCTCAATTCATGGGGTTTCCGCCGATTCCGCAATCAAATATTATTGCACTATTATCAATTTTCAAGAATGAGAACAATCCATTCCCAACACTTAAAGTAATAAATGCAACATTATTTTTATGTTGCATTTTTAATATGTTTCCATTTGTGATTACAATCAAAAGATAGAATGGCAAATATAGACAGAATAATATTTTCATTATTGTTTTGTACATATTAGTTTAATATTCTTTTTTCTTGTTGTGGTGTTGTGTTTGTTTTGTTGTTTGTTGAATTTAATAGCTGTTTGTTTTGTTTTACAAGTTCGTCATTAGTCATCATCACTGATTTAGCCAATTGCATTGTTTGTGACATTGTTTGTATTAAGTCGCGTCTTTCTCCTTGGAGTTCATAAGATAGTGCTTGAAAATCGGTATCTTCGTTTATTTCTTTTCCCAGACAATTTGACATTTCTTTATATTGTTCATTTGTTAATTTCATGTGTACCTCCACTATTATTAACGTCACAAAAAATTAAAAGATACAAAAAAAAAAAAAATCCTTTTGGGATTTTTTATTATTTCATAATTTTAACTACTGTTCCAGCACCAATAGTTCTTCCACCTTCACGGATTGAGAATTTAGTACCTTGTTCAACAGCAATTGGTTTGATTAGTTCAACTGTTAATTCAACGTTGTCCCCTGGCATAACCATGTCTGTTCCAGCTGGCAACACCACTTCTCCTGTAACGTCTGTAGTACGTACAAAGAATTGAGGACGGTATTTGTTAAAGAATGGTTTATGTCTTCCACCTTCTTCTTGTGTTAATGCATAAACTGATGCAGTAAATTGAGTATGTGGTTTGATTGAACCTGGTTTAGCAATAACTTGTCCACGTTCGATATCTTCACGGTTAACTCCACGTAGTAATGCTCCAACATTATCCCCTGCTTCTGCACGGTCTAATAATTTTCTAAACATTTCTAGTCCAGTAACAATAACTTTTTTAGAACCTTCAACTAGACCAATAATTTCAACTTCTTCGTTTACTTTACATGTTCCACGTTCGATTCTACCTGTAGCAACTGTACCACGACCTGTAATTGTAAATACGTCTTCTACTGGTAATAATAAAGGTTTTGAAGTTTCACGTTCTGGTGTTGGGATAAATGAGTCAACGGCTGCCATTAATTCATTAACTTTTTCAACTCATTGTGCTTCACCATTAAGTGCACCTAATGCTGATCCACGGATAACTGGTGAATTTTCACCATCGAAATCGTAAGCAGATAATAAATCTCTAACTTCCATTTCAACTAAGTCGATTAATTCTTCATCGTCAACCATGTCGCATTTGTTTAGAAAAACAACGATTGCTGGTAATCCTAATTGTCTTGATAAAAGGATGTGCTCTCTTGTTTGAGGCATTGGTCCATCAGTTGCAGCAACTACTAAGATTGCTCCATCCATTTGCGCAGCACCTGTAATCATGTTTTTAACATAATCGGCGTGACCTGGACAGTCAACGTGTGCGTAGTGTCTTGCTTTTGTTTTGTATTCAACGTGTGAAGTATTAATTGTAATACCTCTTTCGCGTTCTTCTGGTGCATTATCAATGTTTGCGTAATCTTTGAATTCTGCTCCACCTTGTTCAGCTAATACTTTTGTAATAGCTGCTGTTAAAGTAGTTTTACCGTGGTCAACGTGTCCGATTGTTCCGATGTTAACGTGAGGTAAACTACGATCAAATTGTTCTTTTGCCATTTTGATGTTCTCCTTAAAGTTTCTCTTAATAATTTTACTTAATTTTTATTTAAATCTACAATATATTTTTATTTTGAGTTTAAAAAATTAAATTGGTTTTTTACCTGATTTTTTAATAATATCTTCAGCAACGTTTCTTGGCGCTTCTGCATAGTGACTAAAAATCATTGTGTAGTTACCACGTCCTTGTGTAAATGAACGTAGCTCTGTTGCGTATCCAAACATTTCTGACAATGGCACTTTAGATTTAACTGTTTGTGCATTACCTCTTTGTTCTGACCCTTCGATTGTTCCACGTTTTGATGAAATGTTACCCATTACATCTCCATAGTATTCGTCAGGTATTGTTACGTCAACTGACATTATTGGTTCTAAGATAACTGGTTTAGCTCTCTTAGCTGCATCTTTTAATGCCATTGATGCGGCAATTTTATATGCCATTTCTGATGAATCGACGTCATGCATTGATCCATCAACTATTGTTGCTTTGATATCTATCATTGGGAATCCAGCGATAATACCGTTACGTAATGAATTTTCTAAACCTTGTTTTGCGGCATTGATGTATTCTTTTGTAACTTTACCACCAACAATCTTGTCATTTCATTCGAACCCTTTATCTTCGTTTGGTTCAAATTCGATTACAACGTGACCATATTGTCCACGTCCACCTGATTGTTTGATGTATTTACCTTCAGCTTTTGTTGGGGATCTAAATGTTTCTCTGTAAGAAACCTGTGGAGCCCCGACATTAGTTTCCACTTTAAACTCACGTTTCAAACGGTCAACAAGAATGTCTAAGTGTAGTTCACCCATTCCGGCAATAATTGTTTGTCCTGTTTCTTCGTCTGTATAAGTTCTGAAAGTTGGATCTTCATCTGATAATTTATTTAATGATAGACCAAGTTTTTCTTGATCTGCTTTTGTTTTTGGTTCAAGAGCCAAGTGAATAACTGGCTCTGGGAATACCATTGATTCTAAAACGATTTCGTTTTTTTCATCTGTTAGAGTATCACCTGTAACTGTATCTTTTAATCCTACAGCTGCAGCAATTTCTCCAGCATATACTTCTTCGATTTCTTCACGGTTGTTTGCATGCATTCTTAAGATACGTCCGATTCTTTCTTTCTTACCTTTAGTAGCATTCATAACGTAGCTACCTTTTTTAAGAACTCCAGAATAAACTCTAAAGAATGTTAATTTACCAACAAATGGGTCAGTCATAATTTTGAAAGCTAAAGCTGAGAAAGGTTCACTATCTGAAGCTTTTCTTTCTGCAGGTTTACCATTTGCTAATATACCTTTAATTGCAGGTACATCTAAAGGAGTCGGTAAGTAATCAATAACGGCATCCAATAATAGTTTAACACCTTTATTCTTAAATGCTGATCCAGCTAACACTGGGAAGAACTCTGCTGATAAAACACCTTTTCTGATTGCTGTTTTTAATTCAGGAATAGTTAATTCTTCACCGTCTAAAAATTTCATCATTAAGTCTTCGTCATATTCAACAGCCATTTCAACCAACTCTGCTCTTAACATTTCTGCTTGATCTTTTAGATCAGCAGGAATTTCGATTTTAGTTGGTTCTTCTTCTGGTTTACCATCAAAGTGTCAAGCTTCCATTTCTACTAAGTCAATGATTCCTGAGAAATCATCTTCTGCTCCAATTGGGAATTGTATTGCAGCAGCTTTTGCTCCAAGTCTATCACCAATTGTTTTTAATGAATAAAGAAAGTCAGCACCTGTTTTATCCATTTTGTTAACAAAAACAATTCTTGGAACATTGTAGTTTGTTGCTTGTCTTCAAACAGTTTCTGTTTGAGGTTCAACACCACTTTGTCCATCTAAAACTGCAACTGCACCATCAAGTACTCTAAGTGATCTTTCAACTTCAACTGTGAAGTCTACGTGTCCTGGAGTATCAATAATGTTAAATCTGTTTCCTTTTCAAAAAGCAGTTGTTGCAGCAGAAGTAATTGTAATTCCACGTTCTTGTTCTTGAGCCATTCAGTCCATTTGTGATCCACCATCATGTGTTTCACCAATTTTATGAATTTTTCCTGTGTGAAGTAAAATTCTTTCTGTTGTTGTTGTTTTTCCAGCATCAATGTGGGCCATGATACCGAAGTTTCTAGTGTTTTTTAAATCATAATCTCTTGCCATTTTCTAGGTCTCCTATGATTATCAACGGTAGTGAGCAAACGCTTTGTTTGCTTCTGCCATTTTATGTGTATCTTCTTTTTTCTTAACAGAAGCACCAGACCCGTTTGATGCATCAATTACTTCATTAGCTAATCTATCGATCATATCTTTTTCATGACGTAATCTTGAGTAATTGATTAATCATCTCAATGCTAGAGTTGTTTGTCTAGTTCTTGAAACTTCGATTGGTACTTGATAGTTTGCTCCACCAATACGACGAACTTTAAGTTCTAGTTGTGGTTGAATGTTTTCAATAGCTTTTTCGAATACTTCGATTGGCTCTTTACCTGTTTTTGTTTTAATCTGTTCAAATGATTTATATAAGATGTTTTGGGCAGTTCCTCTCTTACCGTCTAACATAATTGAGTTAATAACTTTAGTTACTAATTTTGAATTATATATTGGATCGGGTAAGACATCTCTTTTTTCTGCTTGTCCTTTACGCATGTTCTATGGTCTCCTATTTTGGTCTTTTTGTTCCGTATCTTGAACGAGATTGTTTTCTATTTTTTACACCAGTTGTATCTAATGTACCTCTGATTACGTGGTATCTAACCCCTGGTAAGTCTTTTACACGACCACCCTCAATAAGTACTACTGAGTGTTCTTGTAAGTTATGTCCTTCACCTGGAATGTAAGCAGTAACTTCCATTCCATTTGTTAATCTAACCCTTGCGTACTTACGTAGCGCAGAGTTAGGTTTTTTAGGTGTCATTGTTGCAACTCTTGTACAAACTCCTCTTTTTTGAGGAGATGTTGATAATGTTGCTTTTTTTCTAAGTGTGTTAATTCCACGACCTAAAGCTGGTGCTTTAGATTTTCATGTTTTAGCCTCTCTTGGCTTTCTAACTAATTGATTAATTGTTGGCATCTGTTTCCCCTTCCACAATACCGTGTGTATTGAAGTCTAGATAATTATACAACAATTTATTAATAATCTTACTTTTTTGTATGTGTTTTTGTTTTTGTTTTATTTTGAAATAAATATAAAAACAAAATTAATTTACATTAACAATACATTGACTATTGGTACGCAAAAAACTGGCAATAAAAAATACACCAGTTTTAATTTACTATTTAATTTTTTGTGCAATTCCTATTTCGGACTTACCAATATTGATAGTGGGGTAATTTTAGCTACACCAGCATGATCATATGAACTTAAATTTTTTCAATCATATCATGCACCAGATAAACAATAAAAATAAATTTTATCATCTTTAACTTCCATTCAAATTTGAACAGCACCAGCCCCCTTGTGTTTTGAACCAAAATCCCCACCTTCATGGTGGAATCCGGTTGAATTATAAACTTTTCCGGTCGAATTTTTCATTGCTGAACCGACACTATTTTCGGAATCAAACACTTTTTCATCTTCATTCATTGCTGCATTTTTTCCACCTGGTTTAGCCCATGATCCATGATATTCATCTCAACCGTTTGCCATTCATTCGTAATGTACTTCTACAGAATATATGTCAAAAAAATCTTTTGGACTTTTAAAATTAAATTCAGATTTATAATCTATCACACCAATTTCTAGAGGTGGTGTTACATCTCAGTATGCTCGGGTTGGACCCTTGTTTGCATTTTGACTCTCAATATGGTCAGATGATGAATCAACATATGCAACAGCTGTGTTGACAACTATATCCTTACCAGCATATGTTTTCATTTTCTTTGTTAGGTTAACACTAACTTCACCGGCAGCATATTTGGGACTTTTAAAGTTTGTTCATTTTATTTTTGTAGAGGATACGTCAAAAATTTTAGTTCTGTCTAAATTTATATTGAACGTCACTTCTTTGTAATACGCTTGTGATTCGTGTTTATTTTTAAACTCCAAGACATCAACTTTATTTATTGATAGATTTAGTTTCTCATCAATTTTATCATTATTTAATTTTTCTGTAATTTTATCATTTAACTCTTTTTCTATTTCAATGTCATTCCTTGCCATTGAAGTGTTTATATCTAAATCAAAGTCCGATGTTTGATATTTTCTTTGGAGATTTACAACAAAATTTCCTTGTAATGAAATTGAACCCCCAATAGATTTAACGTTTATTTGATTATCATTTTCTTTGATAATTTCATAATCAATTCCCTCAGAAACTTCTGATTTAAATGATTTTTCAACTATCAGGTCATAAACATCTCTTTCAATTTGTTCGTTGTCTCTGTATTCGATTCACCTAACTTCTTTAATTCCTTCAAATAAATCATATTTATCTGGTAATGTGAATGTGAATGTAACCGCTTCATCAAATCTATAATAATTACTATCTTCTTTTGCTTGGATTTTAAATTCCCCACGTTTAACATCGATGATGTTTATTTGTGTGGTATTAATTTTTGTTTTTTCATTCAACGCATTGATAATTGTCTTGTCATTGTAATTGTTAATCTCACCAATTTCTTTTTCGTCAATGTGTTCATTTAATGTATAGGGGTTAGTTTCAAATTTGACCAATATTTCATCGCCCATAATATAAGTTTCACTATAACTTCTCGCTTTGATCATAGCTGATTCTAGAGTTATTGATTCTTCAATAACTTCAATATCTGTTGTAACAACGTTTGGATTAGTTTTTACCAATTGGTCAAAAATTTTATCTTTGTTATTGTTATTTATGAATCCAATATTTTGGTTTTTGACATGCTTAGATAATTTTATTGGTTTTACTTCAAACACAATTAATGCATCACCTTTGAATCTACTATTCATTATAGAAGTTAAAATAACACTATTTTTAGTAATGCTGTTTTCTTTAACTTTTACATCATTTTTTGTAATGTTCGGATTTTGATTCAAAAACTCCATTAATATTGTTTCTGAATCATTATTTTGAATTTCACCAAGATATGCTTGATTTATTGAGTCATCCAAATTTGTTTTTGGTTTAACACTAAAATCAACCATAATACCTGGGAAAGTTTGATAGTAAGACTCACTTGTAATTGTAGGGGTAATCTGTGCTAAGTTTTTTGAAATCTTGTTTACATCTATTTGAAAAATATCTATATTGGGGTTCTCTATTGAAATAGCTTCTTTTATTTCGCTTTCATCTCCATTTTCAAGAGTTCCTAAATCTGTATTCTGAATTACATCAAATAATGATATTTTTTCATCAACATAATTGTTTGGTGTCATAGCTGTTAGAGGCGCGCAAATTCCAAGTGCAATACTTGAACTTGCAGTAACTGCAGATAATAAATATATTAACTTTTTCATTTTATTATTTTTCCCCCATGATTATTTCAAAGTTGTAAACCTTGTCCACAACATCCTCAAATTCATCTTTTACATAACTAAGTGTAGTCATTGTTCCATCTGACATAATGTAGTCAAATGAGTATTGAATTTGGTCTTGCATTTCTAAGTTTGATTCAACTTTTAAATTATTTTTAAGTTCTCTTAACGCCTTTTCCTTTGACATATACCATATTCTTTCATTATGGTTATTTGGGTTTGTTATTGAATAAATAACGTGTGTTTTTCCAGTTACTATATTTGCTCATTTTGGTTTTACATGTGAACCTCATGTTCTAATTTCGTCGTTGTGGACGAATTTTGAGTTAACTCTTACATTTTTTTGCAATTGTTTAATAACGTCTTCTTTGTCACCACTTTCAATAAACACGTCTCCAAAAATATCAGTTACGACATATCTTTTTTGCAATGTATTTTCTTGCATTAATGCCATTCTTTCTTTTGCTTCCGCTTCAGTTCATGACAACAACATTCCGTCCCTATCACTTGTGTGTCTATCTACAGATACGCTGTATAACTCACGAACATCAACATTTCCACCTAAGTACATGAAGTTATCAAGTTCTTTTCTATCTACAAAAACACCTCTACCAACTTCATAAATATAGCTGTTCTCAGCTTCGGTTTTTGCATTATTTATAATTTCTTTTTTTATTGGTAATCAGTCCTTTTGACTTTCAATTACAGATTGTGTATATCCCTTACCTGGATTGATTTCATACATCCTATCTTTATATACTTCACCAATTGAATAATCATCTTGTATGTTTTTTACATAAATATTTGATTTTAAATCCTCTCACTCCACAATGTCATTCTGAGATGAACCAAAATTTGTTAACACACTATTAAAGTATTCCTCAAATCAAACTTCATAAAAATTTGATTTTATATCATTACTGATAAGTGAGTTGTTATATATGTGTTCGTTATCTCTTCCACTTTCAGAAGTTATTACTTTTTTATGTGATGGGTCAGAGTAAAGTGTGTAAGAACCAGTTGTTTGATCTGTATATGAAAAATGCTCGTCAAGAGTTGGCGCTGGATCTGGAACAAATTCAATTGCATTGGAATTAGGATATCCTCCTGATGGATTTTGAATTAATTTTTTGCTACCGCTTTTATTTACCATTGTAAGTCTAGCGTTAACATCTTTGCCACCTTTAACGACTCCAAAGTCCCTTTGATATGCATTGTATTTTCCTGATTTTGTTGTGGTTCATTTTGTTGTGTCAGTAAAATCAGAAAATAAATCTGTATAAGAATCAAACTTATCTAAAAACTCTAACTCTAATGGGTCACCGACCTTGATTGTTTCTTTACTATCTTGATATTGAACCATTATTTCTTTTTTGTCTTTGGGAACGATCTTGATTGAATTTCTAGATTCTGCATCTGTTAGGTCAAAAATGTAATCAGTCATATAATCAGTACGTAATTCTTTTTGAACTAATTGAAAAAACTTATCCTTTTCACCATATATTCCTGACTTTAGTTCTATTGGTTTTCCAGAAAGGTAGCTATCAAAATTACCATAGTATCCACTTCTCATGAAACTGAATAACTCATTGATATCTTTTGTGTTGAATGCATTATAGTACTTATTGTTGTGAACATAATATATAGATTTATTGATTTGCATATTTTCTTTTTTAGCAATTTTAGCTTCTTCAGGACTGTCAAATCAGTTCACACCATCATAACTATATTCAGGGTTAACCATCCCACCATTTACATATGTTTTAACCGCATCTTCTTCACTAAACACAACATTCCCCAATGCATCTTCGAATGCTTGTGTAAACTTCGCAATATCTGTATCAAATATTTTTGTTTTATCCAAAGTCATATATTCATAATCTGAAATTATTTTTGATGGATCCGATGAGGTAATCATTGATTGAATTGAGTTAGTTGAAAATAAGTACTGATTTAGTTCATTTTCATTATTGAAATATAAGTCTTTATATTTAATATATTTTTTCATTCCTGTTAATTCAGAATCGTTCAATATTCTATTTCTAATTTCTTCTTTATTTACAGTTTTGTCTTTAAATGTCTCGCTTTTTGCACTAACACTTATTAGGCCAGTACATAAAGATGTGACCGTTAGTAAAGTAGCAGAACCTGCCACAGCAAAAACTCATCTTTTATTTATTTTGATTTTCTTAATCATATGCTACAACCTCCGTTCCACCAAGTTCGTATGAATTTATAGTTTTTGTATTTTCTAACACTCATTGCATTAATTGCTCATCTGAGCTAAAAGTTTTATCTTTGTACACATGTTCTGAAATATCAACTTTAAATTCTATTGTTTGAATGCCCAATTGATTTGACAAAAACTCTTTGACTTGTTTTAAGTTTGAAAAGTATTTTTTATCACCATAAAATTCAAGTTCATAAATTTCATAATAGTTTTTTGAATACTCACTTATTTCACTATAAATTGCACCCGAAATAAGATCTGTGCTAAGAACCATTTTTGAATCAATAACTTCATTTTTTAAAACAAAGTCATTTAATTCTTGTTCACTACGTGCATAAATTATTTCACTTGATCTTGTTTTATATCTGTACATTTCATATTCTTTGTATGCACCTGTTTTTGTTGCGTTGTTAACAAGGCTTTCTCTTGCTTCAAGTTGTGAATTATATACGTTACCAAACCCATCATAAAATGATGATATTTTTGTACCTGAAAAGTACTTATCAAATAATAAGTCAACATACTTTTTAGTCTCAATATCTAACAGTTCTTGAAATCTTGAGTATGTATATTTGTATTCCTCTTCATTAACATCTTCACTTGATTCTGCAATTTTTGCTTTTGATATGTGTTCTGGTAAAACATATCCTTCATCATCTTCAAATATACTTACAAATAGCTGTTTAGAAGATAGATATCTTTCTGGGTGTAAGTAAATATCATTTTTTAGCTCTTGTTCTGCGCTATCTTTGTCCATGTAATATTTACCAGCAACCTCATAAACTTCTTTTGTTTTTCCAGTTTCTGGATCATTTGGTAAAGGTGTTCCAATTAACGAGTCTGTTAATTTTGTAATTCCAACTGTCGGATTTGCATGTGTCAAACTTATATTTAAAAATGGGATTTTAAAAGTTGGAGCCATATAATAAATTGATTGATCTTCATCAATTTTGTATTCAAGTGTTTCAACAGAAATGAAACTTAAATTTTTGTAAATCTCTCATGACATTGTTGCAATCTTTGCAATAGCCAATGGTGCAATTCTTGATTGTCTTGCATTTTCTTCGTTCTTAATTCCAAATGCCCCTAAAAATTCATCTGGGTTTTGAGATGCTGCCTCATTAGCAGCATCGAAAAGGTCTTCTCTTGCTTTTTCATATGCATCTTGTGATTGTTTTTCTTTTTTTAGTTCATCTTCTAATTTTTTGCTTTTGCTTTTGATTTGTAACATTATTGTGTCCATCGCTTTATTAACTGTGGCATCAATATTTTTTATCGAATCTAGAACTTCTTTTTTATCGTTATTATCAACATAAAATGCTTGAGGGTTTAAAAATAAATCACATATTGTAGTTAATTTTAATTTGCGTAAAATGTTTGCTCCAGAATTCTCGCCTCTATAATTTGAATCTCCATTTAACAATTGATTCATCATTGACTCATTACTATTTAGTATTTGAACTATTAATTCTTTAAGCATTTCTTCAACTTCATTTATTTCATTTTCATCATAAATATAAAGTTTAGCTTTTGTCATTATTCTTTTGCATATTACTAGAATTTTATAAAAATCATTAAACTCAGGATCTTCAATATCAAGTCCTTTGTTTGCTTCGCTTAATAATTCGTTATGTCGTTCATTGTCATCAAAAAAATCATTAAATTTTTGTAAAAGATCATTATTAACAATTCCTTTTTCCCTTAATTCACCTAAATAACCCAAGAACTCTATGTCTTCTGAATATTGAATAATATTATAAGATAGGTAATTTTCACTGGCCGCTTCACCAAAAACAAATAATGATGATATTCCAGCAACTAAACTAGGTGTGTATGAATCTATTTTTTTAAACCCATCTACACCATTCAAAAAGTTCTCCGATGACTCAACATATTTAGGTCCCATAAAAAATCCGTTTGAACTATTATCTGGAAGATGATCAAATCAATATGTATTCTTATCAGCATTTTCAACTAGTTTTACATTTTCATTAAATAAATCATCTTTATTTAATTGATAGAACTCATCGTATTCATTATAGTTATAATCTGAATACTCTTTACCTTGGTATTCAAAACCATTTTTAATGTTTTCTTCAATTCATTTTTTTAGTTCATATTCAGTCTGATATGAAATTCCATTTTTATATAAATCAACTTTCTTTGAATCATCTTCCATTTGAGATAACAAGTTATCAACATAAAAACTCTTAATCTCATCTTCTGAGTTGAATACAAAACCGTGACTTTTATAAACTTTCTTAAAGTTTTTATAAGTGTTTAAAGCATCCAACCTATTCATATATGACAAATCATTGTTACCTCTATATATTGAGGTTGCTCTTTCATCATCTTGCATTAAAACTTTTGGTGATAATTCACCCGAAGAATTAACTGTATAATCACTTGGTATTTTATTTGTTATTCTTTTCGATATTGGGAACTTGCTTTCCAAATACACATCCAACTGTTCTGTTGTGTTAAATGTATTGTTGTCAAAAACATACTTTATAGCTTTTGCGTTAATACCTCTTGTTTTTGTTTTGTCCAAAACATATTGTTCCAGATCATTACTGTTTTTGAAAGCAAAATTATCGAACAAAAAATATTTTTGCGATGTTCTACTGACTACTATAGTGGTGGTAACAATTGTAGTGGGAATAATTATTATTCCCACAATTCCTAATATTTGTATTTGTTTCTTTTTAAAAAATTTTTTCACTTTTATCTCCATTTTGTTATATTTTCTATTTAATTCTTAAAATTGTCAACTGTTTTAAAATAAAAAAATCAACCACGAGTAGATTGATTTTTTTATTAATTGATTTTTGTTTCTTCAATTGAATATAGGAATCCAGCTCCATTTATAAAAACTTCAAAGTAAAGTTTATTTTTAAAAGCCATATTCACACCATAACTTGAACCGCCGTGCAAAGTAGTTATAAGTAATGGATTATTGAAATTTCCCTCTTCTGGGAGTATTGAAATCTCTAATTTTACCTCTCCATCATCTAGTTTAGTCTTCTGAAATAAATAAATGTCTTCATTATTTAAACCAAAATAATATTTATTTGATTTTGCTTTTTTGATCAATTCATGATCCCCATTTGAAAAATATTTCATTAGTCCTTCATTTGTTTGCAATAAAATAAAATCATTTTTTTGAAATTGATACCTTGTGCCATCTGGTTCAATTGGAATGTCAAACCCGGCCTTGTGTACTTCTCCGCTAAATTTATCCAAGTCTAAAAAATAAGTGTTGTAAGTGGTATCTATACCGAGACCATATGATCTGTGGGTGAAAAATAATTTTTTATCAAGAACAAAAAATCCAACTATGTCATTTAAATTCCCTGTTGTTGTCGGTGGGGCTGAAAATAAATTAATTACTTCAACCTCTTGCTTACCCAAATCACTTATTAAAAAATAATTAATTGACTCAACATCATTTTTTTTGTCTCAAAAAAACACTTTTCCATTATCAATAATTATTTCGGACGTTGACTCAATAGTTGTTCCATCATTAAGTTTAAACCCAACCTCTGAAAATGAACCTACATCATCCATAACAAATCATATTTTTTCTTTTTGATACTTTGCAGAAAATAATACATATTTATCCGTAATTAATGTGTGCTCGTTGTCAATTGTATTGTTTTCAGGTAATTCAACTGTGATTTTGTTTAATGAATCTCCACCCATATCGACATAGAAAAAATTACTTTCCGCATCAATAATATAAAGCTTGTTTGAAAAGACTAAAGCATCAGTAATGATATGTTCAATTATATTGTTTCCTTCAACATCAAGTAGTTTTTCATATGTATCATTTTCAGTATCTAGTTTATAGATTTCATTCTCTGAATATGCATATAGATTGTTGTTAAATTCAATTGGAACAACACCACCACCTTCTTTGGCTGGCAACACTTCTTTTACGTCATATTTATAATCACTTGGGTTATATGAATTTTCTCCACCATTTCCTCCACCACATGCAACTAATGTTGCAGTAGTTGATGTGACTAATATCATTGAACCTAGTATTGTTAAAAGTTTTTTCATATCTTTTCTCCATATTATTATTTTACAATTTTTTTGTTAAATATGTAAAAACCTATTGCACAAATTCCAATTGATGAAAGCAAGAACAAGAAAGAATCTAATATCGGCGAGAAATTTAAACTTAGTTTTTTCATTGATACAAACTCTCTCCCGTTTTCAAATTGATTAAAATATTGTGAGTACTTTTTGTATTTTTTTATATTAAAACTATTTTCAATTTCTTTTTTTCTTAACTCAAATTCATTTGATGTTTCACCTTTTTTTTCATCAAATAAAACAGCAATTTTTACAACACTGTCAAATCGGTCGGCGTTTATGTCTTTAATGATTAGTTCTTTTTTAATATAATTTCCTTTACCAGTATTTAATATTTCAATTTTGTTTGAATCCATTACTTCTATATCGACAGGGTTTATTTTTGTTTTCATTTGATCAACAATTTCATCTCTTAAATCTGATTCATCAAGGGATTCATCTTCAGCAATTGGATTGTTGAAATATTGTTTATTTGTTTTAATGTAAATTGGTGTACCAAGAACATTTTCATTTACAAATTCTGGATCTTGTATAAAGTTGTCTCTAAAATTTTGTTTGTCTAAACTCTCTACTTCATATGTGTTGGTCAGTCAAAATGTATTATTTGTCATTGAAATAACATTATTGTCTCTTCCAGATTCATAAAAAATTCTTGGAATTGCTGCAAATGGATTTAAATATGATTGAACACTAGCTTTTGTGTTGTACTCTTTTGCAGACATTGATGGGTCATGTCCGTATCTAGTATTTTTTAAATTTATATAGCTTACCAATAAATCTACATATATTTTGTTAAATGTTCTAATTCCATCGTTTATTTTTACGTCTTTTACAAGTTCTTGATTTAATTCACCCAAACCTTCTCTATAGTGTCATACTGATGTTTCGTCAAATGCACTTGATTCAATTTCATCTATAAATGAATTTTCAATTATTGATGCGCGTTCCTGATAAAAATATTTATCAAACAAATACATTGCTGCATCTTTAACAATATCTGCAATTTCTCTTAATTCTTTTTGGTTTGTGCTTTCTTTGATTACATCAACCATTGCATATAATCCATTTGATTTTTTAAAGGTTCCCTCGCTCTTATTGGAACCAAAATCATAGTACATCTTAAATATTGAATTATTCATTACGGTATCCGAAAACTTAAATGATATCTTTTGATATGATTTTATTGTATTCATAAGCTTAAGAATTGAATTATTTTCATAGACATCATTATTTATTTCAAGTTCAATTTCACTAAACTCATTATTTTTTACAGTGTATACACTTAAATCTTTAGCTTCTGTTAAAAGACCATTAGACAACAATGCATATACATAACCATCTGTAGTACTTTTTTTGTCTTTGTTATTGTTTATGAAATCGTATTGGTTGAATAAACCACTTTCCATGTTAGGTGTATCGCTGAATAAAAATTGTAAATCTTGTAGGTCATTTATGTTTTCTTTTATTATAGAGTTCTCACCATATTTGTTTTCAACTTTGTACATCCTATTCATCAGTTCATATTTAAAGTTGTACTCATTTAAATCATAATCTCTTGAACTTTGATCGTTGTCATTTGGTCTAATCATGTTTATATTCATTGTTGAAAATGTTAGTAAATTCACAAGAAAACTAATAGAAATAAGCATTCCAAAAATTGAACCCAAAGATCCACTTAATGCCGATGACGATGTGTTTGCAAACAGTAATAATATTCCAGATAATAAAATATCAATAATAAATATAAACATCATCCCTACAGATACATTCATCATTGAAGCCGATGTGTACGTGTTTGGTGTTATAGCGGAAATAATTACATAAAAAATTGTTGCAACACTTAAATAAGAAAAAACTATAACCTTATTTGCCAATACTCTTTCAAGAAAAATTCTAGGCTTACTTATACCGCTTCTAATTTCTAGTTGTATTACTCCATCTTTTATTTCATTGTTAAATAATCCAGAGATTGAATAAACTTCAAAGAATGAAACATATATTACTAATATCGAAAATGGAACTCATGTTGCAAATGTGTTTCAAATATCACCATAAGATCCCGAAGAAGATGCAAACGCAAATATAGATGTTGCCAACAGATAAACAAACGCAAATATAGATGTTGTAATAATAAATGATTTGCTTACAATAATTTTTTTAACTGATCTTTGAAAGATTGACATCCCCTTAATAAATGAGACACTACCTTTATAAAAGTTAATGCTTGAATTTTTGAAGTTATTAAAATGGTTTTCTTCTTTGATATCAAGAATTTGTTGTTGTTCTGCAACTACTGGTGGTATGTCACTATTTTTTTGACTCGCTCTATTTTTTTCTAGATCTTTAATTTTTTCAAAATTTATGTTTTTTCCGTCAGATCCAATTACAGACATGTATACATCACGAAGATTTTCTTTTTCTTTATCAAATGGAGCATCATATATAACTTCACCTTTGTTATTAATCTTTTTGACTAAAATAACTCTGTTAATTAAGTTATTCAACTCATCAATGTTGTGTGATGTTATTACAATTGTTTTATTATATTCATCAGATAGATGTCTAAGAATGTTCATAAATTCCAATCTAGACTTAACATCCAGATTGGCAGTTGGTTCATCTAAAATTATTATTTCTGGATTTGTTATTAACACAGACAACAAAAGGGCTCTTTTTTGCATACCGGCAGACAATTCTGTAAACTTATTTTTTTTATAGTCAGTTAGATTCAAGGCTTCAAGATATGTGTCCATAAGTTCATAAATCTCTTCATGACTGTACCCTTTTAGTTTTGCAGAATATTCTGCAAAACTAACAATGTTAAAACTCTTTGGATAATTATTTTGGTCAGGGAAAAACGCTATTTTTCTTAAGTTTTTCTTGGATAGCAGGCTACCATTTTCTAATGTTACATCACCTTCGTTTTTTAAAAATTCACCAAATATTAATTTAATTGTGGTTGTTTTACCCGCTCCGTTATCTCCAATAAAACCTATTATTTCACCCTTGTTTATAGTGAAGCTAATTTCTTTAACTCCAGATCCATTCTTGAATTCTTTTGAAAGTCTATCAACAAATAAATACGTATCGTCACCTGGTGTTTTATTCTTGTTATTTTGTTCACCTAATTCAAATTTAGCGTTTCTATTTTTTTTCATTTGTTTAGTCTCCATTAAAATAATACATATCATTTATGTGAAATTATATACATATATCAATTACTCTAAAATTGTCAAATTATTATGTACTTTAAAATTTTAATTTAAATAATTATGTTAATGCATATACACATACGTTTCTATTTTCTATTATTTTTATTTATAACCATTAAATGTCAACAATCGTAAGCGATAATCACCCAATAATACCAAGTAACTATGGAAAACAAAAAAACTACAAATGTAGTTTTTAATTTCTAATAACCTTTAATAGTCCTGAACCCGAGTTGTTTCCTGTTCCTTCATAAACCTGAACATAAAATGTTCCTTTTCGAGTTGTCAATATAGATAACACATATGGATCTTCGTTCCTTAAAACATATAATCCATCTGGGTTATAGTTCAATACCACCTTGCTGCTTTTTGCTGAAAACCTAACATCGCCAAACGGTTTATCTTTACTCAATATTAATTCACTTGGCGAAAATGTAATTTCGTATTCTTGAAAATCTTTTTCAAAGTTTTCAGCTAATATTTCTGATTTATTTTCAATATTCTGATTTACAAAACTACCGATTACTGGTGTCGTAACAACGGTAATTGCAGTTAAACTCAATAATAACTTCATAGTTTTTAACCTTTCCAACCAACCAACCAATTTAAGATGACAATTATAAAAAAATGACTCACCACTTTTTACACTTGTACGTATGTAAGCTTTTCTAAAGTTAATATAATTTTTACAAACAACTTGATATAAAAAAATAATAACTTAATAAACTTTTAAATCAATATTTTTTGATAGTAATTTAAATTACTATTTTATATAAAAGATTGGAGCGCAAAATAAAATATAAATAAGATTGATAATACATAAATCATTCAGTGAACTTCTTTACCCTTTTTAGAAACCAAACTCACCAATGAATACATTATAAAACCAACAGCAATACCATTAGTTATTGAAAATGTAATGACCATGCATAACATTGTTAGAAATGATGCAAATGCAATTTCTGGCTTTACTCATTCAATTTCTTTAATTTGGACTATCATCAATGATCCAACAAATATAAGTGATGCACTACTTACTGATACGGGTATCATTTCAAACAATGGATAAAGGGCAATAGCTGATAAAAACAGTGTTGAAGCAAACATACCGGACAACCCAGTTCTAGCTCCTTGACTAATTCCAGCACTTGATTCAACCAATGTAGTTGTTGCACTTAATCCAAGAAAACCTGCCGGAACTCCAGCAATAGCGTCTCCAAGCAATGCTCTATTATTAACTTTATAACCACCTTCTGTTTGTTCGCTTATTTGTTGTGATAGCGAATAAATTGCACCAGTCGCATCAAAGAAACAAACAAATATAAAAATGAATATTGATATGTAAAATGTTGTATTAGTTCAAATTTCTGGATTGACAAATGCCTGATATGTACTTTTTAGATTTATTGCAAACCCATTAAAGTCGTCATATTTTCAACCCTTTCATTTTGCTGAACCAAAGTTTTTATTTACTATTTCTGAATTAGGCAATGTATTTGCAAACACTATTGCAATTGCAAGTCCTATAAAGATTGCAATTGCAATTGCTCCAGGAATTTTTCTAAAATGAAAGAACAATATAATTGCCAATATAGAAAATCCTAAAATTATAGATGGATAATACTGTGAGAAATCCGATAATGCAGCTACCGGAACCCCATTGCTTTCTTCTACAAATTTAATACCTTTTAATCCAAGGTATGCCACAAACAAACCAATACCAGCTCCTATGGCATATTTGATAGAATCTGGAATTGAATTAATTATTAACATCCTTAAACCAGTACACGATATTGCACACAACAATATCGAAGAAATCATCACAGAAATTAATGCACCCTCATATCCAACACTGCGCGCAACACTGAATGTAAATACCGCATTGATCCCCATTCCAGGAGATATAACTGCTGGCATATTTGATATTAGACACATAATGAAGGTCCCAATAAACATAACAATAATTGTTGATAAAAATATACCACCTTTAGCCATATTTAAAGTTGGATCATCCATGCCATTAATAGAAGGTGAAGAACTTAACATATTAGGTTCAACACTTAGCAAATATACACCAGCTAAAAACGTAGTCAACCCTCCTATTAGTTCTTTTTTTGTTGTTGTTTTTAGATCATCCATTTTAAAAAATGCTCTAAATTTATTCTTCATTTTGAAGAACTTATTTTCTTTCATATTGTTATTCCTCTCTTTTGAGTAAATAAAAAATGGACCTGCATTATCGTTTTTTAAAACGATATAGAAGTCCATGTATATTTCAAAAGATTGAACATGAACCCATAGTAGTCAATTTAAGGTTGACAGTAGAGACGCCCCACCATATTTGGAGCTTATACAGGAATTGATTAATTACCTAACTTAATAATAATCAATTGACCAACAGTAGTCAATTGAAATTGGTTTAAATTACTTTTTGTTACTGATATAGTTTTTCATTTTGCTCATTGAATTTGTGTATGTTCAATCATCAGGCATTTCTGATTTTTTAATTCCAACGTGTTGTAATATTCCCATATTAGCTTTCATTGGATTAAATTTTTTTAGATTTTCATTTGTCACATACTTAATCAAAGCACCCATCAAAGTATCTTGTGGTAGTGGATCCATTTTTTTATTTTCAACTAAACTTACAACACCCATTGCAGCAACTATTCCACACATTGCAGATTCAACATAACCTTCAACTCCAGTTATTTGTCCAGCAAAGAAAACGTTACGTTTTCTTTTTACTTGCAATTTATGGTTTAAAATTTTTGGAGAATTTATGTATTTATTTTTGTGCATAACACCATAACGAACAATGTTTATATTTTCCATTCCTGGTAATGTTTTTAATATTCTTAATTGTTCTGGTCATTTAAGATTTGTTTGAAATCCCACAAAATTATATAAACTATCAATTGCGTCATCTTGTCTTAATTGAACAACTGCATATGGAATTTTGCCATCTTTATCTTCTAAATTATTAGGAGACAAAGAACCATTTAATAAAACATTTCTACCTGTTTTTGCCATGTGTTCAATTGGTTGGCAACCTTTAAAAAATACTTCATTTTCAAATTCTTTTGTTTTCACAACTTCACCGTTGATTAACTCATTTCTGAAGTTATCAAATTGCTCTTCATTTAATGGAACACAAATATAGTTACCTTCACCTTTGTGTCTTGTTGCATAATATAATTTTTCAAAATTAATTGAAGACTTCTTAACTATTGGAGCAGAAGCATCCATGAAATAAAATTTTTGATTTCCAATTATTCTTTGAATTTCATTGTTGAATCTATCTGAAGTTAATGGCCCTGTTGCTATAATTGTTATTTCGTTTTCATCATCAATTGTTTCAATTACTTCATTGATTAATTCAATGTTTTTATCTTTTTTAATCTTGTCTTGAATATAGTTTGAAAAGTTAATTCTATCAACTGCAAGTGCATCATCTGATGGAATTTGTGTTTTGATTGCTGCTTCAATTATTAATGAATCAAATAACTCCATTTCTTTTTTTAAAATACCAACTGCATTCTTTATTGACTTACTACGCAATGTGTTTGAACAAACCAATTCTGCAATTGTTTCTAATTTTTGAATTTCATTTTTTTCAATTGTTTTTGATTCATATAGCTTAACTTTGTATCCTGCTTTTGACAGTTGTCATGCAGCTTCACATCCGGCTAATCCAGCACCAATAATTTTAATAACTTTCATAATCTCGTTCTCTTTTTCTTTAATTATATATAAACAAAAACAAGACAGTTGTCTTGTTTTTAAGTAATTGAAATTGCGATTAAATTATTTAGTTCTTTTATTAATAAACCTTCTTTTGATTTAAATATTTCTTCAAGTCAATCAATTGATTTTTGATAACTTAATGGCGGTATTTTATCATAGTGAAATATGTTTATTGTTTTTGAAATTTTCAATCCAGTTGTTAAACTTTTTGAGTTAATTACTATTTCGTTATTTTTGTATTGGATTGGGTAGTCAATAATTTTATCAATATTGTTTAATAACTTTTCCTGATTGACTGGCGATAGTATTTTATAAGTGTTTAACTCATCATTAAATTTGATTGTTATTTTTTCATTAAATTTAATTGATTCTGAATTAAATGTTTTTTCAAACGCACTACTTGCATCTTTTGATTTAACAATTTCAAATCCACGCCCAAAGTTAAAGTTATTTGATAATAGGGATCTATTTTTTAAATGAAATTCATTATTGTCTGTTCACTTACCGTTTATAGTGCCGGTTGTTTCCATGGCCTCATAAGTAAATGTAAAATTTCCATAATCAATATTTAATATTTTTGTGTGATTTAATTCCCCTTGTACAACTGATATATTTTTTATTTCAGTTTGTTTATCTTTTAAATATTTAACAAAATATTTTTCAATAAAATCAGATCTTTTTTTGTAATATCTAATTCCTGTTGTGAATAACGATACCTTTTCATACCTTCTTAATTTACATACTATAAAAATATAAATCATAACAATTATTATTATTACAAAAGAAACAATTGTCAGAATTATTGCTATTTTTTTATCTAATAATTTCAACGCAAATGATAGAGCTGAAAATATAAGTAAGCCAAAAGAGATAAGCAATAGTGCAATTTTATCTCATGTGTATTCTTGGCGTCTAAGGTTTTTTAAATCGTTTTTATTAATGTTTTCTTTTATTCATTTATTAGGATTCATATTTAACTCCTTTTTCTTTAATTATATATAAACAAAAACAAGACCTTTGTCTTGTTTTTAAGTAGTTTAAATTGCAATTAAATTATTCACTCAATTCAAATTCAACATTGAATATCACCTCACCATCGGGAGAAAAATAATCTTTCATTTTAGAATTTTCGTCATCAATTACTGTCAATATAAATTCGTTATTGTTTTCAATATCTCATGTGATATCTCCTACTATGAAATACGACATATCAGATACAATTGCAGTTCTTACAGAATTGTCAACTCCTTTGATATTTTCTTCATATCACTCTCCAAATGCTTTAAAAAAATCCAATCTTAAATCACTATTATTTTGGCCCTCTTCATATTTGGCTACAATCGAAATTGGGTCATTACCAAATACATCATTCAAGAATAGCGGTTCTGGCTTTGTAACATTCACTTTAATAGTAATCAGGTCAAGTCCAGTTGCAGAAATAACAACCTCAGTAGAACCAACCCCATTGGCAATTATGCTGAAATTTTTATTTGATACACCATTCTTGTTTTGAATACTGGCAATATCTTCATTTTTTGACAATACAGCTGGTTCTTGTAATTTGTCAAAATTTATAATTTTTATAGTTTTGCTCATGTCACCAATTAATAAATCAACCTTATCTCCCTTAAGGTCGATAGTTATCTCGCTTTCTCCAACTTCTTCATTGGTTTTATCTGGATTATCACAAGACACAATTGATGCACCGCCAGAGATAATTAACCCCACAGCCCCAAGCATTGCTAATAATTTTTTCATAATTAATTCTCCTATTGATTAGTTAATTTTTTATATTACACGTGTATTCTAATTAAAAAAAAAAAAAAGACAGATGTCTTGTTTTTCTAATATCTATTTTTTTGTCTTTTTCTACCCAGTTTTCTAATAGCATCATTTTTTTCTTTATGAGCTAATATGTTTTTTGATAAGCATTCAAAGAAATTAATTTCTTTGTTTTTGTGTTTTTCATTGTTAGAAATTTTTGCATCTTTATAAACTTGTTTAATTCTTACAATTGATTCTTTTCTATTTATTAATCTTTGTTTTTGTTTGAATTTTAATTCAGTTTCTATTTGTGTTCTTTCTAAATGAATTTTTTTAACAAGTAATAAAATTTCCATTAATTTTTCTGAGGTAATTTCTTCATCATGTTTAATGATTCCGAATCTGAAACCAACACCTTTTAATTCAACCAGTTTTTTATCTGTTATAAATTTTTCTTCATATAATCAAGGTTCAACAACTGTGTTGAATTCAATATTAATTTTTCTTAAAGTTGTGTTTGTTGTGTTTTCAAATTTTTTTGTCATTTCAATAACTTGTTCATTTAATTTTTCAAAATCAACTTGTATTAATTTTTCGTTTTCGTTAACTTTGTTTTCAATCATGTAATCACAAATTACTTTTTTATCTAGTAGGAATTCTGATTTTAAGATATATCACGATTTGTCATATGCGTTACCATTGTTTTTAACAACGTAGTTTGCAATAAACTTATTAACTACACGAGTACGATATCAACTAGCTAACTTGTCATACAGTCAGTGGTTTTGATCTAGTAGTATTTTTCTTCTTAACGCAGTTACAATGTATTCCATAAGAATACATGTAATCATCAGCGTTATTAAAACTGCTGACAGGTTTCTATATGTATGTTCATTTATAAATGAACTCATAGCGATACCCAATTGACCAGCACCCACCGTTGCAAACGAAGATACTTCACGAATATTAATATCAAATCTATATAGAGTTCAAGATACTATTTCAGATCTTACTTGTGTAAGGATTCCATACTTAAATACATCTCATCTATTTAATCCCATGGCACGTAGATTATCTACAATCTTCATATCTATTTGATCAAATGTTTCTCTAATATATTTAGCTAACATAGCTGAAGTTGCAATTGCGATTGCAACAACCCCAGTAAACGGACTTAGTCCAATTAATGTAACCAAGAATATAGCAATTATATATCCTGGTGTTGGTCTAATGATTGTGGCAATAAATCAAAATGGTTTTGATCATATTTTTCCAGTAACCGTTTTACTACTTAGTGCACCTAAAATGATTGCAATAATCATTCCAAATAAAGTACCCATTGCAGCAATCATCACTGCTTCAGTTATTAAATCAAATGATGAATAAACTAGTACATTTCCATTTTGGTCAAGGTTACCAAATATCAATCCCCATTCTGGTCTAAATAAATCACCAACATCTTTTCATCCTTGGGCGATGTTTTTATCATCTTGTCATACAACATTAAATTGTATTAAAACATAAATAACAATTCCAAATACAATTAATGCAAGTGATAACATTTTTAAAAAACCAAGTTGTGGTTTTTCTAATACATAGTTAACTTTTTCATTTTCAGCTATGTTATCAAAATGAATCGGTCTATCTTTTTTTACAATAATATAATTTTTTATAATAAATGAAACAGCTTCAATTATAAGTACTAATGTTATTAGTACAAAAATACAAAATCCTGCTTCAGGAGTTTTATTCAATTCAATCATATTGAATTGAATAATGTGACCTAATCCTATTCCTAATCCCATAGCAATAATAGATAGATATCTAATATTTGTTTCTAGTGAATATAAGATTGCAGATACTGTAAAGTGTCCGATCTCTGGCATTATTGTTTTTTTGAATGCAGTAGTTTTACCAACACCCATACTTACCAATAAATTGAATGTGTTCATTTTCGCTTGTTCAATTCTGTCAATAAACATTTTTGATGCAATCGAAACTGTAAAGCAAGTTGTAGCAATAACTGTAATAGCCACTTTAGATCCATAACTACCTGTAGTCATGAAGCACATTATTATAGTTGCAAAGAAGAACAATGGCATTGTTCTAAAAACAATGAACACACCTTTTACGATTGCATTAACTACTTTATTCTTAATAACATTACTTGACGCCAATACCGCTAATGGAATAGTTATTAAAACCCCTATAACAGTACCTGCGAGCGCAAGTGAGAATGTTTCTCATATTGATAGCATTACCTCGCCAAGAAATCCACCAGCTCAGTCAATTTCATTTCATTTAAATAAAGACGATATTATATCAACTGTTTCGTCATCTCATATAAATAAGTTAGTTGCTTTATTTATTGGAATTACCACAAATGAAAATATCAGCAATATCGAAACTATAATAAATAAACTTCATCAAAAGATTTTTCTTGGTTTATATATTACTTGATTACCAACCCTGTCTAATTTGTAGGAATTACCTCTTATTCTTGTAAACATTATGCAACGTCTTCCTCACTATAGTTTTCACCATAAATTTGAATTAAGACACTTTTATCAACCTTATTAGTCGGGCCATCATATACAACCTTGCCTTCTCTTACACCAATAATTCTTGTTGTATATTTAAGTGCAAGTTCAACGTGGTGAATATTAATTAAGATTGTGATATTTTGTTCTTTATTTATTTTTTCAAAGTCAGCCATTACTTGGTTTGCAAATATTGGATCTAAAGCTGACACTGGTTCGTCAGCAATGATTATAGGTGCTTCTTGTGATATTGCACGAGCGAGAGCGACTCTTTGTTGTTGTCCGCCAGAAAGTGACCCAGCACGAGTATATGCCTTATCTAAGATACCAAGTTTGTGTAAAGCATCAAGAGCAATTCTTTTATCTTCTTTTGAATATATTGTAAATATTTTTCTGTATCATGGCATCTTTGTAAGCCTTGATGCAAGAACGTTACTCAATACTGTTTCACCTTGTACATTGTTATATTCTTGAGTTATTAACCCAATCTTTGATTTAAAATGTCTTAATTTTTTTCCACTTAAGTTTGCAACATTATATTCAACTACTTCATCATTTTCTTTCATAGTAACCACTAGGTCACCACTTGAAATTGGATGCATTTTATTTACTGTTTTGATCAGTGTTGTTTTACCAGCTCCAGACAAACCAATGATTCCAACAAATTCACCATCTTTAATTTCGACATTGACATCTTGGAGAGCAATGTTTCCATTTGGTCATATTTTATTTACTTCTTTAAATATAATCATAATTTCTCCTATTGGTTTATTTCTAATGCAACATCTGATGCTGCAGCATTTAGTGTTGAAGTTTGTGCGTCAACCACTGACTTATCGTAGTTAACAGACCCATCTAAATAGTTGTTTATATCTTCTGGTAGATATCCTTCATGTGAATAAATATCTCTCATTACTTTTAAACCATCTTCATCTTTCATTAAGTTAATAAAAGATGTTCTAAGCGCATCTAACAAGTTGTTACCTGTAGAATTGTATTCTTTGCCACCAATTTCTAAAACCGGTATTTCTGTACTAATATTATTACGCTTGAAAAACGTTTTTGAATATAACATTCCATCATTCATAATTCCTGAAGATGTTGTTAGCATTCATGTTTTTGACAGATAGCCTGAATTAGTATTTCCTAACGCCTCTTCTTTAATTTGACTTTCGGCTCTAGCGTCATTAAATGCTACCCCTATATTCAATAAACCATCTCTAACTTGTCTTGGTAAGTCAGTTGCATAACCTGGAGATTTTGAATATCCAGTTAAAACTGCATTCGCAAACTCTTTTGCTTTCGCTACATCACTTGGGTTGCTTGAAGGTAGACCTTGTTGGTTCATGAAGTTGTTCATTAATGTTTCCACAGGCTTAACCATTCCAGCTCCAGAAGTCGCAGAAGAAGCTAGACCCACTTTTGCTCCACCAGTATTAGCGCTTTCCATCGATTGACAAAATAGGTCCAATAAAATAACTGAATGCGCTTTTTGTTGCGCACCAACATCTGTTCCAACAAAGTTCAAATTATCATCAAGTGTTTCATAAGCGTCATATACCGTTTTGTTTGTTCACCCTTTTAAGTGACCGACAAACCTTGAAACATAATTACCGCTTTCACCGTTTTGTTTTACTGTCTGTTTTCTTTTTGTGACAAATTCTCTATTTGCAAATATTACAGATCTATAGTGTTTTGCGCTCGCAATTTCTTTTTCATCAGTTTCTGACTCTGCGGCTTCTTTTTTATCTGCATCACTGTAATAAATGTTGCTCGTATCTTGTGCATATTTTTTATTTGATTCTTGTGCAATTTTAAATTGATTGACAATGTCTTCGTCTAAATTTTGATTTGCTCCACCATCATTCATCTCGGACTGAAAACTATTTAATTGCTCAAGTGTCGCCGGTTCAGTGTCACCCAACTCACCATATGAACGCAACTCAGTTTTAACGGCGGTTCTAGTTGACACAAATAGTGTCCCCATTTTTCTATCGTTTTCTTCTTTGTCTTTAATATCTTTTTGATAATAAGTTGTTACAGGGATCATCCCCATTGCTGCTTGACCTGATCTTAGAACATATGATGCAATGTTATAGTCAGGAGAAACTTTAAATCCAACTTTCATATTTGATTTTGATACTTCTTCGAATTCTTCTTGAAATAATTTACTTAAATTAAATAATTCAGATTCAATCTCTAAGGGGCTTTTAGACGGTACTAATAATATTTCTATATCGTAGACCGGTTTTCTACATGCCACAATTGTTGTAGCTGTTGTCCCTGTCATTAACACTATTGCAAGTGCTGCGAAAAGTTTTCTCATTTGTATTTTCCTCTTCTCGTGATTATTATATATGAATTTATATGTACGAAAATCATTTGAATTATAAAAAAATAGCACTAAGCTATTACATTTTATAATTCAAAATAAAGTTTGCAACTCCGTCATTGAAATTCTCTTCAGCTACGAATTTTGCAATTTTTTTAAGTTCTTCATTCCCTTGTTTCATTGCAACAGGAATATCAACAGCACCCAATAACGAGAAGTCATTTGGGCCATCACCGAATCCGAATGTTTCACATTTATTTTCTGGATCTAAGATTTTAATTAATTCTTTTACTGTTTGACCTTTGTCAACATCTTTAACAGCAATCTCAATTGCTCTACCATCATAAATAACAATATTTGTAACATCGCCAAATAAGGCTTGAAGTTCATTAAATTCATCTTCAATTTTATGAGCATTTTCTTTTTTAATAACTACAACTAAATGAGTTATTGATTCTTTAATGTCATTAACTGATTTTGCAACAACATATTTGTTTCCCATTACTTTAGCTCAGAATTCTGGACTCTTAGATGGGCCAAAACCATATATTGTTCCAGCTCCGTTAAAAGTTACTTTTAACGGTTTGTTGTTGTGATATCTATCTCATACTTGTTTCATTAATTCTTTTGATAACTCTTTTTTTATTAAGTACTTTTTTTCTTTAAATGAATAAACTGTAGCGCCGTTGTTTCCACAAACAATTCCACCAAGTTTATCTAGCTCTAATTCTTTTGCAAGATCTAACAAGTTATTCATACCACGCGCTGTTATTGGTATTAACATGTCACCTTGTGCATATATGTTTTTTACAACTTCTTTCGTTTTTTCAGAAAAAACATAATCATCTTTTAGTAATGTTCCATCTAAATCTGAGAAATAAATTCTTTTCATAGTTCATAAACTCCTATTATTTTTTACATTATTGATTATATAGATTAAAAAAACACCTTACGGTGTTTTTGTTTTTTTACTTTGATTTATATTTTCTTTTTAATAATTTCATTTCAGTGTCAATAATTTTCAATTCGTTTTTCTTTTGTTTTAAAACAAGTTTTAATTGTTTTAACTCTTCAATAGTAGAACTAATTTCATTTTGTTTATTAATTTTGTTTTCTTTGATTATGTGCTTTTCGTCAAGAAATAAGTCTTTATCTAACATGTGTGTACTCCTATTTAATTCTAGAAAGAATTTTTTTTCTTAATTCATCTCTATATGCATCTGCTGCAGCTTGTGCGTTTGTGTTATTTTTAGCAGGCGTTGCCGCATTTGGAGCTTTTGCTAATTGAACAATTGGTTCAGGTGATTTTGGTTGTTCAAAGTTTGATTGAGGAACTTTTTTTGCAAACGGTTGTTTATAAACCGGTGCTGGTTTAGATTTTGGATGGAAGTATAGTTCTTCTTCTGAATATTGAGGTGCATGTGTAAGCTGTCTCAACATTTCAATCCTTTCTTCTCTAGATCTTGAAATTTGTTGTGGTTGTGGTTCGTTAATGTATATAGGTTCGGGTTGAACTGGTACAAAAACTAATTCAGTTTTTGGTATGAAAACAGGTTGTGGTTGTGGCACATAAACTGGTTCAGGTGTTGGTATAAAAATTGTTTGTGGTTGTGGCACGGGTTGTGGTTGAATTGGTTCTGGGATTGGTTGGTATGGTTCGTAGTGTGATTTTGCGTTATTTATAACTTCCATCATATCAACCGGTTCGGGTTGTGGAATATATATTGGTTCGGGTTGAATTGGTTCTGGGATTGGTCGGTATGGTTCGTAGTGTGATTTTGCATTACTTAACATATCAACAAAATTAACTTTTGGTTCAAATTCTGGTTCTGGGATTGGTTGGTATGGTTCGTAGTGTGATTTTGCATTACTTAACATATCGTCAAATTTAACAGCTTTTTCTTCTTCTACTGCTGCTGGTTCTTCAACTTCTAATATTGGATCGAAGTTTGGTACAGCCGATTCTTCAACTATTGGGTTTTGTTCGTTGACCATATCTTCAAAACTAACTTCATTAGAAAAGCTAATTGGTGAAACCACTTCTTCTATTGGTGTTGGTTGCACAAAAACGTGGTTATCCATATCTTCGATTTCGCTTAATTCACTTACAATCTCTGCTACGTGTGTTGGTTCTTCAGCTGACTGTAAAGCGTCAAATATTGGCTCACCAACTTCTTCTTCAATACCTTCAGATATTAGTGCAATTGAACCTTTGTTTGGTATTGATGAAACCATAATTAAAGTTACTAAAACAATTAATGCAACAGCAATCATAAAGTATGTTAATGTTAGTGCCGTTACCACAATTGTAAGAATATATATTGCAATTGATACAGCTCCGACTTTCGGTATCTTACCATGTCTGTTTGTTTTTTTCTTTTTCTTAAATGACCCAATCAAGTGTATGAATGTCATAAGAGTTGCAAGCACCATAGCTGCAAAACAAACATAATTCCAATTTTTTAATAACTCACTTGAAATTAGTTTGATTGGTGAGTTTGATGATCAACCTTTTAATGTCCATGTCATTAGTTCTAAGTATCATCCAGCATTAATTAAATCTGGTAAAAAGATAATTAATCCAAAAAATGTAGTCACTACCAATAACAATATAAACGGAATGATTAATATTTTACGCATAAATTTTCTCCAATATATTTATATATAATATATATTACCTTAAAAATGTACCCAATAATGAATTAAATATTCTAGACGGTTTGTCAGACAGCCTCTTTGTATAATAGATTTTATCTTCATCTAAGATTGTTTTAAACAAATCTAAGTCATCTTTATAAGCTTCATTGTGTAAATTTGCGCTTGTCGAATAAAGTGGTCCTACTTTTTCAATTATATTTGCTAGATTCTTTTCTCTAACAATTCTAACCGCTTGAAATGGTTCACCTTTTTGTGCAACACCAATAACAGTTGTCGGTGTATAAGATTCCAATACTTCACTACTCTCTTCGTCGGTGTGTATTCACCTTCTAGCCATTTTTATACTAGATACCAATATTATTAATTCTTGGTTCACATCTCTTTTTTTAATTGTGTTAATTTTTGCTTTATTTTCATCAGTAACAGTTGAGGTCAAACCGTAAATTGTATCTGTTGGTAAAATTAATACTTCATTTTTTCTTAATTGTTCAATTATCTTTTCAATGTTCATTAGTATCATTCCTCGTCTTCAAAGTAGTGTGTTGATGTATTTGTTCTAATAAGTGTCGTGTGCGCTCTAAAGACACGTATTAATACAATTGTGATTATTAGTAGTGCAAGTAAACTTACGATTAATAAGGCAATCAATTCAACACCAATGGGTCAACCAAAGTTGAAACTACCATCAGGGTTAATGCTCCCTATTCCACACAGTTCTTTTATATGATCAATGCTGTTTGTTAAATTTCATTTTGCCGGTGTTTCAAAAATCAATTTGTTTATATCACCTATATTATTATTTCATGTTGTGCTTGCTCTTGAAAGCAGAAACATTGAATAGAAGTTAACTGTAACCAAGATTGAAGAAAGTGTAATCAACGCAAATGATTGAGTTCCTACAACTTTGTCTTCTACGTTTCAGTTTCTAACAAAGTAAATTGGCATAACAAATAACATTGAAATAACACCCATTATCATGGCTGTTTGAACCGTAATAACATTCAGGTTATTTATTTCATCATCTGAAATATGACCAATAATAGTTTTAACATCATCATTTTTAACCCAAGTTAATAAGTCACTTAAATATAAGTTTCATGAAAACATTGAACCAAGTGATGAACTGCGGTTTAGTACAGATCCAATATAGATAACTTGTGGAAGCACTATTATAAATACCAATATGAATACCCACAAGCAAATGTTTCTTTGGTTTAATATTGTAATTTTAGTAAATAAGTTGTGTAACTTGTTTTTACCAATGTATCCTTTTTTTGTTTTTATATCAATTTGTTCTGATACAATTGCATTTTCAGTAGTTAGTGCCGCATGATCAAAGAAGGTTTTTGAATACACTGCAGTAATAACGACAACTTTAAGCAATGATATAATCCATCCTAAAGATTTTGTACTTCATGCAAAGTGTTTTGATGATTCATTTTGGTTAAATAATTCTTTAACTGCATTTGTAAGGTTCTCATCATTTGATCCTTTCTCAATTTCATCCACTACTCCCTCGGTAGTTATGTAGTTTACTAATTTTGTTAGTTTGTCATACGATACTTCAGACGCTGTCATTGAAATTAGTGCACATACAATAAAAAATAATGTGATCATCAAAATTGGAAATGTAAATTTAAATTGCTTTTTTGATTTTGTTAGCATGAATGGTGATGCCAAAAACACCGTTAAACCAGTGATAAATAAACCAAAACCCAATCAAACAGATAGTTGTATTTCGTTAGGAGTTATTGTTAAGTTTTCTCCAAAACCCTTATCGAAAGCTTCATAGTTTTTTAAATATATATCGAGTGTTGGGCTTGAATAAACTATTCCAATAAAAATTAAGTTAGTTACAAATATTGCCAATATAATTCCTGCACTATAAAAAATAGTTTTGCTAAAAACTTTCTTAGTTTCTTTATCGATTGAATTTTTTTGGAAGTTGTATTTCATTTTCTTTTGTCTTTAAACTATTATATATTTTTATATCTTAATAACAAAATATCTATAGTGGTTTGAGTAATCCTTTTTGAATTCAATGTCATAATCAACGAATAATTTTTGAAGTTTCTCTTTTTGTTCAAAACCAAATTCACAAATAATTATTGAGCCGTTCTTTGTTATTGTTTCTATTTTATCTTTCAGTTGTTTGTAAAAGAATATGCCCTCATCTTCTGCAAATAAAGCAATGTGAGGTTCATTGTCCTTGACGCTTTTTTCAATATTTTTATCTCTGATATCAATGTACGGTGGATTGATGATTAACACATCAATAATTAGATTCCTTTCAATTATTCAATCCAAATAGTTTGATTCTATTAGTTCAATGTTTGATTTGATTTTTTGACTGTTTGTCTTTGCCACGCTTAGCACATCAATTGAAACATCAGAACAAAATACTTTGTTACCAGTTTCATTTGAAATAGATATTCCGATACAACCACTACCCGTGCATACGTCTGCGATAATTTTATTTTCTAATTTGAGTTTGCAAACATAATCTACAATTAGTTCTGTTTCAAATCTCGGTATCAAAACGTCTTTATTAACAGTGAATCAATTTTTATAAAAAAATCTATTTTCAATAATATAACTAAATGGTTTAGTTCCATATTCTTGATTAACTCTTTCAATAATTCCCTCTTTGTCGGGATTGTCTAACAAAAAAGAAAACAATGTATTTAAATCGTTTTCTTTTATATTGACACTTAATTTACTTTTCAATATTTGCTTTGTCATTACTTGTTAAGCTCGATAAGTCTTTTTTGTTCATCTTTAGTTAAAGCTTCAATAACTTCTTCAATGTTACCTTCCATTACTTGATCTAATTTTTGGAGTGTTAAATTAATACGGTGGTCAGTTACTCTGTTTTGACCATAGTTATATGTTCTGATTTTTTCACTTCTATCACCAGTACCGACAGCATTTTTTCTCAATGCATCCGCTTCACCTTGAGCTTTTAATTGCACGGCTTCATACACACGTGCTCTAAGCATTGTCATGGCAATATCTTTGTTATCATGTTGACTGCGCCCATCTTGTGATGCTGCAACGATTCCAGTTGGTAAGTGAGTCACCCTAACGGCTGAATCAGTTGTATTAACATGTTGTCCACCAGCTCCACCTGATCTATATGTATCAACTCTTAGATCACTTGTTTTGATATCAATTTCAACTTCTGACATTTCTGGCAATACAGCAACTGTCGCTGTTGAAGTTTGCACTCTACCTTTTGATTCTGTTTTTGGAATACGTTGTACACGGTGTGAACCAGATTCAAATTTTAATTTTGAATACACTTTCTTACCTTTTATCATTGCAGAAATTTGGGTAAACCCACCAGCGGCCGATTCATACTGATCAAGTACTGTAAATTTTCATCCTAATTTTTCACCATATCTTGAATACATTCTATAAAGATCACCTGCAAAAATGTTCGCTTCATCGCCACCAGCTGCTCCACGAATTTCAATGATTACATTTTTTTCATCATTTGGATCTTTTGGTAAAAGTGAGGCATTAATTTCAATTACTAATGTTTCAATTCTTTCTAAACATTCATCAATTTCCATTTGAGCCATTTCTTTTAACTCACCATCTTTTTCTGACTTTAATAAAATCCTAGCATCAGCCAGCGTTTCCTTTACATGTTTGTATTCAATATATTTTTCACATGTATCAATGATTGCTCCACGTTCTTTGTTAAGTCTCTTTATGTTTTCGACATTAGCTAAAATTTGAGGATTTCCTAAATCCCCATCAATTTTATTTAATTTTTGAAGCATTAGTTCTAATACTTCAATTGTTCTTTTGTCCATAATCTTCCTTAATTATTTTTTCTTCTTTTTAGTGTCTGGCTTTACATAGCAATGTCTGCATCTTGCTTCATAACTATCTTGACCAGATATTAACACCAGTGGTCCCTCTGTGTCCCTCACAGGAGCCCCATTTACTAAACGTTGTGTTCTATTTGCGTGTCCACCACATTGTGAACATAGTGCAGATAATTTCTCAACGTATTCAGCTAATGGTAATAATTCAAATACATTTTTGAATGGGTCAGATTTGTAATCTTTGTCTAGTCCGTTTGCCACAATGATGTATCCATCATTTGCAAGTTTTTCTACCAAGTCAACAATTCCTTTATCAAAAAATTGAAGTTCATCGATTCCAATTACATCGAATCTTTTGTTAGCATCAAACTCTTTTTCTTTTTCTTTTAGTATTTTGTATAATGCTTTCGAATCCTTAACTGGGTGAGCTGAGTGTGAAATACCGTGATGTGTTTGAACACTATCATCACTATATCTTTTATCAATCTCTGGTTTAAAAACAATAATAGCTTTCTTACCAAATTTGTATCTTATTAATCTTCTAATGAATTCTTCAGTTTTACCTGCAAACATACATCCAACGATTAGTTCAATTCATCCCATTTTATTCATTCTTTCTGGTCCAGATCCCATGTTGTTAAACTCCTTTTAAAATATTATTTAGTTCTTTGTTGAAGTTATCTCAAGTTCCGATTTCACATGCTGCAGCCAATGTGTGACCACCGCCACCATATTTTTTTGCAATTAGTGACACATCTTTTTTTCTACTTCTGAATGAAACTTTTACAATTCCATTTTCATTTTCGTAAGCAAGAAATCATGTTGAAATTTCTTTAGTTCCAGACATTATACTCAATGCACTCTTCGCTGCTTCAATATTGATTATTCCATAATAGTCATTTTTTTTCACACACAAATAAGCATATTCTTTCTTTTCATTGTAAATAACGTTTTCACTTATTTTTTGTAATCATTTTTTTAAATTTAGATCTGTCAAATATAGATCATCACTTATTTTTGTAATATCAATTCCTGTAGATAATAAAATTTTTGCAGCTTCAAATGTTTCTGCACTTGTGTTCTTAAATAAGAATCTACCTGAATCAGTTAATAGACCTCTATAAAGAAATTCAGCCGCCTCTTTTGTTATTCTTAAGTTCATCTCATCTGCTCAAATTGTAACAACCTGAGTACACGCAATTGATTGTGGGTCAACTAAAAAGTTATCACCAAAATCATGAACATCATATTTATGGTGATCAATCTTAAATATTTCTTTTACTAAATCTAATTTATCAAAATCAATTCTTGCTTTGTTTGCAACATCAACTGTTAGCAATATTGATTTTTTTATTTCATCTTCTGTTAGTTTAAAGTCGTAAGGTTCACTTTCAATTTTAGATCCAACTATGAATACTTTTTTGTTTTTGAAATTCTCTTCAATAATTAACTTAAGACCTTCAGCACTACCTTGCGCATCCCAATCTGGCATTACGTGTTTTGCAATAATGATTAATTCAAATTCGTTAATTTTGTTTATTAAATTTTGATATTCATTTTTAAATTGAACACTCATGCCTTACCTCTTAGATTACTTTTATAATTCCTGATAGTGAAATATATACCTTTATAATTTCACCAACTTCGTATTTATTTGTACTTGGTACTATTAATTTTACTCCATCATCGGTTTCACATTTGTAATATAAATTCCCTTCTTTAGGAACTTGAACTACATTTAATTTAACTCGTAATAATTCACTGTTGGTTTTTTTCTTTTCCAAACTAATTGAATGTGGATCAATATAAACAAATCCGAAATTTTTATATTTGTTTCCAAGCGTGTCTACAAAACTTGATTCAAGCATTGTAATATTTTTATCTTCTTTTGTATACGGTATTTTGTTGTACTCACCTAGTGAATTTTCAACCGTCTTGTATTTATTTATCAAGTGCTCACGTAATGTAATTTCTTTTAATTCATTACGTGAATTTTCAAATAATGAATTTGGAACAAATTCATCAATTGTAAAATAATCATCTATAACTATTATTGATTTATCAGTTTCTCTATTAATCATATTTTTAAATACAACATTTAGAGCTTTTCTATCAGTTTCATTTAAGTGTGAAACCATGTTGTATATAACTATGTTGTTTGCACCCAACAAAAACATTGAAACAATTTTTATATAAATCGAATATAGACTCGAGTTAATCATTATCTTTCTGGTGTCTATTTCTAGTTTAATAGAAATTGCACTTACTTGTTTTTGAACCTGGTTGAATACACTTGATATTTTATTCATCAATATGTTTTTGTAGTTATCAAAGTTTTCCTGTGTACCAAATGTTATCTCATTATTTTTTACTTTGAAATGATAACTATGAATTCATTCTTGAATTTTAATTTTTAAACCAAGTACATCTTCTGTTAGATTTTCGAAAATTACTTTTTCTTGTTTTTGAACAAAATCTTTTCTTTCTTTTTCGTTGATTACAATTCATGGACAAAGATCTGAAACTTTTTTAATTGGACTTCTCTTTTTCTTTGAAAATTGTTGAAGGATTTTTGACGTTAGTACATTCAATACTTTTATTTCAGATGCAATTTTATTTTTCAAATAAGAAACTTCTAGGTCTATTTTTTTTAACTCTCTAATAACAATTCAGTTAGTTTCTTTGTATTGAAAAAACTTACTTAATGATTTTATATTTTTATCTTGCTTAGCTTGATATTCACACGAACATGAAAATCTCATATCGTTAATTGAGTGAATCTTATCTCAAAGACTTTGAAAAAAAATAATTGACAATCGGTTTTGCTTGATTCTTTCATATGTTCTTCAATATTCTTTTAATCAGTTTGACAAAATTGTATTCGAGTTAATACTGTCTTCGTTTTTTATCATTGATAAATTTCTTTTATTTATTGAATTAGTAAATCTTTCCAAGTCACTTGTTTCAACCTCAATTGATGTTTTGATTCAATTAGTAATGCTCTTATCGATTTTATCTTTCAATAAAGTTTCGTTAATATTTTTATTTGATTTTTTATAACTTAAGAAAGTGTATTTGTTTTCATAGTATCTAGATTTCAATAGTTTATACGCGTTTAAGTTTGCTTTAACTGAAAAATAATATATTAATTCCTTTGGAACAAATCGTGTTCAAAAACCGTCTGCTTTAGCACTTACCACACGACGCTTGGTTCAAGATCTATTTAACCTTTCTTCATCATCAATTTCAAATGTACCCTGTGCAATATCATATTTCCCACTTAAAGCATTTAAGATGTGTTTTGATTCTTTGTGGTTAGTTGAAATCAAGTATTTAACTTCGTTTGTATCAACATTAAAATTTAGCTTTTGAGGGCTAAATTTTTTGTTACTATACTTTAAATCGACAATTTTGAAACTCATATATACATTTTAATATATTAGTTATACATTAAGTATTTAAATAAAAAATATATGCAATGTAAAACAAATTAGCATATAATAATTTTATTGTAAAAGGAGATTTATCATGCCAAAACAAAATATACACCCAAAGTACTTTAATGAAGCTACATTCGTTTGTGTAACATGTAGTTCAAAATTCGATATGGGAACAACTTTATCTGCAGAGGTAAGAGTTGATACTTGTTCAAAATGTCACCCATTCTACACAGGTAAACAAACATTTGCGAATGCAGAAGGACGTGTTGAAAAATTCAAAGAAAAATTTGCTAAAAAAGATGCAATGGCAACCGCTCCAAAAACAACAGTGTCAAAAACTGACAATAAAAAAGTTCAAAAGCAAACTGTTGTTACAGACTTGAGTGATTTAAAAGAATTCAACAAAGCAATGGCAACTGAAGCTAAAGTTGAAGCTAAACCAGCAGCAAAAAAAGCAGAAACAAAAGTTGAAGCTAAACCAGCAACAAAAAAAGCAGAAACAAAAGTTGAAGCTAAACCAGCAGCAAAAAAATAGTCCCATTAAAGGACTATTTTTTTATTACTAACTAAGAAGAGCACTTGGTTTTATTTTTCTAATTTGATTATATGTAACAATCATTGTTGAAGAATAAATTAAGAATAAAATTGCAAATACCATTAAAGGCATTCAAAATTCAAAACCTATAGGTAGAACAAATCTAGTATTTGTTGCCACAAGCCCTACCCCTCAAACGAAGAAAAATCACGATGCACTAAATCCCACAATAAATACAATTACCACACCAATGATATAAGGAGTCAGTATTTGTCTTAGTACGTAGTAATTACTGTATCCAAGTAATTTCATAGTTGCTAAGAATTCTTTGTTGTCATTTATAACCAATATAGTTACAAGCAATATAATTATCATCGAAACCAAAACTGCGAGCGTGATCAATCCAATAACTATTATGTTTACAATATCTGTTATCTGTGCAAGTATTTGTTTTGACTCATATATTGGGGCCATTGTCTTGAATGTAGATACACCATATCCTTCAACAAATTTATCAAAATCAGGTTCTCCAGTTATCGGGTTGATGACATAGTTTCCATTCATACCTTGGGCACTAAAATCTGAAAAGCGTTGTGATGTTGATAACCCCCTTGTCATGTCTTTGACTTCAGAGTCAGAAGAATATTTATAGTTAAATATTGGAAATGAGTTGTTAAATGATGCATCAATTATTTCATAAATCTCTTTTGTTTCATTATTTGAACCGTTCATTTGAGATTTAAAAACTTGATACTGAGTTAAATTATTTTCATACTCTTTTGTTTCAATTATTTTTATCAAACTATTTAAAACATCATCTACATCATTTTCGCTATAACCCTTAGAAACTAATCATTTTTTGTAATCTTTGTTTTTCGCTGTTTCTGGAACAAATCAACTTCCGAACATTTGTGATTGGGTCTTGTCATATCCTATTGCTTTATTGGCGTTGTCATTACTTATTCAAGCTTGCAACTGACCATAACTTTTTTGTATTCCAACTACTTCGAATTTTTTAGTGACATTTTCAAATCCAATTTTCAAATTACCATCAGAAAATTTTTTATGAATTGCAGTTTGTTCAGTTGATGTTCTTGAAGTTCTTGATGTAATTTCACTACCGCCAATTTTAACAGGTGACAACGATAAAATTGAAGCATCAGCAAAGTTCTTACCATCTGTTGATTGCACTGATTTTGCGGAGTTTGATCTAAACTCGGATTCATACATTGGGGCTCCACCTCTGTTCATGGCCCCAACTTTTACATCACCTGGTTTTAGTGTTTCAAAATCTTCATCTTCATTATTTTTTGATTCCAAAGTATCATTTTTTATATCTAATTCAATTAGTGAATTTTTATTTATATTAAATTTCTTTGAAACACTTTCATTAATTATTATTGGTATATATTCATCTTTTGGTTCTACCTTAAATAGTTCATCTTTGTTTTTATCAAACTCTACCAGTGAATTGTTTTTATCAATACCATTAACTTTTATCAAAGAATTTTGATAAAAAGCATCGAACATGGTTCCTCGAGTATCTGTATTAGGATTGAATGGCACAATATTAAAACCAAGTCCATAATCCTTATTGTTATTAATCGCATCCTTCATATATTCTTGAACAAAATACGGGGCTCTTGAATAACCCGTTTCTAGAATAGCAACACCAATTCTGTTATCAACCATTGAAATAAATCATGTGACCAAATGTCTATTTAGATCCATTATTTTATCAACTGTTCACTTTTTTTCATCTTGTAATTCTGAGTTTGACAAGTCAATTAAATCAATGATTTCATCATTGATAACTAATTCCAAGTCGTGACCGTTATCTTTTTTGACTATTTTTAAATCATCAACAGACTTTGGTTCACTAAATAATATATTTTTACCCTTAGATAAAAAGTGACTTCTATTTATTTTTTCATCAACTTTTTTTACATCAACAAAATTATTTTCATTTATTAAAAATTCTTGATTTACAGTCAAGGGCGGACCGACAATATATGTTTGATAAAACTCTAACATATACTTATTAAACAAAATATATTGTTCCCTTGTTGGTTTTTTTGTTAATTCTGTATCCTTTATTACATTAGATAAATTTCTCTTTAAGTTTGTGTAATCAGTTCATTGCGTAAGCAATGCTTGCATTGCAATTCCACCGATAATACCAGAAGGTGTTTTGATGTTTGGCAAACTATCTAACGCTTTGAAGAAACCGGTTGAAAAAGTCGTTCAATCTGAAAATCCTAATCTAGCCCAGGCTGTTGTACTTTCTAGTGGGATATCGTGATTGTAATAAAAGTTACTAATATCGCCTGTTATAAATTGTTCATAAATTTTATTAGTATCAAAAATCACTTTTCCAAGTTCGTCTGTTGTCACGGCGTTAGAAGTATAAGCTTGTGTTTTTGGCGAAACTCCATTTTTCTCTGTAGAGACACCTCCCATTGATATATCTAATAACTTTGCATCAGCATTATTTGGTATCGGAAATCCCCAACCTTCCATTTTATTATTTTTATCTGGGTTGTATGTCTTATAAAAAGATAACGGGTTAGACGAGATTGGGTCATTGTATTCAACTTTATTTTGATAGTTAAGACCATCAAATGCCTTATCTTTATTAGAATCCAAAATTTTTGGAGTAATCACTGTTATCGATAAAATAAATGTTGAAACAATTATTGTTAATAATGTTCCTAGATATTTTTGTCATGAAGTTGAAAGAACTGCCACTCTTAATCTTGGTTCGAATTTTTTTCTTCTTGAACCAATGCTTTTGATTTTCATTTGTATAAACCCGATTGAATTGGAATTCATTTTTGTCAGCAATCTTGATGGTGTCTCTTTTATTGTTAAATAAGCACACAAGAATGTAATTGCCAATAATGCAAATCAAGTTGTAAATATTGAGTTAACCAATGATATGACATTGAAACTTGACATCACAAACGAAACCGAAAAGAAGCTAGAGAAAACATCCATTATTAATGGTGATATCAATATTGAAACAACGTATCCTATTGTCACACCAATTGCCCCCGATATCATCGGAACAGCTACAAAATTATTAACAATTTCTAACTTCTTAACCCCCAGTGCCTTCAATATACCAAGTTGAGTTCTAAATATTTCAACTTGCTTTCTAAGCATGATTATTAACGCGAACAATGAAATTCCTGCCACAACAACCAATAGTGTAATTATTACAACTTTATACGCAATTACAACTTGGTCTAGTAACATGGTTCTTTGTGAGAAAATATAATCTCCATCATTGTAACCATAAACAACTTTTTGGTTACCCGCATTGTTACCTGTTACTTTTTTAAACTCATTATCTATAGTTTTTAAATCGTATTTTATTGAGTTAAATTTTGCAGAATAATAAACCTCACTACCATAACTTGATGTTGGCATTAGTGATGATTCTGTTACACTTTGTAAATAAAATGGACTATCACCATCAACGACCATACCAAAATGTGATGGGTGCACATATGCAACCATATTTGTTTTTGCATTTGGTATCACTGATGTTTCATCAATTATTGGGGATGTGAAATCCGCAGATGTACCAAAACCAACAATTTGCATTCAATAATATTTTTTATACTGTTCTGGTAAATCGGTGTTTATATTAACAACACCTTCTAGGTCTTTCTTTACTTCAGGATTATCTCTAACGTTTAGAGTATCTCCTTGCTTGTCCAATTGAACGCGGACAATGTCTCCAATTTTTAAGCTATTTTCTTTTGCAAAATTTTCATTGATGATTATTTCTTTTTTTGCTTCAATAACATCAGTAGAAAAATTTTTACCTTTTGATATTACTAAACTATCAACGTTGATTTCATTTGTGAAATCAACGTCTTCACTACTTATGTTTGTTTTTGCTAATGCTTTTATTTTTATTTTTTCACCATCATTTGTTACGTTGCTAAAAACTCTACCTTCTGTTCTTGATCAAGAAAAGTCATACTTTTCTTTTTGTGATAACTGATTGACATAGTATTGTTGTATTAACGTTTGATTTTCTGGTAATTCTTCATCCACTGGTTGCTTTAACCTGTTGTCTGGATTGATGCTAAAAATGAAATCATTTTGTTTTGATTCTATTTTTAGTCTGTCACTCCCACCTATAATAGTTTCTTTTGTTATGGCTGAAATTGATGCTAACAATGCAATTAACATAATCAAAAGCGAAAGGCCCAATATCTGCATTTTCGTGCGTTTGGCGTTTCTAAAACCATTACGAAGCAAGAGTTTAATTGAACGTAAACTCATTTTATTCTCTCCTGTAATTTTTTGATATATAAAAAATTACACCAAAGGAGGAGTTTGTGCTTTTTTGATTTCCTTTAATTTTTGACTAAATAATATTGTTACTTCTAGTTCTTCTTCAAAATTAGAAAATAGAACATTTTTAAAAAATGTAAACAACTTAAAATATAAAAACAATTTTACAATTTTATCTTCGTTTTCATCATGGGCAAAATTTTTGGAAATGATAATTAGCTGTTCATGATCAAAAGATCTCATTCTTTTAATTTTCATTTTCAAAATTACATTTATTATTGTATAAACAACAAACAAAACAAAAGCAACTATGCCGAATAATAATGTGACTAGAAATAAATATTTCATCGCTACGGTTCTTAAAATGAATTCTAATGATATTAGATTATATGTTTCCATAAATATCATAAAAAATTTAACTGTAACTAACGCTGCGAAGATTACTGCAATTCACAAAGCGAAGATTACTTTTTTATTTTTGTTTATTTTATTAATGTTTTTGATGTTTTTGATGTTTCTAGTTTCTGCCAAACAAAATATTGTTGCATTTATAAATGACAACACAAGAACTGAGAGAACCATAAATGCAACAATCATTGAATTATAATTAATTTTTCTTGAAATCAAATCAATCTTATCAATAGCAAAAAATATAATTAAAACAATTACAAATAAAATAAAAATATTTTCTAACTTATTCTTCAACTTAATTAACATTAGTTTTCTCCAATTTTGATAATTATAGTCCTTTAAAATGGAGTTGGAATAATTTTGAAAAATAAATAAAAAAATAGTCTCGATGACTATTTTTCTTTATTAGCCTTTAGACCATCTGGTCCATTAAGGTCATATGCTTTAATTCACTTTCTAAGTGAAGACCCACTAATATTTCGTGTTGGAGCAAAATTTTCAATTGTTGCTCCAGACTTTTTAAAATCTTTGACTATTGTTTCTTTGTCTTTTCAATTGACCAAGAAAAATTCGGTTTAGCTATTAAGCTTTCCCTTTACATCCAAAGATTTCTGTTAATTCATTAAATGTGTTTTGTATTGCTTTGAATCCTGGAGCTAATAATTTACGAGGGTCAAAACCTTTCGCTTCATCATCAAGATCTTTCCTTGATTCTATGTATGCACGTGTTGCATCTCTAAATGATAATTGTAGTTCTGTGTTTACGTTTATTTTTGAAATTCCTAATGATATAGCTTTTTTAACTTGATCAGTTGGGATTCCTGAACCACCGTGTAATACCATTGGTATTTTTGATGCTTCTTGTAATGTTTCTAATGTTTCAAAAGATAGTGATTTTCATCATTCTGGGTATTGACCATGAATGTTTCCAATTCCGGCTGCTAACATTGTAATTCCTAATGAAGTCATTTCTGATGCTTGTTTAGGATCTCCAAGTTCACCTTGTCCAACAACTCCGTCTTCTTCACCACCAATTGAACCAATTTCTGCTTCAATTGATACTTCGTATTTTTTAGCAAAAGCAATTAATTCTTTTGTTTTTGCAATGTTTTCTTCGTATGGTAAATGTGATCCATCGAACATTACTGATGAGTATCCGGCTTCGATACATTTTTTAGCCATTTCTACTGTTTGACCGTGATCTAAGTGTAGAGCTACTGGTACTGTGATGTTTAATTCATCAAGTAATCCATTAACCATTCCTACTACTACTTTAACTCCACCCATGTATTTTACGGCACCCTCTGATGTTCCTAAGATAACTGGTGTTTTTGAAGTTTGTGCAGCTTCAAGAATTGCTTTAGTTCATTCTAAGTTGTTGATGTTGAAGTGTCCAACTGCGTATTTTCCTTTGTGCGCAGCGTCCAACATAGCCTTAGCACTTACTAATTTTTTGTGATAAACTTTTGACATTTTTTGTCCTCCATAATATGTATGGATATATTTTACCTTTTAAACTTTCATATATGTTGATAAATAAATAAAATAATTTATTTTTTATAATAATTGCAAATAAAAAAACACCTCAATGAGGCGTTGTAACTTATATGTTTTCTAATTCCAGATGAGTGCAATGAAATAAATTGCAAATGCTATAGCCAGTACTCAGAGCATTGGTTTTATTTCTTTTGCACGTTTATACATAACTTCAAGTATTACATAAAATATAACTCCAAATCCAATTCCGTTTGTAATTGAGAATGTTGTTACCATTAATAAAATCATGATAAATGTCATTGTTGAAATTGCATAGTTTTTTCAATTAATCTTTCCAATATTACTGATCATTAATGTCCCAACATAAACTGACGCAGCACCCGTTAATGCTGTTGGTATCATTTGGAATATTGGAAATAATGGAATCGCTAGCGCAAACATTCCTGCAGTAAACACTGCTGATAATCCAGTTCTCGCACCCGATGAAATTCCTATTGTTGATTCGAGGAACGCCGTTGTTGGAGATGTTCCTGTGGCAGATCCAATAACTGAACCTAGTGAATCTGATATAACTTGTTTTTTTGAAATTTTAATTTCCGTTTCTAATTCTTCGGACAATTTCGAAACAGCAACTAATTGCGTTCCTGTTGAGTCAAAGAATGATAAAAATAACATTGTCAAAATTGATAGATAAAACGTTGGGCTTGTTCAAATTTCGGTATTTGAAATTTGTTTTCAAGTGTTTTCAATGTTCATAGAAAAACCACTAAAATCATCATAACTTCACCCTTTTCATTTAGCGGCGTCCAACCCACCTTCTACAATTATATTGTTTTCTTGTAGTCCAGGAATATTTGCAAGTATCAGTGTTGGTACCATCATAATTAGAAGTGCAAATATAATCCCACCTTTTATATTTTTGATGTGAAAAAATAGAATTAAGAACAATGTTGAAAATGACAACAACAACGTCAATCACATATCTCCAAAGTTTGATAGCTCAGCCACCGGTATTCCAGTTGGTGCCTCAAACACGTGCATAGAAGTCAGTCCAACATAAGCAATAAAGAAACCTACCGCAACAGAAATAGCCATATGCAGTTGTTCTGGCATTGCATATATTATCGCTAACCTAGCTGGAGTGATTGATAGAGCAAAGAATAATATTGAACCGATCATGCAAGCAACCAATGCCCCTTCGTATCCAATTCCAGATCTAGCAAGAGAAAATGCAAACATCGCATTCAACCCCATACCCGGAGCTGCCACAATTGGAACATTCGCAAATAGACCCAATATTAATGTTGATACAATTATTGTTATTGCAGTTGCAATAAACACACCACCCGATGACATTAAAATCTCATCTCCATTAATTGATGGCGCAGTTCCAAGCATTGTCGGATTAACGCTTAGTATGTATAAGATCGACACAAACGAAACTAGACCACCAATAAATTCTTGACGAATAGTGGTCTTCATATCGTTTAATCTGAAATAACTATCTATTTTTTTGATTAACATTTTTTCTCCTTTTAAACACTTTTTGTTTCTTACAAAATAAAAGAACGAACTTAGTTCGTTTTTTTAAAGTGATTACCTTTTAAAAAAATTATGAGATTTTGCAGACTCACAAGGTGTATTTGTTTCCTAAAAGATATTAGCATAGGAAAATAAAAAAATTGAAATAAATCCAATTTTTTTATTTTTTATTAATATTCGTCGTCGCTATCAATTTCAGATGAGTTTTCCCCATCTTTGTTGTCTTCGTCAAATTCAAGTGTTTCGCCTGCAAAGTCAGCTTCATCAAAGAATTCTGTTGTTTCAAAATTGTCTAAGTAGTCATATTGTTTTTTGATTTCATCAAGTTTTAAGTTTTTTCTTAATGCTCAGTTTCCATCTGCTGTTAGTGCAAACCTGTTATCTAAAACTAGATCAGAATATAAATCTGCTAATAGGTCGTTTTTTTGTGTTTTTGATAGTTTCATATCTTTAGAAATTTCCGTTCAAATTTTTTCAAATGAAACAGTGTCTTCTTTTGATTTATCAAGTATATTGAATACTTGTTCGATTATTGAGTGGCTCATAATACTCCTTTGTATTTGTGTTTAATGTTATTCTACCAAATGTTGCACATATATATACAACTCTTTGATTGATTTGTTTCTATTAATTTTTGAATTGATAATTCTACTTGCTTCACTTAAAGTTATTAGCTTATTGTTTTCAATAAAACAAACACTTTTTGGATCATTTTTTGGTAGGTCAGAATAGATCGCAACTTCATTATATTTGATTACTCTAAAGTAATATTTGTTGTTCAGATTTGATTCTGATTTTAATTTTTCAAATTCAGCTTTAGATAAAGTAAATGAAACCTTGTGGCATCTTCTATTTATTAATCTATCGCTTAAATCAGATAAAGTTTTGTCATCTTCAGAAATCATATCTGAAATAATGTTAGTCATTCTGTAGTCATCAAGTAGGTAAAACTTATCTACTGGTATCACTTTGTTTTCAATGATTTCTTTAATGTATTCTAATGATTCTTTATTTTTAAATTCATATCCTTCTTTTACTAAATCACGAACTCTTTCAACTCAAAACATTAATGTGTATTTGAAACCAAGCGATGTTTTGTGACGATACACTTGTTCATACATGTGATATCTTCCAACAAAGTAATCTTCAATTGCATGTATTACTTTTTTTGAAAACACAATTCTGTTTTCTTTAACAGACATATTTGAAAGAATATAATCAATATCAAAACTCGAATAAGGTACACCAACGTTGAAAGCATCTCTCATCATGTAGTCAAATCTATCAGCATCAATCTGTGATGAGATGATTGTATTTAATACATTGTTCTTATGTTTGCCCTCTATAATAGAACAGATTGCTTCAATATCCATATTATGTTTTTTAAGCACATCATTTATCTCAGTATTACCCCTAATGATGTCAATGGTGTAACTCTCGTGTGGTTGTGAGGATACAACTTCAAAGTTGTGCGAAAAAGGTCCATGACCGATGTCATGTAACAATCCAGCTATTTTTAAAGATATCTTTTCATCATCAGTTATTTCGTTTTTTAAACCCTCTGAAGTTACAAATCTATTTACAACAAAAAACGTACCAACACAATGATTAAACCTTGTGTGTGTAGCTGTCGGGAAAACAAATTCAGTTGAGCCAAGTTGTTTGATTCTTCTTAGTCTTTGAAACTCTTTTGTATTAATTAAGTCAACATAAACTTGTTCATCAATCATTATTGATTTGTGAATATTATCTCTAATTATTTTTAACATCTTAAATTCCCTTTAAGTTATTGATAACTTTTTCTTTACCTAATAACATAATTATTTTTGCAAGTTCTGGTCCGTGTGACTGAGTTGTAATCATTATTCTTGTGGGCATGAAAAGATCTTTACCTTTTATGTTTAACTCTTGTCCAACTTTTTTTATTGCGTCTTTAATTGACTGTTCATCAAAATTGATTTTTGACATTTCGTCAATTAAAGCTTTGTTTAAATTTTTGTATTCAAATGCTTTTAATGTTTTTAAATCTTCACTTGATACTTTTCTATCAATGAAAAATAAATCTAAGTGATCATTTATTTGAATTCCAAATTCAATTTCTTTTTTGAATAATAATAGAAGCTGATTAAACTCGTCTTCACTAAATTTTGATAGGTCATATTTTGAATCTACAAATTCTTTTACAAAAGTTAAATATTCTTTGTCTTCGATTTTTTTCATTCACACTGAGTTTAATCATTGCAATTTTTTAACATCAAATGTTGATGGTGATTTTGAAAATCTCTTTTCATCAAAGATTTTAATTAGTTCTTCTTTTGTGAAAATTTCTTCTTCACCCCCAGGTGATCAACCAAGTAAAGAGATGTAGTTAAAAATTGCTTCAGGTAAATATCCTAATGATTTATATTGTGATATGAAGAAGTCTTGATTCCCACTTCTCTTTGATAGTTTTTTTCTATTGTCATCTACAATTAAAGTCATGTGACCATAAGTTGGTGCTGTTCATTTGAATGCTTCAAAAACCATTAATTGTTTTGGTGTATTTGATATATGTTCTTCACCTCTAACAACATGTGAAATTTCCATGTCGAAATCATCAATTACAACTGCAAAGTTATATGTTGCAACTCCGTTTGATTTGATCATTACTCAATCACCAATTTCATTAGATTCGAATTTTATTTCACCTCTAACCATATCGTTGATTGAATATTCTTTGTTACCTTCAACTTTGAATCTAATGTTAAATTCTTTAGATTCATTTTTTGATATTTCTTCTTTTGAAAGCTCTCTACATGTACCTGCGTATCTTGTTGCAATTACACCTCTTTGTTTTTGTTTTTCTCTTTCTTCTTCTAGTTTTTCAGAAGAACAAAAACATTTATATGCAAATCCTTTTTCTATTAACTTATTTGCATAATCTTTATAAACTTCTAATTTTTCTGTTTGTTTATACATTCCGTATTTTTTAACTGGTTTTAAAAAAGATTCATCTGGTGTAATTGATAATCAATCTAAGTTATCAAATTGTGATTCAATTGCATCCTCAACATTTCTTTCAAAATCTGTATCTTCTATTCTTACAATAAAATCACCTTTGTGGTGTTTTGCAAAAAGAAAATTCATTAGTGCTGTCCTTGTGTTTCCTATGTGTAAATACCCTGTTGGAGACGGAGCATAACGTAATCTAACTTTTTTCATTTGTAACCTCATTGATGTTATTTTAACAAATTAATACTTTTCATTGGTTTATATTTTTAAAGTGTTCTTCTAGAAAATAAAAAACAATTTTTAAATTGTTTTTTATCTATTAAATTTAAAGTGACAAACATCACCATCTTGGACAATGTAGGTTTTTCCTTCAAGTCTCATTTTTCCACCAGCCTTTAAATCAGCTTCATTTTTAAAAACCATCATGTCATCATAAGAATAAACTTCTGCTTTAATAAATCCCTTTTCGAAATCGGTGTGAATTATCCCAGCACAAACTGGAGCTGTTGATCCAGTTTTAAATTGTCAACCTCTTGCTTCTTGTGGCCCACAAGTAAAGTAAGTCTTTAGGTCTAATAATTTGTAAGCTGTTTTAATTAACATTTCCAATCCAGTTTCTTCAACTCCAAGCTCACTTAGGAAAACCATTTTTTCTTCATGTTCTAATTCAGTCAATTCTTCTTCTAAGCGTGCACAAATTTTTACACATTCATTTCCATTAGCTTTAGCATAATCACTTAATTTTTTATAGTTTTCTGAATCTTCAGCAAGTTCATCATCATTCACATTTCCAACATAAATTATTTTTTTAGAAGTTAGTAACTGGAATGATTTAGCCATTTCAAATTCGTCATCTGTTAATTTCATTTGACTAATCATTAATGCATCAGATAACCCTTGTTTTAATTTAAGTAGTAAGTCGTGTTCAACTATGGCTTCTTTATCTTTACCACCTCTCGCTTTGGGTGCTATACGAGAAATTCTTTTATCAACAGATCCTTCATCAGCATAAATCAATTCTAGTTGTATTGTTTCAATATCCCTAATAGGGTTTACACTACCATCAACATGAGTTATGTCCTTTGATTCAAAACATCTAACAACTTGACATATAGCGTCTGTTTCTCTGATGTTTGCAAGGAACGCATTTCCCAAACCTTCACCTTTTGAAGCTCCAGCAATCAACCCAGCAATATCAACAAATTCAATTGTTGTTGATATAATTTTTTTTGAGTTAAATACTTTCGCAAGATTATCTAATCTAACATCTGGCACTTCTACTACCCCTACGTTTGGACTTATTGTTGCAAATGGGTAATTTGCAGCTTCCACTTTTGAATTTGTTATTGCATTAAACAATGTAGATTTACCAACATTTGGTAATCCAACAATTCCTACTTTTAGTGCCATTAATGTTTCTCCTTAATAAAAATCAACTACTGTTGTAATTGATTTTTTAGTCTTCTAATAAATCTAATATCTCTAATATTCTATTCAAATCTTTGTTATTTGAATAGTTAATAATCATTTTTTTCTTCTCGATCATCACACGTGTCCCAAGTTTTCTTTGGATAGAATCTTCAAGGTGTTTGATTTCAACTGATTTTGGTTTTTCTGATCTTGTTGGTGCTCCACCCATTGATTGGAATTTAACTAACATTTCAACTTCTCTAGCAGTCATATTTTTTTCAATAACTTTTTTAAATAGTGAATTTAATAATTCTGGTTTATCAACTAACACAAGTAATGGTCTTACTTGCCCTGTTGTTACTCTACCTTCTAAAAGTGCATTTTGAATGTTTGATGGGAATTTTAATAGTCTCATAATGTTTGCAACATATGGTCTTGATTTTTTAATCTTAACCGCAATTTGATCTTGAGTTAGATTCAATTTTTTTGACATTTGACTGTACGCAATCGCTTCTTCAATATCTGTCAAATCGACACGTTGAATGTTTTCTATAATTGCCAACTCTTCTATCTGTGATGAGTTAAGTTTTAAAACAACAACTGGAATTTCAATTAGTCCAGCAATTTTAGATGCTCTATATCTTCTTTCACCGGCAACTATTTGATAATTACTGTTATCAATTTTAGTAACTACAACTGGTTGAATTAAGCCGTGCTCTTTAATTGAATCAGCTAAGTTGTTTAATTCTTCTTCATCAAATTTCTTTCTTGGCTGAAAAGGGTTTGTAACTAATGAACTTAATTTAACTACATTGCTTTCAGCGTCTTTTAATATTTCTTCTTTGTTTTCACCTAAGATATCAACAACATCATTCACATCATCTGTATCGATATCTAATAAGCTTTGGAAACTATATTTTTTACTTGCCATTTTGTTTTAACACCTCTCTTGTAAACTCTGCATATGCTTTGGCTGCTTTGTTTGATTTATCATATTCATAAATTGATTCACCAACCATTGGTGCTTCAGCAATTTTAATACTTCTTGGTATTAATGCTTCGTATGTTTTATTGCCAAATGTTCTTTTTATTTCTTCATAAACATCACGACATAGTTTTGTTCTGTTGTCATACATGGTAACTAACACACCTTCAATTTGAAGCTTTGTATTTCTAGTACTCTTGATTGATTTAATTGTTTTCAACAGTTGTACCACACCATGTAATGCATAGTGTTCTGCTTGAATTGGAATTATTACTGAATCAGCAATTTCAAGAACACAAATATTAATAATACCCAAACTTGGTGGACAATCTATAATTACAAAATCATAGTCTGATTTCAATTTTGTTATATCTTCTTTAAGTACATTTTTATATTGTTCTTTTTTTTCACCCAACACAAAATCAAGTGTTGAAAGATTTGAAGTACTAGGAATTAAATCAAGATTTTTTTTGACATCAACTTTAATAACGTCTTCATATTTTAAATTTTCAATAAACATATGATAGACAGATTTAGTTGCATTTGAGATTTTATAACCAACTCCAGATGAAGCGTTGTATTGTGAATCTACATCCATTAACAATACTTTCTTGCCCTCAAGTGCAAGTCCGCACGCTAAGTTTATTGAAGTTGTAGTTTTACCAACCCCACCTTTCTGGTTAGTAATAGCAATAATTTTTCCCATAAATTCCTCACTTATTAATTTTACATTACATATTGATAATGTTATTTTTTATTACTAACAACATCCTTTTTGATCTTTGAATAATGTCTTGGATAGCTTACTGGTGTTTCGCTTATTTTTTTATATTCTATATTGTTTCTTATTCCAATGATTTCATTCTCATATACTTGAACTTTAGATTGAACAAAACCTAATTTATGAGGTTTTGATTTTAATTCATTAACTTCCTCTTCGACTGTGCGAGCCTTGAGCGCAATGAATGAACCACCAACTTTTATTATTTGAGATGATATTTCTAGAAGAATCGTTAATCGCGCAACCGCTCTTGCAATAACGATGTCTGCCTCATGTCTGTGTATTTTAGATAAATCTTCAACTCTTGCATTTAATGCTTGTACATTTTCAAGTTCAAGCTTACTAATTAGAAATGACAGGAATGTTGTTTTTTTATTATTTGAATCTATTAAAACAAATTTCGAATTTGGATATATTATTGCCAATACAACTCCTGGAAATCCAGCACCTGATCCAATATCAAATATTTTTTTATTATCTAAATCAAATTCTTTAGCCATGATCATTGAATCAAAAAAATGTTTTATATAAACTTCGTCTCTTTCAATGATTGTTGTAAGGTTATATTTTTCATTTTCTTCAATTAAAAAATTGAAATATATTTCAAGATCGCCTAATTGTTTATCAGATAATTGAATATTTAATTCACTATCAACTAATTTTTTAAAAAAAATATTTTCCATTTTGTCCCCTACACATATAATTATATTTAACTATTTGATATAATGATTTTAAATTGGAGAAATTTTATATGGGTAAACATATTAATTTAATTGTTACCGGATCATCAAAGGCAGACATGTCACTTGGTTTATACAATGAACTTATCAAGAAAGGATACAGTGTTGTAATTTATGCAACTGAAGCATCAAGGAAATTTGTTGACTTAGGTGACTTGGATGCTGGTAAAAGTAAAAACATTCACGATAGAACTGGATATCAACAATATCATTATCCTGCACACTTCACAGTTGCAGATGAAGCTGATTTAACAATTGTATATCCTGCAACTGCATCTTTTATAAACAGAGTTTCAAATGGATCACCAGATGATTATTGTTCAACACTTGTGTCACACACAACAACACCAGTAATATTTGCCCCCTCTTCTTTTGAGCGTGTCTTTACAAATTACGCAACTCAAAGAAACATTGACTTTGTTAAAAGTAAGTCTGCACCAAATTGACACATACTTGACCCTTTGGTAGAGAATGTTGGTGTTGTAAATGAAAACTATTATTCAGTACCATCTATTGAAAAGACAATTACTTTTATGGAAAAAATAATTGATAAAAAATAACATTATTTATTAAAATGAAAAAAGCGAATCACTTCGCTTTTTTTGTTTATAAAGTTATCGTTTGGATTTATCAAACGCTTCACCAGCGACTTTCGGCGGTTTACACCACTTAGCCATCGCAACCATAACTACCAGAGAGATAATGTATGGAAGTGCTTGGATTAACATTTTGTTATCTGCAAATCATGTTCCGATCAAGAAAGTTGTACCAACAGCTTCACCTATTCCAAATAGAGTAGCAAATACAAATGATGATATCAATATGAATTTAGTTCTTCATTGACCAACAATCATGATACCAAGTGCCAGGAACCCTCATCCACCAGTATCACCACGGAATATTCCGGCGGTTCTACCAACAACAAACATTGCTCCAGCTAATCCAGCTATAGCAGCAGATACCGTCATCGCTATGAATCTATATTTAATAACATTGATACCAGCTGCTGAAACTGAGTGAGGATTCTCTCCACAAGCAGCGTGTCTCATTCCTGTTTTTGTAAATGCGAAATACACACCCACAATAACCATAATTAATACAGCTAATAATAAATAAACATTAAAGAATTTTGCATCTGAAATTCACATTCTTGTAAAGTTTGATGCAACAAAGTCTGATCCATCAATTACAGTAATAAAGAATAACCCTAATCCCGCAGCCAATATATTAATTGCCGTTCCTGAGACAATGTGGTTGGACCTCATCTTAATGGACGCAAATGAATGTAACAGCGAGAACACTGCAGCAGCCACCATTGCAAGTAACATACCAATTATTTGTAATCCATTGTTGTTACCATTTTTATTTGCGTAAAAACCAAACACCGAGAAAACAAGTGCTCCGATTATCATGTATCCTTCAATGGCAATATTCACCATTCCTGCTCTTTCGGCAATCATTCCAGCCAATGAAGCTAGCAAGAATATTGCAAAGAATATTGATATGTTTCCAAATAAACTATTAAGCATTAGTTACTACCTCCATTTCTTTTATGAAATAATCCTTTTTAATTTCTAATTTATTATCTTTGTCTGTTACAGATTTAATTTTTGATTTATATTCATTTTTTAATACAGATAGTTTGGTTTTTATTTCAGATAGTTGTAAATTATATTTTTCTTTGTCATCTGATTTAATTTTGTTATAACTATCAACCGTCATAAACGCAGCTTCACTTGTTATCTCTTTTAATTGAATAATCTGTTGTTTTAACTCAGACATTATTTGTTGCTTATTGTCTAGATTCAACTTGATTTCTTCTTTTGCATCATAAGTTAATTTAGCAATTTTAGTATCACGAGAATTTGTTACATTCATCAATTCATCTAGAATTGAATATGATCTAGACATTTTATTTGAAACATATCTCTTTTTAAATCCTCTAATACCATTGTTTGAAAATTTAGAATATGAATCATCTTTTGAAAGTAGAATTGAATTTTTAATCGCACGTATTTGACCTTTGATTAAATCTTTTTCTTCGCCATCGGTTGTTTCTTTCAATTTTAATTTAAGATTTTTGATATACGACTTTTGTTCAATGATCTCAATGTTGAGTAAGACATCTTTTTGTCGATGAATAAATCTTTTTATTTTTGTAGTAATTTCAAATTTGTAGAATAACGAATAAACAGCGGCTCCATAAACTATTGCACCAAATACCATTGATGCAGTTTCTTTTGAAACACCAACATATTCTCCAAATGAACCAAATGTTGAACCAACTTTTAATGATGCCCATAACAACGCTATTGGGATAATTCCAAGTACATTATTAAACGAAACAAGCGCCACAGCAATAACATCAAACCCCAATGTAGGGATTGTGTCGTTTGTCATAATAATTGCGCCACCTTCGCGTTGCATGTAGAAGAACATTCCACCAAGACCTATAAATAGACCCTGGACTGATGTAGTTAATATAAAGTATGTTTGGTTTTTAACACCTGCATATTTTGCGGCCGTTGATTGTTTACCAACCATGTTAAATTTAAATCCCACAGTTGTAAACGTTAGAACAACTCAAACAATAACAATACAAAACAACGCAGTTAATACACCCAATATTCAGTTGTTACCGCTTATCGATAACCAATCATATCCAACACTTGGTGAGTTACCATTGTTTGCTGCCAACACATTGTTACCAACAAATCACTTAACTAAATATCATGCAATTCAGTTCAACATAATTGTTGTTACAACTTCATGAATGTTTAGTTTAGTTTTTAATACCCCCGCAAGTGTAGAAATGATTACACCCGATAATATAAACATTAATATTACTAATATTATTGCTGCACGCGGTATTGAATCAAATCCCATTAATTGACCACTGTCATCAACTCCACGTAAGCTGTTAAGACATAGGTAACTTAATCCCATACCAAGAACTGCTTGACCAGATCCACCCATGTTAAATAGACCAACCTTAAATCCCAAAGCCAGCCCAAGACCCATTAATGCATATGAAGCAAAGTAGATCATTGTCATGTTTATCAGTGGGCTAGCAGCAATGCTGTCACTACTAAATCCCGTTGCTAACATATTGAAGAAGTAACCAAATCCGTTGTAACCATTTAAGCTAACAATTATTATTCCAACAATTGAACCAAATATAATTGCTAGAACTGAAGCCTTTACAAATTTTAATTTTGTCTTAGTGTCATCACCGGTTGCTTGTGCAATGAATTTTTTTTGTTTCATTCATTTATCGATATTAAATGTTTTATTCATTTGCTACCTCCGCACTTTTTTGACCTAACATCATTTTTCCAATCTCTTCTCTAACAGCACCTTTCCCAGGTATTGTATCAATTGCATTCCCTGAGTTAACAACAACTATTTTGTCAGCTAAAGCCATTACTTCATTTAGTTCATACGAGATTAACAATATTGCTGATCCCATTTCTTTTGCTTTTAAAATTTCTGAATGTATATATTCAATCGAACCAACATCTAATCCACGTGTTGGTTGAAATATAACAATTAAGTTATGCTTTCTTGATAGCTCTCTACCAACAATTATTTTTTGTTGATTACCACCAGATAATTGTCTTGCTATTGCAAAACCGTTGTTTGCTCCCCTTACGTCATATTTGTAAATTATTGTTTGACCATAAGTTTGAATTGCATTTCTATTAACAATTCCAAATTTAGAAAATTTGTGGTTTGAAACATCCTGTAAAACAGTATTGTCAATTACATTCATATCCAAAACCAGCCCGTGTTTGTGCCTGTCTTCTGGTATGTGGCTTATCTTGTGTTTCTTATATCTGTCGTCTATTGATGCGTTTGTAATATCAATATCATTTAAATAAACCTTTCCACTGTCAACCCTTTCAAGTCCGGTGATTGCATTTGCTATTTCTTGTTGTCCATTTCCTTCAACTCCAGCAATAGCCACAATTTCACCTTCTCTTATTTCAAGTGAAAAATCTTTTAGCCCAAGTACTTTTTTATTACTTGCTTTGTTCATTGAAACATTTTCGATTCTTAAAACAACTTTTTCCTTTGGGGGTAAATAGTTGTTTTTTACTTCAACTAGTTTTCTACCAACCATAGCTTCCGATAATTCATCAACAGTAGTTTTCTTCATATCGTATGTTCCAATCATTTTACCCCTACGGATAACAGTTGCAGAATCTGCTACTTTTTGAATTTCAGCCATTTTATGTGTAATGAATATTATAGTTTTTCCGTCCGCCTGTAGAACCTTCATAACATCTAATAATCCATCAATTTCTTGTGGTGTCAGAACAGCAGTCGGTTCATCAAATATTAAAATATCAGCATCTCTATACAAGATTTTTAATATCTCAGTTCTTTGTTGAACACCAACTGTTGAGTTTGAAACCGTATCGTTTAATTCAATATCGAGTTTATATTTTTCCATAATTGTTGTTATTTTTTCTATGATTGATTTTTTATCAATAAACTCTTTGAATTTAAGTTTTTCATCACCTAGTGCAATATTTTCTCAAAGTTTAAATATATCCACCAATTTAAAGTGTTGATGAACCATACCTAATCCAAGTTTGTTTGCTTTAATTGGACTTGAGATATATTCTGTTTTTCCATTAATTTTTATAGAACCTCTAGTTGGTTCATACAATCCAAACAATACCGACATTAGTGTTGACTTACCAGCACCGTTTTCTCCAACCAATGCATGAATTTCACCTTTCTTAACTTTAAGATTGATGTCTTCATTTGCGACAATTGTTCCATTGAAAATCATTGTTACATTTTCCATTTCAACAGCGTACTCATTATTTAAGTTTTTTACATTATTTTCCATAACTTAGAAATCCTCCATAATTAGTTTCAGACATTCCATCTAATACAGTTGTTGCATATTTTTGTATTGTTTCAATTGATAAAGTTTTGTCAGGCGTGTTATTGCCTTCTCCCACAAACTTGAAATATTCTAGTGATGCAGTTAGCATAGAGTCACCTAATTCTTCTTTCATGATTTTAAAATTTTCTTCTTCCACTTTGTTTAAATCAGATGTTGAAATTGAACCACCTAATCATAAGTCCATTCCTTTTCAATCGCTCTCGTCGAGTTTCTCAAAATCCAAACCTAACGGTAATGGATCAGAACCTATTTCTCCTGTTTCTTCATCTTTAGTTGTAACGCTCAAGTTATTACCCATTTCACTTAATTTTTCATTAAATTCTGGGTCATCGTTTGAAGCTTCTTTCAACTCATCATTAAAAACGCCTGAGTGTGCAAGTGCAAGTGCAGTTGAACCAACAATATCCTTCTCGGCTGACGTTATAAACAAATCAGCGTCAGAGCTATACATTTCAACTTGGTCAGTATCTACACCAACTACGAATGCCTTACCTTTTTTACCCTCTTCTTTCAAAACTTTAAGTGTATCTGCTGTTTGTGGGCCCGCAACAGGCATAACAACATTTGATTTATTTTTATCATTTATCAATGTTTCAGATATATCCGATCCTTTACCTGGATCAAATGAGTCAGTGAATCATTGACTGTGCTCATTTTTAAAATATCCTTTTTCTTGATTTGCAGAAATTGCTGCTTTTGAATTTTTATAATCAAAATTAGCATCAAGTTCAAAAGATATTCCTATTTTTTTATACTTTTCCTTGACCACTTCACTGTCACCATCGAATGCATCATTATATGCAAGAACTGATGCCAAAAATCCGGCCATAAACGGATCAACAGCGGTTGCATTTTGCATTCCACCAAACGTTCCTAAAGTCGGTGTAACTCCAGGATTTGTTTTTAGCATATGCATTATTGATGCAGTTCCTGCTCAAAATCCTGACATATCAGATCTATAAGAAAGACCAATCGTATTTTCATACATATCACCGTTTGGTCTTGTTGCAGAACCATCGATTAAGATTGCCACACCTCCAGCTCCCTCGGCACCATTATTTGCGGTTTCCAAGAAGTTGGCGTGTTTGAATCCGGGCAATATTAATGCTTTGGCACCACTATTAAATGCACGATCATACATTCATGGTGCATCAGTCATTGTTGCTGGTTGCGCATAAGATATTTCATCTTTATCCGGTTTGCTTAATGCATTGTGGATGAAACGATTCCCACCCATATATCCAGATTGATTAAATGATTTATCAGATACCTTACCAGCATCAGTTATTACATATATTTCACCAAATCTTTGTCCACCAAACCCACATGACACAAGTGTCATTGTTGACGTGATAACAAGAGTTGAAATACCTAATATACTTATTAATTTTTTCACTATACCTCCTTTTTGCAAAAAAAACACACCAAAAATCTAATTTAGATTTGAGGTGTTGTCTCCTTTTTAGTTATCGATTTATATATTTAATCTTATTCTTTACTTTGGAAAAATCAATGGAAAATTCAAAATAAAAATCAAAGTTTTACCCTTGATTTTAAATTATTAAATTAGAATTTTTTTGCTGCTGCATCTATTTCTTTTTCGAATACATATGCTACATCCATTGGTTTTTGGCCAGCTAATGGAGGCATATCCATACCACCTAATACAAGAGGTTTTTCAACTTTTGAACCTCATAGTGTAAATAGTCCTGATAAGTAATCTCCAATTTTTATGAAGTCTGAATATCAGTGAGTTGGTGAACCTTTAGTTGTGATAATTTGAACTTTCAAGTTATCTAATAATCCTGCAGGTATTCCTTCTGGGTGAATACTTTTTGCATATGAGAAAACTTGGTTTGCTAATGCAATGTGGTCAATATAGTTTTTTAATAGTGGTGATATATTTCAGTTAATCATTGGTGTAACGATAACTAATTTATCAACTTCTTTTAATTGATCAATGTAAAATTGTGAAGAAATTGGTGTTCAAAATTTATCCATATTTCCTTGTCACAATGCCTCTTTAGCCATATCTACTTTGTTTAAATCTAAATATGTATATGAATCAGCTGGATTTAATTTTTTATATCTCGCAATAAATAGATCACTTATTGCACGTGAACGTGACATTTCGTTAGGTGTAACGTTCGCATTAATTACTAGTACTCTTGCCATGTAATTTTTCTCCTTAAAATTTGAGTCTTTTTTTACTCCCATATATTCTATTAAATTATGGCACAAAAAGTAAGTACATACAAAAATGTGCTATAGTATACTTTAAGATACCACAAAGGACCATATGGAAAGAAGTTGCGCAATTGAATATACAATATCAATCATAAAGTCAAAATGGGTCTTTTTAATATTAAGAGATCTAACCGAAGGTAAAAAAAGATTTAGTGAACTACGAAGATGTATACCTGGTGTTTCGCAAAAGATGTTAACTGCAAATCTAAGGTTCTTAGAAGAAAAGAAAATATTAACAAGAATTGTCTATCCTATTGTTCCACCAATGGTTGAATATGAATTAACTGAACTAGGTTTATCATTAAGCCCTCTTTTAGAAGAAATGAAAAAATGGGGTGAACTGTCACAAAAAAAATAATTACTATTTAAGTAATTATTTTTTGTGCATATTTTTTTCTCAAGTAGAACAACAACATTTGAATATCAGCCGGTGTTATACCCGTAATTCTTGATGCTTGTCCAACTGAGTTAGGTCTTATTTTTTCTAATAGTTGTCTAGCTTCAGTCGCTAAGTTATCAACATTTGAATATGTTATATCTGTTGGAATTAACTTAGATTCTGAATTTTCAAATCTTTGAATAGTTTCATTTTCATTTTTAATATAACCCTCAAATCTAATACTTATTACAATGTATTGAACTTGGTTGTGAGTTAAGTGTTTTAGTTCAGGTATGTATTTGAATACAATGTTTGAATCAACTGTTGGTTGTTTCAGCAATTGGTAAGCACTAATCCCCTGACTTATATTTGCTTGTTTTAATTTCAATAGTTCAATTGCAATTTCAGATTTAGGTGTGTATCTTGTTTGTTTTAATAGTGCAATTGCATCATTAATTTCTTTTTCAAATTTTTGATATTCATTTCATTCTGTGTCTTTGATTAAACCAATATCTCTACCGTGTTTTTTTAATCTAACTTCGGCATTATCATTTCTCAATGTAAGTCTATATTCTGATCTAGAAGTTAAAAGCCTGTATGGTTCAACCACACCTTTATTTACTAAGTCATCAATCATAACTCCAATATAAGCTTCACTTCTTTTTAAAATTAGTGGTTCTTTATTTTGAATTTTTCGAACAGCATTAATACCTGCGATTAATCCTTGACCAGCTGCTTCTTCATATCCACTTGTTCCATTTATTTGGCCAGCCAAAAATAAGTTCTTTATTCCTTTTAACTCCAAAGATAATTCAAGTTGTGTTGGATCAATACAATCATATTCGATTGCATATGCTCATTTATCCACAATACAATTTTCAAATCCAGGTAAACTTTTTAACATTTGTTCTTGTATATCAATTGGCATTGAAGTTGAAAAACCTTGAACATATATTGTGTCTAGTGACAGCGATTCTGGTTCTAAGAATAATTGATGTTGTTCTTTTGAATTAAACCTTACAACCTTGTCTTCAAATGATGGGCAATACCTTGGCCCAACACCATCTATGGTTCCCCCATACATTGCTGACTTTGTTAGGTTATTTTCTATAATTGTTTTAGTTTCTTTTGTTGTATAAATTAAATGACATGGAACTTGATCTTTAACATCTCTGTATTCTTTTGTAGAGAATGAAAATGCCAATTTTGCATCAGACCCCGGTTCTAATTGAGCTTTACTAAAATCAATTGAGTTTGTTTTAACACGAGGTGGAGTACCTGTTTTAAATCTCAAAATTTTGATTTTATTTTCACGTAATGTATCACTTAAATATGAAGTAGTAATTTCACCATCTGGTCCTGTATTTTCTGTTTCACTTCCTCTATGTAGAATTGATGACAAATAAGTACCTGTAGTTAATATTGCTGAATCACATTCAATAATTCTTCCATCCTCTAAAAGGACCCCAGTTACTTTTGAGTCCTTTAAAATTAAGTCCTTAGCCACACCTTCAATTAATTGAAGGTTTTCTTGGTTAGATACTTTATTTTGCATATATTTTGAATATTTGACTTTATCTGATTGTGCACGCAATGCTCAAACCCCTGGTCCCCTTGATGAGTTTAGGAGTTTCATTTGTAGCGCAGTTGCATCTGCTGCTTTGGCCATTTCGCCACCTAGTGCATCAATCTCTCTAACAACAATACCTTTAGCTGGTCCACCAATTGATGGATTACATGGCATAGCTGCAATTCTATCCTTATATAGATTTAAAAGAACGGTTTTACATCCCATTCTTGCACTAGCTAAAGCTGCTTCGACACCTGCGTGTCCTGCACCAATAACAACAATGTCAACTTTCATTTTTGAATTTTCTTTTAACATAATTAGATAATACCAATAAAAAAACGAGATATCTCTCGTTGTTTTATTGATTGAATTTTGTATAGTCAAATTCTAATGATATTGAATCATTTATAGTAGAAATTACTCTGAATCCTGAATCCAGTAAATATGTAATTGTCTTGTCTCCTTTTTTTGAAACTTCCATAATAATTCTTTTTACACCATATTTTTTTAGTATTGCAATGATGTATCTGTCGACAACATCACTTCATTCATCTTCTTCTATTGTTTCTCTCAAACCAATAATGATTGCGATTCTTAGTTCTAGTGCGTCTTCGTCATATGGAACTACTTCAATAATACCAACAACTTTTCCGCTCGCTACTATAACTTGAGCACCCGCATTTATCATTCTGGTGTAAAGTTTATCTTCATTTAACTTATTAAGACCCAACATTGAATATGATGTATTTTCGATCTTGTGATCATTCTCATCTTTGAACAAGTAGAAAATTTCTTCTTTATCTTTTTCTTCTATGTCCCTAAAGTTAATAGCTTGTTTTGGCATGTCCCCTCATAAACACTAATTTTTAAATTGTGTTTGTTAATGATTAATTATTTAGTTTTATTTATTGAATTTACCAAAGTCAAATTCAAATGTAATTATGTTATTAATTGTTGAAACAACTTTATATCCCGATGACAATAGGTGGTTAATTGTTGCGTCTTGTGTTTTTTCAATTGAAATAATAATTCTTGTTGCACCATGTTTTTTTAGTGCTTTAATAATGTATTTTTCGGTTGCAATTTCTGATTCTTTTGGATCAATGTTGTCGTCTTGAATAACGACCGTTCTAAGTTCTAATCCATTATTTTCATATGGAACCATTTCAATAATTCCCAAAAATAAACTATCATCCCTAGTTATTACTTCGACGTTTAGATTTGCCATTCTTTTAAATAAATCATCTTCGCTCAATTGGTCAAGTTCAAATATTGCATAAGCTGATGTATCTGCTTTTGATGATTTTCCAAATAGTCCTGATAAGTTTTTTTTATCGCTTTCTACTAATTTTCTAAATGTGATTTTATGTGTTCCCATAACTTACTCCAAAATATCTAAGTGTTGACTTAGATATTGTTATCTTTTATTTTTATTTTTTGTTTAATTTTTTGAAATCGAATTCAAATGTTACCGCGTCATTTATTGTTGAAACAACTTTGTAACCTGCTGATAATAAATGCTTAATTGCTAGGTCGAATTGTTTATGCACTTCAATAATTATTCTTGAAACACCATGTTTTTCTAGTTGTTTCAATATAAACTTTTCTGTAGCTGCTTCTGATTCTCTTTGATCTACATGATCAAATTTTTCCATTGCCAGTCTGATTTCAATTGAATCAGAGTCGTATGGAGTAGTTTCAATAACTCCTAAGAACTTACCTTCTCTTAATATAATTTCCGCATCAACTTTTATCATTCTTTCTAACAATTCAATGTCAGTTAGTTTGTCTAAACCCAACATTGAATATGAAAACCTAACAATGTCTGAGTTGTCTTCGTGGAAAATATTAAATAAATCCTTTTTATCTTGCTCTTCTACCTTTCTGTATGTTATTTTGTTTTTCATTTTTACTCCAAATATAAATCATTAAATTATATATTTATAATATTATATAGTTATTCTTTTGAAGATCACTAATTTTTCACTAACTTGGTTATAAATAATTTTGTTTTTAACAACTGTTTCTTTATTGATTTCCTTAATGTTTACACCCATTTGGTTCATCATAATTTCATATGTCTTCACTAAAATTGGTTTCAGTAGGTAGTTTATAGTTGTAATTGAATATTGTAATTCTGATAGTAATAAGTTTAATTCTTCTACTTTGTTTTGTTTGTCTAAATCTCATGGTTTTGAATCTTCAATTAATTTATTAGATAAATTACCCAACTCAAGCACGGCCTCTATAGCCTTTGAATATTTATACTCATTCATGAATTTGTCATATGCAACAATTGTGTCTTGTGCGCTCCTAAACAATTTTGATTTACTAATATCAACCGGTTTTAGTTTACCGTTTGAGTATTTTATAATCATATTTGAAACTCTTGAAATTAAGTTTCCTATATTATTTGCAAGGTTTGTATTAAATGATTCAACCATCAATTCATCTGAATATGATCCGTCATTGTCAGTTGGCAAGTTTAGTGCAATATAAAATCTGACGGCATCTGAGCCATAGGTTTTTATCATTTCCCTAGGGTCAACAACGTTACCTAGTGATTTTGACATTTTTTCGTTTTTGGCCATAATTCACCCGTGTGATAAAAGTTTATCGGGAGTTTTTAAACCAAGAGCTTTTAGCATTACTGGTCAATAAATTGAATGGAATCTCGTGATTTCTTTACCAACTATTTGTAAAACTTCACTATCTTTTGATCAAAATTGTTTTAATAGTTTTTCATCACTACCTCACCCAAGTGCTGTAATGTAGTTTGAAAGGGCGTCCAATCAAACATAAATTATATGTTTGTCACTTTCATTAATTTTAATTCCTCAATCAAAAGTCACTCGTGTAACTGACAGGTCTTCAAGGTTATTGTTAATGAAGTTATTTAACATTTCTGTCTTTCTATTTTCTGGAACCAAAAAGTTTGTCTTAAATAAATCTACTAAAAATTTTTGATATTTCGAAACACGCAACATGTATGATTCTTCAGAAAAGTCTATTGCTTTGTTTTTACAGACAACATGAATAAATGATTCATCCATTTGTTCTCTTGTTAAAAACTCTTCACAACTTACACAATACTTACCTTTGTATTCACTTAAATAAATATCATCTTGTTTTAATAGTTTTGTAAATATTTTTTTAACTGCTTCTACATGGTCTTCATCTGTTGTGCGAATAAATCTACCAAATTCAACATCAAGCTCTTTTCATAATTCTTTAAAACCAACAACAATTTTATCAACATAAGTTTTAGGGTCGACTCCAGCTTCTTTCGCTTTTGTTTCAATCTTTTGACCATGTTCGTCAGAACCCGTCAAAAAGAAAACGTTGTAACCATTTTCTATTTTGTATCTTGAAATTATATCTGCTAGAACTGTTGTGTACGCATGACCAATGTGCAATTGTCCACTAGGATAATAAATTGGTGTTGTTACATAAAAATTTTTGTTACTCATTATTTGCTTGTCTCTTCAACTACTTTATAAATTGATTTTAAACCACGGTAACTTCCGTTGTATGTTAATCCATAACCCAGCACATGTTCGTTGTGTACTTGGAATAATGATTCAACATTAAATTTAGTTACTCTTTTTGTTGTAGGTTTTTCTAATAATGTTAGAACACGAATATCAGCTGGGTCCTCAGATTTAATTTTGTCATAAATTTTCTTCAGTCCTTTACCTTTGTAAAGCATGTCATTCATGATCAAAACGTGCCTTCCTGTCAACGCTTCATATTTACCTAATTCAATATCAAAGTCTTTTCTTGAATCTGTTGGATAAGAAACAAATCTAATTTGTACATCAATTGGTAACTCACGTATAAAGTCAGAAACAAACATAAATGTTGACTCAAGTTCAGCCACTATTGTTAGTTGAACTCCGTCATAAATTTTTGTATATTCATCAGCCTTTTTAACAATAGCCGCTTTAATTTCTTGTCATGTAATAACTGTTAATAATTTATTTTCTGCCATAAATCTCCTTAAAGCTATTAATTAAATTTGTTCATTATTTTGATCATCTCTTGATCATTTATGAACATTTCAATTCCTTCGCAAAATTTTATAAATTCTTTTTTTAGTTCATCTTTTTGAGACTGAGTTATGTCTTTCATAACTCAGTCAATGATTTTGTAATTTGGATCAACTTTACCAATACCAACACGCAGTCTATTGAAGTCTTGCGTACCTAGTTGTTGGATTATATTTTTAACACCATTCTGTCCACCGGCACTTCCATTAGTTTTAAATCTAGGTATACCAAAATCTAAATCTTTGTCATCGTGAACAATTAATATGTCTTTCTTTTCTATTTTGTAAAAGTTCATAACTGAAACAATTGCTTCACCACTTAAGTTCATGTAAGTTAGCGGTTTTTGTAATATAACTTTTTTTCCATTTATTTTTGTAAAATACAATTCTGATTTTAGTTTTTCTTGTTTTTTATCAAATCCATATTTCTCTAATAAAAAATCAATAAACATTCATCCAAAGTTGTGTCTAGTGTTTTGGTAATCCTTTCCGGGATTACCAAGCCCTACAATTAACTTATCCATGATTAGCCTTTTTTCAAGTAGTCTTGGATTTTTTTAGCTATCTGTTCTTGTTTTGTTTCGTATACACCAGATAGTGATTCGCTATTATATGAGGCCATAATCATATCTGCAATTAATTGATCAACTGATATTATTCTTAAACCATCAAATTTTCTTTCTTCTTCGATTTTGATTGTGTCTGTAACAATAACACCTTCGATTATTTTCTCTTTAATAAAGTCTGCCATTTTTTTTGAGGCTGTCCCATTGAATAAACCATGACATGCAAGAATATAAACTCTTGTCGCCCCAAACTCTTTTAATGCTTTTGCAGCATTTAAAATAGTTCCACCAGTATCAATCATGTCATCAACAATAAAACAAACTTTTTCTTTTATATCACCAAGAACAAATTCAACTTCTGCTTTGTTTGGTTCAGGTCTTCTTTTTGCAACAACAGCAATCCCTTTTGTCATACCAATAGTGTATTTCTCAATATCATGTACTCTTTTTAATCCACCATGATCTGGTGAAACAAGAATACATTTTTCTGGATCTAATTTTTCTTTAATAATTGTGTCAATAATTTCGTTTGCTAATGTTTGAGCTGTTGAAAAATTATCTACTGGAATATCAAAGAACCCCATTGTTTGTGATGAGTGAAGATCTACAGCAATAACTCTGTGTGCTCCTGCTGTTTCGATTAAAGTTGAAACAAGTTTTGCAGAAATTGGTTGTCTACCTTTTGCTTTTCTATCTTGTCTTGCGTAACCAAAGTAAGGTATTACAACATTTATTTTTCTTACACTTGCTCTTTTTAGGGCGTCCATTGCGATTAACAATTCCATTAAATTTTCATTAACTGGTTGTGACGTTGATTGAATTAAATAAACTTCTTTATTTCTAACACTGTCAAGTGATTGTAATAGCATTTCTCCATCCAAGAATTTTGTTGTAGTAATTATTGATTGTCTAACGCCAATAATTTTACATATCCTTTCTGTTAGTGGTTGATTTGAGGTTAACCCAAAAATCATTATTTCGTCTTTATTTATTTTTGCCATAATTGTATTCCTATATATAATTATATTATCTAAAAATTGGTAATTATTATATACTTAATATTAAATGACGAAGGGAGTGCACAATGGGATTAATTTATGTAAAGGATATGACTCATGCCAATGGTGGTAAGAAGTTATACGATAATGTAACATTTAGATTTAATAGAAAAGAACACATTGCACTTATTGGAGCAAACGGTTCTGGTAAGACAACTTTGTTCAATATTATTATTGGAAAAATTACACCAGATAAAGGTGGTGTTGAATTACATCCACGTGTAAAGATTGGATATCTAGATCAACATTTAGAAGTTGAACCAAACATAACAGTTGATTCATATCTAAAAGAAGCCTTCAAAGAACTATATTTTTTAGAAGATAAAATGAACAAAATTTATGAAGGTATGGCAATTGAATATAAAGAAGACGATTTAGTTAAAGCGTTAGACATTCAAAACGAATTGGATATTAAAGGTTTTGATCAGGTTGAGAAAAAAATTGGTAACTTGATAAATGGACTTGGTATCGGTATTGATAAATTACCTTTAAAACTAGAATCAATGTCTGGTGGTCAAAAGGCTAAAATAATGCTAGCAAAATTACTTGTAAGTGACTTTGATTTCTTTATGTTAGATGAACCTACTAACTTCTTAGATATTACTCAAGTTGAATGATTGGCTAAATATCTTGCAGCGTTTGAAAAACCATTTGTATTAATTTCTCACGACGTTGATTTCATCAACAAAACATGTGGAATTATTTATGCAATTGAAAACCTACAAGTTAATAGATACGTTGGTAACTATGATAAATATATGGAAGAATCAGAAATGAGACGTGTTCAATATGATAACGCCTTCTCTTCACAACAAAAACAAATTGATAAATTAAAAACATATGTAGCTAAAAATGCCGCTCGTGCCTCAACTGCTAAGTCAGCACAATCACGTGTTAAGCAATTAGAGAAAATGGATGTTATGGGAAAACGTCAAGATTTGGTTAAACCAAACTTTAAGTTTGCATATAAAAAACCTGGTTCAAGTATTATCTTAGACTTTAAAAACTTAGCATTAGGTTATGATCGTGCATTAATTAAAGACTTGAACTTTGTTATTCGCGAAGGTGAAAAACATATTGTTTCAGGTAAAAACGGTGTTGGTAAAACAACTTTACTAAATACAATATCTGGTGAGATCAAACCATTTGATGGTGAAGTAAAATACGCACCACATTTAACTTTCCAATACTTTAAACAAATTGAAAAGTTTGATGATGTTACTCCTATTCAATACTTATTAAGAAAGTTTCCAAACATTACAGAACAAGAAGCTAGAGTTAAATTATCTCAGTTTGGAATTAAAACTGGATTAATGTTTCAATCAATTCAAACCCTTTCTGGAGGGGAACAAGCTAAAGTTAGATTGTCTGCCCTAAGTCTAGAAAAGTGCGCTCTACTGTTACTAGATGAGCCCACAAACCATATTGATGTTCTTGCTAAAGAATCATTATTAGAAGCAATACAATCTTTTGAAGGAACTGTATTACTTACAACTCATGATATTAACTTCTCAACTAATTGAGCAGATAGTGTTATTGATTTCGAAAATAAAAAATAGAACTCTAAGTTCTATTTTTTATATTTTTAATAATTCACATTGCACTGTTAATGGTTGCTTAATCAATTATCATATAAATAGGATTGGAGCCCAATCCCAGGAGAACAAATGAAAATAATTGATAAAACATATAAATTAAATAACGGTATCGATATGCCTGTGTTTGGTTTGGGAACATACCTTATGAAATCAAGATCAGAGACTAAGGAGGCAATTAAGTTTGCACTTAAATCTGGCTACAGATTAATTGATACAGCTATGGTTTATGAAAACCACACAATAGTAGCTGAAGCAATTAAAGAATCTGGAATCAATAGAAAAGATATTTTTATTACTTCAAAAATTTGAATTAACGCGAAATCAAAAGAAGATGCCTTAAAACAATTTGACATAATTATGAAAGAACTTGAACTAGAATACTTAGACCTTTGTTTAGTTCATTGATATTCTGATTACGCTTTAGAAATTTATCAAGCATTAGAACAAGTTTATAGTGAAGGTAGAGTTAAAGCTATTGGTGTTTCAAACTTCATGGTTAAACACTTTGAAGAATTCTTACCAAAGGTTAAGGTTATACCAACAGTTAATCAAGTTGAATTAAACCCGCTATTACAACAACCAGAATTAATTAAATACTGTAAAGAAAAAAATATCATAATTACTTCTTATCAAACTTTGATGGCAGGTAAAATTGGTGAACTAAGTGTACTCAATGATATTTCTAAAAAACACAATGTTACAACTGCTCAAGTTGCACTAAGGTGAGCATTGGATTTAGGTTTATCTATTATTCCTAAATCAGTTACAAATACAAGAATCACTGAAAATATGGATTTAGACAAAGTTAAATTAACTGATGAAGATATGAAATTGATTTCTTCTTTAGATGAAGAAAAATATGGAAATGCAGATCCATATACTTTCCCTTCTCAATACGTAGCAAATCTTAAATAAGAAAAATGCAATTTGATTGCATTTTTTATTTATTAAATTTTGATTGAATCAATGTATTTTGCAACACCATCAACTTTATAAGAATCAGTAATTGCAAAGGCTTTTGCTTTAATTGTTTCAATTGCATTACCCATTGCAATTGCGTATTTAATGTTATCAAACACACTCATGTCGTTGTTCTGATCTCCAAAGTAAACTACGTTATCAATCGAAATATCTTCGCCTTCGTTTTCATTTAATATTTTGATTAATGAGTTTAGGCCAGAATATTTATTTGAGTCTTTTATGTTGATATCTACTCCGTCTTCACTTCATCAAGAAACTGCAATTAGGTCACTGTATTTATTTGCAACACCCAAAACTGCTTCTTTAATTTTTGGATTGTTTACCTTTATTGTGATGTGTGGAGATGATTCGAATGACTTCATTTCATCAATGTTTTTTCATTGCTTTTCATTATCTAAACCAATGAAACTTGTTACATCTTCTACTTTTCCATGTCCTTGTAAATATTGCACTCACCCATCTTTAGATGTAATTGCGATTAATGCTTTTAATGGTAGTAGTGACTTGTATAGTTCTTCTACAATGTTTGAGGGTATTAAGTTTACAACATTAGAAATGCTTGTTGAAAAGTCATGAATTACATTTCCGTTTAAACCCACAAAGTATTTTAGGTACTTTGATTTTCCAGCATTATATGACTTACTAAAGTCATCCATCATTGGAACACTATTACCAGTATTTAGAACAAAGTATATTTTTTCATCACTAAGTTCTTTGATCATTTTTAATATTCCTGGTGAGATAAATCTTTCACCATCTTCAGTATATTGACACATTGTTCCATCAATATCAGAAACCACAACTTTGATATTGTCGTTATTTATTTTTAACATATTGCTCCTTGCTCATAATTTCGAATTGGTTGTTATGTCTTAATTTTACTCTTATATTAATTATCAATTTTCTTTTTCTTGATTTCTATATAAACACTCATAAGTTCTTCAAGTGTTAAGTTTTCTGGTCTATGTGTTAGTTTGATATTCAAGCTATTTAATATAGTTTCTGATTTAGCTTTATCTCCAATTGTTTGAGATAAATTATTTAAAATTGTTTTTCTTCTATTGTTAAACACTTGTCTAACAAACGCAATGAATTTTTCATGATCTACAATTTCACCAACGTGGTTGTTTGAAAAATCTAAAGTGATAATTGCACTATCAACTTTTGGGATTGGTTTAAACATTTGTTTACCAACTGTAAATTCATATTTTGGTTTTGAATAAAATTGAGATGTTATTGAAAGATTGTTGTATGGTTTTTCGCCAACATTTGCACAAATTCTTTGGGCAACTTCTTTTTGGACCATGAATACAGCTTTTGAAAATACATCAGATGTATTAAATATTTTGAACATAATTGGACTTGTTATATAGTATGGAATGTTTGAAATGATTTGAACTTTTTTATATTTTGAAAAATCAATTAATGATTTAAAATCTTTTTCTAATACATCACCAATAATTAATTCAAAGTTTGGTGTGTCAAATTTTTCTCTTAACAAAGGCTCAAGATCTTTGTCTATTTCGATAGCAATTACTTTTTTGAATCTATCAACAAGTACTCCAGTTAGCGCACCTTTACCAGGACCTATTTCGATTACTAGGTCTGAATCTTCATCTAAACAACTTACAATTTTATTTATAAGGTTTTTGTCTGTTATGAAATTTTGTCCGAAATGTTTCTTTGCTTGCATGGGTATATTTTACATATAAAAAAATCCATAAAATGGATTTTAATTATCTAATTCTTTAGCAAGCACTTCCAGGTCTTCTGCCACTAGTTCGTGAACCATTCTTGTGGGGTGAACAAAGTCAGAAAAGAAGAAAGAATCAATATCTAAATCTGGTTTTTTGTTGTACATTCTTACACCGATGTCTGCCGACATATTAAATGATCAAGTTTTAGAAACTGCAGCTGCGGCAAGTTTTGCTGCATTTCCTACGCTTTCATAATCAAATACTTTAAAGCCATCTATTTGGTTTCCACTCAATAAATTTATGACGCGCTCGCCAATTAACGGCACTTTGTATTTTAAATCAAAATTTATATCGTATTTTAAAGCCATATCAAGAGAATATTCTGTTTCGGTATTTGTGTTTGGTTCTACCCCTTCATACACATCGTTGTGTCTCTCTTTCAAACCATCAAATTTAGAATAAATATCGTACGTCCTAACTTGATCGGGGTAGAAACTTGATACATAGTTTATTGTGTTTATCATTTCGTTGTTATATCTTTTAGATATTTGTTCAATGTATTCGAATTGTTCTGGACATTCTTCAAGATTGTTATATCTCGGAACAACCGAAACATCTGGTGGCGTACCCACAATTACGTTTTCAATTCCGTTATTCAATAAAGTAAACAATGCAATTTTGATTTTCTCCATTGATTCTTTTATCATCTTGTTTTGTGTAATTGTGTCTTGTGGTTTTAAACCGCCAAGCGCAAACAAATCATTTCCACCAATTTCTAAGAACACAATATCATTTTTTGTTTGTTCAACATGGTGTTGAGATATCAGTGTTCTTGCTTGTCTGTCTATTGTCACATCATCTAATAAAAAACCTTCAGCTGGAGTTGCTGCACTAATTGCGGTTGCTCCACCAATTGAATAATTTCTCATTGTTTTATCAAGTGACTTACTGTATTTGTTTGAAGCGTTGATTTCTTCAAACCCCAGTAAATTGTTTAATAAGTACCCAGCTGTAGGTCCGTTTGAAAATGAACTATGTCATTTATTATTTTTATCTGAAAAACCATAACCATTCTTTTTGCTTGGTGATTTTTCATTTGATTCAGCGCTTTGATCTCCTAACACTAAATTAAAGTCAGTATCGAAACTTATTTTCTTTTTACTAACTAAAGGTATTCCAAAATCAACTTCAATGTCAGATATATTTACACTAAATTTATTTTTTAGCATTGTTGTAATACCATCAACATCACTTAAACTATCTCCGACAATAAAATAATTTGTGAATTTTGAATCCTTACCACTGTTGTTTGTTCCGTTTTTATATTCAACTGCACCGTCAACTTTTTTAATTCCTTTTCCAATGCTTAATGGGTTTATAGGTGGGCCTTGCTTTATGCAAGAGACAACAACCATTGTGGTTCCAAAAACCAAAATTGATGCAGTTAAAATATTAATTAGTTTTTTCATACTTAATTCTCCGGATTATTTTTAATCTTTTTTTCTCTACTTGTATTTTTTAAAGTTAAGTGACTGACAATAACTCCTGCTGGTACTATTGCAACACTTAACGCAAAGAAAACAATTGCTATTCTTAATAAAGTAAGTGTTGATGTGAAGTTTGGATGATATAAATCATCAGTTGTTACGTGTTTATCAAATATTGAATCATTCAAACTAAGTTCATTTTTTTCATCTTTAAATATTTTAATTCCTAGCGCTCCACTTGTTACGTGTAACGTTAGGGCTGCTTGGATTGTTTCAATTTGTTTATTTAAAAATCAAACTTTGTTATTTACAATGTTTGTACCCTTGCTATATGTGACTTCTATTCCAACGGTGTTTCCGATTATTCCGTTATCTTCAATATAATATTCATATTCTTCTTGGTCATATAACGTTTGCTGTTTTAATGATAGGTCATATATTTCACTTGAATATATTTCACTTAATCCTTCTAAGGAAAATACTCAAGATATTCCAGGATTAACAAAACCAAAACTGTGAAATTTACCAGCTACACTTTTATCAAATTCAATCAAACTATTACCGACATCATATAAGTCAATATCTTTTTCTTCACCAAAGTGATCATCAAATCAATTTAATGCATATTCTTCATAAATGATTTTCATCTTTAGTTCTTCTTCGTTGTTGTGGTCAATTGTAGAAATTGCATCAGCTACAAATGATTTTTTAATTACATTTTTAACAATTGAATACGCTGGACTATTTTTATCTAAAACAAATTTACCCTTTGGGGTAATCTCTTGCAGTTCTTTTTTAACACTTGTAATAAACATTAAAGATTCAACACCAATTCCTGGTGCTACCATTAATGTTGATGTCATTCCAAATACCAAGGTAGATGCCAATATGGAGAAACCGACAATTCTTCTCTTTTTATTGTTGAACTTATTAAACATTTTGAACCTCAAATTTTGCTTAAAATTATTATAAGTTATTATAATTTTTGTGCCGTAATTTTTGTTCAAATTTGATGAAATTTAACAATAAAAAAATACTAATATTAGTATTTTTTATCCTTTAACACCGTACATGTTTAATCATTTAAATAGTCGTTTCGAATTAATATCGATTGGTCATCCATACTTTTCACAAATCTTAATTCTGTTTTTTTTAACATACATTTCACTGTCAATATATTCTTCTAAAGTTATAGTTTGTTTGGTGGTGGTGAACTCGACTAGATTTTCTAAAGCTTTTTTTATATCTTCTTTTTCAGCTTCGGCAATTCCAATTTTATTACCTTTTATATTTTTTTTATCAACAAATGCATGGAAACATTTGTTGTCTAAATAATCACTTATTTTTTCTCGTATTTTTAAACCTGGTCCATCTGGATCAGTGAAAATTATTATCTTATTATTTTTTGACAACTCCTTTAATTGGTTCAATATCTGAATATTGATTCCCAATCCATTTGTAGAAATAATATTAATATTATTTCCATAAATAGATTTCAATTTTTCTATGTCTGTTTTACCTTCTACTACAATAATCATGTGATACCATTTGCTTTTATACAACTAATTATATTATAATTTATATTAGTTAATTAAATTATCAGGAGATAACATGGGTTCATATAAAAGATGAGAAGACAACACTGCAAATAAAACGTTTGTTGCACTAGATTTAGGTACAGCAAACGTAGTTGCTTACTTAGGTGGACAAGGAATAATTTACAACGAACCTTCAACAATTGCTTACAACATTTTACACAATGAAATTATAGCTGTTGGTATGGAAGCGTACGACATGGTCGGAAAAACAAACGAGAACACAAGAATTGTAACCCCTTTAGTGGATGGTGTTATTGCTGATCTTGATGCCGCAAAAGACTTGATTAGAGCAATTTTTTCAAGAATTAAAGTTTCAAGCTTGTTAAAAAACTCACTAGTAGTATTGGCTTGTCCGAGTTCAATTACAGAATTAGAAAGAAACGCATTACGTGAAGTTGTTTCAGAATTAGGTGCAGAAGATATATTAATTGAAGAAGAAGTTAAATTATCCGCTGTTGGTGCTGGAGTAAACATTTGATCATCATTTGGTAACCTTGTTATTGATATTGGTGGTGGAACTACAGATATTGCAGTTATCGCTTCTGGTGAAATTGTTATATCAAGATCAATCAAAGTTGCTGGTAACGTTTTAAACGATGAAATTAAAAAATACATTCGTTCAGAATACAACGTTATTGTTGGTCAACGTACATCAGAAAAAATTAAAAAAGAAGTTGGAACACTTTCAAAAGTCGAGGGCGGTAGAACATACCGAGTATATGGTCGCGATATCATTTCTGGCTTACCTCGTGAAGTTGTTGTTTCACAACAAGAAATCAAGAATTGCCTTCTTGGTCCCTTCTCAAAAATTATTGATTTAATTGTTGAAATTATGGAAAATACACCTCCTGAATTATCAAGTGATATTATAGTTAATGGTATTACTGTTTGTGGTGGTGGTGCATTAATAAAAGGATTTGAAGATTACCTAAAATCAATTTTCCAATTTAAGGTTCACATTGCACATGACCCATTAATGACCGTTATTGATGGTGCTCGTGAATATGAAAAAAATATTATGAAATGAGTAGAAGTTGCTAAAGGCAGAAAAGAAAGAGAATACAAAATATAAAAAGCAGGATTAATTTCCTGTTTTTACTTTTCAATTTATAAACCATGTTTAAAATATTTTTTACAAACACAAACTTAAATAGATGATAAGGTAAAACTTTGTTAAAATTTAATTATATTAGATTGCAAAATCACTTTTAACTCCCATTACCATTAGGGTTACATCACTTAAATGTTTGTATTTATCAATACATAATGGTATAATATTATTGACTATATATTTAAGGGCGATATAACCCTTGGAGATATTGATCAACAAAACACTAAAATATATTAAGAATTTACAAAATTAGTAGGAGATATTCGCATGGCGTTCAAAAGTAAATCAAATAGCAAACCTACTTTCGTTTCAATGGACTTAGGTACAGCTAACACTTTAGTTTATGTTTCAGGACAAGGAGTTGTTTACAACGAACCTTCAATTGTTGCATACAAAATTAAAGAAAATAAAATTATCGCTGTTGGTACAGAAGCATACAAAATGATTGGTAAGGGAAACAAATCAATCCGTGTTGTTAGACCAATGGTTGACGGTGTTATTACAGACATCCGTGCTACAGAAGCACAATTAAAGTACATCTTTAAAAAATTACGTTTAGAAAAATCACTAAAACACTCAATCGTATTATTGGCTTGTCCTTCAGTTATTACTGAATTAGAAAAAGCTGCTCTACAAAAAATTGCTGGTAACTTAGGTGCCGACAGAGTATTCGTAGAAGAAGAAGTAAAAATGGCCGCTTTAGGTGGTGGAGTAAATATTTACGCTCCAACAGGAAACTTAATCGTTGATATGGGTGGTGGAACTACTGATATTGCTGTTATGGCATCAGGAGACATCGTTCTTTCTAAATCTATTAAAGTAGCAGGTAACTACCTAAATGACGAATGTCAAAAATTCATCCGTTCACAATACGGACTAGAAATCGGAGCAAAAACTGCCGAATCAATTAAAGTAACAATTGGATCATTAGCTAAATTTGCTGATGAAAGAAAAATGAAAGTTTACGGTAGAGACGTTGTTTCTGGTTTACCAAGAGAAATCGAAATTACACCAGAAGAAATTCGTGATCTATTAAAAGTTCCAGTTTCAAGAATCATTGACTTAACAGTTCAAGTATTAGAAGATACACCTCCTGAATTAGCTGGAGATATCTACAGAAACGGAATCACACTTTGTGGTGGTGGAGCATTAATTAAAGGTATGGATAAATACTTTGCTGATACTTTACAATTACCAACAAGAATTGGTGAACAACCTCTTTTAGCAGTTATTAACGGTACAAAAAAATTCGAAGCAGAAATCTTTGAAATCTTAAAAGCTGAAAGAACACACCAAGACGCTTTAGAGAACTTATAGGATAAAGGGGAATTAAAAAATGAACAGAGAAGATCGCACATATATCGCTTTAGATTTAGGTACATCAAACATACTTGCTTACGTAGCTAAACAAGGTATTGTTTACAATGAACCATCAATCATGGCATACGATAACATATCAAACTCATTAGTTGCTTTAGGACAAGACGCATACGACATGATTGGGAAAACACACGATAACATTAGAATGGTTGTTCCAATTAAAGACGGAGTTATTACTGACTTAGAAGCAGCACAAGAAATGTTACAAAACATTTTCGAAAAATTAAAAATGGTTAACGACTGAAAAAACTCAATTATCTTATTAGCATGTCCAAGTGAAGTTACTGAATTAGAGCGTGATGCTTTAAAACAAGTTGCTTACGACATGGGTGCTGAATTAGTATTCGTTGAAGAAGAAGTTAAAATGGCTGCTCTAGGAGCAGGTATTAACATTGAATTACCAAAAGGATACGTTGTTATTGACATCGGTGGTGGTACTACAGATATCGCAATCATCGCGTCAGGAGACATCATCCTATCAAGATCAATCAAAGTTGCAGGTAACTACTTCGATGATGAAATCAAAAAATATATTCGTTCAGAATACAACATTACAATTGGTGAAAAAACAGCTGAAAACGTTAAAAAAGACTTAGGTTCATTAGCGAAACACAAAGCTGAATCATCAATGTCAATCTTTGGTAGAGATATTATCTCAGGATTACCTAAAGAAGCTGTTGTAGAATCAGAAGAAGTTAGAAACGTATTAATTAATGCATTCTCAAAAATAACAGATTTAATTATTGAATTAATGGAAAATACACCTCCTGAATTAGCTGGAGACATTGTTAAAAATGGATTCACAATTTGTGGTGGTGGAGCACTTATTAAAGGTGTTCAAGAATACTTTAACCAAATCTTCTCAGTACCAGTTATAATTTCACCTAATGCCCTAACAGGTGTAGCTGAAGGTGCTAAGATCTTTGAAAAAATCATTTTACAAAGATTAGACGCAGGATACTACGGAAAAAATGGTGAGTTCGCAAAAATCAAACACAACTCTTCAAAATATATTTAACAAATAATTTACTTATCTTCGGATAAGTTTTTTTATACCCAAAAACAATGACAAAAAAAGAAGCCTACGCTTCGATTTTTTCTTCTTCTGTATTTATATTGAACTTCTTATTAAAGATTAATACATTTCTACTTACTGTTTTATTAAAAGCTCAAGCAACACCAACAGATGCACCAAAGTGTGCCACAACTGCCAGTAGTGCAAATCCCGCTGTTCCAAAGTAAGTCATCTTATCTGGTGCAATAAACATGTAAGGGAATCTAATCATGTATTCATCAAATGTAAAGCTCTCACTTAATCCAAATAATGAAATAACATATATACCATATATACCAACTCCAAGAGGGGCATATCAACTTCTCTTAGATACAAAATCTTTAAAGTCAATTTGGAACCTAGCAAAAACTAATAAATAAATAGTTATTGTTGGTGGCATAATTACATGTTCAAGCGCCGACTTTACAATTTGATAGTCGAGTGCTGCACCGGCAATTAAATCACCCTTTTGTAAGACAACAGACGCAATAAGCGTTGGTGTATATAAAGAAAATGAAACCATGTTAATTAATATTATCAATAGGTCAGATCAGTGTCCTTCTTGCATCTTTGTTCCATATATGTATTTTCGATCATTTAACATTATTCTATAAATTGCATAAAATACATTGATGAACAATACTCATATTGAATAAAATGTTAGTTGATTGTAAATTGCTACACTAAATGGTAGTTTGTGTATTTCGGTTGATGTACCATCACCCATTGTTGTAACACCAATTACCATACTGCAAATCAGGTCTAAGAAAAAGCAAAATGCACTAATGAATAATACGAATGTGAAAAATGAAATCTCACTTGTTTTAGTTCTTTTAAACATAACAACCTACTCTATATTAAATAAATACATTGCATTACTATATGTAACTTCAGCAACTTCTTCATAGCTTAATTTTTTTATCTCTGCTATTTTTTTTATTGTATGGACTATATATTCTGGTTTGTTTGTTTTACCTCTAAAGGGTACAGGGGTCAAATAAGGGGCGTCAGTCTCTGTTAAAAGATACTTCATTGGTATTTTATCAACAACCTCGTGTAACTCGCTTGCATTAGGAAACGTTACAACTCCCGAGATTGATATAAAATAACCTTCAGCTGTATATTTTTCGGCCACTTCTAAGTTAGCAGTGAAACAGTGAACCATTGCTTTTTTGATTTTATGTTTAATTAAAATTTTCAAACACTTGTAATAAACATCAACGTGATTTTTTTGATCTCTCACATGTAGAACAATTGCTAAGTTATTTGCTTTTGCAATTTTTATTTGTTCTTCAAGAATGTAAAGTTGTTTTTCTTTATCTTTATCTGAGTAATAAAAATCTAATCCAATTTCACCAATACCTTTAACTTTATCAAGCTTGGCCATTTTAGCGATTTCTTTTAAATCTTCATCGGTTGCTTCTGCGGCATTATTAGGGTGTATACCCAACACAGCATAAACGCTTTTATATTTCATTGAGTCACGAATACATTCTTTTGATGATTTAACATCATATCCTGTACTCATAAAATATTTAACTCCATTAGCTGTGGCGTCTTCAATTAAGTCATTAACTGAATAACCTTCTGTCGTATACTTTTCATCATGAAAGTGTGTGTGACAATCTATTAATGTAACATTCTTCATACAATCTCCTATTTCCCTAAGCAGTATTTTTTAAATATATTATTGATAACTTCGTCTTCAAAAGCTTCACCTAAGAGTTCATCTAATATTATTTTAATTTCATAGAACTCTATATTTATTATATCTACTGGTGTGCCGTTATCAAAGGAAAAAATAATAGTTTCACATTTTTCTTTCATTAAAACAAATAACGCTACTTGTTCGGCGTTGGCCACAAGTGGTGCATCAAACTTAAATAAGTCTTCGTTGTTATATTTTTTTTCAATAAATTTAATTAGATCATTTATTTTTTTATCTTTTGCATTTGAAAAAACAACATTACTAAATTTTTTCTTTAGATCTTGTTTTTCATTACTACTCAAAATATCTTCTTTATTAATAAGAACCAGGTGTTCTTTATCTTTGATCACATCATATAAATCTGTATCAAATTTATCGTTGTTTATTACAAACAATATCAGGTCAGATTTTTCAACTTGATCATATGATTTTTGAATTCCAATTTTTTCAATCTTATCTTCGGTTTTTCTAATACCGGCAGTATCAATTAAATTAATTGTAAAGTTTTCGTAATATAACTTACCTTCAACATAATCTCTTGTTGTACCTTCAATATCAGAGACGATTGCCTTTTGTTCATTTATCATTGCGTTAAGTAGGGACGATTTACCAACATTTGGAGAACCAACAATTGAAACGTTTATTCCTTCATTTAATTTATTTGCTGATCTAGAAAATAATATAATGTTTGATATTGTCTCTGAAAGTTGTTTAACACGAGAGGATATATTTTCAGTTGGGACTTCTTGTGTTTCTTCATACTCTGGATAATCAATTGCGGTCTGAATAATGGAAATTAAATCAATAATTTCATTCTTTATTTTTTTCAATGTTGAGTTATGTGATTCAACAAGATTACGAGCGTTAAGCATCATATATTTTTCGTTAGTTGCATTAATCATTTGGTTGATTGATTCGGCTTTCAATAAGTCAATTTTCCCATTAAGGTATGCACGTTTTGAAAATTCCCCACGTTCTGCTATTTTGCAACCATTTTTAACTAGTAACTCAATTATTTTTGTAACTACTAATTTACCACCATGACAATTTATTTCAATTACATTTTCACCCGTAAATGAATTGGGGGCGACGAATGGAATTATAAATACTTCATCAATTACATTGTTGCCATCATATAAAATTCTTACTTTTGGTTTATTAGAAATATCTATACTTTTTTTTACAATTTTATTAAATATTAAAAAGGCATCATCTCCAGAAATTCTGATGATACTTATTGCTTGATTTGACATTGATGTTGCGGGGGCAACAATACACTCGTTAACGTAATTTTTCATTTTAAACTCTTGTTATATTTTACATATTCTTAGGAAATAAAAAAGCAACTTAATATATAAGTTGCTTTTTCTAATTATGTTCGGCTGCTTCTTTTTGAAGTTTGGCGATTTTTTTATTACGTTTTCTATCATTGATTGATTTGGCGTTTTCTCTATAAATAAAGAAACCTACTGTTTGACACACTTGGAACAATGAAGAGAAAATTCAATAGATCGCCACCCCGGCGGCAATACTATTAATAATGAAGAAGAACATTACAATGAATACTATTTGGAATATTAATTGCTTTTTCTTTGCTTTTTTTTGTTCTGGTGTATAAGATTTTGGATTCTTAGATAAGAATTTTTCTAAGAACTGCGGTAGGAACATTGTTGTGATTTGCAACAATAGATATACAACAACTATCGGTAGGTATTGGAAGTTACCTGCAGTCATTTCTGAAAATGGTGTTGCTACAAATGATACAGTTCCAACATAACCAACTTTAAACGCATGAGACGCCCTAATTGTGGCCAACATCGCAATTAAGAATGGCATTGAAACTAACATTGAAACAATTAGCGACATCTGATTAACTCCCTCTTTTTTATAGAGTTCAGATATTTCTTTTTGTTTTCTCATCTTAGCTTCTGTACTTGTTTGACCTTTGTATTTTTCATTTACTGCAGCTGACTTAGCTGACAGTTCGTTCATCTTACCTTGATTCATTTGACCTTTAAAACTAAATGCCAATGTTAACCCTCTAACCGATATAGCGGCAAACACTATCGCGAAGAAGGCGGCTATACCATATGATGAATCTTCATAGTTCATAAGTCCTTGCATTGGACCTTCACTATACGTTGCTGAGAATAATGAAATTATTCAAACTAGTATAGCTGACATCGGATAAACGAAGAAACCATAGAATGGAGAGAAACCAGTATTAGTAAAGGCTTCACCTCAATTACTTACGAGGTTTAATGAATATGTATATGCTTTTCCATTAACGAAAGTAAACCAGTGATTTTTAAATGCGTATTCAGAATCAAATACAATTTCAAATCCCACACCAGATGAGAATACTTTATTACCGAAACTATCAGATACTTGTGAAACAACGTAATCTGGTTGCATCATTTGAACACAACCTCATAACGCAGAAAAAATTAGAAATAAAAAAAGAACAATTTTGGTAATTTTTCAAATACGTTTAAAAGGAATTCTTTTAAATCAATTAGGTTTGCTCCCATCGGGATTTACATTACCATTATTGTTTCCGTCTTTACCACTGTTGAAATACTTATTGTAATCTGGTTTGTGTTTATACATATAATTACTTCCTTAATCTGTCGGCCAATTTTTTAAAGCTTTCTGTATTTTCAATAAATGTTTTATTTTCATATTCTTTACGAACCATGACAATAACATCTACAGAATGGTTTTCACTTATTTTGATATACTCTCAAATTATTGATCTTACTTGTCTTTTTATTTTATTTCTTTCTCAGGCTTTTCAGTTCTTTTTGGAAACTGAAACTCCATATCTAAATTTGTCGTCTTCATTCTTAATTGAATAAAGGACGAAGGATTGGTTTTTTAAAAAATTCTTTTTATTTATTATTTTTTCAAACTCATAGTTCTTTTTAATAATTCTTGAATTTTTCATTTACTAAGCTGATAATCTAGCTCTTCCTTTTTGTCTTCTAGCTTTTAAAACTTTACGTCCACCTTTAGTTGCCATTCTGGCTCTGAACCCGTGAGTTCTAGCGTGTTTAATTTTACTTGGTTGTCATGTTCTTTTCATTTTTTTACCTCATATATTTTATAAATATTTATAACATAAATTATTATATATTAATTGCACACATTATTAGGTGTTTTTTTGTTTGTGTGTTTTTGGTGTGTAAGTTAACATTTGGTGTGTAAGTGCGTAACTTTTAAAAATTCCTTTTTTATTGAAATATAAAAATATTTAACTAAACATTTTTATATTAAAAGTATCAATAAAAAAAATAACACACTATCACAGAAAAATGCTCTTATAATTTACATAGAAAAGGACAAGTTTA